>CASEBV010000008.1 GCA_949286415.1 uncultured Bacteroidales bacterium
ACACATGATGTGCCGGGCTCCGCCCGACTTTTTTGTGCCGTAACTTCCAGTCCGTAAGCAGGCTCCCGTCCTGTCCGCCACGGCACAAAAACGCCTGACCATCCGGTCAGGCGCATCATGTTTCATGTGATCCGGTTGGGATTCGAACCCAAGACCCACAGCTTAGAAGGCTGTTGCTCTATCCAACTGAGCTACCGGACCGATCCGTATGTTGCTTTACTCTGTTGCCATGGGAGTCAAAAGCGGATGCAAAGATAGAATTTATTATCGGAACGGCAAAAAATAATTTATGCATGATTGCCGGGGCATGCATGAATTATTCTGCTCGGCGACGCTTTGATATCATTACGCTGGCTGCTTCAATGCCGATGACGAGGAAGAAGCCGACAAGGGCAAATGCGACGGCTCCGCCGATGTGCATGTCAATCATTCCTGAATATTGTTCAATGACTTCAGGAGCAAGGGATGCTGTGGATTCGGCAGGTATGAGTTCCGGGAACTGGGACAGGACGATTGTCTCCATGTTGCGGATGCTCCATGGCCATACTACTACCAGCGAGCCGATGATGAATCCTGCCATGACAAGGAGAGTTTCCCTGTGGTAGTGTTCAAGCAGCCAGTGCAGGAATTTTGCAAAGGCTATGATGCCGGCGGCTGCTCCGATGACAAATACTATGATAGTGACGAAATCCATAAGGACGCCTTTGCCGGATACGATGTCTGCAATTGTTCCCATCAGGTATTCATATTTGCCGAGAATCAGCAGAATGAAACTTCCGGAGATGCCGGGCAGGATCATTGCGCAGATGGCGATTGCTCCGCAGATGAAGATGAACCACAGTCCGTCAGGAGTTGTGGTAGGGGAGAGGGTGCAGATTACTACGCCCAGGATGATGCCGAGGATGAGCATCACAAAGTCCTTGACTTTCCATTTTTTTACTCCTCGGAGTATGAATATTGATGAGGCCACAATCAGGCCGAAGAAAAATGCCCATGTCTGAATCGGCTGGTGGGTAAGGAGATACTGCATCAGTTTCGCAAGGGACAGGATGCTTACGAGAATGCCTGAAATCAGAGCCAGAAGGAAATTGCCGTTGATGTGCTTCCAGAATTGTTTGAATTTGCCGGTGAACAACAGCTTTACCGCTTCTGTGTTGATGGAATTGATTGATCCTACGAGGTCTTCATAAATTCCGGTCATGAATGCAATTGTGCCTCCTGACACTCCGGGTATCACATCGGCGGCCCCCATGCAGATACCCTTGATTGTCACCATTATGTATTTGAAAAATCCTTTCATTTTCTGCTTTCTGTTGTGTTGGTACTTGTTTTTTCCTTATTCTTTTTGATTATTGTTGTATGGGTGTCCCGGCTGTCATTCTACTTTTGACAGGAAGTCAATGATTTTATTCAAGACTTTTTCCTGATTGACATGAATATTCTCTTCCTCATCGATGCGGTTGCCGTCTCTTTCGTTATGATATGGTTTGTAATCTCCTGATTCAGAAGGGATAATTACCAGATCAAACGGTTCTCCGCTGAAAACGACTCTTCCGGTCTTGAATCTGGCGCGGATGATTTTGGTCAGGAATTCCATAAAGAAAATGTTGTCTGGGGACAGGGAGATGAGCAGGTCATAGTCGTTTTTTATTATCTCTCTGATTTTCTTTATTTTCGGCATCTTGAAAAGGCCGATGTCCCTTTTTTGGAAAAATCCGGCTGTATTCTGATGTCCGTGCCCGGTTTTATCCGGAAGCCTGTTGCCGGATTTCCGGAAGTCCGTGTAATGGATTTCAACTGTGATTCCATTTCCTTGGAAAAAGCTTTCGGCGGTATCGGCGCACTCCTGATAAGCCGGATCTGCTGCATCAATTATGACAATCGCTTTCCTGATGTCTTTCAGGGGCACGAATCCGGTGGTTACCGGACTTGAGTATTTTTTGAGCCTGTGTCTTCTGAACAGATTGCCGAGTCCCATGATATTGTCAGTGTCTCAGTTAATGTCGTTGTGTCAGTATGATGTCGTCAGTGCTTCCAGTTTATTCAGCCTTAACTGTCCTGGCAATGAGCTCTCTGATTTCCTGCTTTGCGGATTTCCAGCGCGGAATGTCAATCTTGGTCCCTATGACTTCCACTACCTTTGCCGCTATGATTGAGCCGATTTCCCCGCATTCCTTGAGAGGCATGCCGAGGGAATGTGCATACAGGAACCCCGCTGCATATGTGTCTCCGGCTCCCGTAGCGTCTATTGTGTCTGCCGGCCAGGCCTCAATATAATGGTATTCTTCCCCTTGTCGCACCATTGAGCCGTCTTTCCCCACTTTGACTACAGCGATATCGCAGTGCCTTGCGATTTCGTCCAGCGCGGCCTTCTGGTCAAGGCCGGTGAATGCCCTTGCTTCAGTCTCGTTGGCAAAGACAATGTCCACATACTTGTCGACGATGTCATGGAGGAAGGCTTCATTGGACTCCACCACATTGTATGACGCCATGTCGAGGGAAATGATGCATCCTGCATCCTTTGCCATCTCGACGGCCCTGCGTATGAGGTTCTGGTTCTGGACAAGATACCCTTCAATGTGGAAATAGTCGTAGCCTTCGAAATATTCCGGTTTCAGGTCTTCCGGACCGAGCTCCAGGGCGGCGCCCAGATATACTGCAAAAGTGCGCTCCGCATTCGGTGCCGTGATGAAGACCATCGCGCGGCCGGAGGAATTTCTCCCCTTGAGAAGGGTGGACCTGATGCCGTACTGCTCCTGGTCACTCTTGAAGAGATGTCCGAGCTCGTCGTCCCCGACTTTTCCGATGAATCCTGATTTCATGCCGAAGATGGCAGTCCCTGTAATGGTGTTGGCGGCAGAGCCTCCGGCCACATACTGTACGCCGAGCGGCTTGAGCATCTGCCAGATTTTGTCCCCCGTCTCCATGTCCACATGCTGCATGCTTCCTTTCGGAAGATGGAATTGTCTGAGAAAACTGTCATCAGGAAGAACGGCCAGAATGTCGGTAAGGGCGTTCCCCATGCCTAAAATGGATTTCATCTGAAGTCAAAACAAAAATTCCGGGCAAAGTTAACAAAAACAAACAGTAAAATGAATCTGTTTCCCGTTTTTTGGATAACTTTGTCACCTTGTCTTGCCTTCTGCCGGCCTTGTCATGCCGGTGACGGCATGCCGATTCAGAATGACAGATGAACAGGAGTCTTGGAAAAATAATAAAATACATGGTGTCTGTGGCCATTGCCGCAGTATTGCTGTATTTTTCATTCCGGGAGGTCAAATGGAATCATTTCATCGGTGCCCTGCGGTCCTGTCACTGGGGATATATCCTGCTCTCGATGGCGGCCAGCATCGTGGCATTCTGGTTCAGGGGACTCCGCTGGAGGGAAATATTGTTGCCGATAGACCCGTCCATACGCAAGCGTACCACATTCAATGCGGTCAACATCGGATACATAGCCAATTTCGTGTTTCCCCGCATCGGCGAGTTCGTGCGCTGCGGCTTCATCACAAAGAATTCCTCTCCGGCAGCACCGTCTGACATGACGGCACCGGTATCATCATCGCATGCCCAATCAGGCCGGGAGATAGTCAGGAAGAAGGCCTCCTACGACAAAGTGCTCGGCACGGTCGTCCTTGAGCGTGCATGGGACATGATAGTGATGTTCTGTTTCCTGATTGCCCTGCTCGTATTCAAATGGGAGGATTTCGGGACATTCTTTGTCGAGGAGATGTGGCGCCCGATAGCGAGTGCAGTGGATTTCAGCATCTGGTGGATTGTCCTCGGACTCATGATTCTGCTCGGTATCGCCGTGTGGCGTATTGTCGCGGCAAGGGAGAAGAATCCTTTCTTCGGCAAGATATGCGGTGTCTTTTCCGGGCTCTGGCAGGGACTCGTTAGTTTCGCCAGGATGGAGAACAAATGGCGTTTTCTCCTGTATACTCTTATAATCTGGGCCATGTACTGGCTCATGAGTGCATCGACAATGTGGGCATTGCCGGCTCTTGGCGCACTCGGCCCCGCAGATGCACTTTTCCTCATGGTGGCGGGCAGCCTCGGCTGGCTCGTCCCTGTCCCGGGCGGCTTTGGCGCTTTTCATTATATAGTCTCACTTGCCCTGTCAGCAATATACGGGATTCCGTTTGAACAGGGCATAGTATTCGCCACACTTTCCCATGAGTCGCAGGCCATCACCATGGCTCTCTGCGGCGGAGCCTCATATCTGTACGAGACCCTGCACAAGGAATTGCTTCCGGCAGGTGACTGACAGCAGCAAGTCTTCGCCGCGCAAAGCATTGCCCGGCGTCAGAATGTTTTGCCTGCACCAGTCGCGGCCGGTGGAAGGCATTTTGAGGACATCGTGGCCGATGGAAGGCATTTTGATGGTCCACCGGCCGCGGTTTTCTTGCATTTTCGCGGCCGTCGGCATTTTCAAAATGCCATCAGGCGCACTTTTCCCGGAAAATCACGGCCGTCGGACATCATTTCTCATATCCACCGGCCGCGGTGCATATTTCCTGCGGAATTATGATGCCGTCATGAATATTTTTGATATATGCGACAAAAATATCAATGTTCCGCAACATTTCCGTCCCGCTTCCGTCTAACTGGAAAATAGATTTTGACAGCAGATGAATCAGGAGATGAACCCAAAGATGAATCAAAAGATGAACCCAAAGATGAACCGGAAAATGAAAAATATGACAGCGGGACTCATGTTCGTTCTTATGTTTGTTTCAGCATCAGTAACGGCTTTTACAAAACCGCAGCCGGATGATGTCCGCAGCCTGAAGGGAACGGTGGCGGATGCCGGAACGGGCAGGCCTCTGGAATTCGTTACCGTGGCATTGACCGATGCTGAAGGTAGAGTGACCGCCGGAGCCACGACTGATTCAGCCGGCGTATATTTCATGAGGATTCCCGGAGGCGGAAAATCCTCCCTTGGCCGTACGCTTGTATTTTCGCTCGTGGGATATGAGCAGCAGTCTGTAAGCATCATGGATTCGCGTGCCGGATCGGACTCATGTGCCGGATTGGACATGCGCACTGTCTCCGGCAGCACCATGGAAGTCGGTCCGGTGTATATGAAGGAAGACGCCAAGATGCTCTCCGGCGCCAAAGTCTCTGCAGACAGGCCGCTCATAGAGCATAAGTTTGACAGGCTTGTCCTCAATGTGTCTGAACTCGCCGTGGCACAGACCGGGGATGCCCTGGATGTCCTGAAGAGCTCTCCGGGAGTGACCGTGGATTCGGACGGCAACATCAAACTGAACGGCTCAGTCGTCGCTGTGTGGATTGACGGCCGTCCGTCCAATATGTCAGGGGCGGATCTGGAGGCCTGGCTGAAGGGCAGCGACGGTGCATCCATAGAAAAAGTGGAGCTCATCACCAATCCGTCTGCAAAATATGATGCGGAAGGAAGCGGAGGAATCATTGACATCAGGACCAGGAAGGGATTCCTGAAAGGACTGAGCGGCACTGTCGGCACAAGGTTCGGAGTCAGATGCGCTCCGGGGATTATTCCGGAGGCAAGCCTGTCCGCCAATGTCATGTACCGTACTGACAAGACCAATACATATTTCCAGTACACTCCGTCATACGGCGGCTCTATGTTTGAGGCCGACCAGACAAAATTCTACGGCGAAGCCCGTCCTATGCGTGAAGAAAGCACCGCGTCGAACCGAAGCCGGTGGCTCGGCCACAATGTCCGTCTCGGGAATGACTGGAACATAACCGGCAAGGATATATTCGGCGCGATTGTGCGTTTCTCAACATCTTCCTCCAAAGGCTGGGATGTTTCACCATACGGCCTGAGAACTTATATTGATGCAGGAACGACGGCGGAAAGTCTGTACAGTACCATTTCCGGGCAGGACGGTTCCGACGGGAGAAATCCTTCCTGGGCCATCAATCTGAACTATACCAGGACTTTCAATGAAGACAAAAACCAGGAGCTGACATTGAATGCCGACTATTACAGGACAGACAGCCGTTCATTCGGAAGCCAGAGGAATGAATATGTCTATCTCTCGGACGAGGCTGTGGCCGACGGGGTTGAAAGCTACGGCTTTGACGAAGACAAGCGCAATGTGCTTGACCTGTGGTCATTCAAGGCGGATTATTCCCAGGCTCTCTTCAACAAGACAGGAAGGCTGGAAGCGGGGGTAAAGGCTGCGTATTCATCCACGAAGAACAAGTTCAGGAGATATGACTTTGATTTTGAGACAATGAACAGCCTGAGTACCCCTTCCGAGCGGGATGATTTCAAATACGATGAACAGGTCTATGCGGCATATTTCAATATAGCGAAGAAATTCTCGGAAAAATGGAATGCGCAGGCCGGGGTGAGGGGAGAATATACTGTACAGGACGGTAACTGGATGATGGCCTCGGAGGAAAGCACCAGGAGTCACAAGGATTATTTCGATTTCTTCCCGAGTGTCTTCCTCAGTTATGCCCCTTCGAAGAAAGCTGTCCTGTCAGCCGGCTGGTCATATCGTATCAGCAGGCCTAAATACTGGCAGCTCAATCCGTTCCGGGAGTATGTGACAGCCACCTCGTACACGCAGGGCGACATAGAGCTGGAGCCTTCGTACAGCCATAACATATCCTTGACCGCAGTGCTGTTCAGCAGGCTTTCTCTTTCTGTCGGATACAACAGGACCGAAAACTTCAACGGCATACAGACTCCGCTGCTGGACCAGTTGACAGGTGTCATGGGGCTAATTTATACAAATGCGGGAATGTACAGGACTGTCTATGCCACGGCATCCCTTTCCGAACTTCCGCTTACAAAATGGTGGAATCTCTCTGCCAACCTGAATTGGTCCTACAACAGGTTTGATGCTTATGATGAACTGGCTCAGCAAGTGTACGGCGAACCGTACAGCGATGTCTCCAACACTCTGAATGCGTACATCTCGACAACATTTTTCCTTCCGAAGAATTTCAAGATAGGAGCTGACGGATGGATGACGACCCCGCAGTCTGCCGGATATATTAAAGTGAAGTCCATGGCCAGACTTAATTTCAGCCTGATAAAGACCCTGTGGGACGGCAAGGGAACACTCGCCCTGTATTTCTATGACATTCTGAATACCGGCGACTGTGACATCTATATGGAAAACAAAGGCAAGATGACATATAAAATCGACCAGCGCCAGAGCCAGAGCGGGGTGACCGTCGGGTTCACATGGAGATTCGGCAGCAACGGCCAGCAGCACCGCCGCAATGTCGGCTCTCTTGAGGAGGAGTCCCGCCTTTAGGGTCAGTCAGTTATATTCAGTTCCACCGGGCAATGGTCTGAACCGAAGATTTCATTGTGGATGCCGGCCCCGGCAAGTCTGTCCCTGAGTCCTTCGGACACAAGGAAATAATCGATGCGCCACCCGGCATTCTTCTCCCTGGACCTGAATCTGTATGACCACCAGGAATAGATGCCCGTGGCATCCGGATAGAAATGCCTGAATGTGTCGATGAATCCGCTCCCGAGCAGTTCGGTGAATTTTCCGCGTTCCTCGTCGGTGAAGCCTGCGTTCCTCCTGTTGGTCTTCGGGTTCTTGAGGTCGATTTCCTTGTGGGCCACATTCAGGTCTCCGCACACGATGACAGGCCTGGTCTTTTCAAGGCCGAGAAGATAGCTGCGGAAGTCGTCCTCCCATTTCATCCTGTAGTCCAGCCTTGCCAGTCCGTCCTGCGAATTCGGGGTGTAGACATTCACAAGATAGAATTCGGGCATTTCCAGAGTGATAATCCTGCCTTCATGGTCGTGCCAGTCTATCCCCATGCCGTATGACACGGACAGCGGCTCGTGCCTGGAAAAGACAGCTGTGCCCGAATAGCCTTTCTTGTCCGCATAGTTCCACCACGACTTGTAGCCGTCGAATTCAATGTCCAGCTGGCCTGCCTGCATCTTCGTCTCCTGCAGACAGAAAAAATCCGCGTCAAGGGCCCTGAAGCTTTCCCTGAATCCTTTTTCGCAACAGGCACGAAGCCCGTTCACATTCCATGATATGAATTTCATCCGATTTGAGCCTTTTGTTTTATTGAAGAATTTCCTGACGGACGACAGGAAGTCATATCATACTCCACTCTGTGCCGTCCTTGGTGTCTTTCAGCTGGATGCCGAGAGCCTTGAGAGCATCCCTTATGCGGTCACTCGTGGCCCAGTCCTTTGCCTCCTTGGCTGCCTTGCGTTCCCCGATGACCATTTCCATCAGTCCGCCGATGACCTTTTCGGCTTTGCCTCCTGCGGCTTCCTCGTCCCTCAGGCCGAGCACTCCGAAGACAATGTCGTCGAAAAGCCTTAGCAGGGATGCCAGGTCTTCCCCGGAGAGCACCGTCTTCTTTTCCTTGGCGGAATTTATTATCCTCACGGCATCGAAGATATGTGAAAGGGCCACAGGCGTGTTGAGGTCATCGCACAATGCATTGTAGACATTTTCCGTGATTGCGGCGATTTCTCTGCCCGTCTCTGTCCCCGCCTGTCCGGAGCCCGTGCCCTCTTCCGGAGCGATGTCTGTTATGAATTCTCCGTAGGCCATCTCTGCAGCCCTGTGTCCTTCCGTACCCTGTGCCACGGATGCCACGCCTGCCGCGGAAGCCATGTCACGAAGGTCCTTTGCCGCCTGCAGGACTCTCTTGAGTCCCTTTTCGGCCGCCTGCAGGGCTTCGTTGCTGAAGTCAAGGGTGCTGCGGTAGTGTGCCTGAAGGATGAAGAAACGGATTGTCATCGGGCTGTAGGCCTGCTCCAGCAGCGGATGGGTGCCGGTGAACAGTTCCTGAAGAGTGATGAAGTTGCCGAGTGACTTGCCCATCTTCTTGCCGTTGATGGTAATCATGTTGTTGTGCATCCAGTATTTCACCCCGCCTGTCCCGCGCGATGCGGTGTTCTGCGCGAGTTCGCACTCATGATGGGGGAACATCAGGTCCATTCCGCCCCCGTGGATGTCAAATTCCTTTCCGAGATATTTTTCGCTCATTGCGGAGCACTCCAGATGCCATCCCGGGAATCCTTCGCTCCATGGTGAAGGCCATTTCATGATATGCTCGGGCGATGCCTTTTTCCACAGCGCGAAGTCGTATGGCGCATGCTTGTCCTCCTGGCCGTCAAGCGTCCGTGTCCCTTCTCTTGTCTCGTCGAGAGTCCTGCCTGACAGGATGCCGTATCTGTGGTCCCGGTTATATTTTTCCACATCAAAATACACCGAGCCGTTGCTGATATAGGCATATCCGGCATCCATGATTTTCTGTACAAGGGCAATCTGCTCGATGATATGTCCGGAAGCCCTCGGCTCGATGGACGGAGGGGCGACATTGAGCATCCTCATTGCCTCATGGTACCTGAGGGTATAGGTCTGGACCACCTCCATCGGCTCCAGCTGTTCCAGCCTTGCCTTCTTTGCAATCTTGTCCTCCCCGTCGTCAGAGTCATGCTCAAGGTGGCCTACATCTGTTATGTTCCTGACATAGCGGACCTTGTATCCGAGATGTCTCATGAATCTCACCAGTACGTCGTATGTGACTCCCGGCCTCGCATGGCCCAGATGCGCGTCTCCATATACTGTCGGGCCGCAGACATAGAGTCCGACATGTCCCGGATTTATCGGTGTGAACAGTTCCTTTTTCCTTGAAAGGGTGTCTGTGATATAGAAATTTCTCATAATGAATGCGAAGATAGACATTTTTTTTAAATTTGCCTTTCGGCTACGATCCCCCATATAAGCGGCAATCCTCAATCAGATTGACAGCAGTAACAGCAATGGCTCTGCAGGCGCAACAATAAAGAATATGACAGACGACAACAGCAAATCCCTCCGCGGCGATGCCCCTGACCCTGCGCAGGAGAACTTTCTGCCGCCGATGGCCGGTGAAGGCATACATGCAGGCTTTCCATCACCGGCACAGGACTACATGAATCCCTGCATTGACCTGAACAAGGAACTTGTCCGTCATCCGGCGGCCACATTCTACGGCAGAGTAGTGGGGGACTCCATGGTGGACGCCGGGGTGGAGGAAGGGGACATTCTCGTGATAGACAAGTCTATAGAGGCGACAGAAGGTGACATGTGCGTCTGTTTTGTCGACGGTGAATTTACTCTGAAATACCTCTCATTCAAAGACCCTTCATCAGGAGAAAAATGCAAAGACGCAAATGCCATATGGCTGGTCCCTGCCAATCCTGCCTATCCCCCGATAAAAGTGTCCGACCCGGCATTCTCCGTATGGGGAGTAGTGACCTATGTGATTAAGAAGACTTACAGGAAGTCAGGTGGTTCCGATAAGTAAAGACAAGCGGAACGGCAAGTGGTAATGAGTCAAGACCAGCTTTGTAATGTCCGAAATTATTAAAGAAAATCGGACATTTTATCGTTATGTCAAGAGGAAAAATATATCTTTGCAGCATTAATCATAGTGGATATGAAGACGATACTGACAAAGGAGATACGAAATGTCATTTATAGGAATGGGCCTAATAAGATTTATATGGTAAGCGACTTTGCCTATTTGAATAATGACGGACTGGTTACCCGTGCGCTTTCCCGACTGGAGAAAGAAGGTGTCCTCATCCGTCTTTCTCAAGGCCTGTATTTGTATCCATTACGGAATAAATTCGGTATACTTCGCCCGTCTATAGAAGATATGGCATATGCTATTGCAGAAAAGGACAAAGCTCGCATTATTCCTTGTGGGTTAACTGCTTTGAACAAATTGGGGCTTTCCACGCAAGTCGCAATGAATGCGGTTTATTTGACGGACGCCACGGCACGGGAACTTATTGTCGGGAATCGTAAAATCATATTCAAACGCAGTGCCCCCCGCAATTTTGCCTATAAGACAGATTTGTTTCCATTGATAATTGCAGCCATGAAGGAATTGGGAAAAGACGGTGTAACTGATGAGCATGTTGCCATGATAAAACAAGCCATTGAAAGATACGGCAATCCTGATGAAATCAAATACGATTACAGTATTGCTCCGCAATGGATTAAAAAAAGACTGGCATTATGAATTGGACTAAGCTGACAAAAGAAGAGCGACTTACTATTCTGGCTAATGTTGCCGAAGACAAAGGTATTGTGGACAATGCCGTAGAGAAAGACTATTGGGTCAGTATGGTATTACGCGCCATATTTTCTTTGCCGTATGCTGCCGCTTTTGTATTCAAAGGAGGAACAAGTCTCAGCAAAGCTTGGGGACTAATAGCCCGGTTTTCAGAAGATATTGACCTTGCTATAGATCCTGGATTTCTCGGTTTCACAAATATTGCGACTAAAAGTCAACGGACTAAATTAAGAAAAGACTCCAAGAAATTTGTAGATAGCACTTTTGCTCTTGATGTCAATAATAGATTAAAAGAGTTTGGGTTATTGGAATGTTGTAAGGTTATAGTTCCGGAAACATCTGTCAGCGACCTTGACCCCGTAGTCTTGTTTGTCGAGTATAATTCAGTGTTGCAAAAGAAAATGCAATATATACCGGAGCGGGTCAAAGTTGAGGTAAGCTGCCGTTCGCTCATGGAACCGTCTGAAAAGGTAGGAATGCGTTCTATGATAGAAGATGCCTATCCGGAAGAAGAATTTTCATTGCCGATATTTAATGTCTCTACTGTAGTGCCGGGACGGACATTTTTGGAAAAGGTTTTTCTTTTGCATGAGGAATTTAGCCGACCAAACGGATGTACGCATATTGAACGCATTACACGGCACATGTATGATATTGTAAAGATGATGGACAAACCGTTCGCAATGGAAGCAATGCAGAATGTGCGCTTATACGAAGACATTGTGTCTCACCGCAAGAAGTTCACGGCGTGGAGCGGATTGGATTATACAACTCATTTCCCTCATACAATATCATTTCTGCCACCTGAAAGTATTGAAGATGTTTTGCGGGACGACTATAAGCAGATGCAAATCGGCTTCATTTATGCTGATGCACCATCATTTGATGAAATTATGACCCGGTTGCGTGAGTTGCAGGGCAGATTCAGAACATTGAAATGGGGAAATGATTATTGCCGGCATGGCGGATATAAATATTGATGTTTATTTCGGATTTACTGGATATTCGCATCATGTACGCACTTGTGGACTGCAACAATTTCTTCGTTTCCTGCGAGCGGGTGTTCCGGCCCCAGCTCGAGGGGAAGGCGGTCGTGGTGCTGTCCAACAATGACGGATGCGTTGTGGCGCGAAGCAATGAGAGCAAGGCGATGGGTATCAAGATGGGGACTCCGTTCTATCAGGTTCGGGATATGGTGAAGGCCGGAAGGCTCATCGCATGTTCCTCCAATTATACCATGTACGGGGATTTGTCCTCCAGGGTAATGTCAATCCTTGCCGAAGCCGTCCCGAGGATAGAAATCTATTCCATAGACGAGGCTTTCCTGTGCATGGACGGAATGTCTCCGGAAAAGATTGAAGGTATCTCCAGAGAATTGGTCGCGAAAGTCAGAAAATGGGTCGGCATACCTGTCAGCATCGGCATCGCCCCGACCAAGACTCTCGCCAAGATTGCAAGCCACTTTGCCAAGAAATATCCGGGCTACAGGGGAGTATGCAGGATTGACAGCGAGGAAAAGCGGCTCAAGGCGCTGTCGCTCACACCTATAAGGGAAGTCTGGGGCGTGGGCCGCAAACTCTCGGTGTCAATGGAGCAGAAAGGCATCCGGACGGCTCTTGACTATGTTCAGCGCCCTGAGGAGTGGATAAGGAAGAATTATATGCTTCACGGAGTACGTACATGGCTGGAACTCAGGGGACAGGTGTGCGTTGAAGAGGAACTGCCCGAAAAGCGCAAGTCCATCTGCACCTCCAGGTCTTTCCCCGGAATGATAACAGACAGGGCTGAAATTGCCGCGAGGGTAGCTGACTTTGCTGCAAAATGCGCGCAGAAACTCAGGGAGGAGCATTCCGCCGCCCTGCAGGTGGATGTGGTCCTGTATACCAACCGGTTCAGGGACGACCTTCCGCAATATTTCCCGTGTGCATCCGTCCGGCTGCCTGTCGCGGCGTCCAATACGCAGGAAATAGTATCTGCTGCGCTGAATGGATTCGATACCATATACAGGTCCGACTACCAATATAAGAAAGCCGGTGTCACCGTATCTGACCTTGTGGACGCCGATGCCGTCCAGGCATCACTTTTTGACTATGACATTGACCGGAGGCGGAAACAGGACAGGCTCTCCGAAGTCATGGACAGGGTCAATGCAGGAGGGCACAATCTTGTCCGTCTTGCCGCCCAGAGGTCAGGGGACTATACCGACGGGATCCGCAGCGACTACCGTTCCCGCCGCTACTCCACATCGCTTGATGAGGTGATAGAAATCAGGTAGAGGAAAATAATGATTCCCGAGGATATATTGCGAAAAAAAAGTTAATTTTGCAGAATTGGAAAAATTTCATGGCTATGGTAAAAGTTGATTTGGGAGGCTGCAGCTCCTTTGTAAATGATGCAGAATATCAGCAATATGTGGACAAGGCCCTTGATGCTTTCGATGTACTTGAGAGCGAGACCGGAGCAGGAAATGACTTTTTGGGATGGAAACATCTTCCGACGACTACCCCGGAGTCGCTCATTACAGAATGTGAGGCTGTGCGTGACCTGTGGAGGGCAAAGGGTGTTGACCTTGTTGTCGTAATCGGCATAGGCGGCTCATATCTCGGAGCAAAATGCGCTGTTGAGGCTCTGTCCCACTCATTTGCAAGGCAGCTCTCGGCAAGGAGAATGCCTGAAATGGTGTTTGCCGGACACAATCTTTCCGAAGAATATCTTGCGGAGCTCCTTGACCTGATGCAGGAGAGGAATGTGGCCGCAGTCATCATATCCAAGTCAGGCACCACCACCGAGCCGGCCGTGTCCTTCCGGCCTATCAAGCAGCTCATCGAGACCCGCTATGGCTCAGCGGAGGCTGCACAGCGCATCGTGGCAGTGACAGACGCCCACAAAGGCGCCCTCAAATCCCTCGCCACACAGGAGGGCTACAAGACCTTCGTCATCGCAACCAATGTCGGCGGCCGTTTCTCTGTCCTTACACCCGTCGGCATCCTGCCTATAGTGCTTGCAGGATTCGACATAAGGGCAATGCTCAAGGGAGCTGCCGAGATGGAGAAAGTGACAGCGGAAAGAAGCCGTACCAACCCTGCCGTAGAATATGCTGCAATGCGCAACCTTCTCTACAGCAAGGGCAAGAAAATAGAGATTCTCGTCTCATTCAATCCTAAGCTCCAGTATCTCGGAGAATGGTGGAAGCAGCTCTTCGGCGAGTCCGAGGGCAAGGACGGCAAGGGCATCTTCCCGGCATCCGTAAGCTTCACAACAGACCTCCATTCCATGGGCCAGTATATACAGCAGGGCGAGCGAATCCTGATGGAGACCGTAGTCACTGTCGAAAAGAGCAGCCGCAGTGTGGTCGTCGCCAGCGATCCGCAGAATCTTGACGAACTCAACTACCTTACCGGCAAGCATGTGGAGGAATGCAACGCCATGGCAGAGCTCGGAACCAAGCTTGCCCACATCGACGGCGGTGTGCCGCAGCTCTCGGTCCGTGTCGAGAAGCTTGACGAATACAATCTCGGCTCCCTCTTCTATTTCTTTGAGAAGTCCTGCGGCATAAGCGCATACATCCTCGGGGTCAATCCGTTCAACCAGCCGGGTGTCGAGGCGTACAAGAAGAACATGTTCGCCCTTCTCGGCAAGCCTGGATACGAAGAGCAGGCAAAGGCCCTTCACGAGAGGCTCGGCAAATAGCCTGTTGTCACACAGAATATAGTCTTCTGATGCAGGAAAGACAGAAAGACCGGGCACGGTATTTCCGTGAGCTTGCGCAGACAAGCGAAAAATATTTCATCCCGTACCTGTCCGGTTTTTTCCGGCCCGGGCACGGGATGAATGTTCTTGAGATAGGCTGCGGGGAAGGCGGCAATCTTCTGCCGCTGGCGCGCATGGGCTGCACCGTCACGGGGGTTGACCTTGCCGTCGGAAAGATAGACAATGCACGCACATTCTTTGCCGAGGCAGGAGCTGAAGGTACATTCATCGCATCCGACATCTTTCAGGTAAAGGAACTGGAGGCGGCTTTTGACCTTATCATCTGTCACGATGTGCTGGAGCATATCGGTGACAAGCGGCGCTTCATGGCTGACCTGAAGAAATATCTGAGGCCCGGAGGCCTTGTCTTCATGGCTTTCCCGGCATGGCAGATGCCTTTCGGCGGGCATCAGCAGATCTGCCGGAGCCGTGTCCTGTCCCGTCTCCCGTTCTTCCACCTGCTTCCCAAGCCTCTCTACCGCTTCATGCTGAAGGCCGGGGGAGAGGAAGATTTCCGCATCAGGGAACTGATGGAAATCAAGGACACGCGTCTCCCCATTGAACTCTTTGAACGGCTTGTCAGACAGGAGCAGATTGAAATCGTTGACCGCAGACTGTGGTTTATCAATCCCCATTATGAGGTGAAATTCGGCCTGCGCCCGAGGCTCCTGTGGCCTCTGATATCAAAGGTCCCTTATGTCAGGGACTTTTTCTCCACTTCCTGTTTCTACATGCTGAAATTGCCGTCGTAGTCGATGCTCAGCGGCGTGCCGTCGGCAAGCAGGATGTCGGCACGGACCCTGTATGAGCCGTCGGTCGGAGTGACGGTAAATGACCCGTCTGCCGGCTCCCGGAACTGTGAATAATAGTGTACAGGATCTTCATAGATGATCATATAGTCATCATTGTGGTCGAGGTTTTCCCCGGCATAGTCATTGGCGACCTTGTGTTCTTCCCCGTCGGCCCAATAACTGTTCACGGCAAAGACAAAGTATGTGCTTATTTCCCCGTCAGGGGCAAGGGGGGAGAACAGGAATATGCAGTAGTTCCCGCTCTGTTCAAAAGTTGCCGTGAGGATGTCGTATGTCTTCCCGTCAAACTCGTATGTGCCGAGTACCTCATGTTCCGGTGTCTGGGGCGTGTCCAGACCAGTGCTGTCTTTCCCGCAGGATACAGACAGCAGGGCTGCAGCCGAAACGGCGGCTGCAGCAGCTGCTTTGAATATAAAGTTCATTCTTATTCTGTGCTTCATTATAATTTGCAGTTCGTCATGCATTGGCTATTCAACAATGACTGCAGTGCCGGAGTAATGGCCCGAAAGGTCTCCGTAGGTGGTGAAGTCCACTTCCAGCATATCCCCTTCGAGATATGCCTCCAGAGTCCCTGTCATGCTGCCGTCATCTGCCCACTGCCATGTCTCACCCTCGTATTCAAACTTGAGGCTGCCGTCCTTGTAAGTGGAGAATCCGATGCCGCCGATGTTGAACCCTTCTGCAGGGGCGGTGATGTGCACTGGCCACATTTCCTCGAATTCACCGACGGTCTCAAGTCCTCCGACTTCGCTGAGGTATATGTGCCAGATATCCGGGTCGGACTTGTCCACAAGAGCTGATTTTATCTCCTGGGAATATCCGCCGTAGGTGAATTGGTTAGGTTCCTCCGGCTGATAATCCACGGATACGCATTTCCCGCTGAATTCGACGGAAACTTCCTTCCCGTCCCCGAATGCTATCGATGCGGACATCTCATATGTCTCGTCCCCGGTCTTCTTCGCGCTGAATGTTCCGGTGGCGCCGGCGAGATCTTCACTTGTCGCGTCAGACTGCGTGCCGTTGACCTGGTCGGTGAAGCCTATCCAGAAATATTTATCTGTGGTGGTTATGTCAATTTCTTCTCCTGTCATGGCGCTGTCGTCCAGAATCACATAGAAGTATTCGAGGGCCATCTCTGCCATTTCATCGAATGTATATACTTCCGACCGTGTGAAATACAGGTATGTCTGGCCGGAGTCTTCCAGATAGAATGCCGCCCTGAGCGGATTCGGCTTCCCGTCTATGGTAATGGTATTGCCTTCGTCCGGAGTCTCTCCTGACATTACGGCAGAGGCATTGACGCCGACTTTGGTCCCGTCAGTGAATTCCAATGCCATCAGCAGTGTATATTCCCCCGTCTCTTCATTGAAATTCATCCTTGCTGTGCCGGAAGTGAGGATTTCAGGGCCGATTTCAGAGGTCTGTGTCTCGTTGTCCCGGCAATAGATGCTCTGCGGCTCTTCGATAAGGTTGATGTCCCTGCCGATATACTGCGGAAGAAGCATCACCTGAAGATATTCGATGTCATCGGCACCCACTGCATCTTCGTAAGAATTGACTGATGCATCAGGAGTTGCCGTGAACAGCACATATTCGTTGAACGGGTCGGCAAATGCTTTCCCGACCGGAATTTCTTCTCCGTTGACTGTGAATGTCATCGCAGTCTGAGGATATGCGGGTGCTCCGGGCGTTTCTCCTCCTTCTCCTCCCGGAACGGAAGGATTCTTCTCCTGGCATGAGACTGTCAGGAACGCCGCAGTGATGGCGGCAGCGGCAAGCCGCATGAATGTCATTGTTTTCATATTTTCAGATTTATTATTTGTCAGATTATTGGTATTGCCAGATATTGGTCATGGCCTGATACTTCCGTCCTCAGAGACCGATGGGGCCGTCGGTCTCCCAGGTCCCCGATACCTTGTGGGCGGGATTGCTGCAGTCCTCAAGGCTGATGGAAAGGGTATGGGCGTCCCCGTCTCTTCCCACCGTAACGGAGCCTCCGCTGATGCGGGCATACTCCTTCCATTCTTCGCCCTCAAGGTCAATGTACCATGTGCCGGTGAAATACTGGAATTTGTCAGGGTAGCCTGGGGCTATGCGGAACGGGACTATTTCATCTTTCGGGATACCTCCGTCAGGGTACTGGTATGCCATGGTATATGTGCCTGCCGGTATGCCTTCGGCGACATCAGTGTCCCAGCTGACGAAAAACTCTATGCGCATTACTTTGCCTGTCCCGGACGGCCATTCTCCTGAAAGGTCGATGCCGTCCTCGGCGAGATACAGGGCGAAGGCGCGGTTGCTCTGGTCCCATGTATAGGTGTCTTTCCTGTCTATGAGCCTTGCCTTTGTGAACTGAGGCAATGTTATGTCTCCCGTGAGGCTGCTGTTGGGTGTATTGTCACCTCCGTTTTCTCCGGACTTGTCCGTGACTTTCGGAGTCCCTGTGTATGAGAAATATCTTTTCAGATATTCCGTTCCCACAAGAATGCCCTCGACTGTGCATGTGCCGTCCTCATTTACGGTGATTGTAAAGTCTCCTTCCCTGAGCAGGTCGGGATTGTAGTCCGTACTTCCGTCGGCAAAGTCGGCGAAATATGTCCCGTCAGGGATTTCTATTTCTCCGCCAGGAATCTCAATTGAATAAATGTACCCCTGCACGAAAGTGCCGGCCGAGAAATCCCCGGAATTGCTCTGGGAGCCGTATTTCCCGGCCACAAATGACAAGTCTGCCTCTGCGGCTTCATTTTTCTTTGCATTCAGGGTGAAATAGATGGCCTGTCCTGGGCCTGTTCCCGCGATAGGTGTGCTCGTGCTGACCATTTCCATGTCGGTGTAGAGCGTGAGCTCCCACCAGTCGGAGTCTCCCATGCCGTCGTCACCGCGGTATATGAATTCTGCGTTGACATAGTCGGGCTTTTCAGGGACAAGTTCCTGGAAGCCTCCGTCCGGGGTTCCTTCTCCCGGATTGCCGTCCTTCTCGCATGAAGCAAATAATGCCATTGCTGCGAGGGGCAGCAGAAACATTCTGATTTTCATGTCGTCCTATTTGTTAAGTCGTTATTTCCCGCAAATATATCAGTTTTTTCTTTTCTTGAAATTTTTTCCGGAATTCATTTTCCATTCAGAATCTTCTCTCATTTTTGCATCCGGAAAGATTTATGAACAAATTCAAATTATTGGAATACATCATATTGGAAATATTCCGACAAAATCTGACCATAGGTATCAAATTGTAACTTTAAATTTTATTCAATTATGAAAAAGATTTTTCTTTCAGCAGTTCTCGCAGCCGCGTGTGTATTTTCAATGAATGCGGACGACCGCGAGCGCCCTACGACAGTGGACAAGCTTCCGGCAGTGGCCCGGCAGTTCCTGCAGCAGCATTTCAGCGACCTTACGGTGGCGTATGTAGTCGAGGACCTCAAGATGAGGGGATCCGAATATGAAGTCACTTATACCGACCGCACTGAAGTCGACTTCGGCACCGACGGCAACTGGACAAGCGTTGAGCGCAAATACAGTCCTGTTCCGGCATCAGTCATCCCTCAGCAGATTGCAGACTTCATCGCAAAGGGCAATTTCCATAACCAGTATGTCAAATCCATCTCAAGGAACATGTATACCTGGGAAGTCGAGCTTTCAAGCGGACTGGAAATAGAATTTGACATCAATTTCAATCTCCTCGGCTACGACGACTGACGATTGTACCTCTTATAATAAACGCGCGCGCGGACATTTTCAAATTGTCCTCGGGCGCGATTTTATTTTCACCGCTTCCGGTGTCTTTCATTCAGAATAAAAAATATGGAATACACCGGAATACGCTCAGAAAACATTGCAGGACAAGGGTGGAGAGCAGAAAATTAAAAAAAACTCCTCCATCCCAAATATTTTTATTCCAAATCTATTCTTGTTGACAGATTACAGTTTGTCGCGCTATGCCGGTATTTAATAACAATTTTACTTAAAGCGGGCTTTTAGGGGTATTTGCTACACCATTTTGTAAGTGTAAAGATGTTTGGAGAATTAATTTATTATTACAAACTTTGCGAAATATTGCATATGAAAACACCCGTTTAAATTAGCAATAAAAGGCCTATTCAATATTTATGTTTAATTTAAAATTCAACAGATGAAAAGAATCAAGTTCTTATTCGCAGTACTGTCTCTGTTGTGCCCGCTTCTGGCCTGGGGCCAGAATACGGTGACGGTGACCGGTACTGTCACGGATTCTTCAAACGGCGAGCCTGTTCCGTTCGTCTCTATCCAGTTGAAGGGGACAATGACCGGAGGCAATACCGACGGTGACGGCGTCTATTCGATAGAAGTGCCATCCGACGGTGTCCTCATTTTCTCTTCAATAGGATATAAGACAGTGGAGGCAGAGATTGCCGGAGCAACTGTCCTCAATATCGTCCTTCATCCGGACAGCGAGATGCTTGAGGAGACTATCGTCGTAGCATACGGTACGGCCACGAGGTCTTCTTTTACTGGTTCCGCTTCTTCAGTGGATTCAGACAAACTCGCAGAAAGGTCTGTTTCCAATGTGTCGACTGCACTGTCAGGACAGATGTCAGGTGTGCAGGTCGTGCAGTCCAGCGGAAAGCCCGGACAGGACGCCACAATCCGTATCCGAGGCATCGGTTCCATGTCAGCATCCAACAACCCGCTCTATATTCTTGACGGAGTACCATACGACGGAAGCATATCCAATATAAATCCTGCCGACATCGAGTCCATGACTGTCCTCAAGGATGCTGCGGCCAACGCCATCTATGGTGCCCGAGGAGCCAACGGAGTCATCCTCATCACTACCAAGAAAGGCAAGACAGGAGATGCGAAAGTCACAATCGACGCAAAATGGGGCTCGAACAAGAGGGCAATCCCGAATTATGATGTGATTGACAATCCGGGGCTCTATTATGAACTTATGTACAAGGCACTGTACAATTCCCAGATAACCGCCGGCATGACTGCAGCGGAAGCCTACAGGTATGCGGACAATACTATGTTCAACACTGCCAACGGCGGTGTCGGCTATCAGGTGTTCAGCGTGCCGACCGGAGAGAAACTCATCGGTACGAATTTCAAGCTCAACCCTAACGCAACTCTCGGCTACAGCGACGGTGAATTCTATTATATCCCGGACGACTGGTACGACGAGATATTCGGCAAGGGCAATCTCCGCCAGGAGTACAATGCTACGGTGTCCGGAAGCACTGAAAAAATCAACTACTACGCCAGCTTCGGATATCTTGATGACAACGGGCTTGTCAACAATTCAGGCTTCTCCCGCTACACAGGCCGAGGCAAGGTAGACTATCAGGCCAAGAAATGGCTGCGCGTGGGAACCAACATGAGCTACAGCCAGGCTACCTACACGGGAAATGCCAACGAGGAATCCGGCTCATCAGCCAACCTCTTCTACATGGCGAATATGGTAGCACCTATATATCCTATGTATGTGCGCGATGCCAACGGCAACATCATGTACGAGAGCGCCACAGGCACACCTATATATGACAACGGTGCAAACTCCACCAATGCCCAGCGTCCTTTCATGGGAAATGCCCGCCCGGGTGCCATGATAGACAATGACCGCTACACCGACATCAACTCCACTTTCTACGGCCAGTGGTATGCCCACATCACTCCGGTAAAGGGACTGACCTTCAGCGTCAACTATTCCCTCACCGAGTCCAACGACAGGGTCAACAACTTGAGCAGCCGCTGGGGTGGAAGCGATGAGATCAATGACGGAGCCACTTATGTAATACATCAGAGAGTATCCGGAATCAACTCCCAGTATCTTGTCAACTACAAGAACACATTCGGGAAGCACTCAGTGGAGGCTCTCGCCGGATATGAACAGTACAGGCTCAAGATTCAGCATCTTGAAGGGTATAATGACCACCTGTACAATCCGTTCATAGGCGAATTGGGTAATGCCGGCGGTACTACCAACAAGTCTGTCTCCTCATACACTGACAATTACATGACAGAGGGTATTCTCTCCCGCGTACAGTACAGCTATGATGACAAGTACTTCCTCAGCGCATCATACCGTCGCGATGCTTCGTCACGGTTCGCTCCGGGGCACCGCTGGGGAGACTTCGGCAGTATCGGAGGAGCATGGCTCATGTCCAAGGAGAACTTCCTCGCAAATGCAGGCTCATGGCTTGACATGCTGAAATTCAAGGCCAGCTGGGGTGTCCAGGGAAATGACAACCTCTATAACTATTATCCGTATCTCGACCAGTATGACATAACATATTCCGAGACTACCGGAGAATATGCCAAGACATTGACTTACAAAGGTAATGAAGAAATCACCTGGGAGACTTCATACTCTTTCAACACCGGATTTGACTTCGGTTTCTTCGGGGACAGGCTCGGCGGTACAATCGAGTACTTCAACCGTACCACCAAGGATCTCCTCTACAACCAGCCGGTGCCTAACTCATCAGGTATCACCACAGGATATATCCCGACCAATGTCGGAAGTATCGTGAACCAGGGACTTGAACTCGACCTTTACGGTACGCTCATCAGCAACAGGAATTTCCTCTGGACAGTGAACTTCAACCTGACATATCTTGACAACAAGATTGTCGACCTTGAGGAAAAAGTCAAGGCTCAGGGTGGAATCAGGGAAACTTCGCGCATATACAAGATAGGAGGCTCCCTCTACCAGGCATATTACAAGAGATTTGCAGGCGTGGATCCTGATACAGGAGAAGCACTGTACTATGTTGACCCGGACAAAGGCGACTTTTCTACTACCACGGACTACAGCCTCGCGCAGCAGGCAGACTGCGGCAGCACACTTGCTCCTGTATACGGAGGATTCGGGACATCTCTGTCTTTTTATGGATTCGATGTTTCCATGCAGTTCTCCTACCAGCTCGGAGGCCGCCTGTACGACGGTACTTATCAGCAGCTCATGCACACCGGAGTGTCTTCAATGGCCGGAACCAACTGGCACAAGGATATCCTCCAGTCGTGGTCTCCTGAAAATCCGTCAAGCAACATCCCTCGCCTCAATGCCGGCGACGACTCCTATCAGATGGACAGCGACAGATTTCTTGTGAGCTCGAATTATTTGAGCATCAACAATGTCACCATCGGCTACACTTTCCCGGAGAAATGGATAAGCAAGCTCCATATTGCCGGACTGAGGATATACGCCACCGGCGACAATCTCTGGGTGTTCTCTGCCAGGAAGGGACTTGACCCGAGAATGTTCTTCGGAGGCACAGGCGGATCTATCGGCAACGGGAACTACACCTACTCCTCCATGCGCAATATTTCCGGCGGTATAACTCTTACTTTCTAAAAAGGACAAGAATCATTATGAAAAGAATGACTAAATATTTTGCAATCTTCCTGTCAGGACTTCTGCTGGCATCCTGCGCCGCTATGGACGAGATGGTGCCGCAGGGCTCCACGACTACTTCTGAGCAGGTACAGGAGGCGACCGGAGTGATTCCGGAGAGGTCAGAGGCCGATGTGGCAGGTATATATACATACGCGGGGCAGGGATTTGCCGTATTCGGCAGTTCTCAGAATGCGCACAATGACTTCGGGTATCCGGCAGTGTGCATCGCCCAGGATTCAAACGGACCGGATATGGTATGTGCCAACAGCAACTATAACTGGTTCTCTCCTTCCTATGACTATTCAGACCGGCAGAGCAACTATATTCTCTGCTATCTGCGCTATTCATATTTCTACAACCAGATACGGCTCTGCAATGAGGTGCTTTCAGGCTACATCGGAACCGACTATGCGACAGCTTCGCAGACTGCAAGGCATTCGGCCGGCCAGGCTCTTGCTGTCAGGGCATTCGACTATCTCGGAATGGCGCCATACTATCAGTTCAGGTATGTGGACAGCAAGAATCTCCCTTGTGTTCCTATTGTGCTTGAGGGTATGACACAGGAACAGTATGCAGCCAATCCACGCGCTTCTGTGGAAACAGTGTACGGCCGCATCATCACCGACCTTACTCAGGCCATTGACCTGCTTGAGGGATACAACAGGTCAGGAGACAAGTCAAGGGTAGATCAGCAGGTGGCATATGGCATCCGTGCACGCGCATACCTCAGCATGGGAATGTATGCCGAAGCAGCCGCCGATGCAGAGGCCGCCCTGGAAGGCTATACTCCGTATTCTCTTGCTGAAGTCAGTGTTCCGGCTTTCTGCAACATGGCAGACCACAACTGGCTGTGGGGTATACTTCAGGAGTCCGACCAGGTCCAGATGCTTGTCAGCTGGCCGTCACACCTCTGTTCTTTTTCTGCAACAAGCTATACGGCTGGTACCGGAGTGTACAAGCGTATATCTTCAGCTCTTTACGATGTCATTCCGTCTACGGATGTGCGCAAGGGCTGGTGGACAGATGCAAGAAACCAGACTCCTCTTCTGGACGGGCTTTCATGGGCAGGATATCCTGGCCGTGACATCCCGACACTTACGATTCCTAACACCAAAGTTGCCTTCAGCCCGTATTCTGTCGTCAAGTTCGGCATGAAGCATGGCATAGGCAGCACGGACAATGCCAGCGACTGGTGTCTTATGAGAGCAGAGGAAATGATTCTCATCCGTGCGGAAGGACTTGTCATGAGCGGCAGGGAAGCCGAAGGCCGTCAGGTGCTTGAGGATTTTGTGCGCAATTACCGTGATCCGGAATATACTTGCACGGCATCGACTCCAGAACAGCTCCAGACAGAAATATGGAAACAGCGCCGCATTGAACTCTGGGGAGAAGGATTCTCGATGTACGATATCATGAGGCTCAATAAGCCGATGGTGCGAATCCATGGTTCATCTACATATAACTGGCCTGATGCGTATGCTTTCAATATTGAGCCGAATGACCCGTATCTGCTGCTTCGTTTCCCTCTGCGGGAGACCAATTCCAACACTGCTATTCCTGCTACGGAAAATACAGGAGGCACAGCTCCTCAGCCGAGACAGAATTCAGACCTTAGGGACGGCGTGACAGAGTGACATCAATAAAATACTTGGAAAAATGAAATTGAATAAAATAATACTGATGCTATTCCCGGTGATGGCAGCCGTTCTCCTCGTATCCTGCAAGGAAGAGTGGCAGCCGGGAGCGGAAGCCAACTATTCCGGCATCAATGTGTATTTCGTGCAGCCGGAGACATATTATTCTCTGGATCCTGATGCAATGGAGATTACATTCACTGTCCAGAGGGATGATGCCCCGTATGAGGACCAGTATGTGCCGGTTACCCTCACTGCCGTGCATCCTGAGGCATTCGAGGCTCCCGAGCCTATATTCTTCGGGGAAGGGGAACTTGAGTCTGAGCTTACCATCTACTTTACGGACGACATGGAGCTTTTCAAGGACTATTCTTTCTCACTCGCCATTGACGAGAACTATACCCAGCAGTACAAGGAGCAGAGCGATTATCCGCGCATTGATGTGACTGTAATCAAGGAAGACTATGAGCCGGCATACCGCTGCCGCTATACATGCGGAGGAGTATATCTGGGCCTTATTTCCTGGTCTAATCCACAGGTAATGGTGGATCTTGAATATTCTGAAATCCTGGATGCCTACAGAGTTGACCTTTGGGGACACGGCACATATGTCAATTTCTCTGTTGATGAAGATGACAATCTTGTCCTTGACAGAACGACATTCAATACGGGAGAAGAATATGTGAACGGAGACGAGACCTTTGAAGTCATGGCGACTGTCAGCGGTGACTGTACATGGAATTCCCGTACAAGGATGTATACTTTCCCGTTCAATTACAGCTTCGGAGGCAATTCCGCCGGAGAATATGATGACCAACTTCAAGTATCCAGCGAATTATGAAAATGAAATTTACAAACATAGCAACTGTCACCGCCGCACTTGCACTGGCTGTATCGGCATGCAGCGTAGATCCGTTTGAGGACGGTGCCGGTCATGGGGCTCCTGATATGCCGGTAGGGAAGATTGTCAACACATCTTCCAATTCGGCAAAAGGTTCCATTCTTGTAAAACTCAATGACGCTTCCCAGGCAGATGCCCTGCAGGCTCGGCTTGAGGAATGTGGAATTGTCGTAAGTCCTGTGTTCCAGGGGCTTACTGCTGCCACTACTAAGGCGGGCTCAGCAGAGAACAATCTTGCCAGATGGTGCAGGCTTGACTTCAGTGAATATGCCGACCTTGACAGCCTCGCTTCTGTCCTGTCCGGATATGAAGAAGTGGGGAGAGTCCAGTTCAACACAAGGCTTAAACTGGCCTCCGACTGTCGCTCATATCCTGTGACATCTGTTCCGACCAAGGCAGACTTCAGTGATTTCAATGACCCTCAGCTTGCAGCCCAGTGGCATTATCACAATGACGGAAGTGTAGTTGCTTCCGCAAGGCGCGGCGCTGATGTCAATGTTGCTGACGCATGGCGACTTGAGACAGGCCGTCCCGAAGTAATTGTCGCTATCATTGACCAGGGAGTGCAGTACAATCATCCTGACCTTGCTCAGAACATGTGGGTCAATACTGCCGAACTCAACGGGAACCCTGGCGTTGATGATGACAACAACGGGTATGTGGATGATATTTACGGCTATAACTTCGTGGCCAAATCAGGTGAAATCACGTGGACAAAACAGGGAGACAGCGGACATGGAACCCATGTTGCCGGGACTGTTGCCGCAGTCAACAACAATGGAACCGGAGTCTGCGGAATTGCCGGTGGTGACGGCTCTTCCGACAGCGGAGTCCGCATGATGTCGCTTCAGGTATTTGACGGAAATGCAGGCGGTACAGTAGATGTATCTGCTGCTGCCATAAGGTATGCTGCGGACAACGGGGCTTCAATAATCCAGTGCTCATGGGGATATAATGCCGGAGCCTATCAGTCGGATGCCCAGTGGACTGCATCTGCGAGACTCGAGGCCGAAGCCCTTGAATACTTTCTCAACGGGGGGAAAACCGGAAGAGGAAACTGTTCTGCTATAACTGACGGCAACATTGCGATTTTCGCTGCCGGCAACGATTCAGACGACATGGCATCTTATCCGGGAGCGAGTCGCGGCTGCATATCCGTGACATCTTTTGCCAGTGACAATCTTCCGGCAAATTATACCAACTACGGTCCCGGCTGCAATATTGCGGCTCCTGGCGGAGAATATTATACAGGTGATACATATTACGATGAAACCTGTGTGCTCTCCACTATGCCTACTGAGTCAATCTCCTCTGTCGGAGATGACGGTACAGTCACAAATACTCCTGCGAACTATGGGTATATGCAGGGCACATCGATGGCATGCCCTCACATGTCAGGTGTTGCGGCCCTCGGTCTTTCATACGCCCTTGACATGGGCAAGACATATACCAGAGAAGAGTTCATGTCGCTTCTGCTGACTTCTGTCAATGACATAGATTCATATCTTGTCGGCTCCAAGACCACTCTTATTGTCAATCCTGCGACCAATACAGGCTCAATCGGTGAACTTGATCTGGCTCCTTACTACGGCCAGATGGGAACAGGTACAATAGATGCATGGAGAGTCCTGATGCAGATAGAAGGTACGCCGTGCCTTGTGGCCGAAGTAGGGAAATCCCAGAGGCTCAACCTTGACTCCGTGTTCGGCGGCGGTTCTGAGAACCTTACTTATCTCAGTGTGGAAATTTCCGATGACGACTATGATGCCATAGGCCTGATGACAGACCCTGTCATCAAGGGCGGACAGCTTCTCATCCAGCCTACCTACTATGGTTCAGCCAAACTGACCATCACGGCAATAGCAGGCGGCAGCCAGGTCGGCGGCGGAGCCAATATCGGAGGAATGGAGATTACCAAGGAGGTATCAGTCATTGCAAGAGGCATCAGCAATGGAAACGGCGGCTGGCTGTAATATCAAAACCGAAAAATTAAAATGAATATGAAAAGAATCCTATACATTCTGGCTGTCGCATTCAGCTGCATGGCACTCTCTGTTTCATGTCAGACTAAAGAAGAGCCCGGCACTGATATTTCAGGAGTATGGCATCTTGTCGATACTGAAGGTCTCATTCTGGACCAGGAGCTTGATGTTGACGTGTATGCAGTCTTCAACAGCGGCAATTTTGAACTGTATCAGAGAGTAGGCGAGTCAGCCGGCAGATACTGGTACTATTCAGGTACTTACTCCACATCAGGAAATGTCCTCACCGGCAGATATTCCGACGGCACAAGACTCGGAGGAGTCAGCGGCGAGGGCTATTCAATCTCTCTTGACGGCAGTACACTTTTCCTTACCTCAGTCTTTTCAGGAGAGGTCAGCGAATATGAACTCGTGGAGGAAGTTCCTTCTGAAATTGCCGACAGTGCCGTTCCGCCGGTCAAGTCCGCGGATGCTCCGGCTCCGGTACTTTAGCCATTGCCGTACCGGCCTTTTGAAATAGCTGTAAAGCAGAACTTAATTAATAGACACACTTAATTTTAGTATTATGGAAGCAAAAAAATTATTCGGCTATGCAGCGGCAATGTCCCTGCTCGCCTTCGGATTTGCGTCCTGCGAAGAACCTGAGAACCCAGGAAAAAACCCTACGCCAGGTCCATCAGCGACGGTCCGCTTTTCTGTTGAAGTCACTGAAGTGACAGAAACTTCTGCCAAGGCTGAAGTTACAGTAAGAGGTGATGAGGCTGCCACTTGGTATGCTTTCGTTACAGAAGACCTTGACACTGACGCAGATGACCTCATCACATCCGCTGTCGGCGAACTTTCTGACATCGAGTCAGTCCTCAAGACCGGAAACGGCGAGGTTGAATTCACTGATCTTACTGCAGGCACAGGCTACCGTGTCATTGTGACCGGACTTGCTGCCGACGGTACAGTGTCAGGCAGGGCTGCAGATGAAGAATTCACCACTTCACGCGATCCTAATGCATGGAATGTTAATCCGGGCTGGAGTATCAGTTATTTTGGTCGCGGATCATATGAAATTCAGTCAGGTACAATGTATGGAGATAGAATTGACATCGTTATGCCGGAGGATGATTTGAGCTACTATTATATTCTCCCAGTGTCTGTGACGGATTTCGAGCAGGTGTATAACAGCAGTGTTGCAGAACTTGCAAATTCACTCATTGAAGAATTCAATGCCATGATTGAAGAAAATAATACTGCATACCCTGATGATCCGGTCTTTATTACTGATCTGCTTTATTCCGGGGCAAATTCATGGATTATGCAACCACTTGCTAATGAGCAGCAGTATCTTTTCATGATTGGCATAGAACCGAACGGTGCTTATGGAGAAGGCCTTGGCCTTTATGCGCAGTCAGCGGCATTTACCCCTGATGTGGAAGAGTCTTCAGACGGATATAAGAAATGGCTCGGCGACTGGACTGTCTCAGGTACAGGCCTGATATATGACGAAGAGACCGAAGCGACGAGTGAAGGAACCTGCTCCAATACTGTAACGATAGTTGAAAGTATACCGAACTATGAATATACTGTATACGGATGGCAGCAGGGATTTATGGGCTCTTATGGAGAGTCTGACGCAATAGGCTCCGTGGCAAGGTACGATGCTTCGACAGGGGCTCTGTCATTCGTTTCCAGTTCAGATCTCGGGCAGGTCAATACCGGCAGCTATGGTATTGGAACTGTCGAATTCCTCGGCTATTGTGACGGTACTTCTCTCGGTTATCCGGGTGAAGATGTCTCAATCAACGGTGAATATGACATAGCAATCGCAACAATGTCACCTGAAGGTACAGTAACTGTTACCGCTCAGAGTATTCGTCTGATGGGAGGACAAACTGTGACGCTGATAGGAATGCAGTACTATGCTCTGGTAACTGTAAGTGGAAAAAGTGGGCGTCTTTACTGGTCCGTAGCACATCCTCGTTTCTCCTACGGTGACTTTACAATGGTGAAAAACGACGCTTCCGGTGCAGACGCATCTTCTGCATCTGTCGCCCGTTCATCCGTAAGAATCGTGAAGAAAGAGGCTGCCGCCAGGACTTACTTCCCGATGAATTTCTCATACATGGTGAAATAAATCCATGCCGTGGGATGTCAAAAGTTCAGATGAAAATTTGATTTTGCAAATATGATTTGTGGAGGGTGGCGTTCATTTGTCACCCTTCACTTTTATCAGACATTTTTATCAGTCTATTATACTATTATAGGTCTATTTTATCAGTCTATTTTATCAGGACAAATATGAATATAATGAAACTTATCGCTGCATTCGCCTCCATGGTCTTGACCGCAGGAATGATTTGGGCACAGGATCTTCCGGATGTGAGTGTAGAGAACATGGACGGGGAGACCGTCAGCATCAGGGATGTGGTCCGGGGCAAGCCTGCTGTCATCTCATTCTGGGGAGTGACCTGCAAGCCGTGCATCACCGAGCTCAATGCCCTTAATGAAGTGATGGAGGAATGGCTTGAGGATGTAGACTTTGACATAATTGCGGTCTCAGTCGACGACAGCCGCTTCTCATCGCGTGCAAGGTCAATGGCACAGGGATATGACTGGCAGTTCAAGTGCGTCTTTGACAAGAACCAGGACCTCAAGCGTGCCATGAATGTGTCCCTTACCCCGCAGACTTTCATCGTGGATGCTTCGGGCAATATAGTCTATTCGCATTCCGGCTATACTCCGGGCAGCGAATATGAGCTTTATGACAAACTCATGGAAATCTCTGAATAATGGCTGGACTTCTGAATACTTCGGCACGACCGGATACTGCGTCATTGCTGCAAGCTGCTGCAAGAGTGGTGTCGTATGCAGCTGTCAGGCTCTTCCTTGCGGTTTTTCTCGCGGCAACGGCGTCCCTCGCCATGGAAGCCCGTGAAAAGCGCAATTGGGGCACTCTGTCAGGCAGTCTCGAGTCGAACAGCATATATTATATGCATGATGCCGGCCTTGATCCATCGTCTTCGGTGAATCCGGACGACCGGTTTGGCACCAACAATTACCTGAAGCTGGACTATATGAACGGCCGCTTTTCCGCCGGACTCCAGATGGAAGGTTTTCTTCCGGCCCTTCAGGGCTATGACTATCTTGTATACGGCAACGGGCGCAAGGTGATTCTCGGGTCCAAGTATGTCAGCTGGCAGGATGACATGTACGGCTTCCGTGTCGGCGACATCTTCGAACAGTATGGCAACGGGCTCATTTTCAGAAGCTATGAAGACAGGGCTCTCGGCTTCAACAATTCGCTTGAAGGAGTCCACGGCAGATTCGACTGGAAAGGAGTGCATCTGAGCGCCATGTTCGGCAGACCGAGACTTTATCTTGAATATGCCGAATCCATGGTCAGAGGCGCAGACCTGTGCCTTTCGTTGTCAGAGATGACCGGATGGGACGCCGCAAGCCTCAGCATAGAGGGAAGCTATGTCAACAGGTACGAGAATCTTATGGAGAATGAGCTTTTCGCTGATCTGCTCACTACCAACAGCCTCGACATGTATTCCGCGAGAGCCAATTTTGACTGGAAAGGCCTTTCTGCCAAATTCGAGTATGCCGGCAAGAGCAAGGACCTCCCTGATGCCGCAAACCGGGAAATGCTCACCGGAAATGCCATCCTCGCCGAGCTCGGATATTCCTACAGGAGATTTTCCGTGCTGGGCACATTCCGCCGCCTTGTCAATATGAACACGATGATTTCACTCAATGCCGCCGGAACAGGAAATACATTGAATTATCTGCCGGCTCTGACACGCCAGCACACATACATGCTGGCAAGCCTCAATCCTTATCAGGTGAATGCAAATGGGGAAATCGGCGGCCAGGCTGATGTCTATTACTCATTGCGGAGCAAGACGACCCGCTCGAAATACTGGAATTTCCATGTCAATTTCTCCACATACTATACCGATGCCTCCCATACGGGCGGCCGCTCGAATCTCCTGTGGAGAGACATCAACGCCGATGTGGAGAGGCAGTGGAACAAGCGGTGGAAGACTGCCGTGCTCGTCTCCATACAGGAGTGGAGCCCGTCCCACGGGATGCAGGAATCAACATACGCATCCAATATTTTCGTTGTGGACAACACTTGCAAGATCACCGATAAGATGTCGGTGCGTCTTGAACTCCAGTACCTGTATTCGGCCAATTACGAGAAAGACTGGATGGCAGGACTGCTTGAGTTCAACATGGCTCCTCACTGGAGCGTGACAATCAGTGACATGTACAACCATGGCTCTTCAGGGAAGCACTATTACAATGCCTCTGTTTCCTATACAAGGAAGAGTACCAGAATCCAGCTCGGATACGGCCGTGTACGCGCCGGCTATATCTGTTCGGGCGGAGTGTGCCGCTGGACTCCGGCATATACCGGAGCGAACCTGACGATTACTTCGTCATTTTAGACTGTCACTTCGTCATTTATTGAAATTTCGTCATTTATTGAATTTTGAAATCTAAACAAATACCAGATAATCATGAAACACCTGATTCTTAAAATTCTCTGTGCGGCAGCCGCAGCCGCTGCGATGATTTCGTGCACCGGCAAAGAGAATCCGGACCCTGCAGGCTCTTCCGGTCTTGAAATGAAGTCTTCTGCCTATTATATTGCTGCCGGTGGCAGTGATGTGGCATATCTTTCCGTATATTATGACGGTGTGGAGGTGACCGGAGACCCGGATATCACCGTTTATATAGTCGAGGACGGCAAGCCGTCAGTCTATGAAGATTATGAATGGTCCTCCGAGGAGGAGTGTGAGGTCCGGTTCTACGCCGAATGGAACGGAGAGACCTCCGAGCCTGTCACCATAGCTGCCGTCAGTGCCATAGAAGAGGTCCCGGATGACCCTCAGCCTGACGAGTGGAGCCATTTTGTCAAGAATACCCTAATGGTGCAGGGGACAAGCGTAGGCTGTCCGTATTGTCCTTATGTCATGGATGCACTTGACAAGTTCTACGCCAATGCAGCTTATTCGGAATATGCTGAGCATGCCGTGCTTGCTTCGGTTCACGGCAATATAAATGTGATGGACCCGATGAGTTCGAATGTATCCCTTGCCATCATGAGGGCTTTCCCTACGGCATTCTATGGACTCCCTGGCCTCATGTTCGACCTCAACAACAGTTCATACATCGGGAGCAACGCCACTCCGACACTCATTGCTTCAAAAGTAAAGATGTCCATTGAAAATGATGCCGCCACCGCCATTGCCGCATCAGTCACAGGAACGGAAAGTGACGGGACAGTAAGCGTGAATGCCAAGGTGAAGGTGGGTGAGTCCGGAAGCTACAGAATAGCCGCGTGGCTGCTTGAGGACGGCATCGAATATTTCCAGTACAACGGGACAGAAATAGAGATGCCATATACGGTCACCCACAATAATGCCGTCCGTGATGCCAGTTGTATCTCTCCGGTGCAAGGCGAATATCTCGGCGGGGAAGAGAACCATGACGCGGAGACTGTCGTTGATTTCTCATGCGAATTTGACATCAACGCCGCCAAAGTCGAGAATCTTTCCAACTGCCATGTCGTGATATTCGTGACGAGCCCGAATATGTCAGGCAGCAGCACTTTCTATCTTGACAATGCCGTTGACTGCGGCATCAACCAGCGCGTAGGCTTCCGGTATGAGTAGACGGCTTCCGGTATGAATAAATGGAGTCTGCGGCGACGGCAGTCCATCTCTGAGATGCGATGCCATCTCCGGATGCCATGTCTGATATGTGATGCCGTAACCTGATATTTCCGGGACTGTCCGGATGACTTTATGACAAAATGTCAGCCCGTGCGGGCTGGCATTTGTTTTGATTATACCCTCCGCGGCTTCCGGAGGCAGTATTCCCGAAGCCGGGGCAAGTGATTTGGCCTTCTTCAGGGCCTGAATCGCTGCCATATATTAAAAAATTAAAATTCAAAATTATAAAGTCATGATCAAACCATTAGCAGACAGAGTATTGGTGGAGCCTAAGGAGGCCGAGACCAAGACAGCCGCAGGTCTTTACATTCCTGACACGGCAAAGGAGAAACCTCAGCAGGGGACAGTTCTGGCAGTTGGGCCGGGCAAGAAAGATGAGCCTATGGAGGTTAAAGCCGGTGATGTCGTCCTTTATGGAAAATATGCCGGCACAGAGGTCACGGTTGACGACAAGAAGTACCTCATCATGAAACAGTCTGACATTTTCGCAATACTTTAATAATAAGGAGAAAAAATTATGGCAAAAGATATAAAATTCAATGTCGATGCCCGCGCCCAGATGAAGGAAGGCGCTGATGCACTTGCAAATGCAGTCAAGGTAACACTCGGACCTAAAGGCCGCAATGTCGTTATAGACAAGAAATTCGGCGCACCTCAGGTGACAAAGGACGGTGTCACTGTAGCCAAGGAAGTAGAGCTTGAGGACAAGTTCGCCAACATGGGTGCACAGATGGTGAAGGAAGTCGCTTCCAAGACCAACGAGCAGGCCGGTGACGGTACTACCACAGCCACTGTCCTTGCCCAGGCCATCATCAATGTAGGTCTGAAGAATGTGACTGCAGGTGCCAACCCTATGGACCTCAAGCGCGGTATTGACAAAGCAGTTGCAGCCGTTGTAGCCGAACTCAAGGCACACAGCCAGGCTGTAGGCGACGACTACTCCAAGATAGAGCAGGTAGGCACAATCTCCGCCAACAATGACAGCTACATCGGCAAGCTCATCGCCGATGCCATGTCCAAGGTAAAGAAGGACGGCGTCATCACTGTTGAAGAGGCCAAGGGTACGGAGACAGAAGTCAAAGTCGTTGAAGGAATGCAGTTTGACAGAGGCTATATCTCACCTTACTTCATGACTAACGGCGAGAAGATGGAGTCTGTGCTCGAAGACCCTCAGATTCTTATCACTGACAAGAAGATTTCCACGATGAAGGATCTTCTTCCTATCCTCGAGCCTATCGCCCGTGAAGGCCGTTCACTCCTCATCATCGCCGAGGATGTAGACGGAGAGGCCCTGACTACACTCGTTGTCAACAAGCTCCGCGGTACATTGAAGATAGCAGCCGTCAAGGCTCCAGGCTTCGGCGACCGCCGCAAGGAAATGCTTCAGGACATTGCCACTTTGACAGGTGCAGTCGTAGTGTCAGAAGAAAGAGGCTTCACTCTCGAGAACACTACTCCTGACATGCTCGGAAAGGCAGAGAAAGTGGTCATCACCAAGGAAAATACTACCATCGTCAACGGAGCCGGCAACAAGGCCGACATCGCCGAGAGGGCAGACCTCATCAGAAAGCAGATTTCCACTACAACTTCTGACTATGACAGGGAGAAACTTCAGGAGCGTCTCGGCAAGCTCGCCGGCGGAGTGGCAGTCCTCTATGTGGGTGCTGCAACCGAGGTCGAGATGAAGGAGAAGAAAGACAGGGTGGAGGATGCCCTCAATGCAACCCGTGCCGCAGTTGAGGAAGGATTCGTCCCGGGCGGCGGAGTAGCATATGTCCGCGCAGCCGAGGCCCTCAGGAACCTCAAGGGAGACAACGAGGACGAAACTACAGGTATCCACATCGTTGCCCGCGCCCTTGAAGAGCCTCTCCGCCAGATTGCAGCCAATGCAGGTGTTGAAGGCAGCGTGATTATCCAGAAAATCCGCGAGGGCAAGGATGACTTCGGCTACAATGCCAGGACAGACGAATTCGTCAACATGTACGAGGCCGGCGTCATCGACCCAACCAAGGTATCCCGCGTTGCCCTTGAGAACGCCGCTTCAGTGGCAGGAATGTTCCTCACCACAGAATGCGCCATCGCCGAAATTCCAGAAAAGGAACCGGCTCCTGCAATGCCTGCAGGCGGAATGGGCGGCATGATGTAATGATTGGGCATGATGCAGCAATAGGTATCTTGGCCGTAATAAATAAAGGATGGTTCCGGAAACGGAGCCATCCTTTTTTTGTGCGGCCGGTGTATTGCTGTGCCCGTATGGTTCTTTTTGCGGAGGATGTGGTATCTTTATCATATCACCGCGCCCGGTGGAGGGGTAAAATGGTCGCCACCGGCCGCGATTTTCCCGCAAAAGTGTGGCCGTCGGCATTTTGAAAGTGCCGTCGGGCGCGAAAATACAGCAAAATCGCGCCCGGTGGACATATGTTTCGCCTTCCACCGGCCGCGGTTATTAAAAATGCATCGCCTCTGCCACAGGAATGCATCGCCTCCGCTTCAGGAATGCGTCGCCTCTGCATATGAAGAATGTCCCGCCTCCGCCCCGAAAATTACAGATAATCCTTCAGGGCTCCCCGGAGCATCTTGAGCGCATATTGTATATGGGAGGTGACCTGACGGACAGGGATGCCGTAGTCTGCGGCAATCCCGGAATAAGTCTTGCCCTCGAAACGGCTGGCGATGAATATGTTCTTGGTCTGCTCCGGCATGCTCCTTACGCATCTCCAGAAAAGGTCCTTCACTTCGGCGGCAAAAATCCTGTCCGGATTGAAGCCTTGCAGGGAAGTGATTTCATACATCTGCATCCTGTTGCGGAACTCATGGATTTCCATCTGGGCGGATGTCCTGATGCTGCGGGACTTGAGATGGTCAAGGCATCTGTTGATGATGATGCGGAAAGTGTACGCCTCCCAGTTGTCCGTATATGTTTCGTCCTTTTTCTCCCATAGCCGGATGAAACTCTCGTCGACAATGTCTTCTGCCGTATGGGCGTCATGGATGTAGGAATCGGCTATGCGCACAAAGACAGGACGGCATTTCGTGAAAAGCCGTCTGAACTCCTCCTCGCCGAGTTCTCTTCTTCTGTTGTCAGTCAGATTCTCCATCATTCTGAACCGGTCCTGTATGTCATTGTATTCATCTTTGGTTATTTTCGTCAATTAATTTCCAATAGCCGGTCTTGTTGCTTCCGATACGGCCAATGACATCTGCCTTGCGGAGCAATGCAATGTGTTTTCTGACCATCCTGTCTGAAATCCCCATGCGGTTTCCGATTTCTATGGCCGTAATATGCGGATTATTAATGATATGAACAAGAACATCCCATGTCACTTCTGAGAACTCCGGATGCTGTAAATGCAATTTATCAGGAACTTTATCAGGAACTTTATCAGGAACTTTATCGGAAATGCCTGTCATCAGCGGCTCTCCTTGATACTTTTTCAGAGCATTGAGGATTTCGTTCAGCATAAAATCAATGAAAGGACCGCTGTCAGCCTTTTGTGTGCTTGATTCAATTGCATCGTAATATGACTGCTGGCTGGCATATACGAGATTTTCAATCGGCAGATGCCCGAATACAGGGTTGAGTCGTCCCAGTATAAGTGATTGCCACAATCTCCCCATTCGTCCGTTGCCGTCACAGAATGGATGGATGAACTCAAATTCATAATGAAATACACAGCTGCGGATGAGAAGATGGTCAGAGGCGTGTTTCAGCCAATGGAACAAATCGCTTATCAGTCCTGGTACGCGTATTGCCGGTGGGGCGAGGTGAACGCATCTGTCGCCTTCAAATACGCCGACACCGCTGGTGCGGAAATGTCCGGGATTATCCATCAGGGCTTCCATCATCACTCCATGCGCTTTCAAGAGATCCTTTACTTCAAACGGATTCAAGTCCGGATACAGTTCATAAGTCCGTATGGCATTCTTGACTTCCTGTATTTCCCTTGCAGATCCTATCACATGTTTCCCCTCCAAAATGTCATGTACCTGATTTTCCGACAGTCTGTTGCCCTCTATGGCGAGTGAACTATGGATTGTCCTGATTCTGTTGGCCTTCCGCAAACGCAGCCCGTCCGCCTGTTCCAGACGTATTGCGTATCTTTCCATTTGTGCCGAAATTTCTGCCACAAGGCTGACTGCCAATGGGCTTACTGTAAACGGCGGCACATATCCCTTGTATTCTTTCCCTTTCATATCCTGTTCTCCTGAATGTGCAAAGATAATGATAAATAAGGTCTGTCCGCAAAAATATGCAGTCCGCGATATATCCTTTTCCAGTCCACGAAATACCATTCCGCCGGAACATTCATAAAATATTTGCAAAAAATCTGTAAAAATTCTGTAAACATTCCTTCACCGGTCGTCTATTATATGTTGTATTGTATGCAAACGAATTTTACAAGACTATATAATATAAGATGACGGACGAGATATTATACAGATATTTCAGGAATGAGGCCACTGCTCAGGAAGTCAGGGAGATAGAGGCTTGGCTCGATGCCGACCCGGCGCACCAGAGTGACTTTGATGCGGCTCATGCGCTTTATAATGTGTCGGAGATGGAAGGCAGGACTTATATGGCGCCTGCCGGCATTGACGACGACTGCCAAGCCGCTGCCGTTCCTTCCGTATCCGCAGCCTCTGCATCTTCTTCCGGGGCGCAGGAGCGCGGGAGGCGGCATTCGTTCTGGAGATATGCCGTGTCTTCTGCTGCGGCGGTGCTGCTGGCCGTGACTGCCGGATTCCTTGGGATGGAGTGGGAGCACAGGACAGTTTATGAAGACCTGACGGCAAAGACGAATGTGATAAATGTTCCGGCGGGGGAGAGGATTTCCCTCACTTTGCAGGACGGGACCAGAATCCAGCTGAACGGAGGCTCGAGGCTTGAGTATCCGGTTCTTTTTGAGAAGGATGTCAGAAAGGTGAAGCTGTCAGGCGAGGCTTATCTGAAGGTCGCCCGCAATGAGGCTCAGCCATTCGTCGTAGAGACATTTGCATCAGACATTGAGGTGCTTGGAACTGAATTTAATGTCCTTGCAGACGAGAAGAACGGCTTCTTTTCGACTGTGCTTGTCTCAGGGAAGGTCAAGGTGACGACTGTAGCAGGCCAGGACGGTGAATATGAGCAGGTGATATTGAATCCTGACGAGAAAGTGAAGATTGTCGGCAACCATCTTGTCGTCAGCAGAATCCTTGCAAGTGACGAGATCAGCTGGAAAGACGGTTACATCAATCTTCGCGGGGTGAATTTTGTGGAACTGATGCACAGGTTCGAGAGCATGTTCGGGACAGATATACTGATAGCCAGAAATGATGTGCCTGAAATAGGATATCTGAGCGGCAAGATAAAGGTGTCCGAGGGGATAGACTTCGCCCTTCATCTGCTGCAGGAGGCATGCGACTTTACTTACGAGAAGGATGCCGCAACGGGTGCTGTCATCATAAAGTAATTGAATCAATTATAGTTTTTAGTATTAACTGCATAATTATTTATGTCTGAAATGAACTTATCAACAGCAGGCAGACTCATGAGGTCTGCGGTTGTCTTGTTCCTCTGCTTCATGGGCATGACCCTCCGGGCTCAGGCTCCCGAAGACAGGACGGTGACTCTGGACATGACCGATGTCCCTCTGGAGCAGGTCCTTGAGTCAATAGAGGAACAGACGGACTATGTCTTTCTCAACAAAGATGTTGACGCTTCACAGACAGTCAGCATCAGAGTAACTTCTGTGCCGGTAAGAGATGCTCTCGACGCATTGTTCGGGAACAAGGAAATATCCTACAACATCGAGTCCGGCCATATCGTGATTTCAGAAGCCCGGGAGACTTCCCCGGTAACCGGGGGGGGCAGCCAGCAGCCTGAATCCAACATCATTTCGGGTACCGTAATCGATTCTTACGGTACACCTGTCATAGGTGCCGGAGTCCTCATCAAGGGCACTACGATCGGTACCAGCACCGATCTCGACGGAAAATTCTCATTCGAACTTCCTGAAGGCATGGACGGCTCCTCTTTGGAGTTTTCCTGTCTCGGCTACACCACAATGGAGCTCCCCATCGGAGGCCGCAGGGTCTTTGATGTCACCATGAAGGACGATGCCATCATGATGGAAGCCACGGTGGTCACAGCCCTCGGCATCAAGCGTTCAGAAAAAGCCCTTTCTTATAATGTACAGGAAGTAAAGTCTGACGAACTCCTTGCCAACAAGGATGCCAACTTCGTCAACTCCCTCAACGGTAAGGTCGCAGGTCTTGTCATCAATGCCTCATCTTCCGGAGTCGGCGGTGCGTCCAAGGTGGTGATGAGAGGCCAGAAGTCCATCTCCAAGTCATCCAATGCCCTGTATGTGATTGACGGTGTGCCTATGTACACTGCCGCCCGCGATGCAGGTACGGAGTTCGATTCCAGAGGTGCGACTGACCCTATCGCCGACCTCAACCCTGAGGACATAGAGTCCATGACAGTCCTGACAGGTGCCGCTGCGGCCGCCCTCTACGGTTCCGCAGCAGCCAACGGTGCGATTGTCATCACCACCAAGAGGGGAGAAGAAGGCAGGACAAGCGTCACTCTCAGCAGCAACACGGAGATTTTCAATCCGTTCGTGCTTCCGCGTTTCCAGAACAGGTACGGCACCGGGGACTACAATTCTTCTGAGGGCTCTGTCGTCCGCAGCTGGGGCAACCGCCTCAATTCGGCGAACATGATGGGATACAATCCCCGCAGCGACTACTTCCGCATGGGTGTGACAGGCACTGAGAGCGTGTCGCTTTCCACCGGAAACGCCAAGAACCAGACTTATCTCTCCGCGGCTGCCGTCAATTCCATCGGAAATGTTCCGAACAACAGCTACGACAGGTACAACTTCACATTCCGCAACACCACCAAGTTCCTGAACGACAAAATGACCCTTGACGTGTCTGCAAGCTATATCATGCAGAACGACAGGAACATGACCAACCAGGGTACATACAACAACCCTCTTGTCGGCGCCTACCTTTTCCCGCGCGGAAATGACTGGAATGACATCTACATGTACGAGAGATGGGACCCGACCCGTCAGATCTATACCCAATACTGGCCGGTGGGAGATGCTGGCATGACAATGCAGAATCCTTACTGGATCAACTACCGCAATCTCCGTGAGAACAAGAAGACCCGCTACATGCTTTCAGCAGGCCTTTCATATGAGATTCTTGACTGGCTCACCCTTTCGGGCCGCGTGCGCATAGACAACTCGCACAACAAGTACACCGAGAAGTTCTACGCCACCACCAACACCCAGCTGACGGAATCCTCCAACAACGGTCTCTTCGGTGAGGAAATATCAGAGGACAGGCAGGTATATGCTGATGCCCTCCTTGACATCAACAAGACCTGGGACAAATGGAGCCTGCACGCCAATGTCGGAGCTTCAATCACAGACATGAGGAATGACCTGTTCTCAAACAGGGGACCGATTGCCTCGGACAATATTCCGAATGTCTTCAATGTCTTCGCCATCGACCAGGCGACCATGGTCAAGAAGCAGTCAGGATGGAGGGAGCAGACGCAGTCAGTCTATGCATCCGCTGAAATCGGCTTCGACAGCGCCTATTATCTGACCCTGACAGGCCGCAACGACTGGCCTTCACAACTTGCCGGCCCGCGTTCTACCAAGTCTTCATTCTTCTATCCGTCCGTGGGTGCGTCAGTAGTGCTTTCGGAGATTATCCCGAACATGCCGCGCCAGCTTGAATACATCAAGGTAAGGGCGTCATACGCATCCGTCGGCTCTTCGTTCGAGCGCTGGCTCGCCAACCCTGTCCACGAGTGGCCTGACAAGGGAAATGCCTGGGCTACCGATACATCGTATCCGGTGAACCTCCTTCCGGAAAGGACACAGTCATGGGAGGTCGGCCTCACCATGAGGTTCCTCAACTGGTTCAACCTCGATGCCACATACTACAATACGCACACGAAGAACCAGACATTCTTCCCGGAGATTTCCACAGGTTCAGGATATTCCGAGATTCCTATCCAGTCCGGAGACGTGCTCAATGAAGGTTTCGAGCTTGCCCTCGGCTTCAGCAAGGACTGGGGCATCTTCAACTGGAGCAGCAACTATACTTTCTCGACCAACAGGAACAGGATTGTCTCCCTCGCCGAGAATGCAGTCAACCCTGTGACCGGAGAGAAACTCAACATCTCGTCCCTGAATATGGGCGGCCTCGGCAATGCGAGGTTCATCCTCCGCGAAGGCGGCTCACTCGGTGACCTCTATTCCCGTGCAGACCTCATGAGGGATGACGACGGAGGCATATATGTGGACCCGGAGGGAGGTGTGGTCACTCAGACCATCAACAATGTCGACGACTACATCAAGCTCGGAAGCGTGCTCCCGAAGGCAAACATGGCCTGGAGAAATGATTTCCGCATCGGCAACTTCAACCTCGGTTTCATGCTTACGGCAAGGCTCGGAGGCGTGGTATTCTCCCGCACCCAGGCAGTCCTTGACTATTATGGAGTGTCCGAGGCCACGGCAATGGCCCGTGACAACGGCGGCATCCTCGTGAACGGCTCCGATGTGGTGGACGCCAACACCTGGTACTCTGCCATCGCAAGCGGCGATGTAATCCCGCAGTACTACACATATTCGGCGACGAATGTGCGCCTGCAGGAGGCTTCCATCGGCTATACATTCCCTCGCAAGATGCTGAACGATGTCTGTGAACTCACCCTCCAGCTCGTCGGCCGCAACCTGTGGATGATATACAACAAGGCTCCGTTCGACCCTGAGGCAATCGCCACCACAGGCAACTATTATCAGGGAATCGACTATTTCATGATGCCGAATACAAGAAACTTCGGATTCAATCTCAGACTCAAATTCTAAGGAATCGCCATGAACATGAAAATGATATATAAAGGAATCGCCGGAGTTGCAGCAGCAGTCCTTGCAGGGGCCTGCACCGCCGGATACATGGACATCAACAAGAATCCGTACGGCGTGACTGACGACGAGATGCAGCGTGACGGCTATGCCGTGAGGGCTGCCCTGATAGGTATTTCCAACGGGGTGATTTCTCCGGATGTGAATACGACTCAGTTTACGGAGTGCCTTCTCGGAGGTACCATGGGAGGATATATGGCAGACGGCAATGCCGGTTTCGCCAACACCATCTCCAACTACAATCCTACTGACAACTGGACCAATGTCTTCATGAAGAGCAGCTGGATTATCCCGACGGTCTACGCCAACTACCGTCTTCTCCATCAGGTGACTGACGACCCTGTCCTCTGGGCGGTGGGCGACATTGTCAAGGTGGCTGCAATGCACCGCGTCACGGACACCTACGGCCCTATCCCGTATTCAAAGATAGGCCAGAACGGTGAAATCAATGTCCCGTATGACTCCCAGATGGATGTGTACAAGACCATGTTCAGCGAGCTTGATGCTGCCATAGCCGTCCTCATGCCTGAGAGGCTCAACAACTTCTCCCCGTCGGCCGATGTGGTGTACGGAGGCGTCGTGGACAACTGGATCAAGTTCGCCAACTCCCTCAAGCTCCGCCTGGCCATGCGCATAAGCTATGCGGCCCCTGAACTCTCCAAGGAAATGGCCGAGTCTGCAGTAAACCACGAGGTGGGCGTGATGACATCAAATGCCGACAATGCGGTGTTCTCTTCCTGGGGAACAGACGGCAACCCGATCAACCGCTCCGTAGAATACAACATGGTCACAATCCATGAGGACGGCTCCTCATGCGGGACCCAGAGCGGAGACTCCCATGCCGCAGCCGACATCGTCAGCTACATGAACGGATACAACGACCCTCGCCGCAGCGCATATTTCACCCAGAGCGAGTGGGATGCCGCAGATGACTACATCGGTCTGCGCAGGGGCATCGAGATACCGAACCACAATACCATCGGACACCAGTATTCAGGTGTCAACATCGGGGTTGACTCTCCTGTATATTGGATGACGGCCGCCGAAGTAGCCTTCCTCCAGGCAGAGGCAGTTGCCGTGTTCAACTACAACATGGGCGGGACCACTGCCCAGGCCGCATACGAAAGGGGAATCTCCCTCTCATTCGAGCAGTGGGGCGTGTCCGGTGCCGAAGCCTATATGGCAGACAACATCCTCACTCCGGCAGCCTACAATGACCCTGCAGGCAACAGTGCCCCTTCCCCGTCCACCATCACCATTGCATGGGACGAAGGCGCCACCGTGGAGAAAAAGCAGGAGCGCATCATCACCCAGAAATGGATAGCCAACTGGCTCCTCGGCAACGAGGCCTGGGCGGACTGGAGAAGGACAGGCTATCCTCATCTTTTCCCTTGTACGGATGCCGGCAACAAGAGCGGCGGTCTGGTGGACAATGTCCAGGGAGCACGCAGGATGGAATATCCGGATGATGAGAACACCTCCAACACGGCCAATTATCAGGCCGCAGTCCAGATGCTCGGCGGCAGCGGCGACAGGATGAGCACCCGCCTCGAGTTCGACTGCAAGACCAATAATCCTGCATACACCGGATACACCAACTGATGCCGGAAGTGCAGACAATACAATTCATATCCAAAAAAGACGAGAGATTATGAATACAAACATATACACAAACATAAAGCTGGTCCTGTCCGCAGCGGCAGCCGGTCTTCTTGTCCTCAGCTCCTGCAGCAAATGGACTGAGCCGGAAGCCCTTGACTTTGCCGGCATGGGAGATGTCGCCGCCGATTCGGAAGAATATCTCGCAGCCCTCCGCGCCTTCAAGCAGACGGACCACAAGGTGATGATATTAGGCATGGATGTCACCGCAGAGCAGCCGTACAGCAGACTTCAGCATATTTCAGCCATGCCCGACAGCGCGGACTACATCTGCTTGCGCAATGCCGTGGACGGAATCTATCCGACAATCGCGGATGAAATCGCCCAGGTGAGGCAGAACAAGGGCACAAAGCTCATCTGCGATGTCGACTATATGGCGATAAGCGATGCCTGGGATGCCATCGAGGATGCCAAGGAGGAAGGAGAAGCCCCGGGTACGGATGATGAGTTTGTCGCCTATGTCGCAGAAAATACCGCAGCCGCCCTTGCCTGCTGTGACAGATACGGGCTTGACGGCATCATGGTGTCATATAGCGGGACCCGTTCCGGCAACGGCACCATAGGTCAGGAGGCATATATGGCTGAAATAGCCGGATGGCGCGCCTCACATCAGGATGATGTCATGATTTTCAGCGGCAATACAATTAATGTAATAGACAAGACTTTCTTCTCGGACTGCGACTATGTGGTCATACCTGCCGGCACAAACTATTCTCCCGGACAGTTCACCAGCGTGCTGTCCCGCTATTGTTCTTCGCTCGATGCTGAGGTGAAGCAGAGAATTGTCCTCGAGGTGAATGTTCCTTCAGATGACTATCCTCAGCAGGAAGGCCATGACCCGCAGCCTGTAGAGGCAGCGGCATGGGTTCTTGAGGAAGATGCAAGATACGGCCGTGCCGGTCTCTGCGTCGACAATGTCCAGGAGGACTATCAGGTGACGAGTACTTTCTCTACGGTCAGAAAAGCGATTACAATCATGAATACAGCCGCTCCTGCCGGAGATGAAGATGCCGAATAATTGCAAAATACTATTGTCATTATGAAGAATACGATAAAATATTTCATAGCCGCCGGAGTCATGGCCTGCCTGTCATTCACTGCCTGTCAGTCAAATGACGATTCGCATGACTTCGACAACAAGGTCTTCATCACAGCCGGCCAGTTCAACGAGCAGGTCCTTGTCCAGACTGATGAAGGCGTGACTACCCTCACATCCGGCTTTATGGTCGGCCTCGCCGAGCCGGAAAGCAAGGATGTCGAGGTCTCTTTCAGGTCGGCCCCGGACCTTCTCGGCAAATACAGGCTTGCCTATTATGACGAGACCGCGGAGCTTCTTCCCGAAGGACACTGCAATGCCCCGCAGCTTCTGGCCGTCATTGACGCCGGCAATATGGTCAGCGATGAGCTCCAGTTTGAGTTCACGGGCCTTGACCAGCTGGACTATTCCAAGAACTATGTATATCCTGTGACCATAGAGGCCACATCCGGCATCGGGGTCCTTGAGAGTGCAAGTACCATGTACTTTGTCATAAGGGAGGCTTCCCTCATCAATGTCGTGGCAGACCTCAAGGGCAACCGGGCATGGCCTGAATGGGAGAAGTTCACAGAAGTCAAGGACATGGAGACATTTACCATGGAGGCCCTTGTGAAGGCGACTGCCTTCAACAACAGCAGTTCGGTGCATACCATCATGGGTATCGAGGACCATTTCCTCATCCGTGTCGGTGATGTCACTGTACCAAAGAATCAGCTTCAGGTGGCCACCTGCAGGATAGATACCGAGAACAACACGTCCTACAGGGAAAGTGTCTCAAACTCTACAATGGCTCTCAATCTTGACAGATGGTATCATATAGCCGTGACATTCGACCACGGGGTCACGAATGTCTATATAGACGGCCGTCTCAGGGGAACAGGTGATTTTTCTGCAGGCAATATCAAGATGACTTCAGCCAATTTCATGGTGAAGCATTCCGATGAGGCCGACGGCAAGCCGCGCTGCTTCTGGATAGGCTATTCATACGACAACGACAGGTCCTGGGACGGCTCGATTTCGGAAGTGCGCGTATGGAACAGGGCACTTACCGAAGAGGAAATCAATGCCCCGAACCATTTCTACAAGATTGATACTGATGATCCGGCGCAGATGGAAGGTCTTGTCGCCTACTGGAAATTCAATGAGGGCACCGGCAATGTCATCAAGGACCATTCCGGTTATGGAAACGACCTGTCCACAGCCTCTTCCGTAGTATGGAAAAATGTATCGCTTCCTGAAAAATAATTTTCACAAAACATATCAGACACAATAAACTTTTAACTGTTCAAATCATGAAAATCAAAAATTTTCTGAAATTCTTTGCCGGAATCTTCGCGGTTCCGATGCTCTTCGCTTCTTGTGAAGAGGAGCAAATGTCTACCAATACCCTTTCGGTAGAGCCTTCAGATGCCATCACATTCCTTGCCTCCGGAAATGACCCGGTGCTGCTGACAGTCACCACTGACGCAGACTCATGGGACTATACCGCTCCGGAGTGGATTGAGGCCACCAAGGATGGCAACACTCTTACAGTCAATGCTTCCGACAATACGACCAACGGCTCCCGCTCAGGCCGTATTGAGTTCACTGCCGGCAACGCCGACAGAGTCAATGTCGTGGTGATGCAGGATGCCCGCTCAGGCGGCGATACCCCTGGCGGAGACGGCATCAGCGCCTCTGTCCTTGATGCAGAGTCATCTGACAATGACCTTGAGATTTATATCAGCGATGCAGATCCAGACTATACGGCGAATGTCAAGATTGTCCTTGAAAGTCCTGCCGCATCGGATATGGATGTGAAGCTCGTCCTTGACACAGAGTATGCTGCCGAGTATTCCTATACTCATGGAGATATTGACTGCGAGAATTTCCCTGAGTCAGCCATCACTCTCGGAAACAACGGTGTAGTCAGCATTTCTGCCGGCGAGACCGAGTCCGAGCCTCTTGCAGTGACTCTTGACGGCTCTTCTCTGGCGAAGAATGTGAATTATCTCGTTTCTATCGTAGTTGACGAGTCTTCCTGCCCGGCAGGAATTTCATTCTCGACTGAAGGCAAGAGACTCAATTACCTTGCAAAGAAACAGCTCCCTAAGGAAATCAAGAATGTGGTTTACCTTGAGGTGAACAATACCAACCCTCTCAACCTCCTCGAGTACATGCTTGAAGACGGTACACCGTTCTTTGATGTAGCCATCCTCTTTGCCGCCAATATCAACTATGACGAAGGAAAGGATATCGTATATCTCCACAATAACCCTAATGTCCAGGCTCTCCTTGACGAGACCGATGTCTACATCCAGCCTCTGCGTGAAGCAGGAATTGAGGTTCAGCTCGGCCTTCTTCCTAACCATACTCCTGCAGGTCTTCTGAATCTTTCAGTTGAAGGCGCACAGATGTTTGCCGCAGATGTGGCAAATGCCTGCGCCCAGTATGGTCTTGACGGGTGCTCTATGGATGAAGAGTACAGAAGCGGCTCTTCCGACTCCTATCTTTTCAATCCTCCTACAAGCGGAATGTACCTCTGCTATGAACTCAAGAAGGCCTTTGAGGAGCAGTGCGACTGGCCTTGCCAGATTTCTGTCTTTGATTTCGGCTGGTCATGGAGCATGACCGGTGTTCCTTCCGGTTACACTGCCGGTGACCTGGTGGATTTCCATGTTGCAAACTATGGAGGAAAATCTTCTCCGATGGACGGTATGACCCTGAAGGATTGCAGCGGAAAGTCAATCGAATGCAATCGCGGATATCAATGTACAATGTCTGAAAGCGAGGCAAGACAAATGAAAGAGAACGGCTATGGCTGGTGCATGTGGTTTGCATTCCATCCTCAGGTCGGCGGCGGAATCAACAACAATGCGTCGAGAATTGACCCTCTGATCAAGGCTGCAGCCCGCGGTTTCTACGATATGGAACTCCAGGAGCCTACCGGATATTATACAAAGATCGGCGAAGGCCAGTATGACCCTGAGCGTCATCAGCGTACTTGGTAAAATGAAAAGAATATTTTTGTTCGCAGCCGCTTTGCTTGCTTTCGCCGCATGTGAAGACACATCGGCGGATGATACTCCGAAGGGTGATGAGATTTCCGTCGCCCCGGAGAAAAAGACATTCGGTCCTCAGGGCGGAAGTCAGCAGGTGGTGGTCTCAAGCTCGGGAGACTGGACCCTGACGAAAGAGGATGGAGAGGAATGGATTTCCTCAGACATCACTTCCGGCTCCGACGGTGACATCGTGACATTCGATGTCCAGGCCAATTCAAAGGAGCAGGAGTTCTCGTCTGTCTATACTTTCCGGTGCGGAGAGGCTACAGCCACATTCACGGCAATACTCTCATCATCTGAGGCGAAGACTCTTGAACTTGTCTCGCCGCCGGAGGTGGAGGTTCCGTATACTACGGAGGAAATCCAGGTGCAGCTCTCCACAAATGCCAACTATCGTGCACTTGAGGCTTCCGTGTCATCAGATGCCGATGACTGGCTTTCATACAGAGTATCTCTTGAGGGCGATGAACCCGGTGTGGTGACAATGGTATTCACCCTCCTTCCCAACGAGGGCCGGGACAACCGCTCCGGGGTCATTACTGTCAGCGCAGGTGAGCAGGGGCCTTCCGTGGATGTCAATGTCATCCAGCGCGCTCAGCCTGTCATCACACCGGAGAAATCCGAGTATGTGCTTGACCTGGCAGGTGAAGAACTCAGCATTCCTGTGGATGCCAATATCGGATACGATGTTGACGTCACTTATGAGGAGGGAACGGATGCATGGCTTGAGCACAAAGGCAACCGGGATGGTGCCGAAGTGTTCTCTGCCGGCGCTTCCGAGACCAACAGATATGCCACTGTATTGTTCACAGAGTCTGACCCTATCGAAGGAATCGACCCTCTGGTTGTTTCCGTCAAGGTGAGACAGACTCCTCCGCCTGTCATTACCAAGGCTCTTGACATGACAAAGGCCAGGGCATATCCTCCTGAGTGGAGCGCAGCGACAAAGTCCGCTCTGACCGGGATGCGGGAGTTTACGCTTGAGGCACTTGTCAAAGCCGAGACCTTCAAGTCTGCGACTGGTTCGTTGTCCACTATTATGGGAAGGGAAGGACATTTCCTCGTAAGAGTGGGTGACGCCGGCATTGACTCAGACAGGCTCCAGATAGTGGCTTCAAGCAAGGTTGAAGACAAAAATGTGACTCTTGATACGGGCACATGGTATCATATTGCCGTGACCATGACATCTCCGTCACATGTCGTCGTTTATCTTAACGGCGAAAGTGTCCTTGACGGATATTGTCAGACAACATCTGTCACATTTGGCGTTGACCATACCTCATATGAGTCTGAGTATTCAAGGAATTTCTGGATCGGCTATTCTTATGACGCCAACCGGGACTTCCGGGGCCTGATGTCAGAGCTCCGTATCTGGAACAGGGCGCTTACGAAAGAAGAAATCAATGCTGAGAATCACTTCTATACCGTAGACCCTGAATCAGAAGGACTGCTCTGCTACTGGAAACTCAATGAAGGCGAAGGCAATACATTCAAGGATTATACAGGCAACGGCAATGACCTCACAGGAGAAATCAATGTCGGGACTGTCAATGTTACCGCCGGTGCTCAGTGGGTTGATGTAAGCCTTCCTGAATAGCAGGATTATTAAAAATGAAAAATTCTTTATTATGAAAAAATATTTGTTGTTTGCAGCTGCATTGCTGGCTTTTGCAGCATGCTCTGAACAGAAAGAAGAGCCGGAGGTAAAGCCGGACTCTATTTCAGTTGCTCCTGAGGAACGTATATTCGATGCCAAAGGAGGCTTTTGCGAAGTCATTGTGACCAGTACCGGAGACTGGACACTCGGGACAAAGGACAGTCAGACCTATGATTGGGTGACAACAGACAAGACTTCAGGAAAAGATGGAGACTTGGTCAAATTCACTGTAGAAGAGAATGACGGCAAAGACGGTACAAGGACTGCAGAATTTGTATTCACCTGCGGCAAAGCCACTGCTCCGTTCAAAGTCACTTCCGTGCCGGGAGATGTCCCTGTGATTACTCTTGTATCAGAAAAGTCGGAAACTCTCAGCTACGAAGCCGGCAAACTCAGGGTAGAATTGTCTCTGTCTGAGGGAATGTCTTACCGCAGCCTGACACAGTCTGTCAAGCAGGATACAGAGTGGCTCACCTATGCCATGGTTCTTGAGGGCGAGACAAGCGGCACTGCAATCATGGACTTTGACTACACCCGGAATGATGGACTTGAGGCCCGCACCGCCACAATCACAATCGGATATGAAGGCGCAAATCCTGTCACTGTTGAGGTGACCCAGATGCCGCAGTCAATCCTGAAGGTGGACCAGCCTTCTCAGAATCTCGGTGTCGAGGCCGGTGTCCTCACAATAAAAGTGGAGGCAAATGTTGAATATACCGTATCTCTCAGCGAGGGCGCAGATTCATGGCTCACCGGACAGAAGAATGACGGCAATACCTGGACATGGAACTACAGCGCATGGGCCGAGGCCGGCTTGCGTCAGGCTGTCATCACATTCACAGAGTCCGAGCCTGCCGGAGATGCCGCTCCGATGACTGCAACAGTCACTGTAAAGCAGAGCAACTTCATCATCAATACAGCCGCATACATGAAGGCACATTGCGCCGGAGTTGCACAATGGAAGACCCCTGAGGTGATGAAGCTCGGTACGACTCTTACTGTCGAACTGCTTGTAAAGCATGATAAGGATTTTGAAGTGACATCGAGCTGGAACGGCAACGGCATAGGAACATTGTTCGGTACTGAGCGCCGTTTCCTTATCAGGCATGGGGACAACACGAGCAATTATAAGGAATGGGAGCTCGTCTATGTCCGCACAGCCACGAATAAAGATAATGAATATGAGGAAGCCAAGGTCAAGTCATCAAAAGACCTTCCTGGCGACGAGTGGGTTCATATTGCTGCAGTCCTTGACGGTGCAGCCAAGACAGTGACTCTTTATCAGAACGGTGAAGTAGTGGGTTCAGCTGATATGGTAAGCGATATCCGTGATATCGACCTGACTGAAGAGTATGAGAGGACTGCTGAAGGTCTTCAGAAATTCTATCTCGGCCGTTCATACACCAGCAACCGTGACTTCTGCGGTCTCATGTCCGAAGTCCGCGTATGGAACAGGGCCCTTTCTGCCGATGAAATCAATGCCCCGAACCATTTCTATAAGGTCGATCCGGCCTCAGAGGGCCTCGTCGCATACTGGAAACTGGATGACGGCACGGGCTATATTGCCAAGGACTATACCGCCAACGGCAACGACCTCACCGGCGAAGTCTACAGCGGAAACACCTGGAGCAAAGGCATGGAATGGAGAGAAGTCCAGCTCCCTGAATAGCAGTATTTTCCTAATATAATTCTTTTTGACCGGTGCGGAGCAATCCGCATCGGTTTTTTGTTAAAATTTTGTCGCAATTCCGTTAAAAATATCCGGAAATTTGCTAACTTTATGGCTGATATATGCTTTTTATTTGACTGCACATAATTTTTAACACTTATAGCCATGAAAAAATTTCTATTGTTAGCTGCGGCTCTGCTTGCATTGGCAGGCTGCAAGAAAGAATCTGAAGAGCCTGTGACACCTGCGGAGTCCGACAAGATTTCGGTGTCTCCGACAAGCCGCGAGGTAGGGGGGGAAGGCGGAACTGCCACCACGAAAGTGACCAGCAGCGGGGACTGGACTCTCGGAACCGCCGACGGCAAGTCATACGGATGGGTGACAAGCGACAGGGTTTCCGGCAAGAACGGAGAGACAGTCACTTTCACCGTTGATCCTAACACTGAGGCTGAGCTTACTGCTGAATTCGTCTTCACCTGCGGTAAGGCGGCGGCTTCATTCACGATTGTTTCAACTCCTGCAGAAGTCAAGACTCCGGTTCTTGAAATTATATCCGAGAATCCTGTGGAAGTCGACTATGCAGCCGGTGAATTTACCGTAGAGCTTTCTGTCACGGATGTCGATGATGTAGCAGACCTTGAGGCCGCGGTGGACGGCAGCTGGGTTACATTCAATGGCCCTGCCGAGGCCGGAAGCGGAGCAGGCACGGCCCGCATGAACTTCTCTTACAGTGCCAACGACAGTTCAGATCCGCGTGAAGCAGAAATCACTGTTTCATACCCGAACGCGGACCCTGTGACCGTCACAGTCAGTCAGAAAGGCAAGCCTGTGGAGACTATTGAGATTACATCAGAAACCGAGGTGGAGGTAGAATATACCGAAGGTACGCTTCAGGTGAATCTTGAAGTCTCAAGCGGCATCTCTGTCAGCGAAGTGAAGGCAAGTGTCAGCCAGACATGGCTCAAGTTCATCGGTACGGATTTCGGAGCCCCGGGAACTGCCGTGATGAACTTCTCTTACGAAGCCAATCCGACATCAGTGGCGCGTGAGGCCGTCATCACCGTACAGTACGACAACATGGACTACGGCTCAGTGACAGTCGCGCAGAAGGGAGACCCGAATGCGGGCGGTGAAGAGCCCGGAGGAGACTATCTCATCACGAAGGCCGCATACATGAAGGCTCATTGTGCCGGAGTGGCGGAGTGGAAGACCCCTCAAGCAGGCAATCTCGGTACGACATTCACCGTAGAGATGCTGCTGAAGCACGACAAAGAGTTCGAATATACTTCCAGCTGGAACGGCAACGGAATAGGTACCATGTTCGGCCTTGAGCGTCGCTTCCTCCTCAGGCACGGGGATAACCAGAGCAATTATCAGGAATGGGAACTCATCTATGTCCTCAATGCCAAGGAGGATAATGGAGACCACATTGAGTCCAAGGTCAAGTCGTCAATGAATATTCCTGCTGACGAATGGGTTCACATCGCAGCTGTCCTTGACGGTGAAAACAAGACGGTGACAATCTATCAGAACGGCCAGTCCGTGGGTTCCGCTGCTATGGACCCTGACATAAAGCCGGTTGACCTCACTGAGACATATCCGGGTTACGAGGGCGAACAGAAATTCTATCTCGGCCGTTCTTACGCCAACAACCGCGACTTCTGTGGCCTGATGTCCGAAGTCCGTGTATGGAACAGGGCATTGTCTGCCGCTGAAATCAACGCAGAGAACCATTTCTATACCGTTGATCCGAATTCAAAAGGCCTCGTTGCATACTGGAAGATGAATGAGGGAGAAGGCTATATCATCAAGGACCATACCGCCAACGGCAACGACCTCACCGGCGAAGTCTACAGCGGCAATACATGGTCCGACGGCATGGAGTGGAGGGATGTCCAGCTTCCATGACAGTCATCGAGTGGCAATCATCTGATTGATTCACAGCAGCCAGAATGATATGTACGGGAAAGCCGGCCGGGACAATTTCCGGCCGGCTTTCTCATGCCATATTTCATGTCAGAGTTCATAAAAACAAATTCAAAGAATTTTTTATACTACATATTGAAAAAATGCATAAATTTGAAGCCAAATTGTTTTAAACTAATAACTGATGAAAAAAATTCTATTGATTGCTGCAGCCATGCTCGCATTTGCAGGCTGCAAGGAAGATGAACCCGTAGAACCGCCGGTGCCACAGGAGCCGGATGAGATTTCCGTAAGTCCGAAGAGCGACATCGTAGGCGGAGAAGGCGGAAAAGTAACCACTACCGTCACAAGCAACGGCGAATGGACTCTCGCTACAGCGGGGGGGGCAACATACGACTGGGTTGATGCTTTACCTCTTTCCGGAAAAGCAGGCAAGACCGTCGTAACTTTTGAGGTGGACGAAAACACCGACAGGGGAGACGTTGAGGCCAAATTCGTCTTCACCTGCGGAGATGCTACCGCCGAATACACAATCAAGTCAACCGAGAAAGAGGTTGTAATCCCTGAAATTGAAGTCACTTCAGACAATCCTGTCGAGCTCGGAAATGAAGGCTGCGCATTTGACGTGACCCTCGTAACCGACACCGAAGGAGCAGAACTGGTTGCCGCAGACTTTGAGGCAGAGACCAGCGCAGACTGGCTTACATTCAATGCCCCTGCTACCGGCGACGCTACTTCCGCTACCCTGAAGTTCACGGCAGATGCCAACTCTGAAGAAGGCGCTCCTGCACGTTCAGCCGATATCACCATCTCTTACCCGGGTGTTGAAAACATCGTCATCAAGGTCAACCAGGCAGCAGGACCTGAACCTCAGCCTGCCCCGGAAATCACTATCGCTCTCAATGACGGCTATACATCTCCGTTTGAGGTTGAATATACTGAAAAAACACAGTATTATGTACAGCTGAGAGTTTCGTCCAGCATTGTGGATATGACAGCGAAGCCGGCAACTGTTCCTGATCTGGAAGTCGTTTCCGATCAGTCTTGGTTAGTCTATGGCCGCAATATCTCAGCAGGCAGTATCAGTGATGAGTTGACTAAAATCAATCTGTATTTTAATTACGATGCCAATCCTACAGATGTTGCCCGTACTGCCAATGTTACTGTAAGTTACAAAGGAACAGAATATGTTAAATTCCAGATTGTACAGGCCGGCGACCCTAATGCAGGCGTAGAGCCTCCAGTTGGCGGAGACTTCGTTCCATACATGAAGGACCACTGCATTTCTCCGGAACTGAAAATTTATACCAATGCCAGCAACAAGACCATGATTGAGTCCGTCGCATGGGCTAATCCAAGTGTGCTGAATGTAGGCAAGACCATGACTGTCGAAATGCTTGTAAAGCATGACGAGGTATTCCAGAAAAAAGGTGACGCAACTGCAAAATGGGATGGAACATGGGTCAACTGTATCTTCGGAATGGAAGGAAGATTCCTTGTTAGGCAAGGAGACAATTCGCCGGCTGAACCTCAGCAGTGGGAACTCGTCTGGGCTGCGGATTCTGATCCAAAGGAGACAAAATACCGTGCGACAGAATATCTTCCTGGCAATGAATGGGTACATCTTGCAATTGTAGCTGACGGCTCGAATGTAACCCTTTATCAGAACGGCAAGAATGTCGGCGAAGGAGCCATTCCGAGCCATGTATACAATATTGACTTCTCTGCCTCGTTTGACGGATATGAGCAGGGTCAGGCATTCGCTCTCGGACGCGCCTATGACAATGCCCGTGACTTCGTCGGCAAGATGGCTGAAGTCCGTATCTGGAACAGGGCTCTGTCTGCAGATGAGATTAATGCTGACGGCCACTTCTATTCAGTAGATCCAGCTTCTAATGGCCTTGTGGCATACTGGAAGTTGAACGAAGGTGAAGGCGATACTTTCTACGACAGTACTTCCAACGGGAATAATCTCAGGGGATATTACAATACCAAGGCAGAGAATCCTGACAGTTATTCTGCGACAGGCAAGATCGGCCTTAACTATTGGGATTTCGGTGTTGACTGGACAAGCGAAGTCCCTGAAGTTCCGAGTTTCCCGCGAAACTGATGACATTATCACTCTTATTGTAATAGAGTAGAATAGTAATATTCTTGTAGACTGCGCCCGGTGGAAAGCAATTTTGCTCCACCGGGCGCTATGTCTTTTCTATTAAGAAAATTGCGCAAGTCCGCTTCCCGGACCGATTAAAATGCTAAATTTGCAAATTGTTTGCGGAGCATTCCGACAACCTTACATTTATATTAACACTTTAATCTGATAACCTTTTCATGATGAAGAGATTCTTTCTGTGCCTTAGCGCATTTGCCGCATCATTGGCCTTTGTTTCCTGTACCGAAGAAAATCTGGAGGATCCTGACAAGCCGGGCGCTCCCTCTGGCAGTACTGAGATAACCGTCTCCGCCGAAACCGTTGAGGCAAAGAGTGCCGGCGGCGATTATTTCCTTACCGTGACATCCGACGGCAATGTGTCCGTGTCATATGATACCGAGGCCGGATGGTTTACCGCAGGCCTTATTGTAGGGGCCGGGGAGGACAACCTCCGTTTCCGGGTTGACCCCAATACTGACCCGGAAAGTCGTTCCGCAGAAGTGACATTGAGTGCCGACGGTGCAGAAGATGTCATTGTTACCCTCAATCAGGATGGAGCCAAGAGCTCTGCCTGCGAGCTTCTCTCGTTCAGCATCGACGGCTCCCTCAATGGCCTCGGGTCTGCGATTGAGTTCGATTTCGACAAGGACAGCCGCACCCTCGATGCCATGTATCTCAAATGGATAGAGAAAGACGACCCTGAGATGCTCATCCCGGTATTTTCCATAGATGGTGCCAAAGTACTTGTAGACGGTGCCGAAGTCGTGTCAGGCGAGACCGCAATTTCATTCGCGGATGACTTTACCCTGACGGTCGAAGCGGAAAGCGGGGACACAAAGGACTATGTCGTGAGCCTCAACTGTCCGCAGATCAATACGGAACTTCCTGTCCTGCGTCTCCAGCCTGAAAGGGAGATAGTGGACAAGGAAAATTATGTGAATACCAAAGTCACACTTTACAGTCCGTTCACGGATGAAGGCTGGTATAGTCCGGATGATGAACCTGTTGAGGTCAGAGGCCGCGGCAATTCCACATGGATTCTTCCGAAGAAGCCTTACCGTCTCAAATTCCCTGAGAAAGTCAGCCCTATCGGCCTTGACCATACCAAGGCCAAGAGCTGGGTCATACTGGCGCATGACATGGACAAGTCTCTGCTTCGCAATCATCTTGCCTTTGAGGTTTCCAGAGTTCTCTTCAACCCTGACGAGAATTACCATGACCCTTCGGCCATTCTGTTCACCCCTTGCTCGCAGTTCATCAATGTCTACATGAACGACGAGTACCATGGCCTTTACCAGATGAGTGACCACATGGAGCAGCGTGAAGGCAGGATTGCCGTTGAAGAACTTACCGACAAGGACGGAGCCGACCCGGAAAAGATTACCGGAGGCTACATCGTCGAGACGGATATTCATGAAGGCAATCATTATTCTCCACGCAAGAATATCAAAATGACATACAAATATCCCGACGACAAGGAATATGACCCGGCCCAGTATGAATATATCACAAATTTCATCGGCCAGATGGAGAATGCCCTCTATTCCTCTTCGTTCAAGGACCCTCAGTCCGGCTGGCGCAAGTATCTTGACGAGAAGACTGTGATTGACTTCATCATTGTCAAGGAATTGTGCGGAGACATGGACGGCTACACCAGCATCTACATGTACAAGCGCCGTGGTGTGGACAAGCTTTTCTTCGGTCCTATCTGGGATGTCGACAAAGGCTGGGACAACGACAACCGTACCCCTCACTGGAACTATCCTCCGGAGAGCAGCCTCATGATGTTTGCCGGCTTCTGGATGCCTAATAATGTGGAGTATGACTGGATGCAGCGCCTGTGGGACGATGAGACATTCCGGGCAGCTGTCGCCAAGCGCTGGTCATCTGTCCGCGACCGCCTCGTCAATAAGATTATGACCGAACTTGATGCCAGGACGGCCGCGATGTCAAAGGCTATAGAGGCCAATTACACGGTATGGGATTTCAATAAGCAGGCCAGTACCGAGGCCAATCCTCCTGCCGACACTTATCCTGAGGAAATCCAGCGCATCAAGGACCTGACCGAGACCCGTGCCGCCCTCCTCGACCGCCTCTTCAATGAATAGGTTTATATCATGAAAAGAAAATTTGTATTTTTAATGACTACGGCTGCATTTATTGCTGCCATGTCTTCTTGTCAGGAAAAGGAAACCGGAGGTCCAAATACCTTGGAGGTGACTCCTGCCGAGATTTCTTTTGCCGCCCAAGGCAACGAGGATGTTCTCCTTACGGTCACTACGGATGCCGCAGAGTGGGATTTCTCTGCCGACGGATGGATTGATGCCGAAAAAGAAGGAGACAACACATTGAGAGTTAATGTTACGGCCAATATGAAGACCGAACCTCGCGAAGGAAAGATATTGTTCACTGCCGGAACTGCCAAGTCATTCCGCGTCAATGTCAGCCAGTCCGCCAAGGAAGAAAGTTTTCTGGAGCTTTCGGAGGAAACCCTTGAAGCAGACCCGGAGGGAGACAGCTTTGAGGTGACTGTCACCTGTGTCGACGCCGACGGCTGGAGAATTACAGGAAGCTGCGACTGGTGTCAGGTTGCTCCGGCCGAAGGCAAGAGCGGAGACCGGATTGCGTTCAGTGTACAGCCGAATATGACAGGAGAAACTCTTGAACAGGAGTACAAGGTAATTTCCGGCACTGTCTCGAAGGTTATCACCGTGATATCATATGCTGTCCCTTATCTGGAGCTCCAGTCTCCTGCCTCCGGCACCGAATCATTTGACTACAACGGAGGAGACTTTGATGTCATATTGCGGACCAACCTTGATCTGTCTCAGATAGAATATTCCATTGCCGGAAATGACGGCGGCTGGGTCTCTGTCCAGATTGTATCTGAAGCAACATATTCGGTGCATGTTTCTGCCAACAATACCTACACCGCCCGTCAGGCGGCTGTGACTTTCAGTGCCTCAGATGATGTCGAACCCGTTTCGGTTGCAGTATCGCAGGCCAAGCGTCCGTACCTGAAGGTTACTGACCCTGCCGGCCTTTCTTATGACCTCGGCCTGGAAGCGGCGCAGATTTCCGTGACGATTTCCACCAATCTTGCCGTCTCCGTTTCTTTCCCGTCATGGATTACACAGGATGGACAGCCTCAGGTTGTCAATGAGTACAACGGCCTCACATCATATAAGTATCAGTTCAATGTCTCCGCAGCATCCGGCAGCCGTTCCGGCAAAATAGAATTCACCTATGAGCAGTCGGCAGCTGCTGTTACTGTCCGTCAGGTCAGCTCAGACCTCACATATGCCACCATCCCGGATCCTGTCTTCAGGAAATACCTCATGGACTATGGTTATATAATGGAGAATTCCGGCGAGACCGTTGCCCTCACCGCTGAGGGCGTCAGCGCCACATCATTTGATTTTTCCTGGGGGTATACGCGCATTGCATCCCTCGAAGGCATCGAAGCCTTTGCCAATCTTACAAGCATCAATGTTTCGGAATGCCAGAGCCTTACCAGCGTTGACATCTCCGGATTGTCAAAAGTGAACTCTCTGAATCTCGGTACAGCCGGCTACATTGCAGATGTCGTCCTCGGCGACAATCCGATCACAAAGTTCTCCTATGGCTGGGAAACTACGGTTTATGCCAACCCCGTGACTATCTCCGGCTCAAAGCTCAGCTACCTTGTCGTCTCCGCCGAAGGCTGGGGCGCAATGGCCGACGGCTGGCATGAGCTTGACGTCACCGGCTGCCCTAACCTTGTGCAGATAGATTCCAAGCGTCCGAATGACCTTACAATCTATGTCACAGCCGAACAAAAGGACAAGATCCAGAATAATGGCAACGGAGTCCTGACTGTCAGGTAGGCTGCAATGGAGTCCGGGCTGGCAGGTAGGCTGCATTTCCAGCCGTCTGCCCTCGCAGTCAGATTGTTTCGGTGTTGTCGCAGTCAGATTGTTTCATGAGCCGTACATGAGCCGTAACAGGCATCTTGCTTCAGTACTGTCTGACGACGAAAATATTGTTCCTGATGCCGCCAGCATTTGATATGTTGCGCGGCATCATTCTTTATTGGTGGGGTAGGAGGTCCGGGGTATCATTTCCTGCCCACCTTCCATGGTATTGTTGGTAAAGTGAGTCAGGAGGGCGGTCTGAGGTATCATTTCCTGCCCACCTGGCAAGGTATTGTAGGAAAAGTGTGTCAGGTAGGCGGTCCGGGGTATCATTTCCTGCTCACCTTCCATGGTATTGGCGTAAAAGTGAGTCAGGTGGTCAGTCTGAGGTATCATTTCCCTCCCACCAGGCATGGTATTGCGGGAAAATTGTGCCAGGTGATGCATTGAATGTACCACCTGCCACGGTATTTGCGGGGAAATGAGTCAGGTGGGTGGTCCGGTGCATCATCTTCCTGTCCCCGCCCCTTTCCCCGTGATTCCTCTGTCGTCCAGCCCGTTGCGCCGTCCCCGGCCCCGTCCGGAGCGTGCCGCGTCGTCCTTCCGCAGGAAAAAAAGTCAAAAAAAAAGTCCAGAAAAATTTGGAGGTTCGGGAAAAAGCAGTACCTTTGCAATCCCGTTCGGAAAGAGGGGCACCAGAGAGGCCCCGGGGCGAGAGGAAAAGAGGCGCGGGAGCGGTTCCGGACGGACATGGGAAGTTCATTGACAAGACTGGAAGAAGCAGTACAAGCAAAGTACCGAAAACAAATTCGAGAGCGTTGATTTCTTAGAAGGAATCGGAGTCCGAGGATTGAGCTTAGAGAAACAAGAAATATACAAAGAAGAGTTTGATCCTGGCTCAGGATGAACGCTAGCGGCA
>CASEBV010000009.1 GCA_949286415.1 uncultured Bacteroidales bacterium
CTACCTTAGGACCGTTATAGTTACGGCCGCCGTTTACCGGGGCTTCAATTCAGAGCTTCTCTTGCGATGACTCCCCCTCTTAACCTTCCGGCACCGGGCAGGTGTCAGGCCATATTCGTCATCTTGCGATTTCGCATAGCCATGTGTTTTTGGTAAACAGTCGCCTGGACCATTTCTCTGCGCCCAATCCCTTGGGTCCCCTTATCCCGAAGTTACGGGGTCAATTTGCCTAGTTCCTTGGCCGTGATTCACTCGAGCACCTCAGGATACTCTCCTCGCCCACCTGTGTCGGTTTACGGTACGGGCCGCCATGCGCTTGGCGGTGCCGCGGTTTTCTTGCGGGTATGATTACCTGCGCTCTCCGATTGTCCGTGGACGCTCGGTACTGTCGGCTTTCGGTCCCCCTACGGCCTTCAACCCGGTATTCCGTCTCCGGGCGGCAGTGTCACTCCCCGGTCCCGCGGTACCCTGTATGGCGGGTATCGGAATCTTGACCGATTGTACATCACGTTCCCCTCTCGGGTGCCGCTTAGTCCCCGACTTACCCTGATCCGATTAGCGTTGTTCAGGAAACCTTGGGCTTGCGGTGCGCGCTTTTCTCTCGCGCGTTGTCGTTACTCATGCCTACATTTTCTTTTCCGGACGCTCCAGAACGTCTCCCGGCGCTCCTTCGCCGCCGTCCGGAATGCTCCCCTACCGCTGATTCCAAGAATCAGCCCCGGTCTTCGGCGCCATGCTTGATGCCCGTTCATCATCCACGCGTCACCGCTCGACTAGTGAGCTGTTACGCACTCTTTAAATGAATAGCTGCTTCCAAGCTAACATCCTAGCTGTCACTGCGGTGTCACCTCGTTCTCTCAACTTAGCATGGGCTTAAGGGCCTTGGACGCGGGTCTGGGCTCTTTCCCTCTCGCCGCCGGACATTAGCACCCGACGACTCACTCCCGCAAATCACTTCACGGCATTCGGAGTTTGTCAGGAATCGACAGGCGGTGAAGCCCTCTCATCCTATCAGTAGCTCTACCTCCGTGAAGCTCTCGCGAGGCTGTCCCTAAAGACATTTCGGGGAGTACGAGCTATCTCCCAGTTTGATTAGCCTTTCACCCCTACCCTCAGCTCATCCGAGCACTTTTCAACGTAAACCGGTGCGGCCCTCCATGACCCGTTACGGTCACTTCAGCCTGGCCAAGGGTAGATCACTGGATTTCGCGTCTGACCCCAGCGACTGAACGCCCTGTTCAGACTCGCTCTCGCTTCGGATCCGTGCCTGAGGCACTTATCCTCGCCGCTGAGGATCAACTCGTAGGCTCATTATGCAAAAGGCACGCCGTCGCCCCCTAAAGGGCTCCGACCGCTTGCAGACGGACGGTTTCAGGTTCTGTTTCACTCCCCTGTTCGGGGTGCTTCTCACCTTTCCCTCACGGTACTGGTCCACTGTCGGTCTTCCGGGAGTATTTAGCCTTGCGGGTTGGTCCCCGCGGATTCGGACAGGATTCCTCGTGTCCCGCCCTACTCAGGTGGCCGCCTCCTCATCTCTCGTCGCCCGTACGGGGGTGTCACCCGCTGCGCCCGGCCTTTCCAGACCGTTCCGGTTCCTCAAGATGAGACTATGGCGGCTCCTACTACCCCGACGCTGCCTCGACAGCTTCGGTTTGGGCTCTTGCCGGTTCGCTCGCCACTACTACGGCAATCGATTGTTTTCTTTCTCCTCCTGCGGGTACTGAGATGTTTCAGTTCCCCGCGTTCGCCCCGGCTATCGCCGGTGACTGGACTCCTTCCAGCCGGGTTGCCCCATTCGGACACGCACGGATCGGTACCTGCTTGCGGTTCCCCGTGCATTTTCGCAGCTTGCCGCGTCCTTCTTCGCCTCCGGAAGCCTAGGCATCCTCCGTCCGCCCTTATTTCCTTCTCCTCGTGAATCACACTCTCGTGTGTATTTGCCTTGAAATTGCAGTCCGCAGTCGGTTGCCCCTCCGGAACATCTCTGCTCCTTCCGAGGCCGACTACTCGACTTCTCGTTTCTGCTTCTTTACCTCGTTTTCTCTCTCATTATTGTCAATGAACTTGCCGTTTCTCTGCGGGGAAACCCCTGCTTTTTCCGAAACGGGCTGCAAAGATACGCACTTTTTCTTTCCCTCCAAACTTTTTTGAAGATTTTTTCAAAAAATTTATGCCTAACCACAGAAATCCCCCCCCCACAAAACCGGAGGCGATACATTTATTTTGACTGGCAACAAAACATTCATAAATAGCCCGCCCCGGCAGATCATAAATAGCCCCGGAAATTCAGAACCGCGCCCGGTGGAAAACATTTTTAGCTCCATCGGGCGCGATTTTCCTGCATTTTCGCGGCAGTCGGCATTTTGAAAATGCCATCGGGCGCACTTCTATGGGGAAATCGCGGCCGTCGGACAATCAAACAGGCATCCACCGGCCGCGAACACGATAGACGCAATAGACGCAATAGACATTAAATAAAATATTAAGTATATTTGCCGGGGAAACATTTCGCCGGGAAACATTATTAAGAAGCAATATTTAATTATTATAATTTGACAAGAATCAATCAGATTTGACAAGAATCGAGAATCAATTACAGGAATCAATTAACGGACTTGACAGAAAATGGAAAAGAAGGAAAAGAAAAAGATGACTTTGCCGGAAAATGCCCACCGGGAACTGAAGGCCGGAGAAGAATACAGGCCGCTCCTGTCCCCGGAGAAGAATTATCCGGAAGTGACGCCCTACTCCGTGAGCATGGGGCTGATTATGACGATCATTTTTTCTGCGGCCGCGGCATTTCTCGGGCTAAAGGTAGGACAGGTCTTTGAAGCGGCAATCCCCATTGCCATCATTGCCGTCGGAGTATCGGGAGCCCTCGGAAAAAAGAATGCATTGGGACAGAATGTGATGATTCAGTCCATCGGGGCATGCTCGGGAGCAATCGTGGCCGGAGCAATTTTCACGCTACCGGCACTGTACATCCTGCAGGAGAGGTATCCGGAACTTACCGTCAATTTCACCCAGGTATTCTTCTCGTCGCTTCTGGGCGGCATACTCGGGATACTGTTCCTGATTCCTTTCAGAAAATATTTTGTCAAGGAAATGCACGGCAAATATCCTTTCCCTGAAGCCACGGCCACCACACAGGTGCTTGTAAGCGGGGAAAGCGGAGGAAAAGGGGCAAAGACTCTTCTCATCAGCGGACTCGTGGGCGGACTCTATGATTTCATCGTATCCACATTCCACCTCTGGGGAGAAACCGTGACGACGAAGATTCTTCCGTTCGGGGAAATGATTGCAGAAAAGGCCAAGGTCGTGCTGAAGCTCAACACGGGGGCGGCGGTTCTCGGTCTCGGCTATATCGTCGGCCTCAAGTATGCATTCATCATCTGCTGCGGAAGCTTTCTGGTCTGGCTTGTCATCATCCCTCTGATGAATCTCATCTGGGGAGGCCAGGTCATCGACCTGATGAACACAGGCATAACAATGACTGTCGGAGAAATGTCCGCCGACCAGATATTCACCGAATACGCAAGACACATCGGTATCGGAGGCATAGCGACAGCAGGCATCATAGGCATCATCAAGTCTTTCGGCGTCATCAAGTCCGCAGTCGGGCTGGCCGCCGGTGAGTTCTCCCGCAAGAAGACGACCGAAGAAAGACAGACAATCAGGACACAGAGAGACATTTCAATGAAGGTCATTGCCATAGGCATCGGCCTCACCCTGCTGGCCATCCTCGCGTTCTTTGCCTTCGGAGTCGTCGACAACATCTGGCATGCCGTGATCGGCCTGATTGTGGTCGGAGTCATCGCATTCCTCTTTACTACCGTAGCGGCCAATGCAATAGCCATCGTCGGGTCCAATCCGGTCAGCGGCATGACCCTGATGACACTCATACTGGCATCTCTGGTGATGGTTGCGTGCGGGCTGGAGGGGACGGCAGGAATGACGGCAGCCCTGATTATCGGCGGTGTCGTATGCACGGCCCTTTCTGTAGCAGGCGCCTTCGTCACCGACCTCAAGATAGGATATTGGATAGGCAGCACCCCGGCCAAGCAGGAGACATGGAAATTCCTCGGCACTCTGGTCGCAGCCGCGACTGTAGGCGGTGTCATGCTCGTCCTCAACGAGACTTATGGCTTCACCGGAGAGAACGCCCTTGTCGCTCCACAGGCCAACGCAATGGCGGCAGTGATAGAGCCGATGATGAACGGAGGCGGAGCTCCATGGCTTCTGTACGGGATAGGAGCCGCACTTGCCATAGTGCTTACTCTCGCCAAGGTTCCGGCCCTGCCTTTTGCCCTCGGAATGTTCATCCCGATTGACCTGAACCTCCCGATGCTCATCGGAGGAGCGATTTCATGGTATGTCGGCAGCAGGAGCAAAGACAAGGAAGTCAATGATGCAAGACAGGAAAAAGGCACGCTCATCGCGTCCGGATTCATCGCCGGAGGTGCACTCATGGGAGTGGTCAGCGCCATCCTGAGGTTTGCCAAAGTCGACTGGATGATGGACCCGTCCCCATGGACAGAACCGGTGGCCATCATTCCGTATGCCGCAATAATCATTTATATAATAGTGTCTGCAAAACGGGCAAGAAAAGCTTAGAATGGAGAATGTCATTCACGCACTGACGCTGACGCTGCTTGCCGGGGCCGCCACAGGACTCGGAGGTGCACTGATATTGTTTCTCAAAAGATTGAGCAGCAATTTTCTGGCGGCAGCACTTGGTCTTTCTGCGGGAGTGATGATATTCATTTCTCTGGCGGAGCTGTATCCTGAAGCCCAGAGTGCGGCAGGGTCAGCAGGGCTGGACAATGCCAGAGTGTGGGTGCTGCTTGCATTCTTCGGAGGCATGGGCCTGATCACCCTGATTGACTTCCTTGTTCCTGAATATGAAAATCCGCACGAGGCCACAGGCCTGACTCTGAATGCAAGGACGGCAGCCACGGAAATGATACATGATTCGGAACAATCAGGAAATGCCGCCGCCCTCAAAAAACTGGGGGTCATGTCCGCCCTGGCCATTGCCATCCACAACTTTCCGGAAGGGATGGCCACCTTCATCGGGGCGCTTAACGACTCAGGGACAGGAACAGGCATCACATTCGCCATCGCCCTGCACAACATCCCGGAAGGAATAGCCGTGGCAATACCTATATATTATGCCACAAGAAGCAAGGCCAAGGCCCTCATATACGCCACATTGTCCGGACTGACCGAGCCGCTCGGGGCGGCAATCTGCTACGGCGCGACTGCCCTTTCCGGCATCAGGATTTCAGACGGGGGACTGGCATTCCCGCTGATTCTTGCAGCAGTGGCCGGAATCATGATATACATATCACTGGACGAACTGCTGCCGACAGCCGAGAAATACGGGAAGCACCATGTGGCAATAGCCGGGGTTGTCGGAGGCATGGCAATAATGGGAATCAGCCTTCTGGTTCTGTAAACCGGGATGCAGCCACAAGCCGCCGGCTGCTGCAACTGCAAGATGCCGGCAGCTGCAGCCGCAAAGCATGAAGAATAGACAGGCGCAAGCCGTCAGGAACATTATAAAGACAATAGAACAACAGCAAAATGGAAACAATTCTCGACAGATTTCTCAGATATGTGGCGGTTGACACACAGTCTGACCCCGAATCCGAAAGCCAGCCGAGCAGCGAGAGACAGCTGGACCTGCTCAGGATGCTCAGGGACGAACTGCTCGCAATGGGTGTGGAAGCCACTCTGGACGAATACGGGTATGTGATGGGGACTATCCCGTCAAACTGCGGGGACAAGGCTCCTGCGGTAGGGTTCATCGCCCATGTGGACACATCCCCTGATGCTTCCGGGGCAGACATAAAGCCGCAGATCATACGGAATTATGACGGAGGGGACATCCTTCTCAACAAAGAGACCGGCCTCGCGCTGAAGACGGAGGACTTCCCGGAGATGAAGGACTATACAGGGCAGACTCTCATCACGACAGACGGCACGACACTGCTCGGGGCCGACGACAAGGCCGGAGTCGCAGAAATAATGGATGCCGTGCAATACATCATGGCCCATCCGGAATTCAGGCACGGCCCGATAAAGATAGGCTTCACGCCGGATGAGGAAATCGGCAGAGGTGTGGCAAAGTTCGATGTGGCAAAGTTCGGGGCAAAATATGCCTATACGATGGACGGAGGCGCCGTCGGAGAACTTGAATACGAGAACTTCAATGCAGCATCGGCCACTGTCCGCATTCAGGGACGCAACATACATCCTGGCTACGCCAAGGGCAAGATGCTCAACGCCATCCTCATCGGAATGGAACTCAACGGCTTGCTTCCTGTGGAACAGCGCCCGGAATTCACTGACGGCTACGACGGATTCTTCCACATCGTCGGCTTCAGCGGGACCGTGGAAGAGGCTTCATTCTCCTACATCATCCGGGACCACGACATGAAACTCTTCGGGGACAAGAAGGCAATGCTGCAGAAATGCGCGGATTTCATCAATCTGAAATACGGACAGGGAACCGCTTCAGTAGAAATCAAGCATCAGTACTACAACATGAAAAAAGAGGTCGAGCCTCATTACCATATCATAGAAAAGGCCGTAAAGGCAATGGAAACGGAGGGCATCAAGCCTCACATCCAGCCTATCAGAGGAGGGACAGACGGAGCCAACCTGTCATTCATGGGACTCCCCTGCCCGAACATATTCGCCGGAGGACACAATTTCCACGGGAAACTGGAATATGTGCCGCTTGAAAGCATGGAAAAGGCCTCGAAGGTCATTCTGAACATCATCGGCCTTTTTGCGGAAGAAAATCTTTGAGGCTTTTCATCAAGCGGGCTCGGGAACGGCCGCATCTATTCGGACGTGACATTTTCCCTGCGGGAGGCTCTGGCAGCTTCCCGCATTTTCTTACGGTTTTCCCGCTCCAGGAACCGGGCTTTGTACTCCTCAAGCTTGAGTTCTTCCTTCTGCCGTTCTTTCTCCATGGCTTGCAGCAGCTTGAGTTTGCGCCTGCGCTCCTTCATCAGTTTCTTTTCCTCCCTGATGCGCGCCTTTTCAGCATCCCGCTTGTCAAGGGATTCCCACCGGGCTTCCTTGGCGGCGAGCCTTTGGGCCTTTTTCTCGGCTCTTTCAGCCCGGGCCTTTTCCCGCAGCTGTTCCTTGGTCAGCACAAGAGAAGAATCAGCCTGGGCCGCAAGCCGGGCAGAATCAAGAGCTGCAAGGCTGTCGGCAAGATGCAGGGAATCGGCAACAGCCTTGAGGCTGTCTGCCAAAGCAAGAGAATCAGCTGCGGCCTTTATCTTCAGAGAATCCGCCCTGAGGACAGAATCCCTGAGACGCTGCTCCTCCAGCCTCTGTCTTTCCCTTTCCTCAATTGCCCTCTGCCGCTCCCGCACTTCTGCAAGAGAATCCCGGACTGCAATCTGGACATAAATATTGTCCATGTAGCCTGGGAAATAAATGTCTGTCTGCTCATAATCCGCACGCGGAACGGAAGAATAATTCTGGCGCTGCGGAGCCCTGAGGTCAAGTGGCGTGACCGCATATCTGTCGACCGGACGTTTTTCCGGAGTCCAGTTGAAGCCTTTCAGCTTCTGGTCCTCGGGAGTCATCTGCGCCACAGGATAGGCATCGCTTGCTGCCGTATCAAAATAATAGACCCTATGGATATTGCCATCCTTGAAATATGCTGACAACATCTTGCTTTCTTTCCTGTTGGCTGTGGCAAGCGCATCATTCTCCTCAAGGTAAAATATGGCAGACGCACCCCCGAGTGCATCAAAACGCTCCAGCTGGCTGTCTGCGTTGAAATATGCCATCATCTCCGTCCCTTTGATCTGGTCGTAATGGGCAGTATCCTCCTGAATATGGATAAATGCATTGGCCATCAGACTGACCTTCTCCATCATCTGGTTACGGATGACGGCCGTAACGCTGTCTGCAGAGAATTGCTGCGTCACCTCATTCCAGATGACTGGGGTCTTGAAAAGCCTGGCAAGCGAATCCAAGTCAGAATATTCAAGGGAGTCACAGATAATCTGCATGTTCTTCCTGTAAATCTTGACATTACGCAAGGCTGTCACGAAACCGATTTCTGTCGTATCCTTAACAGGCTGAAGCATTGCCGAAGAATCCGGGGACACGATTCCCGATGAATCGGGAGAAACAATTCCCAATGAATCTGATACGGCCAATGCCACAGAATCTGATACGGCCAACGCTGAGGAATCAGAAGATGATATCTGCAGGGAATCCCGAGGATTGACTGTCAACGAATCGGAGAGAGCCGCTGCGGATGAATCCTGTTTTTCTGCAGGAGACGAAGGAGATTCTTCAGATGGGGCAGCGGCATTTTCCTGCTGATTCCTGTTTTTAGGAATGTCCGGAGGCCGGTTCGGATCATTCTTGGCAGCCTCTGCTGCGGCTCTGGCGGCTTCCTCGGCTGCCTTGTGCCTGTATTCCGACACCGGATCTATGTCAAGCGTGGCTTTTCGGGTATTGGCATCCGCAATCATGCAAGAGTCTATGTCACACATCCTCTTCGTATAATAAATGAGGGTATCCGCGCCGAAATACACAGTGTCGACCTGCCCGTTTTCCTCCGTCTCTGCAATCACGGCAGGCTTGCGGAGCAATGTCACTCTGGAGAGGCTGTCAATATAGTTTATATGACCCGCAACAGCAGAAACATTGCGGGTAGTATCCGTCACCTGCGCATTTCCGAACATATCGACATTCATCGTATTCCTGTAGAAATACAGCGAGTCGCACCAGCCTTCCTGGGTGTCAGACATGACATGGACATTACGCCTGAAGAAAAACACCTCCCTGCCGCGGTCATACCAGCCGGCATCGGCAGAAAGCATATTGTCTTCCTGCCAGGCATTGGTTCCCCGGCCGAATGTCGCGAAATTCCGGTCAGACTCATACCTGAGAGTCGTGGTCTCCACAAAAATCGAATCCGTGAACATATTGACATCCGAGACAAAGTTGAATTCCTTTATCTTCGAGTCGTATGTCCCCCGCTGGCTTTCAATAATCTGGCCGTCCTTGTCCCTCATTGAGCCCCCGTTCATGAAGACAGCCACGCTGTCCTTTGTATTGTAGTCCAGATGACGAGTCCTGAGGGTATTGTTGTCCTTGTCGCGGAGCTGTACGATATTGCCCCTGAACTCGGCAAGATCCCTGTCTATGTGATAGAACATCCTGTCACTTTCAAGTTCCGTCCTCTCCTGAAGTATCCTCACGGAGCCGATGGCCTCAATAAGACGGGAATCCACATCCCAGATGGCTGTGTCGCACATGAGGTAAGTATTGTTGTGCAGGAACACGGCATTGCCCGTAGCCCTCCGGTATGTTCTGCCGCTTCTCTCGATCTGGCGCAGAGTGTCTGCCTGCACAAGGCGCACAAGACTGTCCTCCTGCTCTTTTTCCTGCGACAGGGCAGGAAAAACGGACAGGAACAGCAATGTCAGCAGGAACAGGACTCGGAATCTTTTCATGAGGACAGACGGATTAAATGCGGGGACGGCCTATTCAGTCTCCGCGAATTTTTCAGACCACGCCTCCCTGTTGAATGCACAGTCCTTGAAAAGAGGGTCTATGACAATATAAGTGGTGCCGATTTTCTTATTTATGAAATTGTCTATGGCCTCCATGGACTTCTTCTGCTTGACTATCGACAGCAGAAGGTCATAATCTTCGGTAAATGTAGCCGTATGGGCCGGAATGATTTTGTCCACTTTAATAATCTTGTATATGGTATTTCCGGAACGGCCCTCATTGTCGAGGGATTCAAACGGAGCAGAGATTTCCCCTTCCTTCAGGTCCTTGATTGCCGCATAGTCCTGTGGCTTGAGCTGGTCTATCTCAAAATATGCCGAGCCGGTATTCGGATCAGACATCTGACCGCCGTTGGTCTTGGTGGCCGGGTCTTCTGAATAGAACCTTGCCGCAAGGTCAAATGTGACAGCCCCGTTGTTCAATTCAGTCTTGAGACTGTCCAGCACCCGGAAAGCATTCTCCATGTCCTGGGAAGTATATTCCGGCTTCATCAGAATATGCCTTGCATTGAACATGTCTCCCTTTTTCTCCAGCACCTCAATTATATGGAAGCCATCCGGAGTCTCGACTATCTGGGAAACAATGCCGGGCTTCAGAGCCATGGCGGCATCGGAGAATGCCGGCCAGAAAATGGATTTGGATGCCATGCCGAGCTCCCCTCCTTTCATCGCACTTCCCGGGTCCTGGGAATAGATGCGGGCAAGTGTCGAGAATTTTTCTCCGTTTATGATACGTTCTCTTATGGCGAGAAGCCTCTCCTTGACGGCAATGTTCGCAGCCTCACGGTCCGGATATATACATATCTGGCTCAGCTGATACTTCATAGGGACAACAGGTAGATCCGCAGAGTCCAGAGACTCAACGAACTGCTTGACTTCAAAAGGCGTAATCTCCGGAATGTCAGACATGATGTTGCTCTGCATCTGCTGGGTAAGACTCTGGTCTTCAAGGGCTTTCCGCCATTCCTGTCTGAGACGGTACAGGGGCTTGCCGAAATATTTCTCCATCTCCTCGTCTCCTCCGAGCTGTGACCTGATCATGTCCATCCTGTTGCGGAGCTCTCCCTCTACCATGTCATTGTTCACGGAAAGGGAATCAAGCCGGGCCTGCATCAGGAACAGCTTTGACTCCATCATCTGCTCCAGGAGCTCGCACCTGACATTCCTGTCGGACGCAAGACCCTGCGCCCTCATCATCTGGACCTCTTCCTCAAGCTGAGAGATGGATATCATTTCATTTCCCACGACAGCTATCGATTTGTCGATAAGACCGTCACCATATTTCTGAGCCTGCAGCGCCGCCGGCAACATCATGAAAATGCAGGCTGCTGCGCACAATACCATCCGTTTCATTATTGTTAAAATACTTTATACTTCCCTTTGTCGCGGGCGTCAGCAAGCAAGTCCTGTTCCAAATCGGAAATAAGCTTCTGCTTTCTGACACTGATTATTATATTTCTGATTCTCGGCCTGCAATATTCCAGCGGCGCTATTTCTCCCGCCGGAATAAAATCCGCGATATAAGCCACATTCATCTTTCCGTATTCATCCTCCTTTTCAATGAATCCGTTCCGCATCAGCGAAAGAAGCTCGGCATAGTCTGTCCCGAATTCCCTTGAAAGAGAGACCATGTCTGTCCAGCCGCCGTTGTAATCGGTATACTTGACGGCTGAGAAATAAGACAGGCTGTCTGCTGCCTCCAGATCCTCAATCAGGGACGAGGACATCTTTTTCCTGATGACGCCGAGATTGGGCGAGTCAGCCGAAATTCGCAAAAACCGGGCCTTGACTACCGGAACTTCAAGCACAAAGTTCTCCACATGTTCCAGATAATAGTCATCTATCTGACTGTCGGCGACCATAGTATCCAGCCGCTCGTTAATGTACCGCTGCTCGTAACGGTACTTCAGCAGGGAGCGCCTGTATTCCTCAAGTTCTTCAGAGACATCCAGCTCATCCTTGGTCAATTGTGCCTCTGCGACATCCAGGAATATCAAATCCGTGGCCCAGGAATTGACATACTGAAGGGCCAGTCTGAGACTGTCCTCTTCAGATGTGCCGTCAGGGATAAGGGACGCCACCTCGCTGCGGTACAGGTAATGTCTGCCGACCTCCGCCACCACCTCATCATCATAAAGAAGTGAGGAAATCGCCCGGCACGACGAAAATGTCAGCAAGGCGATTCCCAAAACCAATATGCAGCGGACAGTCCCCCTCATAGGCAGTCCTATCTTGAATAATTCGGGGACTCCCTTGTTATAGTCACATCATGCGGATGGCTCTCGACATATCCGGCATTGGTGATGCGGACAAATCTGGCAGAACGCAATGTCTCTATGTCCTTTGCCCCGCAATATCCCATTCCGGCCCTCAGACCGCCCACGAGCTGATATACGACTTCAGCAAGTGTACCTTTGTAAGGGACCTGCGCGACAATGCCTTCCGGAACGAGTTTCTTGATGTCTTCCTCCATGTCCTGGAAATACCTGTCCTTCGAGCCTGCCTGCATGGCTTCAAGCGAGCCCATGCCTCTGTATGACTTGAACTTTCTTCCGTTGAGTATGATGGTCTCTCCTGGAGACTCCTCGACTCCGGCAAAAAGAGAGCCTGCCATGACAGTGCTCGCTCCTGCCGCCAGCGCTTTCACTATGTCACCGGAATATCTGATGCCGCCGTCAGCTATAATCGGAATGCCCGTGCCCTTGAGGGCCTCGGCTGCAAGCATCACGGCAGTGAGCTGAGGCATGCCGACACCAGCAATGACTCTTGTAGTACATATCGAGCCCGGCCCGATTCCGACCTTCACTCCGGAAACCCCCGCTTCCGCAAGGGCCTTGGCTGCCTCTCCTGTAGCCACATTCCCGGCAATAATCTGCACTCCGGGAAGTGCCTCACAGGCCTTCTTTATCACTTCAAGCACATACACCGAATGACCGTGGGCCGTATCCACAACCACTGCGTCAGCTCCGGCGCTGCAGAGCATCTCTATGCGCTCGATTGTATCTGACTTGACGCCTACTGCAGCAGCCACAAGAAGGCGGCCCTTAGAATCTTTCGATGCAATAGGATTGTCCTTTATCTTCATAAGGTCCTTGTAGGTGATGAGGCCGACGAGTTTTCCGTCCTTGTCCACCACAGGAAGTTTCTCAAATTTGTACTGCCGAAGGATTTCAGTCGCTTCGGCAAGGCCGATGCCTTTTTGGGCAGTGACAAGATTCTCCGCCCTGGTCATCACTTCAGATATCGGAAGCTTCATGTTGTCCTGGAACCTGAGGTCGCGGTTGGTCACTATGCCTATCAGGAAATTGTTGGAATCAACCACAGGAATGCCTCCGATATGATGATTGGCCATCATGCCGAGGGCATCGCCCACTGTAGCCTCGGGGCGGATAGTCACCGGATCATAAATCATCCCGTTCTCAGCCCTCTTCACACGGCGCACCTGACTCATCTGTTCTTCGATGGTCATGTTCTTGTGAATCACACCTATGCCTCCGGCCCGAGCCATGGCTATCGCAAGCTCGGCCTCCGTGACCGTATCCATCGCGGCCGACACAATCGGCGTATGGAGAGAAATACCGGTAGAAAATTTGGTGGACACATCCACCGTCCGCGGAAGGACATCAGACTTGGCCGGAACCAGCAGCACATCATCGAAAGTCAGTCCTTCAGGAATCTGAGAATTAACAAAAGTCTGCATTATGTACAATTTTGCACGCAAATATAAGAATTATCCGGATAATTTAATAAAATCAATAAATTTTAGCCGCAACTCATCGTCTGACGCATTTTCCTTGCCATGTATCCCTTTCTTCAAGCCTGCGGTCAAGCATACGCAGAAGCTCCACATTCCTGACAAGGCCCCATGGCGTGCTGTTCACGAACCTGGGCGGCACTTCTCCCGCAAATCTTTCTATATAAAGGTCAGGCCGCAGCCGCTCAAGCATAGTCACGAAAAAATCAATGTAGCCGTCAAGAGAGAACTGGACAAAATCATCGGGACATGAGGCAAATTCCTTTTCCATTGCCGTTCCCCTGACTATCTGAAGCTGATGGAATTTCACCGAATCAAGAGGCAGGGCATTAATCATTTCCGTCTCCTCAAGCATCATCCCGCAGGTCTCTCCCGGCAGGCCGAGAATGAAATGCGCCCCTGTCCCGATGCCTCTTTCCGCAGTCATCTCCACTGCCCTTTGCGCACAGGCAAAGTCATGTCCTCTGTTAATCCTCCGCAAAGTCGTGTCATGACATGACTCAATCCCGTATTCAATGATTACCACAGGCGCAGACAAGTCCCTTCCTCCGACAGTCCTGTGCCAGCCGCCGGGCACCTTACCGTCCTTGAGAGATGCCAGCCAGTCAAGTTTTTCGGCATCCACACAGTCAGGTCTGGTCCCTATGACTATCCCCGCCACAGCAGGATGAGACAGGGCTTCAAGATAAAGCTTCCTGAGGCTCGGAAGCGGAGCGTATGTATTGGAGAACGACTGGAAATAAGCCAGATAATGTACGGCATTGCGGTACCGCACCTTATGAAACTCTATGCCTTCGTCAATCTGCTCATGCAGGCTCTTTCCCGGAGAACTGTAGGCCGGATGAAAAGCGGCATTGTCACAATATGTGCATCCTCCCCTGCCTAAAGTCCCGTCTCTGTTGGGACAGGTAAAGCCGGCATCCAGAACGACTTTCTGCAGCCGTTCCCCGTAAATTCTCCTGAAATGCCCCACGAAGGTATTGTATCTCTTTCCTTCAGGGAAAGAAGGCATACAGCAGGGTAGCAAAGACTGCCCCATTGCAGCCATATTCTGTCCATCCATTGCCGTGTCGTGTTCAAATGCCCAAAATTACACATTTGCGGCCAAATACGGCAATAATCCGACTACAAGAGTTTATTTGTAAAATATAAGTATCTTTGCGCTGATAGATTCAGACCTCAAAACCAAAAGAAAATGAAACTGTTGAATGAATTCAAGACATTTGCCATGAGAGGCAATGTCATCGACATGGCTGTCGGTGTGATTATGGGAGGTGCCTTCGGGAAAATAGTAAGTTCACTGGTCAATGACGTGATTATGCCTCCTGTCGGAGTGCTTGTCGGCGGCGTGGATTTCAAGGACCTCGCGATAACTCTCAAAAAAGCGACCGTTGACGCCAATGGTGTCTCTGTCCCGGAAGTGACATTGAACTACGGAATGTTCCTCCAGAACACATTTGACTTCCTCATCATCGCTTTTGTCATCTTCATGATGATCAAAGGACTGAATGCGCTCATGAAAAAGAAAGAAGAAGCACCTGCCCCGGCACCCGCCAAGCCGGAGCCTACTCTTGACCAGAAGCTTCTGACAGAAATCCGGGATCTTCTGAAAGAAAAGGATGGAAAAGACAAATAGAAAATCCTGCATACGGACGAATCTCAGATTCGGACTGACATTGCCGGCAATTGCCGTCAGCATGTTTTTTTGCGGCACCGGCATTGAAGCGGCCTCACGTCAAGACAGAGAGGAAGGCTTTCCGGCAGAGGACAGCCTCTGCAATGACGGGCATGCGGGGGGAAAAAGATTCGCAGTCACGGCTATCTCCGCAAACTGCCTGCGGGAAAAGCCGGACTTCGCCGCAGAACTCGGGAATCAGCTGCTAATGGGCACGCCGGTGACGATTGCCGACTCTTCAGGATACTGGAGACAAGTGGTCTCGCCAGACCCATACAAGGCATGGTGCGCAGACAAGAGTCTGACAGAAATGGACAGAGAAGGACTTGAGCGATACATCGCCGCCCCGAAATACATCTTTACAGGATGGTACGGCCATCTTTATGAGAGTCCGGACGAAGATTCCGGACGGATTTCCGACCTCGTTGCCGGAGACCTGCTGACTGCCACAAATCCGGTCGGGAACAATGGACCTGCCGCCTCCGGCTGCCGGAAGGACAGGACACACAAGTTCATAAAAAAAGGAAAATTCATAAAGGTATGGCTGCCGTCGGGAAAACCGGGCTATGTGCTGAAGAAAAATGTGGAAGCATTTTATCAGTGGGCTGAAAAATCCGGGGCAGAAGCAGCCGGAATAATATCTACTGCGGAAAAATTCCTCGGCGTTCCTTATCTGTGGGGAGGCACTTCCGTAAAAGGTGTCGACTGCAGCGGATTCACCCGGATGGTATGGTTCCTCAACGGAGTCCTCCTGCCGAGAAATGCGTCCCAGCAGGCTGTGTCGGGAAAAGAAATTCCTGTTAATGCATCAGAAGACTCCCTTTCTGCCTCAGGCTGCCTTCCCGAGTCGGAAATGAAAGAGGAAATGCTAAGGCGCATTGCCCTTCTGGAGCCGGGAGACCTCATTTTCTTCGGAACGAAAGGTAAAGACAGGGTCAGGATAACCCATGTAGGCATCTATGCCGGAGGCGGAAGATTCATACACGCATCCGGAACCGTCAGATGGGGCTCATTGATACCTGGAGACGAGGACTACTATGACCTCTCATACAAAATGATTGCAGCAAGGAGAGTCATAGGGGAAGAAGACACCGGCAGCGGAGTTGTCAGCATACTGCACAGCCCGGCATATTTTCCGCAGGACTGATATCCCGCATCATCCGCAGGCAGCCGGAAATCATTCTTGGAAAATTTATTATCTTTGTAGCCGAAAAAAGAAAATTTCATTCATATAATTTTATAATACCATGAATCTCAGAGATATCAAGAAGGACATCGAGTATTTCATCGGTGAGTTCATCGACGATTGCTCCCTGTTTGTAATGCTCAATCCGGGCAAGGACAATGAAAAAGTGAGCGGCATCATCAACGAGGCCGTAGATCTTTACAACGACCTTAAGGACAAGATAAACAATGCACCTAAGCCGGAGAAGAAACGCAAGGAGAAACTTACCCGCAAAGACAGGCAGAATCTTGCCCCGTACTTTGACGGCATCCGCAAGGAAATGCTTGAGAAGCTGGACGAGCTCAGCGAGAAACTCAGTTCCGCAATCACGGAACAGGCCTGAATCCCGGAAGACAGGCTTCATGCCAGGCAGGAAAGCTCAGTCTCTTTTCCGAATATTCGATTTTCAGAGAGTTATCAAACCTTTTGGGCCGGCCCAATATAAAGAGGCCGGCCTCTTTGTATTATTTCCCGGCAAGATGCTTTTCCCAGGCCCAGGCAGAGGCAAGAGTCTCCTCAACAGTGCGCCGCGCCTTCCATCCTAATTTTTTCTCCGCTTTCGCAGGGTCTGCCCAGATAGCGGTGATGTCACCGGCCCGTCTCGGGGCAAATCTGTAGTTGAGCTTTATATTATTGACCTTCTCGAATGTGTTCACGAGTTCAAGTACTGACACAGGACGGCCTGTGCCTATGTTGAAAATCTCATAGCCGTCCTCCATCTTGCCGTCTGTCATTCTTGAGACTGCGGCAACATGAGCCTTGGCAAGGTCAACTACATCTATATAGTCCCTCAGGCATGTGCCGTCCTGAGTAGGATAGTCGTTGCCGAAGATGCTCAGGCATTCTCTCTTGCCTATCGCAGTCTGCGTGATATAAGGCACAAGATTATTTGGCACTCCGCGCGGCAGTTCCCCGATGAGGGCAGACGGATGTGCTCCTATAGGATTGAAATACCTGAGGGAAATTCCTTTCACCGGCCCCGGTTTGTCAAGCCCGGACATCACCTCTGTCCCGTATGCGGCAGTAGCCATGACCGTATCCCGAAGAATATCCTCGCACATCTGTTTTGTATTTCCGTATGGAGATGTCGCCGGCTGACGGGGAGACTCCTCTGTCACCGGCAGCCTGTCAGTCTCCCCATAGACTGTGGCCGAAGAAGAGAAGAGGACATTGCAGCCTCCGTGTGCCGAGGCCGCCCCAAGGATATTGAGGAATGACAACAGATTGTTCCTGTAATATTTCAAAGGCTCGGCTACAGATTCCCCGACAGCCTTGAATGCAGCAAAATGAATCACCGCATCAATTCTGAATTCCGAGAAAAGCCTGTCAACGGCATCACGCTCACAACAGTCAATCTTCTCGAACGGAATGTCATTCCTGCCTGTAATTTTCTTCACCCCCTCAAAACAGGTCAGGTCACAGTTGGACAGATTGTCCGCCACCACCACATCATATCCTGCCTGAAGGAGCTCCACTGTAACATGGCTGCCTATATATCCGGCACCTCCGGAAACCAAAACTCTTTTCATCATAGTATGCTTTCATTTTGTCACAATCTTCAAAATTAGCAATTTTGCAGAAAATCATCAAAAAATAGATAATTTTGCAAGACTGGACCATGAACAGCACTGACACTACATACGGATTGCAGACATGCCGCAGACTGGGGCTTGCCGCCATAATACTGTTTCTGACTCTTCCGATGCATATATTGAATGCAGCAGGACCGGAACCGGATACAGCAGGCGAAGTCATGAATATCCTGAAATCGGAAGCCCTTGAAAATACAGTGACAGGAGTCCTCGCCATATCGGCAGGCGGAGATACCCTTGCAGCCTGCAATCCCGGCAGGAACATGGTGCCGGCGTCCAATCTCAAGCTTGTCACAACCGGTGCCGCCATGCATTTTCTTGGAAGCGGCTACAGATTCCGCACAAGCCTTGCATACAGCGGACATATAACAGACGGTGTACTCCACGGAGACCTGTACATCATTGGAGGCGGAGACCCTACCCTTGCAGCCGACGATTCCATCTCCCTTCCGGCGGAAGCCGTCTTCAGTCAATGGAAAAGCTATGTTGAGAAAGCCGGAATACATAAAATAGAAGGCCGCATCATCGGCGATTCGCGCTATTTTGACAATGTGGCAGAAGAAGACACATGGGTCTGGAATGACATCGGGACTTATTACGGCACAGGCACAAGCGGACTTTCTTTTTACGAGAACAAAAAAGATTTTCTGGTGGAGGCGGGGAAAAATGAAGGCGATCCGGTCAATGTTGTCCCCGGATTCCCTGACACCCCATGGATGACATTGGATTTCCCTTGCACAACCGGAGCTGCAGGAACAGGCAACAAATTGTACTATTACACGACAGCATTTGCCCCTTACGGTGAAATGAGAGGCACTTTTGCCGTTGACAGAGGCAGACACACAGAAGAAGTGAGCAATAAATTCCCGGCATACACCTGCGCATGGCATTTCACCGAATACCTCAAGTCCTGCGGCATCGTATGCTCTGAAGGAGCGGCAGATACGGGGGAACTGAGCGGCGCATGGCATGCAGAGGGAAAAAGGAAAGGATACCTGATGCCGGACAGGGAAGGCAGTCTGACAAGTCTCGGGGAGACATTTTCTCCTGAGCTCAAACGGATTGTATCCGAGACCAACCGCGAGAGCAATAATTTCTATGCCGAGACCATTTTCAAGACTCTGGGGAAAGAATATTGCGGGAAAGGCTCATACGCCGGAGGCAGAGCCGCAGTACGCAGCATTCTTTCAAGAATGGGGGTCCGTGTCAGCAATACGAAAATCCAGGACGGCAGCGGACTCTCCAGACAAAACTATGTATCCCCGTCATTCTTATGCAGTTTTCTGCTCGCCATGCTGGACTCACCGGCTCATGAAGACTTTCTGAAGAGCCTTCCGTCTCCGGGAGAAGACGGGACATTGTCATATATGATGAAAAAATACCCCGCGGGCCTCAAGTCAAGGATAAGGATGAAAAGCGGCTCAATGGACGGCATCCTCTGCTACAGCGGGTACATTCTGCCGGAATCTTCTGACGGCTGCATGGGAAAAACCGTTAATCCGGACGGGGTCATAGTCTTTTCTATAATGACCAACAACAGCACTTCCTCAGCCTACAGGGTCAGGCTGGCTATGGAAAAAATAATAGCGTCCATAGCCTCCGGGGATGCCGCCTCCAGACACACTACTGCTTCGCGAAAAGGCTCCGGCACAGGGCGGTGACATCCGGTGTCCTGACCACCTCAATGCCATCAGGAACTTCATCGGGACTGCCGAATGAGGAAATGTATATCTTCCTGAATCCTAATCTCTGGGCCTCGATTATCCTGCGGCCGGTCTGCGAGACGGGGCGGATTTCCCCGCTCAGGCCGACTTCTCCGGCGAAGCAGACATCGGACGGGATGGCAAAATCAAAGTTGGACGAAAGTACGGCACAGATGACGGCAAGGTCGCATGCAGGGTCATTCACCCTCAGGCCTCCTGCCATATTGAGGAAGACATCCTTGACACCGAGCCTGAACCCAGCCCTCTTTTCCAGCACGGCAAGCAGCATGTTGAGCCGGCGCACATCAAATCCTGTTGCTGAACGCTGAGGCGTACCGTATGCCGCCGAGCTTACAAGAGCCTGCACTTCAATGAGGAAAGGCCTCGTCCCGTCTATCATTGCACTCACCGCAACACCGCTAAGCCCCTTTTCATGCATCGGAATCAGCATTTCCGACGGATTACTGACTTCCCTGAGCCCGCGGCCGGTCATCTCGAAGACGGCAAGCTCCGAGGTAGAGCCGAAGCGGTTCTTGATGCTCCGCAGAAGTCTGTATGTCCCCCGGTTGTCGCCCTCGAACTGAAGCACCACATCCACAATATGCTCCAGAACCTTAGGCCCGGCGATGCTGCCTTCCTTGGTGATGTGTCCGATGAGAATCACAGGGATGCCTGTCTCTTTTGCAAAGCGCAGCAGCAGGGCCGCACACTCCCTTATCTGAGACACAGAGCCCGGCGAAGCCTCCAGCGTCTGGGTCCAGACCGTCTGGACGGAATCCACAATCATCAGGTCCGGGGCTGCCTTTTTGGCTTCTTCCAGAATATTTTCCATCAGGGTCTCGCTATAGATGATACAGCCGCTGTCATCGCCACCGAGCCTCACCGAGCGGAGCTTCACCTGCCTAACACTCTCTTCTCCCGTCACATACAGGGTCTTGAGTCCTTTGCAGTGCAGGGGGATCTGCAGCGAAAGCGTGGACTTGCCGATGCCCGGCTCCCCGCCTATCAGCACAAGCGACCCCTCCACGATGCCGCCCCCGAGAATCCTGTCCACCTCGGCATTGTTCAGGGAAATGCGGCTGTCCTGAGTCGTGTCCACTTCAGACAGGGGCATCGGCCTGTGGCTGCTGCCCGGGACTGCATTCATTCTGCCGGAAGGAGATTTGCCGGTGATGACCTTCTCCTCCACCATGGTGTTCCATTCCCCGCAGGACGGGCACCGGCCCATCCATTTCACACTTTCCGCACCGCACGAGGTGCACACCCATACTGTCTTCTGTTTCAGTGCCATAATCCTATATGTTCTGCCTTACGGCAAATCCTTTATGTTCTGTCTGACAGAGAATCCTTTATTCAGCCTTGCGGCGGACTTTGTCCATCTCCCAGACCTCCATGTCATGAATCCTGCCGTCATCAATGTGGAATCTGAGGGCAGTGCGGACGGTATGAAAACCATAGGTGCCGGCAGCTCCCGGATTGATGACCATCATGCTGCGCTTATGGTCGTTCATCACCCTGAGGATGTGGGAATGCCCGCACACGAAGATGTCTGGATGAAATTCGTCTATAAGAGCCCTTGCCCTCGGGTCATAACGGCCCGGATAACCTCCGATATGAATCATCAGCACTTTCATGCCGCAGCAGTCAAAAAGCAGGTGGTGCGGATAGTCAAGCCGGACATCCTGGCCGTCACAGTTGCCGTACACACCTTTCAGCGGCTTGTAGGACGCTATCTTCTGCGCGGTCTCCAGTCCTCCGAAGTCTCCGGCATGCCATACCTCATCCACCGGCTGCAGGAAATTCTCCAGCGGGGCATCAAACAGGCCATGGGTATCTGATATCAGTCCGATATACATGACAGGCAAATATACGCACAAATGACAACAATTATATGTAATTCCGGAAAACTTTTGTCAGTGCCTTGCACAAAGGATTTAGAGGGGAATTACACATTTTAAGGGTAATGGAGCAAGAGTTTTGACTATAATAATTTTTTCAGTTCTTCAGTATCAGGCAATGCCTGTTTTAATTTCTCCGGCATTTCATCCGATGTCTTGTATGTTGCAACGCCTAACGGCTTGTCGTAGTCTTGGATTACATACTCAACATATTTTTTATTCGCACTTTTACATAGCACTATACCTATTGATGGATTTTCATGAGGCTTACGCATTTGGTCATCTATCAGACGAAGATAGGTGCATAATTGTCCCAAATAAGAGGATTTGAAAGCCCCTTTCTTTAACTCAATAACTACAAGTGCATTCAGTTCCCGATTAAAAAATATCAGGTCGGGGAAATGCTCTACTCCATACACTTCCAATTTGTACTGATTCCCGACAAAAGCAAAATCACGGCCAAAGGTGAGGATGAACTTCTTGATGTTGTGTATGATTTCTTGCTCTATTACCCGCTCATCAATATCTTCTTTGTCGCGCTCGCAAAGTTCCTCCACATTGATAAAATCTAAAAGATATTCATCTTTAAACATTCCGATGGCTTTCAATGACTCTCGTGCATCAGGTATTTTCTGTGTAAAATTGCTCGCGATCTCTCCTTGATGACGAAACAAATCATCTTCAATTCTTGCTGCCAACACCTCTTTGCTCCATTTATTTATATATGCTTGACGAATATAGAACAATCGCTCAGCAAGAGATTTTGTCTTACGGACAATTATCATGTGATGCGTAAATCCTAAACCCAAGAATGATACAGCATCAAAATCTTCTTTTTTAGTATTTTCTGAAGGAATCAATAACTGAATGTCTATTCCGCTAATTCCAGTTAGCAATTTGTTATCCCTAATCCCGCTAACCGTAGTTAGCGATTTCAAATCATTACACCATGTCTCATAGAATTGACGCATAAATTTGATATTCGCAGCTGAGAAACCACGAAGTCCCGGCAGTTCTCTCTGTAATTGCCGGCTGATGGTTTCAATTGCATTTTTGCCCCAATAACCATTACGAGAGTTTTCTGAGACATATTTCCCAATACCATAATATAGAGATAATTGCTCTTTATTGACAATGGAAGCAGCTTGATACTGACTTTGCAATATCGCTTCTTTAATAACCCTTATGGCTTCATTGTAAATCTGTACTCCACTCATATCTCTTTAATTTCTAACAAATGTAAGAAAATAATGCCAATCAGAGATATATAACATCGTTGCACCGTTGACTCAATACCCATCTGAAAGCAAATTATTTGTAACTTACCTTAATCCTGAATATGCCATGTCAATACGGCTCAAAAAAAAGAAGAACTCACTACCATCGCCGTCTGTATAAAAGATAAAAGATTCCCTCGTCATTGACACGAGGTTAAAGACACTTGACTTATGCAAGAAAATAAACCTTGCAGACCTGATGTGATTGAAATATGGAAAAGGAAATGAGCCTGTCTCATTTCCTTTTCTTTGACTTCTTTCCTCCCTTTGATGACAGGTCCCTGTCCCATCCGTCGTTGTTGAAGAACTGCTTCCAGTCATCCTTGCGGCTGCGGGACTTGCGGCCGGAATTTTCCTCCGGATATCCTCCGCGACGATGCTCTTCGCGGGAAGAAGACTTCTTCTTCGGGGCCGGCTTTCTGGTCCCCTTATGTCCGGAATCCTTCTGACCTGATGCCTCTCCGCCTTCAGCCCCGGCAATCTCGACTCCGAGCCTGTAGCCTTTCCATGAGGCTCCGTCAAGGGCGTTGATGACGGCTGTAGCATCGGCTTCCTTCACCTCAAAGAAGGAGAATCTCTTCATGAGGTCTATGCGTCCGACCTCAACCCTTTCGCGGATATTCTTATTGAGTATCTCCATGAGCCGGCCGACCGTCAGACCGTCGATTTTTCCGATATTGATGAACAGCCGTGAATATCCGGCCTCTGCCTGGCGCGGACCGCCGCCGTTTTCTGAAGACCGGCCCTTCTTGCCCCCTTTCTCTTCAGAAACAGTCTCTATCTCAGGCTTGTTGCGATAATATTCGTAGAATCTGTTGAACTCGTGGGAAACCATCCTCTTGATGAGGTCTTCCTTGCTGAGCCAGTCAAGCTTACGGTAGATTTCCGGCATGAAGTCATTGATTTCCTCCTCATTGACCTGCACTTTCTCCAGTTCGTCGATGACTTTTATGAGCTGCTTTTCGCAGATCTGGCGTGCAGTAGGGATTTCACCCGGAATGAACTGCTTGCCGATGATTTTCTCTATCTGGCGGACCTTGCTCTTCTCCCTCATATTTATGATGGCAATCGAGGTACCGGTCTTTCCGGCGCGTCCGGTACGGCCGCTGCGGTGGGTGTAGCTCTCCACATCATCCGGAAGGCCGTAGTTGATGACATGCGTGAGGTCATCCACGTCAAGCCCCCTTGCAGCCACATCGGTGGCGACAAGCAGCTGAATGTTGCGCAGACGGAAGCGCTGCATCACCGTATCCCTCTGGGCCTGGGAAAGGTCTCCGTGGAGAGTGTCGGCGTTGTAGCCCTCCTGCATGAGCTGGTCGGCGATTTCCTGTGTCTCCTTGCGCGTGCGGCAGAAAATGATGGCATATATGCGCGGATAATAGTCCACCACCCTCTTGAGGGTCTCGTATTTGTCCTTGGCATGGACCATGTACACGACATGGCGCACATTGGCCGTGCTTTCATTCTTGCGTCCGATGGTCACTTCCTTCGGATCACGGAGATAATTCTTCGCTATCTTTGCTATCTCCGGACTCATCGTCGCTGAGAACATCAGAGTATTGCGCTCCTGGGGCACATCTGCAAGGATGGCGTTGATGCTGTCGGTGAATCCCATGTCAAGCATCTCGTCCGCCTCGTCCATCACGACATTCTTTATTGTAGAGAGTGATACGGTCTTGCGGTCCATCAGGTCAAGCAGACGGCCCGGTGTGGCGACAATGATGTGCACTCCCCTCTTGAGGGCCTTGATCTGGCTTTCTATAGAAGAGCCTCCGTATACCGGCAGCACCTTCAGCCCGTCCACATATTTCGAATAGTCATTCAGGTCTCCCGCTATCTGCAGGCAGAGTTCCCTTGTCGGGCACAGGATGAGCGACTGCGGGACCAGATTGTCTATGTCGACCTTCTGTATGAGCGGCAGCCCGAACGCGGCTGTCTTTCCAGTCCCTGTCTGTGCAAGGGCCACGATGTCATTGTTTTCTCCCAGGAGGTACGGAATCACTTCTTCCTGCACTGGCATAGGATTGACAAATCCCATTTCCTCGATGGCGCGGCGGATTTCCTGAGCGACGCCAAGTTCTTCAAATGTCTTCATCAAAAATTCAAATCTCTAATATCCGGGCACAAAGGTAATCTTTTTTCAATATATTTGCTGAAAATCAATCTATCGATAAAAAATACAACCATTAAAATGGATACAACAAATGGAGATTTTTTATTCACCTGAGACGGAAGGCGGCAGATGCATCCTCACTGACGATGAGGCGGCCCACTGCGTGAAAGTGCTCAGGCACAAGGCTGGAGACATCATTTCCGTTATCAACGGCAAAGGGACCATGTATTCCTGCCGCATACTGTCAGCCTCACCCAAATGCGTGGAGGCGGAGATTCTCTCGGCTGAAGAAAACTGGGGGGCACATCCCTACCGGCTGCATCTCGCAGTGGCACCGACCAAAAATGCAGACAGATATGAATGGTTTGCAGAAAAAGCCTGTGAAATCGGAGTAGACGAAATCACTCCTGTCATAGGCAGGCATTCCGAAAGGAAGATTTTCAAGACTGCAAGAATAGAGAAGATACTCATATCAGCGGCCAAGCAGTCGCTCAAGGGCTCGGTTCCTTCGGTCAATGCCCCGGTGCCCGTCAGTGATTTCATCCTGAAATACGGAATGCCGGAACCCGCGGGGAACAACATGCAGGATGGTCCGAATCCGCCGGACGGTCATATAAGGCTCATAGCATATTGCTTTGAAGACGAAAGCCGGCCGAGGATATCCGTCAGGCAGGCACTGGAAGAATACAAAGGGTCCGAAGTGACTGTGATGATAGGGCCGGAAGGAGACTTCTCCCGCGAGGAAGCGGAACTTGCCGTCAGACACGGATTCATCCCCGTACATCTCGGGCCCTCCCGTCTCCGGACAGAGACAGCCGCCGTCACTGCCGTAGAAGCAGTATATTTCAGATGGATGGACTGATGCCGCGGCCTGTCCGGCAGAACAAGCCCGCAGGCAGCCCCGCAGACGGACAGACCGGCACTCCGGTCATTTCCTGATTATCTGAATCTCTGAATCCACGCCTACCTTTATTATTGAAGACGACTGCCCGGTGGCGCCGGACTCGAGGGCAGGGTCGACAATATAGTCGGCTGCATCTTTTATCGGCTCTGATATTTCCGCAAAAGTCTTCGGGGTCGGCTCGCCTGAGATGTTGGCGGAAGTCGAGACTATCGGCCTCCCGAAACGACGGACAAGGTCTATGCAGAAATCCATCTTCGGAATCCTGATGCCGACGCTTCCGTCCTCCGCCACCACATTGTGCGCAAGAAAGTGCCTGTCGGCCGGCTGTCCGGTCTCTGCGGCAATAGCTTCGGGATAAATGATCGTCATCGGTCTGTCATTCACCTCGACCAGCTGGACAGCCATGTCCGGAATCTCCTTCACAAACCGGGCTACCATATCAAGGTCACTTGCCAGAAGTATGAGCGACTTGCTGTCAGAACGGTGCTTGACGGCGAATATCCTTGCCACGGCTTCCGGGTCAGAAGCATCACAGCCGAGGCCCCATACCGTATCTGTAGGATATAGAATTATTCCGCCTTTCCTGAGCACTTCAAGAGTTTCCTTCATGCAATCCGTCATATTGCCTTTTGCAGATGTCCCGCTTGTCATATTCATTCCTCCGTTTACATTAAATTCCAAATCATATCAATACTTATAGTCATAGAGGGTTCCCTTGCGCTTCCAGAACATTATCAGCAGCCAGCCGAACAGCATGCCTCCAAGATGTGCAAAGTGGGCAATTCCTCCGTGGAGGTCAAATATGCCGGTAAGCAATTCTATGACTGCGAAAATAATCACAAACCACTTGGCCTTCAAAGGTATCGGAGGGAACAGAAGCATGAGCACAGAATCCGGATACAGCATGCCGAAACCGAGCAGCAGGCCATAGATGGCACCAGAAGCCCCGACAGTAGGAGTGGCATAAAGCATCCCGAGAGATTGTGCAGCCACATATGAGCCGTCAGCAAGCCGGGACATATAGACATGGGCCTCAACCAGTTGCACCCCGGTATGCAGCAATGCCGCACCAAGTCCAGTCACAAAATAGAACAGCAGGAATTTCTTCCATCCCCATGAACGCTCAAGTACGCTTCCGAACATCCATAAAGTGTACATGTTAAAGAAGATGTGCCAGAATCCCCCGTGCATAAACATGTGCGTAATGAACTGCCATGGTCTGAAATAATGCGACCCGGGACAGAACAGGGCGAAATGCTCAATCATGAATGGCTCGTTCAGCAATATCATAATCATCACGAGCACATTGATTATAATGAGGTTGGTGGTTGCAGGAGTTGAAGTCCTGCCTTCAAAGAATCCCATCGTCTGAAATTTCTAATATTTGATGTACAGTTTCAATTGTTGTATTGTTGTGGGACAGCCCGGGGACTTTGCCGTCAGAATTTTCGGTCAATGTCCTCGGCTGTCAGCATCACCATTGTCCGGTGTCCGGAACTTGTGTACTCCGCATTTTCGCAGGCAAACAGCGCATCTATCAATCTTTGTGCCTCAGTATTTGTCATCTGGGTATTGTCTCCCGCAGCCCCGAGCCTTGCAAATCTCTCGGCCATCGCCGACTGCATGACTCCAGCGACTGAATTGTGGTCGTCGGTAAGGGCGACAATCATGTCCGAGACCATCGTCTGGACCCTTCCCGGCTCAACTGAATAGCCTTCGGGAACCCCGTTTACCACAACCGTGTCATTCCCGAAAGAAGAAATGTCAAAACCGAGAGAAGAGAGCAAAGACGAATGCTCCTCAAAAAGCAGCCTATTCTCCACTCCGACCTGAACAGCGACAGGAAAGAGAGAGCACTGGGTAACATGCGCATTCCTGGACAACGCCTTGATAAAGCGGTCATAGAAAATGCGCTCCCTGGCCCTGCGGACATTTATGATCAGCAGACCGGAACGGACCGAAGTGACTATATACCGGTTTTGTACCAGCACGACAGACTTGGACGGCAATGTCTTGTCTTCAAACAGCTTTCCATAGTCTTCCCTCTTGTCTACAAGTCCATGTCCGCAGGCCACGGGGTCGCCGGACTTGTCGGAAGACACGGCCCCGGCAGGAAATCCGTCCGCATTTCCTGCCGGGATAATATTGGTAAAATGAGACTCCTGTGACGGGAAACCGTCATTTTCAAACGGATTATATACCGGATCAAGCGACGGGAGAGGCTCCGTCACAGGGTGATACTTTTCAAAGTCTTTGCCGAACACAGGGATGTCGGGGGCCCCTTCCCTGTCGAAATCTATGCTGGACACAAAAGAATTCTTGCCGAGCGCCTCCTTGACGCAGGCATACAGAACCTGAAAGATGACAGAATCATCTTCAAACTTCACCTCCGACTTTGTCGGACTTATGTTGACATCCACCGCATGAGGGTCAACATCAAGCCAGATGAAATATGACGGAGTAGCCCCATCCGGCACAAGATGCTCGTATGCCTTCAGTACGGCCTTGTTGAGATAAGGGCTTCTGAAATATCTTCCGTTTACAAAGAAATATTGATTCCCAAGGCTTTTCTTCGCCATGTCCGGCCGTCCGGCATATCCCGAAACCCGCACAACCGATGTCTCGGCAGAAACGTCTACAAGTTCATTGACGACATTCGCTCCGAGCACATCCTGTATCCTGAATTTCAATGATTTGGCCGGCTTGAGAACAAAGACTTCCCGACCGTTGTGTGTGAGGGTAAAAGCCACGTCAGGCCTTGTCAGCGCCAGATGAGTAAATTCTGCGACAATATGCTTGAACTCCACATTGTCCGACTTCAGGAACTTGCGCCTCGCCGGAACATTGTAGAAAAGATTCCTTACGGCAAAGTTGGAGCCTTTGGGCACAGAAGCCTCTTCGGTAGACAAATGCTGCGAATCGGCAAAACGTATTTCACATCCTGTCTCGTCGTCCGCCCGTCTGGTCCTGAGCGTCACCTCAGCCACCGCTGCAATTGATGCCAGAGCCTCTCCCCTGAACCCGAATGTACGGATATCCGTAAGGTCTTCAGCCTCGGCTATCTTTGAAGTAGCATGTCTTTCAAAGCACAGAACAGCATCATCCGGGGACATGCCGCAGCCGTTGTCTATAACCTGCACCAATGTCCTTCCCGCATCAAGAATAACGACGGTAATCTGGTCCGCCCCCGCATCAAGGGCATTCTCCATCAATTCCTTCACAACCGACGCCGGCCGCTGCACGACCTCCCCGGCTGCTATCATATTCGCAATATTCGAAGGAAGTATCCTAATGTCCATCTCTCTCCTCCATCAACGCAACATCCTGTCAGAGCAACGAATAGAATTTCGCCACATATATCAAAACGACAAAAAACAGCACAAGGCCGACAATGCCGATTATGCTCTGTGTCTTGTTCAGCCTTTTAGTTTTCTGGTAATTGCCGCTGCGGAAACTCCCCTGAAGATAAGAGCCCGGAGTATACGGCTCATTCTCATTGCTTCCGTCCACATGACCGAACTTTTCCTTGAGCGCCTCTTTTTCCGGATCATAGTACCTCGGCCTGTAATTGAAGACCCTATGCTCCTGATTTCCGAAAAAACTGAAATTAAACCCCATATCTTATTTCCTAATTTATCTTCATCTACATGATTCTTGCAAATATACCAATTTTTAATAACTTTATGCCTTTATATTTCATACCATGATTTCTGCCGGAATCAATTTGTCTCCCGGCGCCTTAAAGATAAGGTCAAATGGAAAATATAAGAATAGGCAACGGATATGATGTGCATGCGCTTGCAGAGGGACTTCCGCTCTGGCTCGGAGGTGTACGGATTGAAAGCCCGCTCGGATGCATAGCCCATTCAGACGGGGATGTCCCGATTCATGCACTGTGCGATGCTCTCCTCGGAGCCCTGGCTCTCGGTGACATCGGGAAACATTTCCCTGACACATCGGATGATTTCAAAGGCATTGACAGCAAGATTCTGCTGCAAAAAACGATGAACCTCGTCTCTGAGGCCGGATATAGGGTCGGCAACGCGGACATCACCATCGCCATGCAAAAGCCGAAACTCGCGCCATACATCACCACAATGAGAGAAACTCTTGCCTCCATCATGGACGCGGACATCGCCGATGTCTCTGTCAAGGCCACCACAACAGAGAAGCTCGGCTTCGTAGGTCGCAGCGAAGGATGTGAAGCCTACGCCACCGTCATTCTCTTCCGCAAGAATATGCCTTGATGCAATATTCCCCGAATTGATTTCCTGTCAATCCGCTCATTTCCTCAAGTCACAGTGACAGCATCAGGGGCATTTTTGCAGATAAGCCGACAAAGATTTTTGAAAATCTTTTGCATATTTCAAAAACCTTAGTACCTTTGCAGTCCCAAATCTGAGGAAGAGGAGAAATTTGACAACATTGAGATATGGTGTAATGGTAGCACTACAGATTCTGGCTCTGTCAGTGAGGGTTCGAGTCCTTCTATCTCAACAAAATCCAGACAGCACCGTCATCCGACGGTAAAGTCACCAAAGACTGAAAGTCATGGCGGGTTAGCTCAGCTGGTTAGAGCGCATGATTCATAATCATGAGGTCCGCAGTTCAATCCTGCGACCCGCTACTCTTAAAACTCACGGAAAATCAAGCACTTGCAGAGAAATCGCAGGTGCTTTTTTCGTGTCTTTGCCGTAGCGATACTGTATGCCATACCCTTGTTTCTGCACTTTGTGTAAGCAGATGTGTAAGCAATTTTATTATGCTAAACACTTCAGTAGAAGCAATTTGCTACAAAGTACGAGCATTGAGAGACGGTACTTTTCCTCTGATGCTCCGTTTGACACAGAATCGCAAGCGCAAGTATCTTTCACTCGGAATGTCTGTCGAAGAACGATTCTGGGACTTCAAGAAGAACACACCGAAACGGAACTGTCCAGACCGTGATGCCATTCTCTCCGTAATCGAGCGCAAATCCAAGCAGTATCGGGAGCAGATAACCCAGTTCAAGGTAGAGGGCAAGGACTACACCCTCGAAACACTTGTGCAACGCGTTGAAAATCCTGTAAGACAGATGAACTTCGGGGAATACCTCGACTATTTCATTCAGCAGTTAAAGGAAGAAAACAGGCTCGGCTATGCGGAAAGTTTTAAGGGACTGAAATCCTCTCTGATTCGCTACTGTGACAGTCTCGACTTCCAGTTCACCCATATTGACCAGCAGTGGCTGAAAGGTTATGAAATGTTCCTTATCCGCTCCGGCAAGAAAGAGAACACTATCGGCATAAGATTCCGTTCTCTCCGTGTTATCTTCAACAAGGCTGTCTCCGAGAAACTTGTCAAACGGGAATACTACCCGTTCGATGATTTCAAGGTAAGCAAATTCCATGAGCAGACCATGAAAAGGGCTATATCCAAAGAGGACATAAAGCGGATAATCGAACTTGACTTGCGTACAGTCACAACTTATCATAGTCCTTATCTATCATTGGGGAGGGATTTGTTCCTGTTCAGTTATCTGTCCTGCGGAATCAACCTTACCGACATGGCAAGGATAAGATACTGTGACATATTCGAGGGTCGGCTATCCTATCACAGGCAGAAAACAGGAAAACTCATATCATTCCAGTTACAGCCAATGGCACTTGATATTATAGAAAAGTACCACAAGCCGGAAGCAAGGCAAGATGATTATGTGTTCCCCATTCTGGACAGGAAAGTTCACAAAACCGCAATTCAGATAAGGGACAAGGTGAGGAAAGCCAATAAAGCCACAAACAAGGCTCTCCACAAAATCGGAGAGAAGTTAGGCATTCCGATAGACCTTACGACTTATGTTGCCAGACATTCATACACAACGGTACTAAAGAGGTCTGGAGTAAGCACTGCAATTATATCCGAATCCCTCGGTCACAGTTCAGAGAAAGTCACGCAAATCTCTCTTGACAGTTTCGAGAACTCACAGATAGACGAAGCGATGAAGAATCTGCTGTAAACAAGAAAGGGCAGGCGATGAAACCTGTCCTTTTCTGTAAAGTATCTCCCTATATATTAGGCTTTATGTGTTTTCTGCGCTTTGCGGTCTTGCATTTTAAAATATATCAGACCCACAATGGCAATCAAAGAAACAAGTACAGAAATAACTATTGCTCCCATTATTTATCCTCCTTTTTCTCGTCTTTCGTAAGAATAAGTCCCACAATTAAACTCAATAATATTGAAATGGATACAGTAACATAACTAATCCAAGATTCCCGTATATCGTCAAATACGGAAGTCAGCAGAATGGCGGTTGCCATGTATTTGGCTATATCTAACAGCCAATCTCCAAACTTTTTTCTCATAGTCAAACAAAGGTAACCAAAATTACCGGAAAACAAAATAACCATTTAAAATCAAATCAATATGAACAACACAACATTTATCCCCTATGAAAGATTAGGTCTGACTTCCTATATATAACAGGTGTGGATTCCAGATAAGGAGGAAATTTAGTTGGAGACCATTAATTATACCGATTCCAAATCCGGATAAAAAGACTATATTTGCGAATAACATAAACGCAGAAAGCCATGAAAGTAGGAGATAAAGCGAAAGCATCCCCGCAACTCACTGGGGAATCCGATTGGGTAGAGGGTGAGGTTATTGACATTGAACAGAATCCGTTTAAGGGTATTGTCATTGCCATTAAGGACAAGGTGGGGAGGATATTCTTTGGCGAGGAGAGATATTTCCAGCCAGTAAAATTGTAGGGAGATGTTTACGATAGCATTTGATATGGTCGTGTCAGACCTTAAAAAGAATTACGGAGAGCCATACAACAACGCTTATTTCGCGATAGGGATAATCCTGCGTAAATATTGATTCTACAATGCACAAGGGAGTGTCTATCTTACTGAGAGGAACGATATGGCAGACCTTTACAGAGCGATAGAAGCACTGAAAAACACGGCATGGTTTAGAGATTCCGTCAGAGACATAGGGGCATTCAAGGTCGAGGATTGGAGCGACTTTACTCCCGTATTCAAAGAACAGTAACGGTATACATATTTACAGATACGCCCTCTTACAGAAATGTAGGAGGGTTTGTTGTATATGAAAGTTCAGAATTTAGTTGGAGACACCTGCCATTTAACTATACCTGTTCTGATTCCAGAAAAATTTGGAATGGATTTGGCATGCTCTTTATCCGGTTATAGATAAAAAGATTATATTTGCGGAAAACAAAGGAGGCTGATATGGCAACATATACGATAACGGTAAACGAAAGGACAAGGGAGGGTAAAGGACTGGTCAATTACCTTAAAACCCTCGGAGTAATCGAAGTTCCGAACGAAAAGACAAGAAAGGCCATTCAGGAAATCCGAGAGGGAAAAGGAACAGTGTGCAATACATTTGATGAATATCTCGAAGCAATCAAATGAAACGCAAGATTATCATTTCCAGTCAGTATAAGAAAGACATAAAACTGGCGAGACGGAGAAATCTTCCGGAAGAAGAACTCAATGAGATTGTATTAAGTTTGGCTAATGATATTCCTTTACCTGCCAAAAATAAAGACCATATATTGAAAGTAGAGTATTCCGGATGTCGCGAATGTCACATACAACCGGACTGGCTTCTGATATATAGCAAAGAATCAGACGGAGAATTACATATCCTCAATCTCATTCGCACTGGCACTCATTCTGACTTGTTCAAGAAATAGTTTAACGATACACCCCTCTTGCAGCAATGTAGGAGGGTTTGTTGTATATAGACGATACTTATTCCAGATAAACAAGCAGATAGAGTTGGAAGCATACCTTAACTATACCTGCTTCCAGTTCAGATTCAGCACAGGTCAGGCACACAGCGATAGTATCTATCCAAAACACCCCAACCCATACTTCAAGGGAAATCCAAAACTTATTGTTTAACCTGTCGTCCTCACAAGGGACGGCATTTTTCGTTTATATGCAATGACAACACAGAATATTGTGAATGACTTGATTCTCGACAACCAGAATCTCGTCATAGAAGAACTAATGAAACCTGATGAATGTCTCTGAGATTATCTGTCCGATTCGGTTTCTGAACTTTTGGGAGATTGAGTTGGATATTTCATGTATCTATAAACAATTAAATATACCGATTATGAGCAAGGAAATGAACTGGGACACATTCGTTCCGACAAGAGAAATCAGAGAGTATGACAGGAAATTACGAGAAAGTGTCAGACAGAGGGAACAGTTGAAGCAAGAATTGGCTGAACTGGAGCAGAAACCGAGGGCATATTCTGGGATGTTGAATATGCTATGTTCTCGGCAGGGCTAAAATATTTCAACACCTGCTCTGAATACTGGCTGTATAAGGTGGAATCAGAGTATATCAAGGCGGAGAAAGAGTATCTGAACAACCCGGAATAAGACAACCGTAAATTACTGAAAACAAAATTGCGTGTCAATCTTGATTTTCAACTGATTTTGGCTGAAATTTGCTGCTGCAATACCTCCATATACCGTTGGTCGTTGAGAAACTTTTTATACCTTTGCAGTGTCGAGTAATCGGCATTACATATTGATGAAAGTGTTTCTTTATCCCTATTAGGAAATCTGGTACATTTCAATAGGACAGGGATGGCAACACCAGCAATCACTTTGTATTGATACGGAGCATATTGTCTGTATGCGCTTATCATATACGAGTGTGGAGGTATTGTTTATTTGTCCTATGGCTTACCAGAGCCACCTAATAGATAAACGATTAACTCCACACTTTCTTTGTTTTATATAGATTCCATTCTGGAGTTGGGTGGATTGGAGCATAAAAAATGAAAAAAATATTTTCATTAATCATCATTACAATCTTTATGCTTGTGTCATTTACTGCTAATGCTCAAAACTATGAAGATGTGGTCTATTTGAAAAACGGGTCTGTTATCAGAGGAGTCATTGTTGAACAGGTACCATATCAGACCTTGAAGATTCAAACAAAAGACGGTAACATTTTTGTCTATAATTTTTCCGACATTGAGAAAATGACAAAAGAAATGCCGTTCGCTACACAAAAGTTTTATTCTTTGAATAATGACAGTGAAACTAATGTTTTGCAATCAACGCCATTTAATAAGCCTAAAGGGTATTTTGGTTTGGTCGAACTTGGTTTTGCCCCAAGTGTAAATGGTTACGAGCCTTTAAGAATCAATGCAACAATAATTAATGGTTATAGGATTTTACCTCAATTCGCTATCGGAGTGGGCATTGGTTTACAAGGGTATGCAATAGATTATGGAGAAATGACAATTCCTATTTTTGCACACTTGAGAAGCGATTTTCTAAATAAAAAGACTTCACCATTTGTTGCATTCAATATCGGATATAATCTTTCTTTAGATGGATATTATGGATATTATGGAGGATTAATGATGGAACCATCGTTAGGTGCTAGTTTTAATGTTGGGCACAAATATAGAATGACAGCAGGACTAGGATTTGCAGTTGATAGGGTGCTGGGATATTATTATAGCTTTTATTATGGTCCTTATATTTTTAATGATTGGGCTTTTGCTTTAAATATTAAGATCGGTTTTTCATTTTGAAACTACTTTATTTAAGCCCCTCTTAACCGAGAGGCTTTTAGTATATATCACTCCATTATCTACGACACAATTCCGTGAGGGGTATATAAATTGAAAAATCGGGGAAATATAGCGTAGGCTGAAGAATGAGGGGAAATTGTATGTCAAAAGTTGTATATTTGTATAACTTTTGTATATTTGTCGCATGAAAAAGATAATCGCTTACAAGGGGTATTATGCGGAGTTCATGGCAAAATTGTCGGAACAGGAGAGGAAGAAGATATTGAGAGCATTGTTGCTGTTTGAAACGGAGGACAAGATACCTCATCATTACATAAAGTTCATACGGGACGGGATTTATGAGTTCAGAGTAAACTATGGTAACAATGAGTTCAGATTATTCTTTACGTATGACGGGGACACGATAGTGATATTGTTCAACTGTTTGAAGAAAAAGACACAGAAAACCCCGAAAAGCGAGATAGACAAGGCTGTGAAACTAAAGAATGAATATTATGAAAGCAAATGACATTTACGATGTAAGCGCAGAACTTGCAAAGGAATTCGGGGCACAAGGCACACCGCAGAGGGAAGCAGCGATAAATCATGCGTGGGAGGAATACAATGCACAGATTCTCCTTGATGCAAGAAAGAATGCAGGACTTACACAGGCGGAACTTGCACAGCGCATCGGAGCGGACAAAGGCTATATTTCCAGAATCGAGCGAGGTTTGACAATCCCTACTGTTTCCACACTTTATAAGATAGCGGCGGCAATGGGAATGACTGTGGAACTTCGCCCGATGTAATGTTCTTGAGGACTGATTAAGACAACTCAATTTATTGATTTACAATTATATTACTTTATGTTTAACCCAGTATCTGCTGGCGTGAATATGTTAGCAAATCTGTTAGCAAAGTTATAGTACAGTAAGGCTTCATAACTCACTGATTTTTACAGTGCAATTTACTGCAACCTAAATTCCAGCGCATGATTCATAATCATGAAATCCGCAGTTCAATCCTGCGACCCGCTACAAGAAAAAAACATCACAGAGTCTGTGATGTTTTTTGTATGCCCGGATGCGCCCGATGGACATGTAAAATGGCATCCACCGGCCGTGATTTTCCCGCAAAAATGTGGCCATTGGCATTTTCAAAATGCCGTCGGGCGCGCAAACCCCGCAAAAGCGCGGCCGGCGGACCACAAAAATTCTGTCCACCGGCCGCGGGCAATGTCGTCGCCGGGCGCACCGTCAGTCAATATAAAGGACACACCAGATGTCGTGATAGTATGAATATGTCTCTTTGACATAATCGGTCCGGCGCGGGTCGTCCGGGGTAAGCTGCCGCCACACATCATTGAGGGCTTTGGCGGCGACAATGGCAAATTCCTTGTTTTTCATACGCAGGTGCTCATAGTCGTCATCGATTGCCAGATCCCATGCCTGACGATAGAATTTGGCGGCGTGGACGGGATAGCCGCTTGTCCGGCAAAGGCCGGCCGTCCTGAGGAGGCATTTGATTTTCCCGTGCACATCGCGGGATGAGGCGACTTCTTTTGCACAGTCGGACATGATTTCCTGAAGCAGAGCATAACCGACTTCAAGCGACCCGTCTTCGGAACAACAGGCGTACCGTGTTTTAATCTCCATAATACCAGTAATTTAAATGAACACTAATGATATTCTGGACGGATATGACTGGCGGCCGGCACTATCGTTCACAAAAGAAAACAACAATCCCGTACTGCCGTTTTATCGGCGTCCAGAATTGTTGTCTTATGTCCATTTGCTGCAAATATATAGTCATTCGCAGGTAATTCCAAATCTTTTTCATCGGATTCCCAGAAACTTGTGCGTCTGGACAGACAGCCTCCACTCGGGATGTGACTTGCAGTATTCAATTGCGCCTTGCAGAAGCAACCGGTTCCGGTCAGGATGACCGGTATCGCACGGCTGAAGGAAATGGTGCACGGCACTTATACCGTCATATGCAGCCATATCCTGCGCGGTATATACGACCTTGAGCTCGTCGCATTCTGTAAGATGCCAGTCACTCTTCGGCGAGAATGTGACCCAGTCAATCCCATCTGGAAGAGAACAGGTGCCATTGGTCTCCACTGCGACATATTTCCCCAGCGAATGCAGGGAGGACACGAACTGCGCATCAATGAAAAGAGACGGCTCGCCTCCGGTCAGGACAACATGCCGGGCCGGATATGAAGACACTGCCGACATAATGTCTTCCTCAGACATCATGACACCTGAAGCATGCTCTGTGTCACAAAACGGACAGTTCAGATTGCAGCCGGAAAAACGCACAAAGACGGCCGGAGTCCCCACATAATAGCCTTCGCCCTGCAGGGAATAGAATATCTCGTTGATTTTATATATCCTTTGCTTTTCTATCATCCGGAAGAGTGCCAATTCCTGTCCCGACATTTTCCATAAGGCTCATGTGGGCATCTACATCATTTTGGCAATTTCCTCATACCCGTCCTTAACATAGGCAGCGGCATTGCCCTCTGACTCCTGAAACACGACCTTATAGCAATTGGGCACCTGCCCGCAGATCCATCGGGCAAGGTTCTCGGCGGTCGGATTGAAATCCACGGCATCGTTGGCAAAGCCATGGTCAAGGTTGTCGTTTATGATTTTCTTGATGGCAGTGAAATCTGTCACCATACCATTCTTGTCCAGTTCATCCGAGCAGCACCAGACCGTAACGACCGCATTGTGCCCATGCAGGCGGGTACATTTGCTGTCATAGTCAAGCGAAAGTCTGTGCGCAAAAGATATCTCAAGCCGTTTAGATACAAAATACATCTCTTTCTCTCATTTTCGGGCACAAACTTATATAAAAAATCCGAAAAATGATTTATTGTGCATAAATGAGGAAAGCAGACCGGACCTGACTGATGAAATATTCTTCAGAGAAGCTCTCCTCCACCACTTTTCTTCCGTTCTCGCCAAGAGTCTTTCCGTAAGCCGCATCAGCAAGCAGTCGCTCCATGCAAGAGGCAAATTCTTCGTCATTTTCAGCCACAAGCAAGTCCCGTCCGTCCATGAGATAATTTTCAAATCCCCTGACGGCATGCTTCGTCGCCACCACGGGCTTTGAATAAGCCAGAGCCTCAAGAACCTTTATGTTTGTTCCCGAACCATGAAATATCGGGACAATGACTATGTCAGCCAGCATGTATTCCTGTGCAATGTCCTTGACAAAACCGGCAATACTGATGTCCCTGACAGATCCTGTCCATGATTTTGCATATTTGCGCGGAAGACCCTTGCCGACAATCCGAAGATTGACACTCCATCCGTTTCTATACAGATGCGGGAGCATATTCTTGATAAAATGCCCCATCCCTTTGATATTAGGCAGCCACCTCATGTAACCGACAAAAAGAATCCTCCTGCAGTCCGAAGCGCCGCAGACCCCGGACTCCCTCCCCGATGGCCTTGCTCCGGCACCAGGGAAGTACGGGATATTCGGCAAATAAAAATTATGCTTCCCCTGATAAAGGTTGAGATGTCCTGCATTTGCAAAGGCGCACAGGTCCGCCTTTTCTATATATTTGCGCTCAAACCGGCAAAGATACCTGTATGCTGCCCCAAGAAACATTTTTGGCAGGAAAAACGATGCCGTACTCTTCAGTGCGAGGCAATACTCGGAAGGGAGATCATCAACATCAATCATGACCCTTGAATCCGGCCATCCGCAACGGTATACAGTCCCTATATATCTGAATATAACCAGATCATATTTTTTTTCTGACATTACGGTCCTGAATGTCTTGCGGATATCACAGTCCGAAACGGCAAAGTGTCCGAGCCCCAACCTTCTGAGAAAGCCGTTGTAGCATTTGTATATGAAATTGAGATGATTTCTTCCGGCCTTATATACAGACCTGACCTTTGGCATGGAGAACGAAGCAGACGGGGAACCGCTGGAAATCACATCAATTTCAGATACGGATTCCTGGCTGGCCAATGCCTTGAGCAGAAGGTAACTTCTCTGACAAGCACCCGACACTATATCAAAAAGGTCATGAGGACTGACATATAATATTTTCATTCCATCAGATTTCATAGGTAAAATTTATTGACAGATGCCGAACTCTTGTCAAACGATGCAGTGAGAAGCCAGAATTTCACGAAATTTTCCGCCCCATACATTCCAGTTGAGTTTTTCAGAATAAATTTTCAGACATCCGCGATGAAGAGAAGGCAATTCTCCGGAAAGGATACACCGCTCTATTATTGCGGCAAAGCCTTCATGTCCTGACGAAAGGGGGAGCCTGTATCCATTGACGCCGTCAACGACATAATTCCCAACCCCGCCTGTGTCGTATGCAAAAGATGGCAGGCCGTAGGCAGAGGCCTCGCAGAATACAATTCCTGCACATTCGGCCTTTGACGGCAGAATAAACAGATGAGAGCCGCTGACGGCATCGACATATTTCCGGTAATCGTCCTGACTTCCCTTGTCAAGAAATCCGAGATAATCCACATAATCAAGGCCGGAGCATTCTTCCGGAATCTGTCTTGGCCCGACAACAACCAGTCTTGCATCATATCCTCTTTCCCTCAGAAGCCTTACGGCGTCAACAGCCACTGCTCCGCCCTTGCGAGACCAGTCGACTCCGGAAAAAAGAATCTTTAGCGGCCCACCCGTCCATGGAGCAGATTCCCGGATATCCCTGTCGTCAAGATTCGCTCCGAACTCAAGCACATGAACACGGGAGGCATCCCCGCCATAATCTCTGATAACGGATTCCGCAGCCCAGTCTGATGCCCGTATAATCACATCGCTATGTCTGAGAGCATATTCTTCACAGGCATTTCCCTGGCTACGCATGCCTTTTTTCTGGCGGAACCAATAATAATCCAGCATTATTGCAAAAGTGGCGTCAGAGAAATTGATGACAGGCAGGCCAAAATCCGCATAACGAGTCATCTGGGCATTGCTCGGAAAAAACAGACAGTCACATCCTGTCAAATCACTTTTGACCACAGATTCCGCACACAGTTTCCAATATGACGCAGACTGTATGAATTTGCTGTATTGTCCGAACCTTATCTTATTGCAAAGTTTACGGAACCGGTATTTGAGATTCGGAATATCAACCCTGACCCACCTGACATCGAACCCGGCCTCCATGATGGAGCGGCACAACCTGAAAATTGTTCCGCTCCAGGCTTTTTTGTCCCGGAATGGATCTGTAACCGACACAAATCCGATTGTAGTCTTTTTCCTGATGCCGTTTTCCTGCATATTAAGAATCTATGTTGTTTACAAAAATGACAAGCGGTCATCATGAATTGCCCCGCGGGTCAGAAAAAGACACAATATCCTGCCTGTCAATCTGTTCTGGAAATATTATCATAAGATTGCTTTCCGCAAAGTCTTTGTTGAGCACCGCCGGAAGCCTGTCAAAGGAAGGATCATATGATATTGACCCTGCCCTGGCACTCACAACTACAAGCAACTGCTCCTTGTCCACTTTCATGCCGTCAATCCGGACTGGTTCATCCTGAGGAAGACGCGTATAGTCAGCAAGGGTGCCGATGTCAGCCTTGTCCGCGGCCAGCCGGAGTGCTTCCGGGGTATCTCCGGCTGCATTGAAATGAATACGGCAGCCTGTCTGTACCGCCATGCGGCACAGATGTGTGACCCATCGGGCAAATCCGGTCTCAAACTCTGCCCTCGGGGGCACAAAGACCACTATCCCCTTGAATGTATTAGGCGGCATCTCAAGCCTCACGACCATCACCTCCCGAGAAGTTCCCTTGAGAATGTTTCCGGTGAGGCTTCCGAAAAAAGAATCCAGGATGCTGCTCTTCTTGTGAAGTCCGATGACGACATCCGTGGCAGAACATTCCTTGATTGTATGGACAATGCCGGAAGATATGTTTATGTCATACCTGGTATGCATCTCGGCCCTGACATTTGCAGCGGACGCTATCCGTGCCGCCTTCTCAAGATTGCGACGCCCGGCTTCCCCGGCTGTGGCATCCCCGCTGTCATCAATGACATTCAGGGCCACGATGCCGTCTTTCCGTCGGCTGTCCTTTATCATAAGGGCGATGTTTATCAGATTCTCTATCGTATCCGGATTGGCCACAGGGATGAGAATCTTCTCTTTTTCCCTTTCCCCTTCAGGCGGAATATCCGGGCCGCCCACGACGGTAAATCTCCGGCAGGCCCGTTCGGTCTCTATCGTGCTGATGATGCATGTGATGAGAATCATCACTATCGTGCCGTTGAGCACATCGTCATTGAGAAGCCTCTCCCCGTTCTCCATTATGATTTCATGCCCGACAAGCACAGCGGCAAGAGTTGCGGCAGCCTGGGCATTGCTGAGCCCGAAAATCATCTTTCTCTCATTGGAAGACATCCTGTATATCTTCTGGGTCAGCCAGGCAGCCAGCCATTTGCTCAGAGTCGCAGCGACAGTCATGACAACGGCAACCTTCAGGGCTGTCCCTCCCGCCACGAAACTGCGGACATCCACAATCATTCCCACTCCTATCAGGAAATAAGGTATGAAAAGGGCGTTCCCGACAAATTCAAGCCTGGTCATAAGGGGAGACACCTTCGGAATCAGAGGATTGAGCACCATGCCCACAAGGAAGGCGCCGAGGATTCCCTCCATGCCGGCAAGTGAGATGAGGCCGCCGCCGAGGAACACAAGGGCGAGCACAAAGACGAACTGCATTACGGCGTCGTCATACTTGCGGAAGAACAGCCTCCCTATCTTCGGGAACACGAATATAATCACCAGAGCTATCAGCGTGACCTTCAGCCCGAGCTTCACCCAATAAATCGGGGTTGCCGTGCCGTTGAAAAGACCGCTGACAAGGGCAAGGACGACAAGGGCCAGAGTCACTGTGACGGCTGTCCCTCCTATGGAAATGGTGACGCTCCTCTGCCTGGACAAGCCGTAACGGCTCACAATAGGATATGCTATAAGCGTATGTGAGGCATACATGCTGGCAAGAAGCACTGAGGACAGGGCGCCGAAGCCAAGGAGGGCCATGCTGCTCCATATGCCGAGGGCCATCGGAATAAAGAATGTCAGCAGACCGAAGACCAGGCCCTTGATCTTGTTCTTGCGGAAATCCTCCATATCCATCTCAAGCCCCGCAAGGAACATGATATAGTACAGCCCGACCTGGCCGAAGAGCTGGAAACTGCTGTCGCGCTCAAGAATATTCAGTCCATGCTCTCCGATGATGACTCCCGCGAGAATCATCCCTATGATATGCGGAATCTTCAGCTTGCCCAGCAGAAGCGGAGCAAACAGAATGATTACCAGCACAATCAGAAAAATCCATGTCGGATCGGTAATCGGGAGGCTGAACAATGGGAACATTGCTGTCATTGCAAAATCTGTGTCTGTGACAAATCTGATGTCAACCGACAAATTTAATGAAATTATCTCAAAGATGCCGCAAGGTCGGCAAGCACAATTGCCGCCATGGCCTCCACGACAACAGGAGCACGGAGGGCAAAGCAGGTGTCATGACGTCCGGAGATTTTCAGATCCGACACTTCCCCTCTCGTAAAATTATATGTCCTCTGAAGTCTGGATATGCTCGAAGCCGGCTTGAATGCCACCCGAAAAACTACAGGATTGCCGTTGGTGAGACCGCCGTTGATGCCACCGGCCCCGTTGCGGAGTGTCTTGCCGTCGGATGAGATTATCGGATCATTATGCTCGGAGCCCTTCATCCTGGCGGAGGCAAAGCCATCACCGAATTCAATGCCGCGCACGCCGGGGATTGAAAATACGGCATGGGATACGAGAGACTCTACCGAATCAAAGAACGGCTCTCCCAGTCCGGCAGGGACATTGGCCACGACACATTCAGCCACACCTCCCAGCGAATCGCCTTCGGACTCCGCCGCATCAAGTTCCGGCTTCCATAGCTCAGCATCGGAAAAATGGCATTGCTCCGGATTTCCCGACCCGATGCTCTCGTCAGGAATGCCGGACAAATGCTTTTCCCGGGAACTGCCGCCGGCCTTGCGGACAGCACGGGCAAGTGCTTCCGTCCTCAACACTCCGCCTATTTCCGTCAATGACGCATTTATGGCAGTGCCGTATCCGGCAAGGATTTTCTTTGCCACCACACCTGCCGCCACAATCGGAAGGGTCAGCCTTCCGGAGAAATGGCCTCCGCCCCTTATGTCATTGAAATCATGCCACTTTACCCCGGCAGCAAAGTCAGCATGTCCCGGGCGTGGAATCTCCTTGAATAACTTGTAATCTGCGGGGTTGACATCTTCATTCCTGAAAAAAACGGCCATAGGGGCGCCGGTCGCATGTCCTGCAAAGACTCCGCTGATTATCTGCGGCCGGTCAGACTCATGCCTGGAGGATGTCCCCCTTTTTCCGCTTTGCCGGCGGAGTATATCAGACTCAAAGTCTTTTTCCGAAAGTTCAAGCCCGGCAGGCACCCCGTCAAGGACGATTCCGATGCCGGTGCCATGGGATTCTCCGAATATGGATATCCTGAAATTTCTTCCGAATGTATTCATATCATCATATTTATCCGTTACATGTTAATCTTCCGAACATTTCAAAGAATGCCGGGAATGACTTCGCCACGCATTCACGGTCATCTATGTTGACCGGAGAATCTGCCCCAAGCCCGGCAACAGCAAGCGCCATTGCCATCCTGTGGTCGTGGAAAGACGAATAGTCCCCTCCTTTGAGAAGGGACCCTGTCAGGATTCTCATGGAGAGAGACTGCCCGTCAACATACAGCACATCATCCGCGATTCGTGCAGAAACTCCCATCTTCTCCAGCATGGCAAGAATGGCAGCCGCCCTGTCGCTTTCCTTATGCACAAGTCTTCCGGTACCCCTGAGACTGCTCCTGCCCTGACAGAAAGCGGCAAGCACAGACGCAATCGGGAAAAGGTCCGGACAATTGTTCAAATCGGCATCAAAGGCATTCAGAGGAGCCCTCTGGACAGTTATTTCACCCCTGTCACCGTCTGTCTGCGAAAGACTTGCACCGGCATCCATCAGAATATCCATTATGGAAAGGTCGGCCTGGACGGATGTAGTATCAAGCCCCGACAGCCTCGCACGGCCGAACACAGCCCCGGCCACGAGGAAATTTGCCGCAGAACTCCAGTCTGCCTCGAGCGGGAACTCCGCAGGATGATATTTCTGCATTCCCCGGATTCTGAATTCAATGTCAGTACAGTACGACCAGTCTCCTCCCGAGTCGATGAAATCTTGCCCTCCGAGCATCTCGCTTGAAACTCTTATCCCGAATTTTTTCAGCACATCAAGAGTCATGTACATGTACGGGATACTCCTCGGCTCATGGACCGTCAGACGGGAATCCTTTTCAAGCAGCGGCAATGACATGAGCAGGCCGGAAACAGTCTGTGAGCCATGCAGCCCTGATATTTCGGCCCGGCAGGCCTTCAGCGGCCCCTTTACAGTCACAGGCACAGTCAGCGGCTCCCCGGACATACCGCCAGAACCACCTGTCTGTCCTGCACACCCGGAGACAGAAACCGAGAATTTCTCAAGAATCTCCCCCACACCGGACATCGGACGGCAGGCAAGAGTCCCCGAACCGGACACAGTGACAGGAGTATCCGACAAGACAGCAGACAGCGGAAAGACGATACGGGCAAGAAGCCCGGACTCACCCACATCAATTCCCGACAGATTGAGACATCCCGGGGCGGCAGCCATGCCTTCTATCTCAAGACTGTCCCCATCTGCGGCTACCCGGGCGCCCAATGCCTCAGCGACTTTGAGCGCTGAAACATTGTCTCCGCACGGAGTATAGCCTGTCAGCCGGGACTTCCCCGGAGCAAGTGCCGCAGCAATTATTGCCCTCTGGGCAAAACTCTTGGATGACGGCATCCGCATCGCATCCCCGTCAACGAATCTGAAACCGCCATAGACTTCCGCCCCCATCTCATCTGCCGGATATTGGCCGGGGGCGGCAGGGACTTCTCCGGGAAGAGAGGCGTATGTATACGGAGAACCTTTTTTAAGACAGTCAATTCTGGATTCACGGCCTTCGTTTCCCATACAGAATGCTATCAAAGTACCAGGATCGGCGTCGTCATACAGTGACATCACCCGGTTGACATCGGCCGGACAGGAGGCCATCGTAACAATCTTTATGACCTGGGCCCCCTCCCGGACACATCTGTCTGCAACAGAAACAAGGGCCTGCATGGAATCCGTACCTTCAAAATTGTGATACGACCTGATGAACACTGTCCCGCATTCCATCGCCGCCCGCCTTACTCTCTTGGACATGGAACGGGGGGCATCCAATTCAATGTCAACATATTTAGCCCCGGCCTCAATGGCCGCCACAAGGCGTTTTTCACACACCATCGAAGCCGCAATCTCATTCAGGGACCGGTCCGCAGCCATCACTTCACTCACCCGGCAAGTCGCCGCCAACGGCACATCCGAAGAAAAGCAGCTGCGGATTTCCGGCTCGGTCAGAGGACATCTGTCAAGCCTGATTTCCGCCATCTCGCAATGCTCCAGAATATCCTGGATTTCGTCAAAAGTCTTGTTCTGTATAACGGTGCATATCATATTCCTGCATCTTAAATATATTTTCCCAAATGTCCGGATTCCCGCTCATGCTGCTCCAGCAGGCGGACCGCCTCTGCCGCAGCCATCGTCTTTTCCTCAACATGCCCGATGTCTCCTATCAGGATGAAATGAATCAGCCCGGCTTCTGATTTCTTGTCCTTTGTCATGGCTTCCACAAGAGCTGCCGGAGACACAGGGCTTTCTGTCGGCAGGCCACATGAGACGAAATCCCGCTTAAGTCTGTCTGTCAACCCGGCAGCAGCGATGCCAGAAGCCTCTGAAAGCCTTGCTGCCATGATAATTCCGACAGCTACGGCCTTGCCATGGGTCAGCTTCCGGTCAGAAGGAGAGACCACTCCGCAGGAAAGAGGCTTTCCCTTGCGCTCTGCATATTCCTCATGTTCAATCGCATGAGCAAAAGTATGTCCCAGATTCAGAACTCGTCTCTGCCCTGATTCAAACGGATCTCCGGCGACAATCCCGGCCTTGGTTTCCGCTGCAGCCCGAACAAGAGCCGTCAGCTCCTCCATATTTTCCGAAAGGAAAGTCCTGAATACATTTTCATCCGGTTCTGCTGACGAGACTTGGGACAGAGAGTCCATCCTGGCCTTGAGCCCGGAAAGAAAACTTACCGCCCGGCTGTACCATCCGCCGTCCGAAATGATGAATGTCTTGAGCATTTCTGCCGCTCCTGAAAGAAAGTCCCTGTATGGCAAGGTCAAAAGCACTTCGGCGCACAGCCACACGAAATCAGGCTGCCGCACAGTCCCGATGATGTTCTTGTAAGAATCCAGATTGACCCCTGTCTTGCCGCCGACAGAAGCGTCCACCTGCGCAAGAAGCGTCGTTGGAATATAAGAGCACCTTATGCCCCGCATATAGACAGATGCCGCAAATCCGACTATATCTGTCGTAATGCCCCCACCTATTGCGAGCAAGAGCGACCGCCGGTCAGCCCCGCGCTCCAGAAGCCATCGGCAGATATCCGTGACTGTTTCAATGGTCTTCTTTCCTTCCGAAGCCATGAGCGGATACATCCCTGAGACATGGCATCCGGCATGTCCGAGCTGACCTGCAATCTCTCGGGCAACTGCCCCTGCATTCATGTCATAGACTGCATAGACTGCCGAATAACCGGCAGAAGATGACGAAAATTCCCGTATCTCCGTCACCTCCTGAAGAGTTTCAGAAAAATATATCCTGTGCAATGTCTCCGAACTGTCCATAAAACTCTGCTGTCGGCATCCGCCAAAATACGAACTGCAGCCATGCGGGCCACACACTGCCGCCAAACAAAGTTAGGAATTAAATACAAAAAGAAAAACCTTAAATTGCCACGCAAGGTGTGCAATTCAAGGCATACAAAATAGAAATAAACACACAACACAATATTGCATAGCACAACCTGTGCCAAACTGCAATACCCTCATTCTTCCGGGATGCCGGCTGAATGAGGGCGCAAAGATAAGCAAAAAGTCCGAATCTCCATCAAATCTCCGAATCAGGCCTAAAATACGCGATAATATTGCATATTAATGCAAATTGTAATACCTTTGCCGTCCTATCGCAAATACCGCAATGCCCGGATGGCGGAATCGGTAGACGCGTTGGTCTCAAACACCAATGTCCGAAAGGATGTGCCGGTTCGACCCCGGCTCCGGGTACAAAGATAGCCTCGTAATCTCTTGATTATGAGGCTTTTTATTTTTAGCAGGGTGTACTAAAGGAGTACTACTGCGCGAAAAATCGCAAAGGAAAGTCAAAAATATTGCTATTCTGAAAATTATCATTACATTTGCAATGTCATATTGGAGTGACTATAGCAAAATAAGGCAGGCATCTATCCCTAAATGGGTGCCTGCTTTTTTGAACTCTACCGAGGGGAGGTAATTATGCGAGGAGCCAATTGTTCTACAGCTATAGTCTATTTAATCCAATATGAAAAAGAGAACAAATTGCAAGTTCGTAATAATCTCCATTAGGGTGGAGATTGTCAGACTTGTCAGAATCAAGGCGTACAAGCGCATTCGATTCGGCAAGATTGAACGGGTAAGGAGCCACATCAGACGGTATTAGGGTACTGGCTGACTGGATTTGACCCGGTGC
>CASEBV010000010.1 GCA_949286415.1 uncultured Bacteroidales bacterium
CTTTGCTGCTTAGCAAAGACTGTAGTCTGTCTATCTCCTTATGAAGAAGCTCATTTTCCATAAGAAGTTTGTTGTATGCCGCCAACAGTTCTTGGTATGTAGGCTTTCCTCCCATATCATTCAAAGCAACGGTGTCATATATAAAGGCAGGTACACAATGCCATCTTCTGTTTTCACATCCTTGTCGTGAAGCACGTAGGGCGTGTATAACTGGGAACTATATTTGGCGATGCACTTTCTTAATGAATTTAGCGTGTAACGTTGCCCGGACTTCACCTCTATGGGGGAAATATTATGCCTGCTGGTCGTTACAGGTTTGGCTATCAGAAAATCAATCTCCATGCGGTCATCTGCCGATGTCCGTGAACTGTTGCTGAAGAAATAAAGTTTGTGTCCTGCCGCACGAAGCATCTGCGCTACGATGTTCTCCACCAGCATACCTTCGTTCACTTCCAGCTTGTCAAACATCAGCTTCCGATAAAGGTCTGCACTTACTATTCCCCGCTCGTCGAAAGCATGGCTGATGAGCAGTCCGGTATCGCCCATGTAGCATTTCAGCGTGGTACGCTCTTCATTTAGTTTCAATCCGATGCTCGGCTCCGTTGAGTTATAGCAGCAGTTAATGATTTTAGCGTCACTCAGCCAAAAGAAAGCCTGCGAATAGTCACGCATACGAGCTTCGCTCCGCAAGGCGGACAAGACAAACTTCTTTTCATGTTTCTGCAATTGACCCGGTATTTCCTCAAAAATAGCGGCAACTTTGGTTTCCTGATTTTCGGCGTATTTGTGAATGTCATTGCGATAAAGAGCCAATATGTCACGCTTCACCTCATCTACCTTTTCAAAATCCCGCGTTTCCACATATTTGGCAACAGCCTGCGGCATACCCCCGACAATCAGGTATTGCCGGAAATAATCCATTGCCCGGCGGTGGAAAGCCTCCATAGGAAGACGTTTGTCAAACCGCATCTGTATGTAAGGCATCAGCATTTCGTCTCCCATAGCCCACAAAAATTCCTCAAAATCCATCGGAAACATTTCGATGGCGTGTTCTTCGGAAGGCAGCATGATGTCCTTGACATTCTTCTTGATGGAAATGAGCGAGCCTGTCTCAATGTAATCATAGCGACGGTCTGCCACCAAATGCTTGATGGCTGCACGGGCACGGGGGCAAAACTGCACTTCATCGAATATGACCAGGGAACGTGCTTCTTCGTCTTTCGTTTGACGGGGGATGAGCTTTCGCCTGAAGTAAAGCTCCAGATTCATGAAAAGCATGTCGAGGTCGTCCAGATAAAGGTTGAAAAACTCCATCACTTGCGGATTTACCTTGCTGAAGTCCACCAGAATATAAGACGCATATTCCTTACGTGCAAATTCTTCCATGATATAGCTTTTTCCTATACGCCTGGCTCCTTCTATCAAAAGAGCCGTATCACCTTTATGGTTCTTCTTCCATTCCAGCAGTTTATCGTATATCTTCCTTCTCATAATTCACGTATTCGTCTTTATTGCATTATTGGCATTTTACATATTCAAGATTATTATGTTTGCAAAAGTACACTTTTTCTTGGATTAAAAAGAACTTTAGGATGTTTTTATTCCAATCTATCGTTTGGCATTGGTATATCGCCACATTGATAAACGAATACATTGCGCCACTGATTTACATAATCCAAACTCCACCCTTCTAAATCCGCAGTCCATCGCTGAAACCTCTATTTGATGTTTCGCTGTTGTAAACCAGTAGGACAGCAAAACAGTAAACCAGTAAATCAGTGCATCATAGGAACTATGTTGTTGCCTCTCTGTATGGAATGGCTTTCTTGATTATCCGTTTCTGTTCATCATCATTTTTGCAAATCATTGGTTCGATGCACTTATGAACAAGCGAGGAAGTGTTTGCCTAAAATTGCATTTCCCTATTGGTCTAAGGCGGATTTTGGCTGCAAATGGCACAGATTGTCATCGGATTGACGCTATTGTCTGCATTTCGGGAAAGTGAAAATCCGTTTTTCGTTCCCTGTGTCCTCAAATAAGGTTCGGACTTATAACTGACCTTATTCATAAGAACGAGCAACGGTCGAACATTCCAGAACAGGAAACTGACATTTCCCCCACGGAAGCATCGTCTACTCGCAGGAAATCAAGGATGTGTTCTCGACAGAGCCACGATAAGCATGCAACATAAGTGACAAAATTTTGAAAAATCCATATATATACCCCTTGAAAAAAATGTCACATTGAGTATCAATATGTTAAAATGCACAAAATCAATATGGTAGCATGTTGGCTGTTTTTTATAGATACAGATAACAGGTATAGATAACAGACAGAGATATGCTTCCATATAAATGACAGGATTTGCCAATTTGATTTTGGAGATTTTCAAAGTCAGGTTGGCATTTCCATTTAATAGACCTGTTTATATGGACAGGCAGTAGGTATAGATAACAAGTGTTTCTAAAATAATCGGGAGCAGCAATCAAAACATATTCACTTTTTTGTGAATTTTAATAAAATGATTATTTTTGCGGAAACACTGGGAAAATGGATATACTTTTTGACAAGGATTATCTGAAAGAACTGTATGTCACAGGAAAAACAAGAGACAGGAAACATAGATACCAACCACAGATAATCAACAAATATGTCCGAGTGATAGATATTATGATGAGTTTACCAGACACATTGTCTTTGATGAGGATAAACTCATTGAATTACGAGAAATTAAAAGGAGATAAAATGGGGCTGTCCTCTGTGAGAGTCAATGACCAGTACAGGATAGAATTTGAAGAATATATTGAGGATGGCCATAGCGTAGCAACAATCTGCAATATAACGGAATTGTCAAACCATTATAAATAAGAAAGATATGATTACTTCAATTAAAGGGACAGACCCGAATATGATAGCAAACAATCTTGAGCCTTTCCGACCGACACATCCCGGGGAAGTGCTGAAAGATGAACTGGAGTATAGAAAAATATCCCAGAGACAATTGGCGACAGAAATGGGAATTTCATACACGCTGCTCAATGAGGTACTGAACGGCAAGAGACAGGTGAATACAGAACTTGCATTGCTTGTCGAGGCGGCATTGGATATTCCTGCGGAATCACTTTTACAGATGCAGGCAAGATACAATATCCTTGCAGCGAAGCGGAATAAATCGTTTATGGAAAAGTTGCAGAATGTCCGTAAGATTGTAGCAGCACTTTAATTGCCAATTATTTATAGAAAATAAATCTTCCAATTTGATTTCTGACGAGATTGAGTTGGAAGATTTTTCGTTTATTAGTGTGTGACAAATTTTTGAAAATCTCATATATAACCTCTCTGAAATTTTTGTCACTTCTATAATGATTTGATTTCTCGTATTATAGATAAGAAAATGTTGTTCCAGTTAAATGGAAAATTTTAGTTGGATGTCTGACTTAAATATACCGAATTGACATCCAGATAAAACTGGAGACAAAGTTGGAAAGAGCATACCGACACTTCTTTAGATATACCTGTGTGGATTACTCCAAAAAAGTTCAGAATGGATTTGGAGACAACACCTTATTAAATATACCCATTCTCATTCCACTTAAATGGGCAAATGGAGTTGGAAACATACCTTTAACTATACCTGCTCCCAGTTAAGATTCATCACAGGTCAAGCACACACCCATAGTATCTATCCAAAGCACCCCTACCCATTCTTAAATGGAAAATAAAATCCACTTCAATCAAGTACATAGGTGGGGTACTCCGATAAGGTACTGGATTAGATACAAGCGGATTAAGACATACTTACAGCAATAGACAACAGTTTGCAAACCGTTGAAGAAACGACTGATACTCCGGATATTAGTCAGCACTTATGTTTAACCAGCCGTTCTTACAAGGAACGGCATTTTTCGTATTTGTGTCTGTGGAATATGCTGTGTTTTCTGCTGGCATAAAATATTTCAATATCTTCACTGGATATTGTGTTTACAAATAGGAGAGATAGTACATAAAATTAAAGAAAGCGTATTCCAGAACCAGACTGAACTTCAAGAATCGGGGGAATAAATTCAAAAGCCTGGAATTTTCTCCAGGTATTGGTTATCTTTGCAGTCGGCTTGATGACGGTCGTTCGGAAAGCCGGCTGCAATATTAGAGAGTTATGCTGATTGTAATAGAAGGACTGGACGGGTCGGGCAAATCGACTCAGGTGAAAAAATTGAGGAGGTATCTCGGAGAGAAAACCGGGAGGCTGGAATATATACATTTCCCGAGATATGACGCTCCGGTCTACGGGGATTTGATCAGCCGTTTCCTCAGGGGGGAGTTCGGCTCCAATGAGCAGGTCCATCCCCAATTGGTGGCGCTTCTGTTTGCCGAAGACAGGCATGGGGCGGCTCCTCAGATGAAAAGCATACTGGATGCAGGCGGAATCGTCCTTCTGGACAGGTATGTATATTCCAATATCGCATACCAGTGCGCGAAACTGGACTCTGAAGCGGAGCAGGGGCGTCTCAAGGACTGGATCATTGAGACTGAGTACGGGGCTTTCGGCCTTCCTGTCCCTGATCTGAACATATTCCTTGATGTCCCGGTCGGTTTTGTGGAGCAGAAATTGTCATCGTCCCGCAATGGCAGCGGCAGGGAATATCTCGCAGGAGGCAGTGATATACATGAGGCGGACATTGAGTTCCAGAAAAAGGTCCGCGGCATATATCTCCGGCAGTGTCAGGATGACCGGAAGTTCCTGAGGATTGACTGTGCCGGCACTGACGGGGGAATGTTGCCTCCGGATGATATTTTCATCCGAATCAAGGCAGTCGTAGACAAATTACTTTTAATATATTATCGGGATGTCAGAAAAGAACAGCAATGACAGTGACGATCTCAAGGACAAGGCAGCATCAGAAGATGCGGTAGGCCGGGAAGAGATTGATTCTGGTAAAGAGACGGAAACTCGGGCGGCTGCCGGGACAGAATCGGCGGGAAGAAAGAAATTGCCTCAGCTCCCGCCGAGGGCACGGCGCTTCTGCGCCTTTCTCGTAGGTGTCGTCTTTTTTATGTCGGGGGCTCTGAAGCTTATGGATCCTGTGGGGACGGGGCTCATAATGGAGGAATACTTCAAATTCCTCCATGTGGGATTCCTGTCTTTTGCGGCAAAGTCATCAGGCGCTCTTCTGGCTTTCATAGAGACAATGTCTGGCGTGGCCCTGATTACCGGTGTCTGGCGCCGGTTCACTGCATGTGTGGTCTCTGTCTTCATGGGGCTTTTCACTCTGCTGACATTGTTGCTTCTCATATTCAATCCTTCCATGGACTGCGGCTGTTTCGGGGAGGCCGTGCATCTTACCCATGCCCAGTCATTCCTGAAGAATGTCGTCATAGATGTCCTGATTTTTGCCGCATTCTGGCCGTTCAAGTCCTTCGGCAGGAACAAGAGACGGAAATATGTCGCATTTTCCCTTGTGTCGGTGGCTGTGGTGGCTCTCATGCTCTATTCTCTCCTTTATATTCCACTGATTGATTTTACGGACTTCAAGCCCGGCGTAAGGCTTGCGGCGGCAGATGTCCGCAGCCATGGCGGGGGAGACGATGCCTATGAAGCGGTATTCATCTACGAAAAGGACGGGGAGAGAGAGTCTTTTACTCTGGACAATCTGCCGGACTCCACCTGGACTTATGTCAGCACCGAGACAAGGACCCGCAATGCGTCGGCAGATGAACTGATGCCCGCCTTGTCATTTTCAGATGCGGCGGGAGAATATCATGATGAACTTGCTGTGCATAAGGATGTCATGATTGTTTCCATGTTCCGCCCCTCCGACGCCGATGCCGCCAAGTGGAGCAGGACTGCCTCATTTGTGAATGATGCCCTGGACAATGGTTTCTTCCCGCTTGTGCTTGTGTCCGGGACTCCCGAATCGGTCAGGGCCGATTTTTCCGAAGCCGGCCTTGACGGGAATATTTCCTCAATCCTTTCCCCGGTCTTGTATTATGCAGACTACAAGACCCTCATATCACTCAACAGGTCAAACGGCGGAGTGACATATTTCAACCGCGGATATCTGGTCAAGAAATGGTCCTACAGCAGCATGCCAGACAATGCCGACCTCGCAGAACTGGCTTCCGGCGATGTCACAGAGACTTTTCTTGTCTCGGACACCGCCGGAAGTCTGACTTTCCAGGGATTTCTCCTGTATTCCTTTGCCGTTATGCTTCTGCTCTGATTCCTCAGTCTCTGCGGCCGCCCATCGCAATGGCGATGTAATAAAGCAGAGTCGCCAATGACCCGATGGCTGCAATCACGTATGTGTAGGCAGCCCATTTCAATGCGTCTATAGCCATCGGCTGTGTGGTGCTGTCGGTTATGCCGGCATTGCCGAGCCATGACACTGCCCTCATGCTGGCATTGACTTCCACCGGAAGTGTGATGATGCTGAAAAGAGTTGTCATCGCAAAGAGACCGATGCCTATCCACAGAAGAGTCGGGAATGTATTTACCATTATGATGCCGAGCAGCAGAATCCACTGTACGATGTTGGATGCGAAGCTTACGACCGGCACAAGCGCTGAACGCATCTTCAGCGGGGCATATCCCACGGCATGCTGCACTGCGTGTCCGCACTCGTGTGCTGCGACGGCCGCGGCTGCCACAGACCTGCTGGAATAGACGCCTTCGCTCAGGGCGACGGTCTTTGTCACCGGATTGTAATGGTCGGTGAGCATCCCGTTGGTCGGAATGACCTTGACGTCGTAGATGCCGTTGTCATGCAGCATTTTCATCGCCACTTCAGCACCTGACATGCCGCTTGGCAGCGCTACTTTCGAATATTTCCTGAATCTGCTCTGAAGGGTGCCCTGTATGATCATGCTCAGTACCATCACCCCTATGAAAATAATCCAAATGCTTCCGATAGTCATATTCCTTTAATTTCTTTTTTGTAATTTCTTTTTGTAAAATAATGCCAGTCTGCCGTTATGGCAGCCGCCGAATCCTTGCAAAAAGCAAGCCGAAAAAATTTTGTCTGTATATTCAAAAAATTTTGTCATGATTTTCATGCCCACCTCATGATTATTTTGCTAATTTTGCGGACTTATTGTCAAAAGAAAGATGGAAGAGAAAGTGGTTGCAGGAGCAGGCAATGAGGATGATTTCTCAAGGCTGGAAATCAATCTCGGGAACTGCATAAAGAATTACGGATATTTCAGGTCGCTGCTGAAGCCGTCCACAAAGCTGCTGGTGCTGGTGAAGGCCAATGCATACGGACACGGGGCGGTGGAGTTCGCGTCCATGATGGAGCAGGCCGGAGCGGATTATCTTGCGGTGGCGTATCCCGTCGAGGGCGTGGAGCTCCGCAAGGCAGGCATCAGGATACCGGTACTTGTCCTGACAGCAGGAACAGACTTCTTTGATGAAATAATTGAATACGGGCTTGAGCCGGGAATCCCCAACATGTATACACTCAAGGCTCTCTGCAAGGTGCTTGAAGCCAAAGGACTGAAGAATTTTCCCGTGCATGTCAAGCTTGACACAGGGATGCACCGCCTCGGCTTCATGACCAGTGAGATAGGGGAGCTGACGGATTTCCTTCGCAGAACCGACACGGTGAAGGTAAAGTCGGTGTATTCGCATCTCGCAGCCTCGGAGGACCCGTCCCACGACAGTTTTACGGAAAGCCAGGTCGCCATGTTCAGGACCAATGCCGACAACATATCCGAAGCTGTCGGCTACCGCCCGATGTACCATATCCTCAATTCCGCCGGAATCGAGCGCTTTCCGCAGTATCAGTTCGATATGGTGAGACTCGGAATAGGAATCTATGGAATCAGCGCCCTGCCTGAAGTCAGGCTTGCCCCGGTGGCATCATTCAAATGCAAGATATTGCAGATAAAGCATCTGAAGCCTGAGGACGGAGCCATCGGCTATGGCTGCTGCGGCAGGATTGCGGCAGGCGGTACAGTCATCGCCACCATACCGGTGGGCTATGCGGACGGCATCGACAGGCATCTTGGCAACGGCCACTGTTCATTCATGCTGAACGGCCGCAGGGTCCCTACCATAGGAAACATCTGCATGGACATGTGCATGCTGGACATAACCGGCGTGCCGGCCGAGACCGGAGACACTGTGACAATCTTCGGGGAAGAGCCGACGGCTTCGGAACTTGCCTCGGTCCTGGGCACTATCCCATATGAAATATTCACCTCCATTCCGCGCAGGATAGAACGGATTATAGTGAAATGACAGCATCGGACAAAAAGCCATACAAGATACTCTTCGTCTGCCTCGGCAATATATGCCGGTCTCCTGCGGCCCAGGGCGTGCTCCAGTCAATCATAGACAGGGCCGGCAGGGCGGGGGAATTTCTGGTGGATTCGGCGGGCACATATTCGGGACATCAGGGCGACCTGCCTGACAGAAGAATGCGGGAGGCCGCTTCATGCAGAGGCTATGCCCTGACTCACCGCTCAAGGCCGGTGTCATCCCTTGATTTTCTTGACTTTGACCTGATTATAGCTATGGATGACAACAATTACACCGACCTGATGCACCTTGCCCCCTCGGTAGAGTCATCCAGAAAAGTAAAAAGAATGGCCGGATATCTCACCGGCCACTCCATATCTTATATCCCGGACCCGTATTACATGGGCCGCGACGGCTTTGAACTTGTCCTTGATCTTCTCGAGAATGCCTGCGGCAACCTTTACCGCTCGCTCCTTTCGGAAGAAGACATGTGAGTGTCAGAGCATTATGCTTTTCGCAACCTTGTCTGCGGCCTCTTTTCCCTTGAGGTGGGCGAGGATTGCAAGCCCGAAGGAAATTGCGTGTCCTGCTCCCCGGCCTGTAATGATGTTGCCGTCCTCGGCGACGCCGTCTCTGGTGTATTTTACACCCTTCTCAAGAAGGGCAGGCTCGAATCCGTCATAGCATGTCATTGTCTTCCCTTCCAGTCCCGGGAGTTTGCCGAGCACAACACTCGGCGCGGCGCAGATGGCAGCTACCGTGCCGCCTTCCTCATAATGTCTGAGCATGAGTTCCATGAGCTTGTCGCAGGCTGCAAGATTGGTCGAGCCCGGCATCCCTCCCGGGAACAGCATCAGGTCTCCGGCAGCAGTGCCTTCAAGTTCAGCCCTTTCAAGAAATTCTCCGAATGACATGTCCGCGACCATCGGGATTCCGTGCGAACCCGTCACGGTCCTGTCATCATATATTGAAACAATCCTGAGGTCGACTCCTCCTCTTCTGAGGACATCAATCGGGGCAAGGGCTTCAGTCTCCTCGAAGCCGTTTGCAAAGAAAATGTATGCTCCTTTCATGGCTTTGTGGTTTATGTTTGTTCTGTCTGTTTTCCTGTCGTGCCCAGGCCTATGATGCCGACATTGAGTCCTCCGAGTTCATGTTTCTGCTCCCGCCATTGCCTTTCTCCGAATCCGTGCAGGAAACGGACTGTCTCGCCGATTGCATATTCAGCCACTCCTTCGTCACCGTAGTCCCTTACTCCCAGTACAGTGATTCCATGTTCCTCTGCTGCCGCGATGTCCACATTGCAGCAGTTCCTGTCGTACAATGTGCAGCACATTCCTATGTATCTGATCCCGGGGCATGATTCAATGACCCTCCGGCTGATGGCAGTCGTGAAAGAAACAAGCACGCAGTCCGCATCACCGATCCTGACAATGATTTCCCCGTCCGACGAGGGCCTGTCCCTGTACAGCCTGACCTCATCGGCATATCTGTGCAGCTCCTCTTCCGCTTCCCGGCTGATGAGCACGTCTTCTATGGCAACTGTTTTTCTGAATCTTTTCATATTTTTCCCGTAACAAATGTACGATTTTGTTCCGGGAATACAAATTTATGGCAGGACTACGGAGCCGCTGCCTCCGCTTCCTTCTCCCCAGGCGATATTTCCGTTGATTGAGATGCTTAAAGGAGATATTACGACTGCAATGGCCATCGCCACACCCGGCTTCAGCTGCACTCCGGCGGACGGCACAGGAAGGTTTGCCTCACCTCCGCCTGACGGTAAAAAGGTCGCGAGTAGTTTCCCTCCGCTAAGTGACTGGACGGGGAGCATGAATTCAAATGTCTCGTCGTACCCTCCGTACGGAGTGGACAGTTTCGCAGGGATTACAACAGCTGATGCCCCGTCTGTATTTGCGGTAACTGTGCCTCCTGTGCCTATCTGCCCGTCTATAATGAACGGATATTTCCATGTGAAAGTACCGGATGCCCCATCTTTATATGTGACATTTATCCTCAGTTTGGTCAGACAATGCTTGAATGAGAGATTTTTGCTTCCGTTGTAGGAAATCGAGCCTTCAGCATAAAGGAAGTCGCTTTGCCTGACTCCTTCAGCAGTGCTCTGGTCTTGCTGGACAGTAAAGGTCTCCGGTCTGGTGGCAGCATATTCCTCTGTCATGCCGTATGCATACCAGCCTGTCACGGATACAGGAGAAGTTTTTGAACTCCACCGAAGAGGATTGTACGGGTCATCCGGCACAAGTCTGCCGTCAGATATCCGGTATGCTGCTGCCCCGTCATCTGTGGCAAGTCCGAAAAGTTCCCCTTCGTCCCATGTGTTGCCTGTGACGGCAATTCCGGTTATCGCTTCTTTTTGCAGGGTAATATTGTAGGTATAGATTTTCCCGCCTTCGAATACGGACTCGCCGGCACTGTATACATAGTCCGTTCCGTCCGCAGAAAGAGAAATCAGAGGCGAGCCACCGGTCCTTTCATGAGGAATGACAAGGGCCTCAAATGATGCAAATGCTTCTTCCCTCACCCCGTCACCGAAATCAATGTCACGATTGGGGACAGAAAGCAGGCACGGTTCAATTGCGGACAGTCCGGCTCCGCTATCCTCTATGACGCAGGTGCTTCCGTCGATCCTGAATACGCCTTCAAGTGGCTGGTTCACCAATGATACGGACAGGTCCGACAGACCGTCAGCCTTGCGGATATTCACCACAATTCTTGCCAGTCTGTGCCCGAACTCCAGTTGTACAGGCTGCCAGCTGAATGTTACACCGTCTTTGGCAGCCCACAGGAAATCCTCCTGTGCAAATGTTTCCTTTGACTGCGACCGGGATATCTGCCAGACATCTCCGGTTCTGACCATCTGACCGTCTTCCGGAGCAGGATGACAGGCTGCAATATTCTTCTTTTCATCGCCGGAATTCCACCACAACGGATTGTCGCTGACGAGATTTGCCGAGACATAACCGTCTCCGGCAGATGTTTCGACTTTATAATGTTTTGTCGTTTCCCCGCCGTCATCTGTAGCCGCGACTATACCGGCTCCGTCCCAGTTGCCGTCAAATGTGCCACGGGTCTCAGGGGAAACTATAATTTCCAGCCCACCGGCAGCCAGTTCCACCGGATATTCACCAGGAAGGAAAGAGCCGTGGGGTTCGGATATCGTGCCCTCATACTCCTCTTCCGAACATCCTGCCGCCACAAGCAGAGTGATGGCAAATAATGATATTTTCTTCATGGGAATTTGCATTTAAATTTCTAAAAGGCGCATACCGTCCTGACTCTGAATTTGTTCTTTTTGTACTGTCCTGTTTTCCCTATCACTCCGTTCTTCAAGTCGGCGCAATAGGCTCGCTGGACGGGATCGTTTGTTCTTGCCTGTGAAGCCTCCGTTGACGACCAATAATAGCCTGTTCCAAGTATCTCCGCATCCACGCCAAGGTCAATCATCTCTGTCAATATCTCATTGATATATTTATAAGTATTGCCGTCCAAAGACCAGATGTTACCATTGCTGTCTTCATCCGTCAGCAGTGCCAGTTCCTTGACTGAAGGTATATACCAGTCGCTGGCGCCCTCAAGAGTCTGGTTTGCATCTCTGAAATCCCCGATGGTATCTCCAAGGTAACATTTATAAAATATCTGTAAGCCTCCTGTCGTATTGCAGTATTCATTATAGGCGAGAATGACCATTGTGTTGTTGTATCCCAGCAGCCGGTTGCACTCGTTCTCCATCTCCTCGTCGGCAGGAGAGATTGCCGCAACCTCAGTATAGCCGTTGAATGAGGCCGACTTCTGCCATTCGTATATGCTCGCATAGTAACTTGAAGACGACGACCAGTACTGACTCTGCGATGCGTCTTTGAGAGAAACGATGAGTCCGTGTGAGCACTCCGGAAAATCCGTCATCAGGACTTTGTCTCCCGCAAGGTCAGTATCGGGATAACTCCCGTCATAAGTCCAGAATACAATGCCCCTGACTCCCCGGATCTGTTCGTCTGACAATGTCGAGAAGTCGTCTGAGCGCAGGAATGTGCCGTCAGACATGGCCAGGTCGCCCTTAAGAACTTCTGCCGGATCGGAAATGTTGCCCAGTGGGACCGGGATTATCGCCTCTCCGCTTTCTCCACCCTCTCCGTTGCCGGGTGTCCAGTCGGTGATGGTGGCGGTCACGTCAAGCCGGGACTTGTTCACCGTGATGTCATAGACATATTTCTTGCCTGCCTCGAATTTGTCCGCTTTGGAATTATTCAAATCCCAGTTGAAGAAGCTGCTTCCGTTTGACAGTTCAAGGTGGAGCGTCATGCCGTCGAAGTTCGCGCTCGGCAGGACGATTCCTTCGGAGGAGGTGCCGTCGGCATCGGTGTCCAAGGTCAGCGTGGCAGGTGTATTCGTGCCCACGACAACCTCACCGTCGGGCTTCGTCACGTCGAAGAGGGCTTTGGTCTGCTGGTTGGTCAGTTGTACCTTCATTCCGGTTAGTTCCGAGAGAGCCATGCCGTCTCCGGGTTTGAACGTGAGGACAATCTTCGACAGCTTGTGCTCGAAGTTGAACGTCACCGTATTCTTGCTGCGATCGGCGGTCTGCGTGCCTGCCGCCATAAAGTCGATAGCACTTTGGTCGCTCTGGTCGGTCACGTTCACTGTATAAACTCCGTCTGTCATCGCGGTCGCTGTGTACGGGTAGTAAGCCACGAAGTCCAAAGACGAGCCGTCTGTGGGCAAATAGATAGTGGTGCCGTCAGGGGTGAACGCGCCGTCGCCTCCCGTGGTCACATACCGTACATTGGAGTATGCCTGCGTGGAAGCATCTCCCTGAGTGAAGCCGAATATGCCGATGTCATCGCCTGCCTCCCAAGTTGCATCGTAGGCGCGGGTCTGGATGCCGCTGGTCACTTGCAGGGCGACACGGGTGTCGGTATCAGGAGTCATTTCCCCTTTGTTGCAGGCCGCAACGGAAAGAACTGCAGCAGCCAATAGAATGTATCGTTTCATAGTTTTATCTGTTATTTAATTCAATGTATTTTTCTTCAAAATATCTTTCTTGCCGGAAATATTCTTCTCAATATGCGTCGCCCTGTTCCCCGGAGCCATTGCCTGGTTTCCAGTCTTCAATTATGGCTGTGAAGTCCGCTTCATCGGGGGTCTCGGCTATGGTGCCGCCGAGGATAAGCGGTACGGTCTTGTCGCTGTTGAAGTCTTGCAGGGCTGCCGTGAGGTCGCTCTCAAGACCCGTGTCTGCCGGGTTGCCGTCGGTGTAGGTCAGCGTGGCGGTCAGTGTCTGTGTGTTTCCTGTGATGCCTAAAAGCCGCACGGTGGCGGTCCACTTGCCGGCATCGCTGCCTTCGGTTATCTTGGTGAAATGCAGGGCAACATCGGAGGCCGCTCCGTAGGTCCCGGTGGAGAAGTCCAGCGTGCCTGCCGCTCCGCTCAGGCTGCCCTTGATGCTCTCTATCCTGTCAGCCGCATCGCCCGTAGGCTCGATGACGAGGGTCAGCTGCCGCACCTGCTGGTGCATGGCCGCCGTCAGTTCATGGTCGGTGTCGGCCTTGACGGTCACTTCCTGCACGGAAGTGAAGAGCCAGCCGGGGGCATTGCTGATGTATGTTCCGTTGCCTGTTTCCGGGGCTACCGTAGCGGTGGTGCCGCTTATCGTGATGTCCTCGGGGGTGTTGTAGGCCGCAAGAGTGTAGCTGCCCGGCTCGAAGAGATAATCCGGCGCATGGGTCTCTCCGGTCTCCGTGCCGGTGTAGTCGCCCATTGTCACTGTCCACTCCGCAGGGATGTCCACGCCATCGCCACGGTCGGTCCAGTCAGCGGTGACGGTGATCTTGCCGGTGTCCGGATGGGGCGTGTCGTGCAGTTCGTCCTTCACGCAGGAGGTCGCGGCAAGCAGCAGGGCTGCCGCCAAAAGGGATGTCTTGTATATGCTGTCTGTCTTCATCGTCTCGTCCTCCTTTCTTAAAATAGTTTCCACACTAAAGTCACGCCGGCGTTGATCGGGCCGATCCAGTGCTTCGTCTCGTTGCCGCTGCGCACCCGCACGCCTTCAATGACCTCGTATTTCTCCGTATCGGCGTTCAGGTAGCCTAATCCGAGGGTGAAGTCAAGCGCAAGTGCCTTGTTCAGCCGCAGCTGGTAGCCTCCGGTGATGCCGCCGCCCAGAAGGTCACCCTGCCTTCCTGTGCCGGAGAGTTTGTAGTTGAATTGTCCTGCCTTGAAGATAGCACCCACATACCAGGCTTTCTTCTCACCGAGATACCAGCGCGCTTCCGGAGCCACTTCCCAGAGTGCATAGCGGCGGGCGGCATTGTTCCAGCTCCACGATGTCCACGAGCCGTTCACCATGATGCCCACGGACGGGCTGATGCGCCACTCGATACCGAGGTCGGGAGTGAGCGTGGCCCATCTGAGGAGATTTGTGCGCAGTTCAAGAGTATACTTTCCGGTGAATGTGGCTTTTTTGCCTGTCTGGCCTTCTGCCTGTCCGCCTGTGTCATCTGGGGCCTTGCCATCTGATGGGACTGATTCTTTGATGTCGGCTGGCAACTCCTGGCAGAAACCATAATATAGAGCCAGCCATTGAAAATCAAAAGCAGCGATGCCGCTTGGCTCCTGTCCGGATGCGACGGCTGTTTCGCCGCGTTCCTGCGCCGAAGTCGGCACCATGAGAAGCGTCGTGAGCACGGCGGTAAGGATAATTTTTGAAGGATTATGCATATTTTGTCTTTGAGTGTTTTGAATTATCTGATAAGGTCAGTCTCAGTGAAAATTATCTGATAAGGCCAGTCTCAGAGAACGCACAAAGATAAAGCCCCCATCTCATTCAATGATGGATTCAGAGGCTCTTGTTGTGCCAAACCATGCATGAGGTTGTGCCAAATCATGCACTGCAGGTATTTTATTGCTGTTGGTTCTTTCCGAAGCCTTTTTGGTAGACCTGGGGAGTGATGCCGAATTTTCTGGTGAATAGCCTGTGGAATGTCCTCAGCGACATGCAGCAATTTTCTGCCACTGCATCTATGGTCCAGTTCGGATTGTCGCGCAGAAGAGGCAGCGCATGGGAGAGCCGGAGATCCTGCATGTATTCGGAGAGCGGTTTCCCCTCGAATGTAGTGAACAGCCTTGCCAGTTTTCTTGAAGATAAGCTCATTCTTTTTGCGAATGCTTCCTTGTCAAAATCTTTCTGAAGATAGAGGCCGTTGCTCTCAATTTCATATTTGATCCGGTCAAATGTCCTGCGGTCGCTGTCCGTCTCTCCTGCCTTCAGGCTTTCTGTGCCGGTTCCGTTGCTTTCGCCTGATGCCTCCTTCGGCAACAGGGAAGACAATTTCACCATCTGTTCCTGCAGTTTCATGATTTCTCCCTGCTTGCGCAAGGCTTCGTCTTTGTAGCCGACCATTTTGTTGAGATTGGCTGTCAATGTGGCGTTTTTCATGGTTATGTCCTTGTTTTTGCGGGCGATGACCACGGTGAAGCCACCTCCGGCAAGAAGCAGCATGCAGGCTCCGCATGCTATCATCCATGCCATCCTGTTCTCTTCCTCTTCCTGCCTGATTTTCAAGTCTTTTTCTTTGCTGCCGTAGAGGGCGGCATAATCCTGGGCTGCGCTTTTCTGTTCTCGGAATTTAAGGCTGTCGCGCAGGATGGCGAGTCTTTCGAAGTATGATGAAGACTTCTGGTAATGGCCGATATCCCTGCAGGCGTAACCCAGAAATTTCAGGACCGATGCCATGTAATAGTTCACCGTGTCTTTCTGTCCGATGAGAAATTGTTCCCGGGGCAGGGTAATGCGGAAGATTTCGTCGTATTGCCCAGTGTCAAACAGATACGGCATGATCAGATAGTTGTTCTGGCTCAAATTTGTGTCAAGTTCGCAGAATCTGCGGTAGCACTCCCTTGCCTCATTTCTGCGCCCGGAGCGCGACAGGGCAACTGCCCGCTGGGCATAAAGGTCTTTCATTTCTCTCTCTGCCAGTCCGTCTATGACAGGCTCGTTTCCGGAAGATTCCGATACAATCTTCTCCCAGGAGTCCAGTATGCGCAATGCATCCCCGTTGCGCCTGTCCCGTCCGTAGAACATCGCAAGTGTCTTGTATTCGTACCGAAGATTGTCGTATTTCAGACGGTAGTCGGTCTCTGCCATCATCTCCGCGCCCTGCTCCATATATTTGTATCCGCGCTCCTTGTCTCCCTGGTAGTAGAGGCTCTTGCCCATGTTGAACAGGGCGATGGATTCCATCGGCTTGTCCTCCATTTCTTTCGCCAGAGTCATGAGCTGCCCTATGCACCGCATTTTGTTCACTTCGTCATGCAGCTTGTCATAGCATGAAATCTGGCGGTGCAGCAGTTCCATGCGGATGGTGTCGTTTTCTTTCACATAGGGGCTTTCCAATGCGGCATTGTAGAATTTCAGGGCATCGTGGTTCTGCCCTGTGTTGTAATTCATGTCGCCTTCGATATAGTCAAGTTCCCATGCCGGACGGGTTTTTCTCCGGCGCATTTCCTCCATAATCATGTCCGACTTGCTCTTGTCGGAGAAGAGATATTTGTAAATATGGTCCTCGTCCAGCAGACTGTCAGGAAAAGCCTTAAAATTCCCCCCCCAGCCGCCGTCATCTGCCGCAGCCGCCGCCATCTGTGCCGCAGTGGACGCAGACGCAGCAGACGCAGTTGCTGCAGCAGATGAAAGCGCAAGCAATGCGGCAAGTGCTGTGGGTAGTACTGCGGCAGGCATTGCGGCAAGAACTGCCGATATTTTGACGGATATGAGCCTCATGTGCATTCCCTCCCTTTGAACTGTCGGATTTTCTCCAAATGCAAAATTACTTTATTTTTTATCATGCCGGGAAAATAATTTCTCAAAAAAGTAATCTGCATCGCGGCCGGTGGACAGGTGAAATTGTGTCCGACGGCCGTGATTTTCCCGCAAAAGTGTGCCCGATGGTATTTTCAAAATGCCGACGGCCGCGAAAATGCCGGAAAACCGCGCCCGTTGGAGCAAAAAATGCTCTCCACCGGCCGCGGTGGACTATGAGCATTTGAAGTTTTGAGGCCATCTGCGATTTTGAGACCGTCTGAGGTTCTTAGATTGCCTGCGGCTCTGAGACTGTCTGAGGCTCTAATATCCTATGCGGCTATGGGAACCGGATGGACCGACGCTGCGGAAGATATTCGCAATCAATGCATTCATATTTCAGAATGATAATGATGACATCAGAGCCATTTTGCGGATTGACATTAATTTTAAGTGATTTTATGAATAAAAATTTGGAGTCTGAGAAATTTTGCCTATCTTTGCAATCCCAAAACAAAAGGTGTCATAGCTCAGTTGGTAGAGCAAAGGACTGAAAATCCTTGTGTCCCTGGTTCGATTCCCGGTGACACCACACTAAAAATCAGAGAGTTGCAGAAATGTGACTCTCTTTTTCTTTATATGGATTTGGGGTTAAAATGGCTTGAAAATGGGGCTTTGAAAGACCTATGAAAAGTTCAAGTTGTTCATTGGCTTCAAGAACATGGTATGTTGTAACATGTGTGTCTCTACTGATGGGTACAAGTCAGAGGTAAGGGTAATGAGCATGGCTGAACTATACAGGGCTGCAATAGAACTCTTCAGGAGTTATTCAATAGGCTGTCATCTTGACCAGATGAAGAGGTTGCAGGACCATTCCATTACAGAGGCCCAGTTTGCCCAGTTCTTGGGAAAGTCAAGGATGTATCAATTCCTACCTAACAAGGAAAAGAAGATGCTGCCTGAAATGTTCATGACTGATACCCAGATTAACCTTGTTACAAAGGCTTACTACAATGATGAGGACTTTGGTAGGAGTGCAGATGAAAAGGAACTATCTATGTGGAAGATGTACAACCTCTTAACAGGGGCAAACAAATCCTCCTATATTGATAGCTTTCTTGACAGGTCACTTAATGCTGGAGAACTCTCAACAGGTATCTGTAAGGCTCTTGAGGGAGATAATGAATACTCCTGGTTTATCAGATAGTCACCCACCCTACCATAAGATACAGCCAATCTGTATCTATCCATTATGTTAGGATATTTTCTGATAGGCAGTACACACTAATGTATACATTATAATATTATCTATTAGTGTGTATATGATTCTTCTGTCTCATGGATTCATGTTGATGTATTCACTTCTCTATAAAGAATAAAGGAAAGTGAATACATCTTTTTTCCATAGACAGGGCAGTACACTAACAACTTTAACTGACCCTTTAATTGAATGCCGAAGAAATAAAATCATCAAGAAATGGAAATAAAGACAATAGTAGACATTATAGGAGCACTGCTTTCTCCAATAATATGTGCCATTTTCTTTGGAGACTGGAGAGATGACAAAGACAAACCCATGTGACTTGTTTTTACTATTGTGAGCCTTGGATATTTATGGTATTCAAGGCTCTTTTGATAATTAATCAGGACAAACTATAGATAAAGATTGTCCAATAGAAAATTTAAGCCGAACTTTGACATTCAATACCTCTTGAGTGTTGTTCATTTGTTGGAAACATTTTATATCTTTGTGATGCTGAGCAGTCAGCATACATACTGATGAAAGTGTTTTCATAAGTCCTTTATAGAAAATGTGGTAGTTTTCAAGGAAGAAAGGACAAAGTGGACAGCACTCATTCTTGTTTGGACAAGGCAAGGTGTACCATATTAGGTATGCCTGTATGTCATATCTATACAAGTGTGGGGTATTGGATGTCATTTGTCTTCTTCCGGGTTTTACCACAACCTCCTTAGAGACGGATGAAATCAGCTCCACACTTTCTTTTTATAATCACCAGAGGTCAGGGGTTGGGCTGGATTAGCATACAATGCTACACTATTTATATGGCACAAGATAATAAAACTAATAGTTTTCCTAAAGAAGGAGGATTTCTCAGTAAGTTAAAGGCTTATGCAGAAGCCCATCCTTGGAAACTTGTCACAGGCTCAGTAAAAAAAAATTTCCTCAAAAGACCTCAATAAGGTAAAAATGATAGGTGTTAACTACTCAAAGAAATATGAACATCTATATGCTGTTGTTTACCTTGATGATGGATATGTAAGTTGGCAACTTGATAAAAATTTTAAGGGAGAAGAAGGTGATGAGATAGACCCATCCACTTTTATGATATATAAACTCACTAATGGCTATAGTACAATTGAAAGGTGTATTGGAAAGCCATTGACACCACTAATGAAAAATATTAATCTATTCAAGGACAAGTCAATTGGCATCTATATTAATGAGGACACATTGCAAATTCCGGAGTTGGAGTTAATACCTATCATCAGAGGACATAAGATAGGCTTTATGGATTCCAAGGCAAGAATTGCCATTGAGCCTGTTTATGATAATTTCAAAGGGAGGTTTTTGGATAGGTATGATTACATCTGTGTCAAAAAAGATAACAAGTGGGGTGTGGTCAATTCAGAAGGTAAAATATGCCTGAAGATAAAGTATGACTATATACTTCAAGGTGTAGTCAATTATGAATTAGAGCCTTGGGAAAGAGATTATCTGTTTACTGTATGCAAAGAAAAACAGTATGCTGTTTTTGACAATGATACAGAGTTTGGAGAAGAAAACACCTTGGTTGATTTTGGAACATATGATTGGATAAGTGGTTTTGATTCAAGACTTGCAATAGTCAGGAAAGAGAATAAATATGGAATGATTGACTATTCAGGTACTCTTGTCCTGCCTGTAGAATACAATAGTATAGAGGAGTTCTACAATAAAGGAAAAACATCTACAAAGGTTTATAAGGTAGGCAAGGTGGAGGAAATCAAGTTTTCTGACCTTGTGTATCAAGGAGGAAGTGATGATAACTCTTATAATGGAGATTATGACTATAGTCCTTCTTCTGCCTATGATAATCCATATTACAATGATTCTTTGGATTTTGACCAACAGAGTGAAGATTTTTGGGAATCATTATAAAACAGAAAATTATGAAACAGAATATCATTCCAATAATATTTATATGTGTTTCTACAGTGTTGATTGCATTAATTGTTGGCATTGCAAAAGATAGGCAGGAAAAGCAAGAACATGATTTGCCTAAGGCACAAAGTGAAATCATTTATAAAGAGGGATATACAGAGCAAGTGCATTGTACAGGTAATACTAAAAAAGATACTGCATTTGTTATATCTTCATTTTTGAAGACTGGGATTACCTATATTGACAAAGAGAATATTAAACTGATAGACTCTAATTATTATCCACCACAAGAAAAGAATTTGAGTAGTCTGACGGTTACTCTAAAAGGTAATAAGGCTATAGTTGGAACAGATTGCCATATAACACATACTGTACAGTCAGAAGAATATTGGGAATTTGAATCTGACTTTTTTACAAACAAGATTGCTGTACTAAAAACAGATAGAGGTGAAATTAGAATAGCAGAGGTGAGTTCTACTAAAATTCCATTTGGAGTTCCATGTGCCATTGAGGTAAGATATGGCAATTATTGGGCAATATCAAGCAACTCTGTAGTTTATTGTAGGCTGCAAGGAGAGGTTGTTGATGATAAATGGTATCCAAAACCGAATTATTTCAGATGAAAAGAAATTTATTCATAGCAATATCCTTAAGTATAATGATACTTCTCCTGTTCCTCATCATAGGTCACTCAACTCCCAAAGACCTTGATGAGATAGCAGATGACAACACACTTATTAAATACAAATCAAAACTTTCAGTATGGTAATACTTCTTATACTGCTACTTACAATTATTGCAGGATATATTGCACTGCATATACTTGCTGTCTATAAAGAAAAAATAGCCACAGTCCTATTTTACTGGTATATGTTAATTGTCGCACTTGCTGCATTAATTATTCCTGGCCTTATAGGTTTTATAGATGAGGGGCGTCGCATCATGGGAGTTGTGATAATCATTGCCTGGGTACTTGCCCCTGCAATTATTCCTGTAATATTGCACATTTTTCCCAAGTGCAAGAAATGGCTTAAATGGATTTTGTATATATTTCAGTTAATTATTGTTTGTATCTGTTGGATATTTCCATTAGTAGCCTTGTTTACACCAAACTATGAACCTTGAGGGGAATCTTGAATGGATGAATTGAGGGAACAGATGTATTCACTTTGAATTGATTTATACAGGAGAAGTGGATACATCTTTTCATTTCAAAGTCTTCAAGGATATGTCTTATTGAATGAAGATTGAGTAAAAATAGTTATATTAGCAACATAAATGCTTTGAACTATGCAGACAGAGGAAATACTTGACAAACTGAGGGAATACAAGGCTGAAAAGGCTGATGTATATGGCATTGAGACACTTGGACTGTTTGGAAGTTATGCCAGAGGAGAACAGGTGTCTGACAGTGACATTGATGTCTGCATAAAGATGAAACATCCTGATTTCTTTAGAATGATGGAAATACAGGAAGATTTGGAGGAAATTTTCAATTGCAAGGTTGATTTGGTTTCACTTGGAGCCATGTTCAGGCCAGTGTTTAAGAAAAACTTGGAAAGAGATGCAGTATATGTCTAAAGATGTGTTGCTGGAGATGCTTGGTTTTATCAGGCATCAGGCAGAATTTATCATTGAGACCACTTCAGAAGTCAAGGAGGTCAATGAACTGCTGGTCACCATGACTGGAATGGTGCTGTACAATTCTACTTGCATGTGCCTTCAGACAATTGGTGAAACTGTCAAGAAGATAGATGATTTGACTGATAAGGGGTTCTTTTCAGTTTATTATCCTCAGATACCTTGGAGAGCCATTATAGGTATGAGGAATATAATATCCCATGAGTATTCAGCCACAGACCCTGAAAAGGTATTCAATACAGCAAAAGTGAATGTGCCTGAACTGCTCCCGGTCATTGAGACTATAATCAGTGATGTTGAGGTAGGAAAGCATGATGACTTTCTTGAAAGTCTGAAGAAATAGAGATATAAGTTTAACCAAGAAAACACTCTCTGTTTTCCAAAAAGTTTTGACCAGTTCATGGCTTTGCCTGCATAAAGTAGTGAAACTTAAACCAATACTGCTTTATCTGCAAAGGACTGAAAATCCTTGTGTCCCTGGTTTGATTCCCGGTGACACCACACTGAAAATCAGAGAGTTGCAGAAATGTGACTCTCTTTTTTTATGCCGTTTTGGTCCCCGTTTCAAGGCATCAACGGAAAATCGCATCAACGGAAAATCCATGTTTATTTCGTAACCGCGCCCGGTGGACCCCAAAAATGCCTTCCAACGCGCGCTTCAGAATGACCGTGTCGACAAGACTCTTCCAGTGTTTACAGAAAGAGTGAAATAATGGAGATGTGAATACATTTTTTATATGAGCATAAGATTAATGTGGTTTTGAATAAAAAGAGTTATATTAGCAACATAAATGCTTTGTGATAATGAGAAGAGAGCATATAGTAAATCAGATAAGGGAGATAGTTCACAGGGTTGCTCCTACAGCCCAGACTATCCTCTATGGGTCAGAGGCAAGGGGTGATGCAAGGGAGGACAGTGATATTGATTTGCTGGTTCTTCTTGATAATGACAAGCCTACCTATGATGAAGAAAATGAGGTCAGATGGCCTTTGTATGAGCTGGAAATCAAGACGGGTATATCTATCAATCCTTACATAATTTCCAGAAAATCATGGGAAAACAGACCATTCAAAACTTCATTTTATGTGAACGTAGTAAATGAGGGGGTTGTATTATGAAAGAAAGTCTTGACCAAGAGAGCAGGGATTCGTTGATTGCCTACAGGATAGAAAGAGCTTATGGCAGCCTTAAGGAAGCAGAACTTATGGCACAAGGAGAATTCTATAATGCATCTATAAACAGGTTGTATTATGCTTGTTATTATATGGCAATAGCCTTGCTTTTGAAAAATAATATTTCTGCCCAAACACATAGCGGGGTAAAGACATTGCTTGGAATGCATTTTACTTCAAAGGGTAAACTTTCAATATCAGCAAGCAAAATATTTGCAACACTTTTTGAGAAAAGACATAGCAGTGACTATGATGCCTTTGTATATTGTGACCAGGAAATGTTTGATGAACTTTACCCAAAGGCAGAGGCATTCATAGAGGAGGTGAAAGAATTGATTGAAAGTAGCAGTAGTACTACTGAAAAGGATATATAATGTTTAACTAAGTGGATACTCTCTGTTTTCCAAAAAGTTTTGACCAGTTCATGGCTTTGCCTGCATAAAGTAGTGAAACTTAGATATATACTACTTTATCAGCAAAGGACTGAAAATTCTGCATAAACGGAAAATCCATGTTGATTTCGTAACCGCGCCCGGTGGATATGTAAAATAGCGTCCGATGGCCGCGATTTTCCCGCAAAAGTGTGGCCGATGGCATTTTCAAAATGCCGACGGGCGCGAAAAACCTGCAAAACCGCTGCCGATTGACCGCAAAATGTATATCTGCAGAAAACAGTGATGCCTTGCCTGTCAGTTCTTGAAACTGTGTATCGGCGCCGGTATCCTGCCTTCTCTGGAGATGAAGTCTTCGCAGCCGAAGCGGTTCACGGGCATGACCGGGGCGTGGCCGAGCAGTCCGCCGAACTCTACCTTGTCGCCGACAGTCTTTCCGATGACCGGGATTATGCGGACGGCGGTGGTCTTATGGTTCACCATGCCGATGGCGGCCTCGTCGGCTATGATACCGGATATTGTCGTGGCAGGGGTGTCCCCGGGTACGGCAATCATGTCCAGTCCCACGGAGCAGACGCAGGTCATTGCCTCCAGCTTTTCTATTGTCAGTGCTCCGCATTCTGCGGCGTCAATCATTCCCTGGTCCTCGCTCACGGGGATGAACGCCCCGCTGAGTCCTCCCACATAAGAGGATGCCATCACGCCGCCTTTCTTCACCTGGTCATTGAGAAGGGCGAGGGCTGCGGTGGTCCCCGGTGCTCCGGCCTTTTCTATGCCGATTTCATGGAGAATGTCGGCCACACTGTCTCCTATGGCGGGGGTAGGGGCGAGCGACAGGTCTATTATTCCGAACGGGATTCCGAGCCGGCGGGATGCCTCCTGGGCAACCAGCTGTCCGACGCGTGTGATTTTGAATGTCGTCTTCTTGATGGTCTCGCAGAGCACTTCAAACGATGCGCCGCGTACGCTTTCCAGGGCGGATTTCACCACGCCGGGGCCGCTGACACCGACATTGATGACAGCATCGGCCTCGGTCACCCCATGGAAAGCACCGGCCATGAACGGATTGTCGTCAGGGGCGTTGCAGAGCACCACGAGCTTGGCGCATCCGAGGGAATCATTGTCCCGCGTCGCTTCCGCCGTCTGCCTGATGATGTCGCCCATCAGCCTCACGGCATCCATGTTGATGCCGGTCCTGGTGCTTCCGACATTGACGGAGCTGCATATCCTGCCGGTGCGGGCGAGGGCTTCCGGAATAGACATTATGAGCATCCTGTCGCTTGCAGTCATGCCTTTGGACACTATCGCCGAATATCCTCCGAGGAAATTGACGCCGACATCCTCAGCCGCCTTGTCGAGGGTGAGGGCAATCTTCACATAATCGTCCGGTGTCCTGCATGCCGCTGACCCGATTATTGAGGCAGGAGTAATTGATATCCTCTTGTTGACTATCGGGATTCCGTATTCCATGGCAATGTTGTCGGCGGTCCGGGCGAGATTTCCGGCTGTCCTGACGATTTTCTCCCGGATTTTCCGGCAGAGCGTCGCGATGTCGTCTGAAGTGCAGTCCAGAAGACTTATTCCGAGTGTAATTGTCCTGACATCGAGATTCTCCTTTTCAATCATCCTGTTGGTCTCGATGACTTCGCTGATGTTTATCATTGTATAGTCGGTCAAAGTATAGTCGTATAGTCGGTCAAAGTGCAGTCAGTCAAATTCTGTGCATTTTGTCAAAGATTTCCTCTCTCTGGCATTTTATCTGGACGCCGATTGTATTCCCGAGGCTTTCAAGGTCTGCCGTCAGCCTGTGGAAGTCCACGGTGATGTGTCCCGTGTCGACAATCATCATCATGTTGAAGTATCCTGAGACAATCGTCTGGGAAATGTCAAGGATATTTATGTTGTTCTCTGCCAGGTAAGTGCAGACTTTTGCTATGATGCCGACCGTATCCCTGCCGACCACTGTGATTATGCTCCTGTTCATTTCTATGCCTTTGTGTGATGAAACGGGGACAAAGATACGCAGAAGCCGCAAATTTTGTATGTTTGCACCCGCAAAAATACGAAAAGATGTTCTGGCTGATATTGACAATGTTTATGGGAATGGCCGCAGGTTTCCTTCTGCGGCGTCTCAGGATATCTTCCCATATCGGGAAGGCGATATCCGTGACGATATATGTGATGCTGTTTTTCCTCGGAGTGAAAATCGGGCAGGATGAAAATATCCTCGGCAATCTTTCATCTCTCGGCCTGCAGGCCATGCTGCTGGCCTTTGCTGGTGCTGCGGGAAGTGTCATCTTTGCTTCGCTGCTGTATAGACTTCTGAAGCGATGAAAGGGACTCTGGCTGTACTGTCCGTCTTTGCCCTTGGGTGTCTTGCAGGGTGGTCCGGGCTCCTGGATTTGGAACGTCTCGGGAAAATCGGGCCTGATCTCACCATGTATGTCCTTTATCTGCTGATTTTCCTTGTGGGGGTCAGCATGGGATGTAATCCGGACCTGAAGAAAATATTGAAGGGAGTGAGTCCGAAGCTGTTTCTCCTGCCGTTGGCCACGATATCGGGGACACTGCTTTTCTCTGCACTTGCCAGTCTGCTGATTTCAGAATGGAATGTCTTTGACTGTCTTGCCGTCGGCAGCGGAATGGGATACTACTCGCTTTCATCAGTCCTCATATCACAGTACAAGGAAGCATCGCTGGGAATGCAGATGGCGGCGGAGCTCGGGACGATAGCCCTTCTTACCAATATTTTCAGGGAAATGTTCACTCTTGTCGGGACCCCGCTGCTGGCAAGATGGTTCGGCCCCTTCGCCCCGATTGCCTCGGCAGGTGTCACGGCCGTCGATGTATGCCTGCCTGTCCTGGTCCGGTATACCGGAGACAGGATGCTGCCGGCAGCCATCATAAGCGGAATTGTCACCGACTTCAGCGTCCCGCTTCTGGTGCCGTTCTTCTGTTCTTTCTGATTCTTCTGAATGCCGCTTCTCTGTCAAAATGTCATCACCGGCGGCAGATGCATCCTTCAAGATGGTCATTGACGAAACCTGCGGCCTGGAGGAAAGAATAGCAGCATACCGGGCCGAAGAAGCTGAAGCCGCGTTTCTTCATGTCCCGGCTGATGGCTTCGGATTCCGGGGAGACAGCCGGGATTTGCTCCAGGGATTTGAAATGGTTTACAATCGGCTTCTTTTCCGGGAGAAATGACAGGATGTAGTTCCTGAAACTGCCGAATTCCTGCTGCACCTCAAGAAAATGCTTTGCATTGTTGACGGCAGAGCGGATTTTCATGCGGTTCCTGATGATGCCGGACTCCTGCATCAGCCGGTCGATGTCCTCTTCTGTCATCTTTGCCACTGCCTCCGGCTCGAATCCGAGGAACGCTTCCCTGTAGCTTTCTCGCTTTCTCAGAATCGTTATCCAGCTGAGACCTGCCTGTGCACCTTCCAGAATGAGGAATTCAAACAGTACTCTCTCGTCTTCTGCCGGCCTTCCCCATTCGGCGTCATGGTATTTTGTATACAGTTCGTCTCCTGCGCACCAGCCGCATCTTCCGTCTATGATATCCTGTCTTTTCATGAGTCCCTCTATTCTATACAAAAGGCATGGGCAAATTTAATCAGATTTACGGATTTTCTGCCTATATTTGTCGCTGCGCGCCACATATACTGTAGCGCCTCGGCAATTGCAAACAAGCTTGCATTGCTCTCGGCTCCCGCTGAGGCAGACATAGCAGATGGACTCAGTATGTGAGATGGCAAATGAGATTAAGTGATTGATAATGGATACTGTCATATTGAAGAACATAATGCTCCCTGATTCAACGGCGGCGGATATTGCGGTGAAGGCCGGGAAAATTGCTGCCGTCACAGTACCGGCGGGGCATGGAGGGAATCCGGAGGCGAATACTGAAGTCATAGACTGTTCAGGCAAGGCCGTCCTGCCGGGGCTGGTGAACATGCACACCCATGCGGCCATGTCGATGATGCGCGGGCTGGAGGAGGATGTGCTCTTCCATAAGTGGCTCGACAGGATTTGGGATGTGGAGTCGAAGATAGATGCTGAATATGTCTATTGGGCGACAAAGGTGGCATGCATCGAGATGCTCAGGACGGGAACCACCCTCTATAACAATCACTACTGGTTCTCGGATGTGGCGCACAGGGCGGCCTCGGAGATGGGAATAAGGCCTGTGGAGTCATATGTATTCCTGGATAAATTCGATGCCGCGGAGGCGCGGCGGCAGAAGGAACAGTGTGAGAAAATGTACTCCAAGTCATTGGATTGGGGGGACGACGCGCATTTTACGGTCGGCATACATTCGATATATTCAGTCGGCGAACAGACTATGGTGTGGGCGGCCGATTTCGCCCGCAGGCACGGACTGAAAATCCATATCCATCTCAGCGAGACAGAAAAAGAGGTGAACGACTGCATAAGAGAGCACGGTTTTTCCCCTGTGGAGTATCTTGACAGGCTGGGCATTTTAGGGCCGGACCTCATCGCCGCCCATACTCTCTGGCTGTCGGACAATGACATAGCCCTTCTCGGGGCGCATCATGTGAACTGTGTGCACAACATCAATTCCAATCTCAAGCTTGCTTCCGGCTACAGATTCAGATACAACGAACTGAGGGACGCCGGAGCCAATGTCTGCATCGGCACCGACGGCTGCGCCTCGTCCAACAACCTGGACATCCTGGAGGCGCTCAAGACGGCCGCAATGGTCCAGAAGGCATGGAGGAATGACCCTTCGGCCATGCCTCTTGACGAGCTGGTGCCGATAGCCACAGCCAATGGCGCAAGGGCCCTCGGCATTAATACCGGCCTTCTCGAAGTGGGGAGGGATGCTGACTTGCTCATTATTGATACTGACAATACTTTCTTCCTGTCCCCGGCGCCGCTGCTGGCCAATCTCGTGTATTCGGCCCACAGCGACTGCATCAGCTCAGTGATGTGCCGCGGCATATTTGTCATGAGGGACAGAAAGATAGAAGGGGAGAAAGAAATTCTGAGAGAGGCAGGGGCAGTTCTCGGAAGAATGAGATTCTAAGTGTATCGGATAAAGGCCGGGCAATATGACGCTATTGGCTTATTTTCAAGAGCAATATGACGCTATTTGCTAATTATAAAATTAATAATTGCTAATCAATAAGTTAAGTTATGGATGAAAGGATACAGAGGGTAATGACTGCGGCCGAGTATCTGCAGTCAAGGCTCGGACCGGAAAGGCCGGCCGTGGGCATAGTCTTGGGAAGCGGCCTCGGAAAGCTTGCGGACAAGATTGAAAATCAGACAGTCGTACCCTACAGGGACATCCCGGGATTTCCGGTTTCTACGGCCATAGGCCACAAGGGCAATTTCATATACGGGACCCTTGGGGGCAAGACGGTGATAGCAATGCAGGGCCGGTTCCATTTTTATGAGGGCTACCCGATGGAGCTTGTGACTCTCCCGATAAGGGTGATGAAGGTGCTCGGAATCGGATATCTTTTCGTCTCTAATGCCGCCGGCGGAGTGAACTTCGACTTCAAGGTAGGAGACCTCATGGTCATCAGGGACCATATCAACCTCCTTCCCAATCCTCTCGTGGGCAAGAATATGGAGGATTTCGGCCCGAGGTTCCCGGACATGACCCGTCCGTACGAGCCGAAGCTCATTGCCCTCGCGGAAAAGATTGCAGCAGGTCTGGACATACCGCTGAAGAAAGGGGTCTATCTTGCGGGCACAGGCCCTTCATACGAGACTCCTGCGGAATACCGCTATTTCAGGATGATAGGGGCCGATGCCGTGGGAATGTCCACCATACCGGAAGTCATAGTGGCCCGCCACTCCTCCATGCCTGTCTTCGGCATGTCAGTGATTACCAACGAGGCTCATGACGACTATGCTGAAGACTATGTCAATGACGGAGACGCAGTGGTGGCTGCAGCCGATGCCGCCGCCGACAGGATGTCCTCCATCTTCTCGGCGATGATTGCCTCCCTATAGCCTGTCAATCTCCTCAGTGAAGAGGGCGCATGATGCATCGGACGGCATCCTCCAGTCTCCTCTCGGGGAGAGGGTCACAGAACCTACTTTAGGCCCGTCCGGCAGGCAGGAGCGCTTGAACTGCTGGCTGAAGAATCTTCTGAAGAAGGTCTTCAGCCATTTCTTTATGGTTTCTTCGCTGTATGTTCCCGTGCCTGTATCTGGTGCCGCAGCATCTTCCCGGCAGAATGCTTTCTTCGCGAGGAAGAATATTTTCGCCGGAGAATATCCGAAGCGGAAGAAGTTGTAAAGGAAGAAGTCATGCAGCTCGTACGGCCCGACGAGGTCCTCGGTCTTCTGTTGTATGTTGCCCTTGTCGTCAGCCGGCAGGAGCTCGGGGCTTATCGGCGTGTCGATGATGTCCATGAGTATGTCGCGGACATCCCCCATGTCGCTGAAATGATTGTCGGCTACCCATCTGACAAGGTGTCTTACAAGTGTCTTCGGAATGCCGGCGTTGACTCCGTACATCGACATGTGGTCGCCGTTGTATGTGGCCCAGCCGAGCGCGAGTTCGGAAAGGTCCCCGGTGCCGATTACAATCCCTCCGGTCTGGTTGGCGATGTCCATCAGAATCTGGGTGCGTTCCCTCGCCTGGGAATTTTCGTATGTCACGTCATGGATGCTCTTGTCATGGCCGATGTCAGCAAAATGCAGGTCGCAGGCCGCTGCAATCGGTATTTCCCGTGATGTGATGCCGAGAGCCGACATCAGTCCGGAGGCATTGCCGTGCGTTCTGCCAGTAGTGCCGTATCCGGGCATTGTCACGCCGATTATCCTTTCCCTGGACCATCCGAGCCTGTCAAAGGCCTTGACTGCGACAAGCAGGGCGAGAGTGCTGTCAAGTCCTCCTGATATGCCCATCACGGCAGTCTTGCATCCGATGTGCGAAAGCCTTGACATGAGACCTGTGACCTGAATGGAAAAAATCTCGCTGCAGCGTCTTTCCATCTCTTCTCCGTAGCCTCCAGGAACGAACGGATGCGGCTCGACATGCCTGTACAGCTTCTTTTCGAAGTCTGTCTCCGCAGCCTTGCCTGTTTCGACCCTCGAATATGCCGGGGCATATGAAGGGGAGCTTGTCCCGTCCGGCGTGAAGGCGATGAATGTGCCTGTCTTCTGCCTGAGTATCCTGAGTTTTCCGCAGTCGATGTCAGCTATGGTAAGGGCAGTGCCGGTGCTGAACCGGTCGCTTTCTGCAAGCAGCGTCCCGTTTTCATATATCATTGACGCTCCGGCATAGACTGCATCCTGTGTCGATTCCCCGTATCCTGCTGAGCAATAGATATATCCTGATATGGTGCGGGCTGACTGCTGGCTTGCGAGGTTTTTCCTGTAGTCGTGCTTCATAAGCACTTCGTTGCTGGCTGAAGGATTGACGATGATTTCGGCTCCGGCAAGGGCTGCCCATGAGGACGGCGGGACAGGTGTCCACAGGTCTTCGCATATTTCTACGGCAAATGTTGTGTCCCCGATTTCGAAGAGCATGTTCGGGGAGATGTTGCATCTGTAGCCGGCATATCTGATTTCGCCGCCGAAGCCTTCCCGGACAGTATCCTTGCCGTTGAAGAGGAAATGCCCGTTGCCGGATGTTTTCCCTGACAGGAAGTCTGCTCCGGAGGAGAACCATCTTGATTCGTAGAATTCGTTGTAGTCGGGAAGGTGGACTTTCGGGACGAGGCCCTTGATGTTGCCGTTGCGGATGACGGCGGCGCAGTTGTAGAGCCTGCCTCTGAAGGCGACAGGCGTACCTGCCACAATGGTAATGTCCTTGCCCCGGCTTCTTGAGATGATTTCCCGGATGCCTTTCTCCGCCGCCTCAAGCAGGAATTCCTGCCCGAAAAGGTCTCCGCAGGTATATCCTGTCACACAAAGTTCCGGAAATACGAGCAGCGACACTTCGTCGGCTGCCGCCCTGTCAATCAATTCGCAGATGCTTCTGACATTCCCCGCAACATCAGCGGGCTTTACCCGCGGCCTGGCCGCAGCAGTCCTGAGAAAACCGAAATCTTTCATTCACTTGTCTTTTAAGTGCTGCAAAAATAATAATTATATGGGACAATCATTCCTGTATACGGGACAATCATTTCTGCTGCGGCAATGAAAAGATTATTCGGCTATCAGCTTCTGCAGCTCCGGGTAAGGTATTTCCCCGGTTATGGCAATGAGCGATGCCGAGGTCTTCTCTGTCGTAAACATTATCAGGTCCGTAACAATATCTCCTTTGGAAACTATGAATATCTTCATTTCCTCGGGACCGTCCTTTGCTTCCATAAGGAGTTCGTATTTCTTGCCGTCAAACTTTTCTCTTATCTCCCCGGACAATTTTCCGGCTGTTTCCCCGTCCTCAATGTCGAGGATGTACATGCCGTTGAATGTCCTGATTATGCCGGTGAGGTCCACCTCTTCAGCCTCTACCTGAACTTCAGGGAGTTTCTGCATGAGTTTGAACATGGCCGGGGAGATGTACACCGAGCTGACCCCGTCCTTGCCTGAATATCTGCTGTATATGTCTGACCAGTCCTGTGCCTGGACTGAAATTGCCGCGGATATGAGCAGCAATGCTGAAATCATCAACTTTTTCATCTCTTTTGAGTTTTGTGGAGTTTTTCAGAGTATTTGGAATTTTTCAGAATATTTCTCTTATTGTTTCCAATTGTCTTCTGACAGTGTTTTGTGCTTCTGCTGTCCTGTCGGCGCATCCTGACATTTTTTCTGAAATTGTCATAAGCGCCTTTTCAGCCTCGGCATATGCCATGGCCGGGTCCGTGTAGGTGTCCTTTGGAGCGCCGTAGGATGAATGCAGGGCAATCCCCGTCCCGACAATGGCTGCGAGGCATGCTGCGGCAGAAATGAGCCGGACAGCGATGTGTCTTGTCCTGGAGGATTCATGGCCGTGTCCCTTGCCGGATTTGTCCAGCTCGGCGGCGAACCGCTCCGCGGCATCCAGCCTGTCTATCAGTCCCGACAGTTCTTCTGCCAGTCCCGTTTTATGTTCAGATGATACATTATTGTCCATGTCGATATGTCGATATAATGATATGCATGTTGATATAGTGTAATATGTCAATATAATCTGACTGATTTCTTCAGGAAAACCCTCGCCCTGTTTATCATCACGCGGACATTTATTCCCGAAAATCCGGTCGCTGCTGCTATTTCATCGTATGACATCTGTCTGTAGAACCTCATGATGAACACTTAATACGGAAGGCTGCCAGGTAGAAATCATCTGCGTGCGGAAGCCATCGTTCTTTGAATTCGTTCTTGTCCATTGTCCCTTCGGCTCTGTCTACATCGTTTCTGCCATTTCTTCAAGAATGCTCAAGGGAAGATTTCCGCACATGACGATGACTGCGCCTTCGGATTCTGTGGATATGATCATCTCCGATATGTTGTCTTTATCCATGTACTTGAACCAGATGGTCATGTCCTCTCCGCTGTCATTGACCTCGACGGCTTTTTCATAGCCGGCCATCAGGGTGTGAAGTTCCCCGAAGAACTGTTCCCTGATACCTGCATCGGCATTTTCAGCAGAAAAGACGGCCATGCAGTCAAGGTGTTTGAGAATTTCCCCGTCTTCTTCTCCTCTGGCGGCCATTTTCGCTATGCCCAGCAGCAATCCGCTGATTTTGATGTATTCTACGCCTTCTTCATCGTCGTATCTTTCCATAAGTGCAATTGCCGCATTGGAGGATTCATTCTTCTTCGCTTGCGTCTGCGGGCATACGGACCCCATGAATATGACTGCAAGCATCAGTGTCGCAAAAAATTTTTTCATGTCTTTTCGATTTTTTGTGAAATTGTTGTCTTTTCCGGAATTCCGCAAATAAGACGCCAGAGGTCAGGATAATGTTACATGAATTCAAAAAAAATATCAGGAAACAGGCATAAAACAAAGGACGGTCCATGATACGGACCGTCCTGTATATAGGCAAATCATTCTCTGTTCTGTCTCTGTAATCTCTTGGCGGGCGCTACAGTTCTTCAAAACTTACATCGGAAAAATTGTTCCCGTCTTCCTTCCTTTCGGATGCCGGAGCGTCTTTCAGACAATTCTCCTTTATGTAGTCTATGACTTCCTGAAGCCCTTCGGTGAATTTTTCAAAGTCCTCCTTATAAAGGAAAATCTTGTGCTTGTCATACGAGAAGCGTCCGTCTCTTTCCACCTTTCTCTTGCTTTCGGTGATGGTGAGGTAATAGTCATTGCCCTTTGTGGCTTTCACATCGAAGAAATATGTGCGTTTGCCTGCCCGTATAGGCTTTGAATAAACATCCTCACCAGAGCGTTCCACTGCCCCTGCTCCTTCTATATCCTCGCTGTACATAGAGTAAAAATTTTAAGTAAATCCTTGCAAATATAATGATTTTTCTGAAATAGAGTGTATCTTTGCGGAAATTTTTTGACGACAGATATGCTTAACAGACGTATTTTGAGGATCAAGGTGTTCAAGGTGCTTTACAGTGCCATGATGAGCGGAAATGTTTCCCTGGCCGAGGCTGAATCTGACCTTGATGCATCGTGTGAAGCCACGAGAGACCTGTATCTGTTCATGCTCGGGATTGTTTCACCTCTGACAAATATCGCGAAGGAAAGGATTGAGGCAGCAAAGGGCAAATTCAATCCGACAGAGGAGGAGCGGAATCCCAACATGAAGTTTGCGGACAATGCTCTTGCCGTGCTCCTGGATTCAGATCCTGATTTTACCAAGATTTTCAAGAAGAAGAAATTTTCATGGGAACAATATGACATGTTCCTGAAAAAAACATATGCTTCCGTCTGTTCCCGGGAATATTATGCAGACTATATGTCCACCCCAGGCTCATCTCTTGAGGAAGATTGCCGTCTTTTCATAAAGATTTTCGAGAATGAGTTCGCGGAAAGCGAGGATCTTGAGAAAATCCTTGAAGACATGTCCATATTGTGGAATGATGACCTTGCATATTCGCTTACTTTTGTCTGCAGGACACTTGAGGGACTCGCAAAGGGTGAAAGATGGTCTCTGCCGGCTCTTTATCTGAGCGACATGACAAAGAAATCAGGCATGGAGGACGACAGGCTCTTTGCCAGAAAACTTCTTCGCAGCGCCTATACCGGCTACCAGAAGTATTCTGCCATGATGTCCGAGTCTGTGTCTAACTGGGACAGGGAAAGGATTGTGTCCACGGACATGGCTCTGATTGTGCAGGGCATGGCTGAAGCTGCGGCATTTCCTACAATTCCGGTGAAAGTCACCATCAACGAATATGTCGAGATTTCCAAGTTCTATGGGACTCCTAAGAGCCGGATATTTGTCAATGGACTGCTTGACAGGCTTATACAGAAAATGAGCAATGACGGACTTGTCCAAAAGACAGGAAAGGGACTGCTGTGAAAAAATTGCAGATTTCATAGGAAAACCATATTTTCGCAAAGTATTAACCGTGCCTGAGTGCACAAATTTTATTTGAAATGAATATTCTTACACTTTTTACATTGCTTGACGGTGCTGCGGGCGCGGCTGGAGCCGCTGGTGGAGCTCCTGCAGGCCAGGGCCAGTGGTCCATGTGGATCATGCTTATTCTCATCTTCGTGGTGATGTGGTTCTTCATGATCCGTCCGCAGAGGAAGCAGCAGAAGGAACTCCAGAAATTCCGTGACGGCCTTCAGAAAGGCGACAAGATTGTTACAATCGGAGGAATTTACGGGACGGTGGCTGAAGTGAAGGACAAGACCCTTCTCATTGAAGTCGACAACAATGTCAAGATCAAAGTTGACAAAAATTCTGTCGTGAAGGACTTCTCTGCCGTCAATCAGCAGTAGCCTTTTGTGACATCAAGGTTCCGGCGGACCGGAACGGTTCAGGAGAAACATGAAGCGCGTTTTCAATAAGATATTGGAATCGTTGAATTTCAGCGGGAGAGATTGGACAGTATTTCTGCTTTCTCTCCTGTTGGCTTTCAGTATATGGCTTCTCCATAACCTTTCGCTCAAATACACTGAGTTTCTTCAGGTGCCGGTGAAGGTGCAGTGTGAACTCGAAGGACATGCAAACATGTCCGCAAATTCAAGTGATATCGTGGCAAGATGCCAGACCACAGGATATAATGTCATCCGTTCGTCCGGAAAGAGGAATGCGCGTCCGGTTGTGCTTTCCGTCTCTCCTTCCGTATTGCGGCACAAGGACGGGGAGACATATTACCTGACATCCGACGATCTCAAGGAATACACACATCTTATCTTTGGCGAAAATGCATCTGTGGAGTATTTTCTCCGTGACACCCTGTTTTTCCGCTTTCCGTACGAGGAGAGCAGAAAAGTCCCCGTATACCCTGTGCATATCCTGAGATATGCTCCCCAATATATCGGTTCCGGCAACATGACGGTGGAGCCGGATTCCGTTGTCCTTTACGGTGAGCCGTCACATATAACCAACATTGACAGGGTGATGACAGAGGTCATAAGGCTGAATGACATCAAGTCCGATGTTCATGGTTCCGTCAGGCTGGAGCATGTCAAAGGCATCAGAATGTCAACTGACAATGTGAGGTTCTCACAGGATGTGAGCAGATATGTGGAAGTCAGTTCCGTTGTCTCGATTCAGGGTAGAAATGTCCCTCAGGGGAAGGAACTTATGATTTATCCGTCTACGGCTGAAGTGACATTCAGATGCATATTTCCCCTGTCTGCGGATCCGACCGGTGCTGTCAGGTTCTATGTCGATTACAATGAATTCATGCAGTCGCTTGACGGAAAATGTACGGCAAGGGCAGACAATCTCTCCGGAGAAATCATCAGTTATGAAATCCGGCCGAAGATATTCGATTGCGTAGTCAACGAGAGGATATGAATACCGGCGAAGGAATGGATTCTATTGCAATCAGTGAGATGAAAACATTGGCTGTCACAGGGGGTATCGGAAGCGGAAAGTCTGCCGTATGTGCTTTTTTTGCCCGTAAGGGAGTGCCTGTCTATGATTCTGACAGCAGGACAAAGGCCCTTTACGATGAGGATCCGTCGCTTGTGACTGCCATAGAGTCCCGGCTCGGGGTATCCCTCAGGGATTCTTCTGGGCTGTTGGACCGCAGGAGGCTTGCGTCCATTGTCTTCTCAGACCGGGACAAGCTTTCGTGCCTTGAGTCAATAGTTCATCCAAGGGTGCTTGCGGACTTTGTCCAATGGCGGGCATGCCGGCAGGAAGCCATGAAAACCGGGGAGCTTGTATGGCGGAAGGAAGCTGGGGATGTGCCGTTTGTGATAATTGAGTCCGCCATAATTATTGACAAGCAGATTTTCAGAAATACAGTGGATAAAGTTCTGCTTGTGGATGCCCCATTGGAAGCGCGTTTCCTGCGTACAGTTGCGAGAGACAATGTCTCTGAAGCATCTGTGGGGCAAAGGATGTCAAGCCAAGGCATATTGGCCGGACTGTTTCCTGGCCGCCTGCCCGAAGGTGTGGACTTCATGATTGAGAATGATTCGGATCTTGCGAGTCTTGAGGCGAAAGTGGACAGCATATGCGGCCAATTGTGGTGCTAATCTCTGATGTTGGTGATTATTAATGATTTGTACAGATATTAACATAAATGTTATAAATGAGTGGAGAAATGAAAACTGATTTGTCAAAGATTCTTTCTGTTTCCGGGCAGTCCGGACTTTTCCTTTATCTGTCCCAGGCAAGGGCCGGGGCTATTGTCGAGTCTCTCGCGGACAAGAAGAGGTCATGCTTCGGAATGAGCAGCAGGATAACCACGCTTGAAGATGTGTCGATATATACTGAAGACGGGGAAGTAAAGCTGAAGGAAGTGTTCCTCAAAATGAAAGATGTCCTCGGAGATGAGGATGCTCCGTCTGCAAAGTCCTCTCCTGATGACCTCAAGGCTTTCTTTGAAAAGGCCCTGCCTGAATATGACAGGGATCGGTTCTATGTGTCGCATATGAAAAAGGTGGTCGAGTGGTACAATGCCCTTAAGCATTACGCTTCACTTGATTTCACTGACCCGGCGCAGAATGCCGAGGAGGCAGCAGAAGAAGAGTCTGCCAAGAATCTTCAGAAATGATGAAGATGTCCCGGACTGAAGTTATGGACATGGAAGGCAGGCGGAAGACTGTCCGCACGCTCACACTCGGCTGTTCCAAGAACCGGGTCGACACGGAGCATCTGCTTTCGCAGATTGAAGGGCATTATGAAATCATTCCCGAGGATGATGCTGATGCTTATGCGGATTATATGCTCGTGAATACCTGCGGGTTCATAGGTGATGCCAAGGAGGAGTCGGTCGATGCCATTCTCAATGCCGCGGAACTGAAAAAGGACGGGAAAATAGGGAAAATCTTCGTCTTCGGATGTCTTTCTCAGCGCTATGAGAAGGAACTGCCGGAACTGCTGCCTGAAGTTGACGCCTGGTTCGGCGCAAGAGGTACGGATGCCCTCGTCCGCGCCCTCGGTGTGGAGCCGAAGGAAGATGCCAGGACACGGAGACATCTGACGACTCCTGGACATTATGCATTCATCAAGATTTCAGAAGGGTGTGACCGGCGGTGTTCATATTGCGCAATCCCGTTCATCAGGGGCAGGCACCGTTCCGTCCCTATGGAGGAACTTGTCGCAGAAGCCCGTCTTCTGGCAGCGAAGGGGGTGAGGGAACTGATCCTGATTGCCCAGGATACCACATATTATGGTCTGGACCTATATCGCAGGCGGGCGCTTGCTGAACTGCTTGACAAGCTTTCCGGAATAGACGGAATTGAGTGGATCAGGATACATTACTCATATCCGGATGATTTTCCGGATGATGTGCTTGACCGCATGGCCTCCAATCCCAAAGTGTGCCGTTATATGGATATCCCGCTGCAGCATATTTCGGACAGAGTATTGGCCAATATGCGCAGGAATGTTGACGGAGCCTGGACCAGGGCTCTCATAAGGAAGATGAGGGAAAGGGTGCCCGGAGTCGTGCTCAGGACCACAATGATTGTCGGTCATCCGGGGGAGACTGACGCTGATTTTCAGGAACTTCTTGATTTTGTCCGCGATGCGCGCTTTGAAAGGCTGGGGGCGTTCAGATATTCCGAAGAAGAAGGAACATACGGAGCAGAACATTTCAATGATGAGATCTCCGGGGAGACAAAGCAGGAAAGGTGGGATGAACTCATGCGGGAGCAGGGCCTGATATCCCTCTCATTCAACCAGTCCCGGATAGATACCGAGGAAAAGGTCGTGATAGATGATTTTTCCGACGGAGTCTTTGTATGCCGGAGCGAGTTTGAAAGCCCGGAAGTCGACGGCGAGATTCTTGTAAAATATGACCCGTCGGTCTTCGGAGGCGTAGAACCCTATTCTATGGTAGGGGAGTTCATCAGAGTCCGCATTTCCGGAGCTGATGAATATGACCTGATTGCCGAGCCTCTGGCCTTGATTTGACACGATGTCCTGTTCTGTTTTATGATGGATTCCAATTTAGCAGTGCCATGAAACCAAAGATTTCCCTGTTGCCATTCCCGTTGATTCTGATAACTCTGGCAGTGTCTGTGTCTGCAATTTCCTGTGGTCCTTCTGTCTCGACATTGAGTGTCGAATTGAGGCATCCCTCGCGGTCCGGGATTGACCTGGCGGGAAAAAGTCTGGCTGTGGCATATCTGGATGACGGAAATAGCCTTGACTCCTCATTTATTGCTTCAGTTGCGGAAGGGTTTGCCGGCAGTCTTGAATCGGAATATTTCTCCGGGGAGCCGGTGATAATGATATACAATGTAGAGAAAAATCCCGGTGCTGACTATTCCTGCAGAGACTCTATGATCAATGTCCTGATGTCCGCCGGGACAGATGTGCTCTTTCTTTTTGATTCTCCTGTGCTTGGTGACATTTCCCTTTCGCCGGCGCAGAAAGTCCAGACACCGGCCGTGCGTGATTCTGCGTATGTGGTTGAGGCTTCAATCCCGTATTCCGTGCGTCTCTTCGTGTATGACGCGCTGGACAGGGCCGACAGGGTACGGGTGTATTCGGGAGCTTCGGCAGCCGGTCCGGTTGCATATACAGACGGCACGGAGCCGGATTCTGTACTTGAGCAAAAGGCATTGTCCTCATTGTCGTCGCCTGGGCTTGATGCAGGAGAAATTGCGGGACGGCCATTTTTTCCAGTGTGGAATGAGGAGAATCTGACTTTTTTCTATTTCGGCGCTTCTTCCGGCAAATGGATTGACGCAATTATAGCTGCGTATTATTTTGACTGGAACAGTGCCATCAGAATCTGGTCTGAGCTTGCTGCTTCACCCAATCTTGAGAAGCGTTCCTGCGCTGCATACAATCTTGCCTCGGTATTCTATATCACCGGACAATATTCCCTTGCCAAGGATTGGCTGGACATTTCGGACGAGTCCTATCCTGTCCATCTGTCGTATGGACTGCGGAAAAAAATTGAGTCCCGGCTGTGAATCAGCCAAGACTCTAATGTGCATAATCAATTAGAAAATAAAGGAGAGACCGTAAGCCGGTTTCTGTTCTGTTCTGCCATTTATCTTCGCAACCTACCCCCTGACATCGGACGGGCAGCCCTTGGTTGTCAGTATATTTGGTCTTGCAGGCTTCAGGACCGTACCCGGAGTATGTCACCATATTCCGCCGTGAGCTCTTGCCTCACATTTTCACCCTTGCACCGCAGGTGCGGTTATTTTCTGTTACGGTATCCGAAAGATTGCTCCCTCCTGCGATTTCCACAGTGAAGTGCCCTTCCCTGTCCGGACTTTCCTCACCGTTTCATGCGAGCATGTCCCGGCGCGGCAGATCGTCCCTCCTTTATTCTGGTTGTCTTTATTTATAGCCGAGCTTGCGCTCCGTTCTGTCATTCTGCCGGATGATTTTCTGTACATCCCTTTCAAGTGCCGGAGTAATGTCCTTGCATTTCTTGTGACAGGCCATTTCCAGCGTATACATTCTTCCGATGCAGAAATTTGTATGCTCGCATCCGCTGCAGCAGTTCTCGTCGGCTTTCATCTTGTTGACGAAATCCGTGTCCTCAAGTACGGCACGGCCCATCTGGAGCATCTGGAAGCCGGAGTCAATCACTTTGTCTGCATCTTTTCTCGTAGTCACGCCTCCGACATATACGAGCGGCATGTCCGGCAGTGCTTCCCGGAATTTCAGCGAATCCTCAAGGAAGTACAGCCTCTTGAACGGCACTGTCGGGGAGACTATCTTGCCTCCGAGCAAAACCCCCAGCTTGAGCCACCACTGAGTCTTCATCGGCATATAATGGGCGATGGCCTTCTTCGGGAACTGTCCCCTCATCACATACATAGGGGCACGGCTCACGAATCCTCCCGACAGCACCAGCGCATCGGCCCCGCATTTCTGCAGTTCTTTGGCGACTTCGATGCTCTCGCCGATTTCCATTCCTCCCCTGAATCCGTCCCTGGTATTCATCTTCACGAATATTGCCACCTTTCCTTTCCCTGCTTCAGTCACGGCCTTCATGCACCTGCGCATGAACCGCATCCTGTTGTCCAGCGAACCTCCGTATTCGTCATGCCTGTGGTTGGTGTACGGTGACAGGAACTGGGATATCAGGTATCCGTGTCCGGCATGTATCTCCACTGCATCGAATCCGGCCTTGATGGCAAGCCTGACCGCATTCCCGTATGCCTCGACCACCTCATCGATTTCCTTCAGCGTCATCTTGTGGACGAAAGTAGGGGAGTAGAGGTTGAATCCACGGCTTGCCCCGTAAGGAGTGCAGCCGCATATTCTCTTGTGGGACATGTTCCCGCAGTGTCCGAGCTGGATTGATGCCTTTGCTCCCTCGGCATGGATGGCATCAGTGAGTTTCTTCAGTTCGGGGACAATTTCCTCCCTCATCCAGAGTTGTCTCTCAAAGGAGAGGCCGCTCCTGCATACTGCCGCGTATGCTATGGTAGTCATCCCTATTCCTCCCCTTGCCACTGCCGTGTGGTAGTCAAACAGGGATTGTGACGGAGAATTGTTCTCGCACATCCCCTCAAAGGCAGCGGACCGGATTGTCCTGTTGCGCAGTTCAAGCGGTCCGATTTTATACGGAGTAAACAAGTCACTCATCCAATTGTAAATTTTAGTGTCCCATGGAGCGCCATGGCGGTTGAATCTTATTCTTGTCTTTCTGTACGGTTTTTGTTCTTCTGAGCAGTTTTTATCCTTCGGCCCGGGCCTGTCGCCGGTCACCAGATGAAAGGTATCAGATGCTTCTTGTGCAATTCTTTGTATTCGTCCCCGAATTCTTCCTCATATCTCGCCGTCAGAGCCTTTGCCCTCGGGGCAAGGTTGGCGAAAGTCCATACGGCAAAGAGAAGACCGGCCGGAGACCATGTCAGGATGGCAAATCCGACCCATTCGGTGAGTTCTCCGAAATAATTTGCCGAAGTAACATATTTGTACAGCCCTTTTCTCGGTATATAATGCCTGGTATCCCCCGGCTTGCGCAGGTTGCGGATGACATGATCGGAATCAAGGTTAATGAGCATGCCTGCCAGGAACAGTAGAGAGCCAATGATGAACTGTGGGCTTGCAAGCCATTCCGTCGCATATTTCCCTGCCGGAGCGAACCGGAACAGCCATTCTCCTATGAAGTAGGAATTCATCGAATTGAACAGGAATCCCATGGCTATGATGGCAACCGGCATGGTCCCTTTCCCGCGGATGAGCAGCGGAAAAATGAATGAGCGCTGGAAATAGTGCACGAGGAAAAGTCCGGCCATGATGTAGAGCACCAGACTGCTGTTGCCTGTGTCTGCCCCTGACATCGCATACCGGGCGGTGTACATGAGCATCAGCAGGAAAGCAGGGCATTCCATTATGATCCAGCCCGTCCTGTTGTTGACTTTCGGTCCCCATTTTCCTCCGCCGAGATATCCGTATCCGGCCTTGAAGAAGAACAGTGCCACGAACACCACTATGGCAAGCAGTGCCATTATTCCCATCAGCAAATAATAAGTCTCCATATTTATAAAGGTCACCATTGTAATGAAAACTCCGGCAAAGGTAATAAAGATTTTCTCAAATCAGTTTTTTTATCTACTTTTGTGTCCCTGAAAACGTATAAATACAGATTTATGAATACAAAATATGTCTTCGTTTCAGGCGGCGTGGCTTCTTCGCTGGGCAAAGGAATCATTTCGGCATCTCTGGCCAAGCTTCTCCAGGCAAGGGGACTCCGTGTAACCATCCAGAAATTCGACCCTTACATCAACATCGACCCCGGTACGCTCAACCCTTACGAGCACGGGGAGTGCTATGTCACCGAAGACGGGGCGGAGACAGACCTTGACCTCGGGCATTACGAGAGATTTCTCGGCGTGCATACCTCCAAGGCCAACAATGTCACCACAGGACGCATATATCATACGGTCATCAGCCGGGAGCGTGAGGGCGCGTATCTCGGGAAGACCGTGCAGATTGTACCCCATATCACTGATGAAATCAAGAGAAGGATGCTTCTTCTCGGCAAGACAGGCAAATACGATGTCATCATCACTGAAATCGGCGGTACTGTCGGCGATATGGAATCCGAGCCGTTCATAGAGGCGGTCCGTCAGCTCCAGTGGGAACTCCCTGAGGAGGACTGCGTGACAATACACCTTACCCTCGTGCCTTATCTCAGCGCTGCCAAGGAGCTCAAGACCAAGCCTACGCAGCACTCGGTGCAGATGCTCCAGCAGAATGGTGTCCAGCCGGACATCATCGTGTGCCGCACCGAGCACAGGCTTACCCCGGAAATCCGCCGCAAGGTCGCCCTTTTCTGCAATGTCAAGCCGGGACATGTAATCGAATCAATGGACGCGGAATCCATTTATGCTGTTCCTCTCAACATGAAGGCCGAAAAGCTGGATCAGCTTGTCCTTGACCACTTCGGCATGACAGACCTTCCCGGACCGGACCTCACGGAGTGGAACAAGTTCCTTGACAAGCTTTTCCATCCGAAGACTCAGGTGGACATCGCCCTTGTGGGAAAATATGTGGAGCTTCAGGATGCTTACAAGTCCATACTTGAGTCTTTTGTGCATGCCGGTGCCGCCAATGAATGCAAGGTGAATGTGCACAGCATCCATAGCGAATACCTCAATGAGGACAACGCGGAGGAAAAGCTCGGCAGCATGGACGGAATCCTTGTCGCCCCGGGATTTGGAGAAAGGGGGCTTGAGGGCAAGATTGTCGCGATCAAATATGCGCGGGAACATAATGTGCCGTTCTTCGGCATCTGTCTGGGCATGCAGATGGCTGTCGTGGAATTTGCCAGGGATGTGCTCGGCCTCAAGGATGCCGTGTCGACTGAAGTCAATCCGGCCACCCCTGTTCCTATAATCGACCTCATGGAGGACCAGAAGAGCACGACAATAAAGGGCGGTACGATGCGTCTGGGAGCATATGACTGCAGGCTTGAGAAAGATTCGCTTGCATATAGAATCTATGGCTCGGAGAAGATTTCCGAAAGGCACCGTCACAGGTATGAGTTCAACAATGAATATCTCCCGATGGTCGAGGCGGCAGGCATGAAGGCCACTGGCAGGAACCCGGAGACAGGGCTGGTGGAGATTGTTGAGATTCCGACCCATCCTTTCTTCATCGGAGTGCAGTTTCATCCGGAGCTCAAGAGTACCCCGGAACATCCCCAGCCGATATTCGTTGCATTCGTAAAGGCATCCATGGATTACCGCAAGGGGCATCCGTCCGGTATGGCCGAAGGTCATCCTGCTGACACCGACAAGAAATGACATCCGCAACAAAATACCTTCGGATGGCTGCCGTCTTCTTTCTGACGGCAGCCATTGTGTCTTTTATGCATCAGTCTCCGGCAGCCGCGGCAGTAAGAAGCTACAGGCTGAAGGTCGTGCATGAGTATCCGCATGATACCGGTTCATATACGCAGGGCCTCTTCATCCATGACGGCCAGATGTATGAGAGTACCGGCCAATACGGTTCGTCCACATTCAGAAAAGTTGACATTGACAGCGGGATGCCTCTCAGGAAACTGGATTTCAGCGGTAAATATTTCGTGGAGGGCTCATGCGTGCTCGGGGATGACCTGTATATCCTCACATGGACCAACCGCGTGGCATTCATCTATGACATAAGCACGTTGAAGTACAAGTCAACGAAATCCTACCCCCGCGAAGGCTGGGGGCTCACCACCGACGGTTCTTCTCTTATTGCCAGCGACGGTTCGGCGACTCTTTATTTCATGACTCCAGACCTTCAGGTCACACGCAGACTGACCGTCAGACTCTCCGGCCGTCCGATGCGCTTCCTCAATGAACTTGAATATATTGACGGCATGATCTGGGCCAATGTCTATACCAGCGACCTCATCCTCATCATCAATCCGGACACCGGAAATGTAGAGGGCACAGTCGACTGTACCGGCCTGCTCCCGGATTCGCTCCGGAGCTCCTTGACTGATGTCCTCAACGGCATTGCCTATGACACCTCCACCGGCAGAATCTATCTTACCGGCAAGAATTGGCCGAGGCTCTACGAAGTGAAGCTGGAGGAGAAATAATCTCAAAAAGATTTCAAGAAAAATTCAAAAAAGAGAAAAAATTTCAAAAAAGGAAAATATTTTAAAAAGAATCAGAAAAATCATATTCTCTGCCCTTGACAAACTATATGTCGTAATATACTTTAGCTGAAAATTTTTGTGCTATGGGTTATTATGTTGATATTGAGCAGACCGCAAGAAGGTATGTGGATATTCTTACGGATGCAGGCTTCAAGGCTGTGTTCGGGGATCAGAGAAACAAAGATGTGCTGATTGACCTTCTTAACATAATTCTTCCTTATGACCGTAAGGTCAAGGATATTTCATATATGACTACGGAACTGCCGCAATTTTCTCCTTCCCGCAAGAATGTTCGCCTTGATTTGAGGTGTATGGGAGAAGACGGAACAGTCTTCATTGTGGAAGTGCAATGTTACCGGCAGTCTAACTTTTTCAAAAGGTGCGTCCTGTATGCGGCAAAGGCCTATGATTCCGGCTCTGTCTCCGGCGACAGGCAGAAGTATGATTTGCCTCCGGTATATTTCATAGGTCTTCTTGCAGGAGACATGCAGGAATTTCAGGACAGGCAGGAGGATGATAAAGCTGACAAGGGCCCTGTGCTGGAATATACATTCAGAGAAAAAATCTCACATGCAGTTCCGGATGAAACAATAATGATTATCTTTGTTGAAATCAACAGATTCAGGAAGGAACTGAATGAGTGTGCGACATTATTCGACAAATGGTGCTATTCCTTGAAACATATGGGTACACTGAACAGTTTGCCTGAAGAATTGAGAATACAGGCGTTTGAGCGGCTTTTTGCTGCCTGCGAGATAGCCAAATTAAGTCCTGAAGTCAAACTTGCATACGAAAAGGATATGATTACTGAGCGTGACTATTACAATATCATTGAGACTGCCAGAGAAGAAGGCCTGGCCGCCGGTATTGAGGAGGGCATGAAAGAAGGCATGGAAAAAGGTATGAAGGAGGGTATTGAAGCAGGCAGGGCGGAGGGCCTGGAAGCCGGTAAGAAGGCGGGTCTGGAAACTGGCCGCAGGGAGGCAATTGTCGATATGGCGAAGAAGATGAAAATGCAAGGCCTGGAGATTGAAGTTATCTGTGAGACAACAGGGCTTGCGAAGGAGGACATAGCGTCATTGTAATCCTTCATTTTCTTCTCCATTTTTCTCCTTTTCTTCATAGGCTTTGCGCAGTTCGTCCGAAGGAAAATCCCTCAACAGTTTTTGGGCGCAGTAATCTCTGCATGCGGCGAAGATTTCAGCATTGTACCTGTCCCGTATGGTCGTGTCCGGGAATGCTTCGGATGTTCTTCTGTCCACAAGATTTTTGATGTCCGTAAATACTGTCTTCAGATACTCTGCATTGACAAACTGATAATAGTCAATGATGTCCATGCTGCCATAGTGTCCCATGATTTCGGAACATTGTTCTTGGGCAAAATTATGGCATTCATCAAGTATGGCATCGTATTTTATCTGGAGTGAGTCCCTGAGGGTAATGAGGACAGTATCAGCATCCGATACAATGACAAGTGTGTCTTTGGCGGCGGATCCCCTGTCTGAGCTTTTGTTTTCCGGGCTCTTCAGAAAGAAGATTATGACAGCGGCTATGACAGCTACGGCTGCAGCTGAAATATAAATGCCGGCTTTTCTGCTAAATGAATTTGAATCCGAGGATGCATTATTCTGGACATCCTCCTCGTGATAATCTTCATTATTTCTGTCCTCTGCAGCAGGTTCTGCAGCCGGAATTTCTCCATATTTTTCACAGAAGTCACTCCATCCGGCATATCCGACATATCGGGAAAGTATGGAAAGTGTACTGGTCCGGGGAACAGTCGGTCTCTTTATATATTTGTAAAGACGCTTAATGGTGGTCCCGCTGACCTGTTCCCCGGTTATGCGCTGTATGTCCAGGGAAAGACTGTCATAGTCGGAACCTGAATCCAGTGTCTTCCCGAATTTTGTCCGTACGGCTTCCAGCAGCAGGCTTACTTTGTCCTTTTCAAGAGTGTTCTCGCTCATTTTATATATCCGCTTATATATCCGCGATATTTTTCGTTGCAAAAATAGGATTTTTTCTAAAATGGCATGAAATGGCACGAAATGGAATTTGCATCTGCATGACTTTGGACTATATTCGCAAGTGGATTTCAGAGAGAAATTCTGACAGCAAAAAATCGCAGTCTGCGCTGTTGCTTGTATACGAATAAGTATTAACTTTGTGCAATCCCGAGGAAAGGCGTTCCTTTCCTGCGGATAAATAAAGAAAATGCTTGATGCGAATCTTCGGATTCCCTTTGAAGACAAAACCGCCAATTTTGTTCGGCAGACGGCATGGCCGGAAGCCATAATAGAGGAAGGGATAATGAGATTGGTCGCGTATACCTGCAAAGGTGCGGACTGCTTTTATCTGTATCTCTAAGCGGCGCTTGGCGGTGCCTGTCTTCTTACAGATGACGCGGTGCCGCACTTTTTAATTTCTGCGTATTCGTCCGGGTTCACAGCCCGGAAGCAGGGCAGGGAGATTCAGTATAATCTTAAAGGAGAAAGACTATAAAAATGACATATACTCAAAACAAATCCAGTCCGCATCTTTGCACTTTCGTGCAGAATTTTTAACTTTGGAACGGCTTTGAAGACAAAGCCGCAAAAGTGAAAATACTGTACCAGAATCTTCGGATTCCCTTTTACGACAAAACCGCCAATTTTGTTTGACCGTCGCGGCTCCGGCCGCGCAGTCATAGTAGAGAAGGGGATAAAGAAGTACTGTTCGTATACCTGCAAAGGTGCGGACTGCTTGTTTATCTGTATCTCTATGAGGCGCTTGGCGGTGCCTGTCGTAATACGGAAAACGGCAGGGCCGCACTTTTTTTGTGACCGGCAAATATTATACGGCGATTTTGAACCACATAATTATATATGAGTACAGAGAAAATATATTCCAAAATCAAGGAGACCGCCGATAATCTCGGAAAGCATGGCGCATGTTATACGAGGGCGGACTTGGCTTACGAACTCCGGGAATTCGGAATAAAAGAAGATTCCATTGAAATCAGCAGGCTGATTTATGATGCCTGGCTGCATTTCCGGAAATATGCCCCGATCAGGAATGCCTTTCTGACCAATGACCGCAGGCAGTCGGTAGTGGATGCATATTCTGCTGCTTTTGAGTGCGATGAGGATCCTGAAAAGGCGTTGAATACAGTCAGAGAGCATCTGAAAAGAAGTGAGGAAGCATTGTCTCGGGCAAGAATCAATATCAACAGGCGCATTGCTCCGGGAAAGTCAGACAATTCCGACATTATTTCCACAATAACGGGAACAGGAGCTGCGGCTAATGTCCGCAAAAGTGCAGAAAAAGCATTTGATATCTATACAAAAATGGTTTCCGGCTACGAAGAAGCAAAGACTGATGTCAGGGCATCGATGTCTGACTTCGTGTTCATCAGGGAGAAAGTGAGAGAAGTCTTCAATACCTGGTCGCTTGCCCTTGTTGACATATTCGGTGACTCGGTAAAGGTCATTGACCCCAGATTGTTTGACTATGACAGTGTGGAATGGCTTGACGTGAAGGGTATGCTTGAGGCTGTTCGGCTTGAATACGATTCCATTTCCAGTTCCTGTGCCGCCATAATCGGGGAGATAACGGACAGTTTTTCTGCAACATTGAAAAGTTCGGCATCCCTATACCGCAGTACAGGAAACAGAAGCTCCGGCCTTGTTCTGGCGGGTCTCAATATGCTGGGCCATTATATGGATGTTTCCTCCAAGACGACAGTGCTCAGACAGGAACTGGTCAAGTTTACCGACAAGATAAAGAAAGATGCTGTCACGATAAAAACTGACATGAGCCGGCTCTTCGTGATATACAGGACATTGAATGAATTGTACATTCCGAAGGCGGAGGCTTTTTTCAAGTACGCGGACAAAGTGCTTGCCCCGGAGTTTGACAGGCTCGTCGCAAGCCTTTATTCCACTCCGGAACTGCAGGCGGCGAAAAGGTCAAGGGACGCCATGCTTGAAGAATACAAGAACCTGCAGCAGAAAATCATTGATGAACAGTTCAATGTCGATGTATATACGGCAAGTATTGAGGCAAACGGGAAGTTGCTGGAGGCGAATGCCAAAAGTTACCGGGAGGCAAAGGCTTGCAAGCCGTCAAAGCCTTCAGCCTTGGCGAATATCCTGACTTTCGGTTCCGCTGAAAAGAGATTCAGCAGGGACCTGACCGAATGGCATGAGGCATACGCATATTCCATCAAGTATTATGAAGACCTGAAGACTGACCTTCAGGCAGACAAGGAAGAACTTGAGAAGATGACCGGCTGTCTTGTCTCGGACAAGGCAATGGCCGAAAAGCTCAGGGCAAGACTGAACGGCGCTTCTGCCGAGATACGGAAGTCCGCCAAGGCTTCAGATGAAATCAAACTGAAGGTCGCATCATCTCTCAGGGACATAGTTCTGCTTCTTAAGACAGCAAAGGAAATAATGTCAAGCGGACTGGACGAAAGACATATCAAGGCTGTAAAGGCTGCAGATTATACTCCTGCATCATTGACTCCGGAAACAGAAAACTCTATCAGGGCATTTTCTGATGTCTTGAGAGAAAACATCACCGTCGGGGCGGATGAGTTCGGGGACGAGTATCAGGATGATGAAGGGAACATTGTCAGGACGGGATTTTCTGAAGCAGACAGTCAAACTGCGGCAGCCGCTGCAAATGAACTTGTCCAGAAAACGGCAGGACTCTTCGAGGAATACATCAGGCTTCAGGAACTGAAAAGGCAAAGTGAAATAAGCACCGCCGAGTACGAAAGGCAGCTTTCTTCATTGCGGGATGCGTTCCGGAAGGACATGTCATCCATAACCGGCCGAGGCGACATCTTGAGGGAAAGTCTCCGGAAAATTCATCTGGCTGCATCGGCAGAAGAATTGAAAGAAGGCCTGAAATCCCTGTCTGAAGGCAAATATGAGATTTCAGAGCACGATATGGAAGAATTTATCAACGGAAATAAGGATTTGACGATATGACAGAGTATACAAGTTCAAGAAAAAGGAAAATTCAGGATGACCTCGGTATCAATGATGCTCAGGAACAGTCTCAGCTTGAAAAGGCCAAGGCCAAAGAAGAGGAGCGCAGGCTCAGGAAAGCCATGCGTCAAGCGGAAATTGAATCATCAGCGTCATACCGCATGACAAAATGGATAGCCAACACCATGGACAAATATTTTCTGGACCCGATACTCGGTTTTGTCCCTGGCTTCGGAGACACCCTGACATCACTGATGTGTCTGCCGTCCATCTATGTCAGCCTTTTCAAGGTGAAGTCAATACCTCTGACTCTTGCAGTCATTTTCAATATTCTGAAAGATGCGCTCATCGGGATGATTCCGTTCTGGATAGGCACTATATGCGATTTCTTCAACCGCTGCTATCTGCAGAACATGCGCCTGATAGTAGGTTATGTGGAAGATGACAAATCCATCATAGATGAAGTGAACAGGAAATCAGTGTGGATGGCAATCCTGATAGTGATTTTCTGTTTCCTCATCTATCTGATGGTTCTCCTCGTCAGGAAAGTCGTCGAATGGGTCGGCAGCTGGTTCTGATTGTTCTTGGTATGCTAAAAGTATTGTAATATGAAAACCTTTGTTTCTTGGCTCATTGCCAATTTTGAGACAGTGGCGACAATCGTGCTGAGTCTTGTTTTCTGTCTGCTGATATTTCGCGGAACCGACTGGGCAGCAGGAGAAGACAGGAACTTCTGCATCGGTCTTGTCGTCAGCATGATTCTCCTTATGGCCGTACCATCGCTGTTTACTGCAAAAAGTTTTGGCGTCACATTGGTGTTTTTCATATTGATTATCGGTGGGCTGATTTACACAGCATTGAATCTGTCCGTCATAAAACCGGAAGCACAGATATACTCTATCGCAGTCAAACTATTGATTTCCAGTGTTCCGGCATTTATCCTTGCCATCCCTGTCGGGGTATTCACGGCGAAAAACATGGATGAAGTGGTTTCTTTGAGAATGCTTTATGTAAACAGCAATGTGGACATGTTTGAGATGACACTCAAATATACTCTCAACCGTTTTATGACAGCATTCATATACCTTGTCTGGGCAGGTTTCTGGACAGCGGTGTACCTGACGGTAAAGCAAGGGTTGTGAGGATGATGAATTTTGTATAACAATGAAAGACATAGTTTCTAAATTCTCTCTTTATGACATTTTGGCGATGATTGTTCCGGGAGGAGCAATTCTTGTGGCTATTGCACTGATGATTAATAATTTGTTGATTATAAATACGAATATAATAGAAAAGCCTCTTTTTTGGATTGTCGGTCTGACTGGAGCATACCTTGTGGGTCTGCTTAATCATACATTCACTTCTGTAGTGTGGGGTAAGTTCAGGAATAATGAATTGATGATAAAATCATCATTGAAAAATGCCAAGAGTTATTTACCTGAGAATGGCAGGGTTGGCAAGTTGACAAGTGCAATTGATCTTTCTAATACAGATAAGATTAAAATAATAAACTGTATATGGTTGATGAAATCAGTGATAATCGCATACCTGATTTTCAGCACTGTGATGCTTGCTGTGTATTGTACATGTCACAAATGTGAAAGTAGAGATATCGCTTTAATAATTACAATTCCATTTATAGCAATTTTAATCTGTGTTATAGTTGAATTGATTTATACATTAGAGGGTGGAAAAACTTCTGATCCGGATGTAATACAAAAATACTATTCGGCATATTATTTCGTGGCGAAGCATAAATATAGTGATGACATTTCTATTATTGAAGGGCAAATCGCTTTCTTGCAAAGTATGGTTTTACCGTTTTTTGTCGTCAGATGAAAATCTATCGCCGTGTTTGGGAGGATTATGAATACTTACACAAATGTAATGAAGATTCTAACTGTCGTAACATTCCAAATAATAAAGAGATTGCGATAACTAATTCACAGATAGATACCGTTATGTCATCGGATAGCATTAAGTGTAAACAACATAAAGACTGAATATTTTTTACTTGACACTAATAAATCATAATAGAAATGGAAACTTTTACCGATCATGAGATTGAATATGCAAAAGCATACATGGATCTCAGCAGGCAACGTGGACGGGAACTCAATGACTTAGATTGGGAGAGGTTGAGAAAAATCCGTGCCCCATGGGGAATTGATATCAGACGATCGAATCAGATAGTCAGCTTTGTTGATAAATACGGGGTGGAGGCAATGCAGACCTCTTCTCCGAAAAACAATGCAGGAAATTATTCCATTGTTTTAAAATCTGTCGGAAGTGAAAAACTACAAGTAATCAAACTCATTAAAGAGCTGTTTGATATTGGTTTGAATGATGCCAAAGTATTGACGGATTCAGTGCCAACTGTGCTCGGGACAGCTGATAGTAAGAGTGAGGCGGAATTTGTCAAGGAGAGTCTGGAAAATTTAGGTGCAAGAGTGGAAATATCAGGCTCGGAAAATCAAACGCCTAAAGCAAAAGCAAGCGACATCTTGTCAAAAGACATGATTCCAGTATATTTTGACAAGATTGCAGGCAATTTACTTTCTATACATGACAACGGCTCAGATGTATTCTATACTTCGTTGGATGACTCATTAAAAGGAGAAATCAGAAACGAATTCGATATTTCATTGGACGATGAAATTATCTTTTTCAGGGATACATCTTCATGGAATACTCGTGACAACGGTTTGGTAATTACGGATACTGGTATCATCGGGAAACCGGATGATGAAACTTATATAAAATATGATTGGGGAGAAATAAAGTCCGTGATATATAAGGATATGTCCATTTATATTGATACAGGAGAGGGATATGTGTCTGTTCCAGGCAGATTCTGGCTAAAGTCACCTGTAGAGAATGATTTGAGAAAGTTGGCGGAAAATCTGGATTCTATTGCCAGTAAAGTAGACAAGGTTCAGGGAGATGATGATATTAAGTTTCAAGAATTCATTGATGCCGTTGAAACAGAACAGGACATAAACAGTGCATATAAAATTTTGAATGATTTCGAATCTAAATTTGGTACTGATAATCTTTATTATCCTTATATGAGATTGAAATTTGAGGTTTTGGCCGATGATTCGCAATCGATAATTGAGTGTGCTGATACTTTGCTGGAAATTTATGACGACAATCTGAAGGACATCAAAAAGGAAGCATATAAATTTAAAGCACAAGCACAGTATAAAATAGGCGAATATCAGAACGCAAGACATTCTTTCTTTAAAGGAACAGATAACCCTTCCGTGGAATTGAAGACAGATAAGCTGTTTAAAGACATTGATGCAAAATATTACCAAACATTTTTTGAACTGCCATACAATAAGAGAAAAATAATAGCAGTCAGTAACTCTGTGACTGATTTGACTCCGGAGTCTTTTGAAGTGGTCGAGATTCATAAAGCAGGGAACTTTTCATTCCCTATAGGCCATCCGGTCAGCGGGCAACTATATGTCGGTCATCCATTTGTAAAAGACAAATATCTGCCAATCGATACATACGATCTGGAATTGCTTGAAGATAGATTAAGAGAATTCTGTTATGTTGTTCAATCACTTGGTGCGGTGGAAGTTGCTGTTGAAAGCATCAATGGTGGCAGCTTACAAAGTGTTTCAGATAATGATTCCAGCTTGTCTGCCAATGCTTCAGCAAAAATTAACAGCGGTTCAGGCAGCGTTCATAAACATTCTTCTGTTGATGCTTTTGAAGATTTTAAGAACAGGATAAATTTTCATCAGTATTTTACCCCGGCACACAAGCCATATCTCCCTGAAAATCTTGTATGGTATAGCAATGAACCTTCATGGCAGAGACTTTTTAATCAAAGAATGAATGGAGGGCTTTTGGAGCATCATGAAAATATATCCACCAGCAAGAACAAGGTTGTCAGCAGTAAAGAATACTTGCAGATAGACGCTGAATTCAAAGCTTTGTTTTATAAAGTCGGCGGTGGAAAGCAAAATACAAGCGAAACGACTCTGACCGAACGCAGTAATGTGGAGTTGGCAATTTATGTGAAATTTGCACCAATAGATGCATACGATAATTTGCTGACAAACAATAAAATAGAAAGATTTCCGGCAAATCTGAGTGCAAGCGAACAACAGTATAAGGATGAAATCCTGTTCTGTCTTGAAGACGGTGGCAGCATCAGCGACGATGACCGGAAATATCTTGAGCGCAAGAGAGTCAAATTCGGCATCTCCCCGGAGCGTGCAGCGGAAATAGAAAATTCATGTGCTCCGCAGCTGACAGACAGTGAGAAAGAATATTTGGAGACTTTCAAGGAGATGACTGACGGCAAGGAAATGACAGAGCGTATCAGGAGAATCCTTGAAAGGGAACAGGAATCTCTCGGCATAACAAAAGAGCGTGCCGGAGAACTTGAAAAAATGCAATGATTAACACTTTTATAACACTCAACAACCATGCTTTACAATTCAACAAAGACCAGCGCCGGCACAGTGATGCCGCTGCTGATGGGCTGCACGATGCAGTCGAGGATTCAGGAATGTCTGAACGATCAGCCGTCATATTATGACCCTGTCACTCAGAGAACTTACGATGCACGCATAGTGGGGACCTACAGTCTTAAAACTACGGCAACAAGGTTGCCGTCAAAAGCAACTATATCTGACAAGAAAAACGCTATCGATGACCAGAAGAGTGTCCGTTAGATGATCCTGATCTTTACAAACAAGGAGGACTCCCATCCTAACTTTGTGATTGAATATTTAGAGAAGATGGGAGTTCCTGTTTTCCGGTTCAACACCGAGGCCTTGCTTACAGATTATGATTTCGCATGGTGGGCAGACAGTACCGGATGCGATTTCATTGTCCGCTGCAAGGCTACAGGATTGACTGTAAAAGGTTCGGAGATTTCCGCGATATGGGACCGACGTCCTGAAAAACCATCGGAATTACCGGTGCGGAATACGGAACAGATTGACCGTCATAATCTGACAGAGGCTTTGGGCTTTCTTCGCTTTCTGCGGTATTATCTCAAGGATATTCCGTCGCTTGGCAGCATAGTGAATGATATTCCGGCGGATTCGAAGATGCTGCAGATTAAGATTGCGCAAGAAGTCGGTTTTGCTGTACCGAAAACGTGTTTCTCAAACGACAAAAAGTATCTTGTCAATCGCCTGAGCAGTACGAGCGAATTGGCATTGAAGCCGATCGAGTCCTCATCGATATGGGACGAAAGCAGTGGCGATGAATGGCAGTTCATGACACAGAAAACCACATTGCAGGACATCTCAAATGCTCCTGCAGAGGCATTCTCCCAGACGGTCAGTTTCGTCCAGGAGTATATTGAAAAGGCATTTGAACTCAGGGTAACAGTCGTGGGTGACAGAGTCTTCGCCTGCAGGATTGACTCTCAATCACAGCAGGATGATACCGGGAAAATTGACTGGCGGCAGGGATACGGCAACGGCATCGGATGGTCACAGTATGAATTGCCGGATGATATTTCCTGCAAGTGTCTGGAGTACCTGCATAAGATGGGGCTGAATTTCGGCTGTTTTGACTTTATCGTCACTCCGTCAGAAGAATATGTTTTTCTTGAATGCAACCCGAACGGTCAGTGGCTTTGGGTGGAACTCGAAACAGGTCTTCCAATAGCGCAGGCTATTGCGGATTGGCTGGCAAATAAACGGAATCGATAATAAAGATGTAATAGACAGAATATTAAAACACTAAAGCACATGGAAGATATCAACAATTCAAATGTTAATGGAGATTCTATATTGGACGAAAAATTGGCAGCATTGTATGACTTTCTAACTGAGGAAGGCTTTTGTCCGGAATGTATAGAAAACGAGTTTATTTCTTTTTCCTATTATGGAACAAATTTTAAAATATGGTGTCCATCCGAAGAAGACGGAGATCTTTACGAGATTTTCCATATAGCAAATGCCAGTATGAAAATCTTAAAGAATGATTGGGCCAGGATCAGCGAATTAATGTCTGAATATCCTATGATTCAGGTAAAAAGAGTTGAAAAGCATTCCTGTTTCGAAATTACAGCCCGTTTCGACGCAAATATAAACGACAGGGAAAAATTCCGGTCAAAACTATATCTGCGGCTTGATGTCATACGTGCCTGCATAATAAAATTGAAAAAAAACTTCGATCCGATTGATCCTGAGGTACAAAGAGACTTTGCTATGCGATGCCTGAAAGATGCCGGATATTGTCCTGAAATAATAGACGAAACAGGAATCAGTTTTACATATTCGGATGTTCATTTTCTACTGAGGGTATGCGAGTGGGGTTTTTATGTAATGGTATCCGTTTCTGCAGATGAATATGAGGATGAGGACGACTACGAGAAACTGGTCCAAGATATTTTCCTCCTGGCGCAAATGGGTAACTATAAATGTACTCCTATTGAAAATGATGAAGGCGAAAGAGACCTGCGTTTTTCAGGTGAAATTTATTACTCTTGGAAGGAATGGAAAAACGAAAGCTCTTCATATTTTTTGGAAATGCTGGAATTTGCTGTGGATTGTATAAGAGAGGCCATTTATCATTTGGGCAGGAAATCAGAAGTTACAGATAATTCCGAAGATTTCGATCCCTCGTCAGTGCCGGTTTTATCCGATAGTGAATACAATGCCAATTATAGGTTTCTTTTCAACAGTCTTAAATATTATGGTTACCGGCCGGAGGGCAATGGCGACTTTATTCATGTTGAAACAGATGGGATAAATTTCAATATCGGAACTACAGCGAACAATAAGAATCTGTATTTTGTATTCGCTTTACAAAAACTTGATGCAAAACCGGCTAAGAGGTATATATCCGATGTGGCGATAACAACCATGAGAAAAAGATTCGGGCAATGCTATATACAAAAAGGTAACGACGGAGATGAATTGTGGTTCAAAACGATTGCAGAATTTCCGAAAGACATGGATGACGAAAATTTCATCTTCCAATTCAAGTCCCAGATAAGTCATATAAATAACATGATGGTCGAAGTCTGGGACAGGGAGGATGAGTATGAGTCAGATGAAGACGGGGATACGGAGGAAACTCGGAATGAAAATATCGGGAATCAGGAAGAGGTGATGACGATTTTCAAATATCTGAAAGATGCAGGATTGTGTGAACAAGAGCCGGAAGGCAATGCCATTGTATTCAATCTGGACGGCGCGGAAAGATGCTTTGTCGTTCTGGAATATGGTTACTTTATATATCATGATATTTGGGCTTCTGAAGAGAAGCACCATACTTTTGAAAGCGAGGCCGAAGCCGCGAACGACATCATAAATGATACGCTTAATATGATTCAGATTTACCGTATTGAAGACGGGGAGGAACACGGGATGAGATTCTCATGGTTCTTTGATGAATTCCCTGCAGATAATGCAGAAGAGTTTATAAGCGATATCAAAGCAGTGGCGGAAGCAATGGATTCTTATGAAAATGAATTCATAAAAAGACTTGAAGAAATTGAAAGCAAAACCAAGTGATAGCCAGGTCCATTTTCTCCCATGGGTCGGCGAAAATTATGAAAAGGGCATCTGCGGACGGAAAGTTCTTGTCCTTGGAGAGAGCCATTATTGTGCAAAGCCTGAGGATGATACGCCATATATCACGCGGGAGGTAATTGCAGACCTGCTGGACCTGGGCAGTGAACACGAGGCGTACAAGAACACTTATACTAAGTTCGAACGTGCCCTGGCAGGAAAAGTTCTGGACTGGCATGGAAAGTCGGAATTATGGAATTCGGTCATTTTTTATAATTTCGTCCAGACACCCATGAGCGGGCCACGAACGTCACCATCCGTCAAGGAATTTCAAGATTCCTTTGCGGCATTTTTCGAAGTTCTGGAACAATATCATCCGGATTGCGTGATAGCATGGGGCAAGAGACTCTATGATCATCTTCCGCCGTCAGGACATCAAGGGAAAGCGGTGCTATTGCCGGACGGCACATCACTGGAAACATGGGCATATGTTCTGTCTGACGGGAAATGCGTGGAAGTGCTGCCGATTCAGCATCCTTCTTCCGGGTTTTCTTGGGATTTCTGGCATGAGGCCATAATGGGATTTCTCGGAGGTCAATTGTAGATCCTGCACCGGAGGACAATCCGTGGCAATCCAAGGGGGGATTTGATGGCATGGTTTATTTTTCCTAAATTTGTAGGACATATTGGACTTGTGAAAGCCTCTAAGTTTTAAGAGAATCCTAAGTTGCAGAAAAATAGAATCTTATGAAGAAATCAATCCGCGGGACAGTCTTTATTCTGTCGTTCATTGTTTCAATGGCTATTTCTTGTATGACTGCTCATGCACAGTACAATGACATGTCTGGCGCTTCTTCTTACGGAGGTCTGGTCGAGCGCAGAGGGGCGAATTTCTATGTCGGGGAGGAACAGCTCGGGGAGGAACAGCTGGCGGGGCTTCTTGCCCGTACGGACTTTACTGCCGGGCAGGTGAGAAACTATCAGAAAGGATTCAAGGCCGGGAAAGGCCTGCTGATAGGTTTCGGTTCCCTGACAGGAGCCGGACTCATTACGGCAGGAGTCGGTGTTGTCGGCGTTGTGGTTGAGGCTATTGCTCTTGGCGTAGGCGTGGTAATCGTGGCTCCTATCTTTGCTGCCACAGGGACATCTCCGGACATTCAGTACGAGAGTAAATTCCAATATGTTGCATACGCCGGATTGATTGCAACCGGGGTCGGCATACTTGGTCTGGCGACGGGTACGACAGTCTATTGTGTCTACAAGAAGCGCCTCAATAAAGTGGAGAGGGCCCTCAATGCGAGGCCGGCGGAAATGCAGCTTTCGTTCGGAGCGCAGAAGCACGGAGTAGGATTTGCCTTGAACTTCTGAGAATCAGAGGACGCATCAGTTGAAGAGATCAGGATTCAGATATTTCAGTAAAGTTGCCCTGCGCTTCAGGCGGTGGAGCAGACATTCCTATTCGGCATTCTGTTCCATTGGGAAGACTGTGACCATTGGACATCTGTCGCAGGGCATCGCCGATGCTTCTCTGCGGAAAGACAAAGGCATACAGTTTGTCTCTCTTTCGCAGCAGCTGTCTGATGCGGACGGTGGCTCTTCGGCCCCGGGATTTTGCCGCACGGAGGATTTCCCGCCGGATCTCGCTTCCCTGTGGAACCTTTTCCTGCTGATGCCTGGAGCCTTGTTCTTGAGAATACAGTCTCCGGCAGGTCTTGTCTGTAAATCTCTTCCCATAGAGCATGAGTCATCCGTTCGCGGGACCATGGATCGCCATACTATATCGCGCCCGATGGAGAGCTTTTGGGGCTCCATCGGGCGCGCTTTTGCCATGTTTTTACGCCCGGTGGCATTTTCAAAATGCCACCGGGCACACTTTTGCCGGAAAATCGCGGCCGTTGGATATGAGAAATGGCTCCCACCAGCCGTGGCCTCCATCTGCCGTGGAGTATCCGCAGGAAATGGATCTCCTCAAAATCAAAGGAATATTTTGCTGATAACAATTTATGGCTCAAAATGTAAAATGAAGAATAAAGAATTAAGAATGAAGAATGAAAAACATGACTTATAATCCTGAAGAAATTGTCTCCCGCGGAGGCATCAGCGCCGGCGAGGCAGTCATAATGTCAAAGACGCTGCCGACCAGAGAATTGCTCGGTCTTGCCGCAGAAGTAATGCGTCTGGCATGTCCTCCTGTCTTTGACACATGTTCCATAGTCAACGCAAAGTCCGGCCGTTGCCCTGAGGACTGCAAATGGTGCGCCCAGTCGGCACATTGGCATACCGGAGCAGAGGAGTATCCTCTCTTGCCTCCAAAAACACTGCTCGCGGCGGCCCAAAGATGCAAGTCGCAGGGAATCGGAAGATTTTCCATTGTCACGAGCGGAAGGAGGCTGAAGAAAGAAGAAGTCACACAAGTCTGTGAAGCTGCCGCGCTCATAGAAAAGGAGTGCGGGATATATCTCTGCCTGTCGGCGGGCCTGCTTGACAAGGAGGATTTCGTGCGTCTCCGCAAGGCCGGGATAAGACGGTGCCACTGTAATCTCGAGACAGCACCTTCCTTTTTCCCGTCTCTCTGCACGACACATGACCAGAGTCAGAAAATCAAGGCCTTGGATGATGCCCGTGAGGCCGGCATGGAAGTGTGCAGCGGAGGCATCATCGGAATGGGGGAGACCATGGGGCAGAGGATTGAACTGGCCTCTGTCCTCAAAAGTCTGGGGGTGGAGTCAGTGCCTGTGAATATCCTTTCCCCGATCAGGGGCACAGCCCTCGGATCCCGGCCTCTGATTGGAGAAGACGAGATTCTGCGGACAATATCAGTCTTCCGGCTTATGATGCCGTCGGCCCGCCTGAGGTTCGCGGGAGGAAGGGCAAGGCTTTCAGAAGAGACGCTGATGAAGGCTTTCCGCTCTGCGGTCAACGCGGCCATCATCGGGGACATGCTGACAACTGTCGGCGCAGATGTCTCCACCGACATGGCCAGGATTAAGACTGCCGGATATACTTTGTAAAAGTACTTAAACAGCAAAATTACTGAAACGACAAAATTACTGAAACGACAATATTATTGAAACGGCAATGAAAGAAAAAGATTTTGGAAAACTTACGGATGACTTCGACAGGGAGCACCTGTGGCATCCATATACATCGGCGACTCATCCGCTTCCGGCGTACAGGGTCCGGGAGGCGCACGGATGCCGCATAGTGCTGGAAGACGGCACAGAACTCATTGACGGCATGTCCTCCTGGTGGTGTGCGGTGCACGGCTACAACCATCCGGTGCTGAATGACGCGCTGCAGGAGCAGATGAGGAAAATGTCGCATGTGATGTTCGGCGGCCTCACGCATGAGCCGGCAATTGAGCTCGGAAAGGCTCTCCGCCGGATTCTTCCCGAAGAATTCACCCGTATATTCTATGCGGACAGCGGCTCGGTGGCCGTTGAGGTGGCCATGAAGATGGCCGTCCAATATCATTATGCGGCAGGCCGGCCGGAAAAGACGGATTTCGTGACCATCCGCTCCGGCTATCACGGCGACACATGGAATGCCATGTCGGTATGTGACCCCGAGACGGGGATGCACGGGATATTCGGCCCGGCCCTTCCCGCAAGATACTTTGTGCCGTCTCCGCGCAGCCGCTTCGGAGGGGAGTGGCATCAGGAGGACATCGTTCCCCTGGAGGAAATGCTTGTATCTCATCATGAAAGCATTGCAGCCCTGATTCTGGAGCCCGTCGTGCAGGGGGCCGGCGGGATGTGGTTCTACAATCCGGAATACCTCAGGCAGGCGTCCGCCCTTTGCCGCAGGTACGGCATTCTGCTCATCTTCGATGAGATAGCTACGGGATTCGGCCGGACAGGAAAGCTTTTCGCATGGGAGCATGCCGGAGTGAAACCGGACATAATGTGCATAGGAAAGTCCCTGACCGGAGGATATATGACACTTTCGGCCGTCCTCACGACAGACGATGTGGCACAGACAATATCGGACAATTATCCCTATGCCTTCATGCACGGCCCGACATTCATGGCCAATCCCCTTGCCTGCGCCGTGGCACGGGCAAGCATAGGCCTGCTGCTTGAATCAGACTGGAAGCAGAAAGTCCTGGCGCTGGAGGCGCAGATGAGAAAGGAACTGGCGCCGGCTGCCGCATTGCCGCAGGTGGCTGATGTGAGGGTGCTGGGAGCCATAGGGGTCATTGAGACAAAGCATCCTGTTGACATGGCTTTCATGCAGCGCCGTTTCATAGAAGAAGGCATCTGGGTGCGCCCGTTCGGAAAGTTGGTCTACATCATGCCGCCTTTCATCATTACCCGTGAAGAACTTTCACATCTGACATCTTCGTTGGTCAGGATTGTATCCGAAATGCCGGCGGAAGAGTGACTGCCGAATTATAATTACATATGACAGACATGAAGAACAATGTATTTTTTGTGAGCGGTACGGACACCGGAGTGGGCAAGAGCTATGCAACCGGTTATCTTGCAAAGGTCTGGAATGCCTCCGGAAAGAGGACGATAACCCAGAAACTGGTGCAGACCGGCAACACGGATGTATCCGAGGACATAGAGGTCCACAGGAAAATCATGGGATGCGGCATGCTCCAGGAGGACAGGCAGAAGCTTACCATGCCTGAGATATTTACATATCCTTGTTCCCCGCATCTTGCCGCTGAAATAGACGGCAGGGAAATAGATTTCAGCAAGATAGAAGCCGCTGTGGGTGACCTTTCTGCAAAGTATGATGCCGTGCTGCTTGAAGGGGCGGGCGGTCTGATGGTCCCTCTCACCAGGAGCCTGCTGACTCTGGACTATGCGGCAGGGAAGGGCTGGCCCCTCATTCTCGTCACGTCAGGAAAGCTCGGCAGCATCAACCACACCCTCCTCAGCCTGGAGGCTGCGCGCAGTCATGGCCTTGATGTCTTTATGGTAATGTTCAACAAGTATCCGCAAGAGGAAGACAAGACCATATCCGAAGACACGGAAAAATTCCTGAGGGACATTGTGGCGCGGGATTTCCCGGGGGCTGAATATATGGAAGTGCCGGTGATTGCGGGGACAGGAGAATGATTCCCCGGAAGATTTAATGAAGCCTGCATCACTGCAGGCTTCATTCATGGTTAGTTAGCAGTATTTCCCATTTGGGATTCGTGTTATTTTGGTCAGTGGTTAGTATTTGACCGCTGTTCCGGAAAATCCGGAAATGTGACGGCTTTTGTATGTTGATTATTTACTTTAGCCGTTACATTCACCAAATATAGACAAGTTTTTTAAAACGGCAAAATTTTTTCAAGAAAAAATCAATTTTATTTAAAAAATGAATGATTATCCGCAAAAGTACCCAAAGGTATAAAAAGAGAGGGAGGCAAAGACCTCCCTCGATTGCATTCATTCGGACGCTCACGCGCCCTTTACTTTGAGTTCAGCAAAGATAAACATTTTCCTCCAATTCTTACAATACTCATTTGTCAAATGGCGAATTATTTCTACCTTTGCAGCACCGGTTCGGGAAACCGTTCCGGTGCTTTTAGAAAATAGATGGCATTCAGGCTATTGCTTCACTGAAAAACGACCAAAATTTCAAGTACACGGCAATAGGCACTCGATGTCCGCGCAATAGCGTGGGTTGTGCTTATGTGTACAGGTGCTTGGTCGTACCTTCAGGAGTAAGTATGATCCACGCTTCTCTTATTTGGTTGCGGTTGCCATTTACAGGCGTGAACGTTAAACCAAATCTATAGAATTATGAAGTATTTGTTATCTATTTTAACTTTCGTATGTTGCTTATTACTTTCATCGTGTTCTAAGGAATATACAAGTAGCAGAATTAATATGAACGAAAATATTCCGCGGTCTATAAGTATAAAAGTTGGAGCAAAATATGAAATAAATGCTACCGGGAACTGGACAACAACAAATGATTTTGTAGCCTCTGTATCCAACGAGGGTATAGTGGAAGCTAAACATATCGGCCAATGTGTAATATCAAATGGGAATATCAAATGTAATGTTAAAGTTTCTGCAAATACTACTTTATATACAGAGCCTGTTCTTCAATGGGGCATGAGTAAATCCAAGCTAATATCAATAGAGGGCAATAACTACGAGGTATCCGATAATAGTATTGGATATATGACGAATAGTAGTACAGCCCCACTAAAAATATACGCTTTTGAAAATGACCGGCTATATGTTTCGGGTGTTGTCGTAAAAATTTCTTCTTCGGAGCGTCTTTCCGATCATCTTCTCGACCGCTATCAACCAATAGTTGTAAACGGCTCAAGTAATTTATTTATAGACGCTTATTCGCTGGAAAAAGCGACAACGATCGTATATATGGAACTATATACAGTTGAGTATTGGGCTATAATGTATATGGATATAGACTATTTCAATTCATTAAATTCGACAAAATCCAAAGTCCCCGAGGATTTATTCAGAGATACAATTAGTTCATTAATAAAGTAAAGGAGGTTAATCTATGATGTTTGTGATCTATTTTATCGGATTTTTAGGTATGGTCGCAGCCTGCCTGAAAAAGTAAACGGTTGTTATCTGAAATCTGCAATAATATCACAGATATATGAAACAACGGGCGATTCTTGCGAGTCGCCCGTTTGGGGCTCGTTTTGACCTTATTGCAAGGATGTTATGTTATGGAACAGCATTTGCTTATTCGGTTTTTGTGATTATATTTGTGGTACAAAACAACTTTAGTTGTAATAAAAGCATCATGAAACGTTCTTATTATCGGACAGACTTCCTTTTCTCCAAATCTTCATTTTGGATTGGGGCTGGTAGTATATTGAGTATATTTTCGTCATATTTTACTTTCAATTATTCTGATTCATCCTACGAGGCAGATCGAATAGCAATGGAGTCTGATTTTGGCGTTATAGGGCGAGACATGAAAAAAGCTATAGAATCATTCAAAATATAGCCATGAAAAAGACGGGAGAAGTAGCAAAACCTTTGGAAAACTCTACCCAAGATGCAATAGACACATTGCTTAATGTAGTACCTGAAGATAAAAAAGATGTTGCAACTCGGGCGTTATCCATTATTTGTCAAGAATATTATGAAGGTCCGGTACCGCATCCTAAAATAATCAGGGAATATGAGGCTGTTCTTCCCGGAAGTGCGGACCGCATACTTAAAATGGCTGAAAAACAGCAGGAGCATAGAATAGTTCTTGAAACAAAAAATATAGACAATCATCTGAAGATAAATAGAAGAGGGCAAATTTTTGGATTTGTAGTCTTCATTCTCGGAATAATACTGTCGCTTATATTTGCACTGTTAGATATGAAGACTTTTGCCGGTATATTCGCAACAGGAACCGTTGTTGTAATCATTGCACTATTTATCAATGGCAAAATCCAAATAAAGAAAGATTTACATGAAAAGAGTGTAAAGAAACAATAACCCAACATTTATATGAGTAAAAACAACCCAGCACATTCTCAATATCGTCTGGGGTTGTTATCTTTGCAGTGTAACTTTGTTAGTTGGCACTAAACATTATGCCTCTTTCCTGTAAGTCCGGTGTTGAAACTCCGTCCTGTACCCCGCGCTGACCATCAGCAGACGGTCGAATATGTCTTCCCCGAAATACCGCCTGTTGAACTTGTAGCAGAACTCGTTGAGATATTCCTGGAGGTATTCCCGCTTGATGCCGTGGTAGGTGTCGAGCAGGAGCGACTTTGCGTTCGATAGCGTCGTATGCACCCACGGCAGGAAGTTGTCGATGTCCTCCTGTGTGATTGACTTCCGGCAGTCTGACTTGTACAGTTTCTCTATGTCTGAATGTGAATGACTGGCATCCATGCTGACAAGTGCATCCTTATGGATAATATCGACCGCCTTTTCTGTAATCGTGGATTTCTTCGTGTCGGGAATTACTATCATCTTCAGGTGTCCGACCTTCTTTTTCTTCATGTTCGGCTTTGGTTTTTCAACCTCGATGCTCTCTGCCATGACAAGGACGGTGGCTTTCCTCTCTTTCGACCCTTGCACCATTTTCTCCTCCTTTCTCGGAGTGCCGACTGTAAAGAATCCCTCGTCAAGTTCCACGGAATAGGTCAGCATGTATTCGCTGTCCCTCTGACCCATAACGGAGCGAATCTTATGCACCATCTCCCAGATAGGCTGATATCGGTTATGACCCAACTGTCTCTGGAGTTCAGCGGCAGAGAATGTATGTTTCGTGGCTGTGAGCAGGTGCATGGCTATGAACCAGTAGCGGAAAGGCAGTTTTGACCCCTGCATGACCGTCCCATATCGCAGGCTCTGGCGGTGTCCGCACTCCTTGCACTGGAACATGCCCTTGTCGGATTTCCAGTAATGGTGCGTGCAGCCGCATTTGGGGCAGACAACGCCCTGCTTCAGTCTTAAATCACGGAATTTGTTCCTGCAGCTTTCCTCGTCGGGAAAGTGCTTCTCGAACTCGAAAATTTTCATAACTCAAAGTATTTGAATGCACTACAAATATAGTAAAATCCGGGTAAATAACCAACTGAAGCCCATAGAATTTTCAGAATTTATGGGTACTTTTGCGGATAATCATTAAAAAATGTCACGAAAAAACATAATTTGTGCCGATTTTTACAATTTCAGCAGATCCGGACGGAGTCTTCGGGTTCTTTCGACGGACTGTTCGTCCTGCCACGCCCTGATGAGTTTGGGATTTCCGCTCAGCAGGACATCCGGCACTTTCCATCCGTTGAATTCCGCCGGCCTTGTATAGACCGGTGCGGAGAGCAGTCCGTCCTGGAAACTGTCGCTGAGTGCGGAAGTCTCGTCAGTCAAGGCTCCGGGCAGAAGCCGTATTATGGCATCGGCGACCATCGCGGCGGGGATTTCACCTCCGCTCAGCACATAGTCTCCGACTGATATTTCCCTGGTTATCAGGTGCTCCCTTATCCTCTGGTCAATGCCTTTGTAATGACCGCACAGGATAATGATATTTTCTTTGAGGGAAAGTTCGTTGGCTGTCCCCTGGCTGAATGTTTCCCCGTCGGGAGACATGTATATTACTTCATCGTAATGCCGCTCTGCCCTCAGTTCCTCTATCATTCTGTAGACAGGCTCCACCATCAGGACCATCCCGGCGTCGCCTCCGTAGCTGTAGTCGTCCACCTGCAGTCTCGGCCCTTTCCCGTATTTTCTCAGGTTGTGGACATGAATCTCGGCAATTCCCTTTTTGACGGCACGGCCTACGATTGAATGCCCGAGTGGACTTTCAAGAAGTTCAGGCACAACAGAAATGATGTCTATTCTCATAACAAATAATCTAAGCGGTGCAAAATTAGCAATTTGATGAGAGTTTTACTAAAAAAGTGGTATATTTGCAGGCTGTAACCTTTTTAGAAACCAATTAGACTCTGTTTGATTATGAGTGAAGAGATGATTCCTGAAGTCCCTGTGACATCTGAAACACCTGTTGACAATACTCCGTCTGTACCTGAGGAAGTTGCTGTTGAAGAGAAGATTGAGGTACTTCCGGACTTTTCCGGCATGAGCCTTGCCGAGCTTGCGGGACTTTTCGGGAAACTGATGGAAGACGCCGAGAGAATGAAGAAATCCAAGGAAGCTGAAGCAATCAAGTCTGCCTTTTATAAAAGACTGCTCAAAGAAAAGTCAGATGCCGGATATGGCTCCGATGTCAAGGAACCGACCAGCCGCCTTCCTGAAGATGATGCCGAAATGGCGGAAGACACAGGGGAGACTGCGGGGGAACCGCATGCAGAGTCTGCTCCTGAACAGGTTTCTGACAATCCTTTTGTTGAGATTGAGCGTGGCTTCAAGGAGATGTACAACAACTACAAAAAGGAGCGCGCAGAATACAACAGACAGCTTGAAAAGGAGCGTGAGCATAATCTGGCCCTCAAGCAGGCTGTGATAGAAGACCTCAAGGCATTGCTTGAAAAGCAGGAAGATGTGAATGCCACATTCCCGGAGTTCCGTGAAATACAGAACAGATGGCGGGCCATCGGACCGGTTCCGGTACAGAGTTACCGCAATCTCAATGACACTTACCAGCTCTATGTCGAGCAGTTCTATGATATGGTCAAGATCAACAGGGAACTCAGGGACCTCGATTTCAAAAAGAATCTCGAAGTCAAGGAGAAATTCTGTGAGATGGCGGAGAAACTTGCCGAGAATGACAATGTCGTGGAAGCTTTCAGGGAACTTCAGAAACTCCATGAGCAGTGGAAGGAATACGGTCCGGTCGCAAAGCAGTACAGAGAGTCCATTTGGGACAGGTTCAAGGCCGCCACTGCAGTCATAAACAAGAAATATCAGGCATTTTTCGAGGGTCTGAAAGAACAGCAGACGGAGAATCTTGCCGCAAAGGCCAAGCTTTGCGAACAGGTCGAGGCTATTGCTGTCCGTGAGATAACTTCATCCAATGAGTGGAATGCCCTTTCCAAGGAAATAGAAGAGATCCAGAAGCAGTGGAGGCAGATCGGCTTCGCCACAAAGAAGGAAAACCAGAAGATATATGACCGGTTCCGGGCTGCCTGTGACCAATTCTTCAACCGCAAGAGGGACTTCTATACTGAATACAAGGAGAGCATGAATGAGAATCTCAAGAAGAAAATCTCATTGTGTGAAGCAGCTGAGGCTCTCAAGTCAAGCACTGAATGGAAAAAGGCTACAGACCAGTTCATCAATCTCCAGAAGCAGTGGAAGGAAGTGGGGGCTGTGCCTCGCAAGAAGTCTGAACAGTTGTGGAAGAGATTCCGCGCGGCATGCGATGAATTTTTCAATGAAAGGGACAAGCATGCAAAGCCGGAGAATGACTATTATGGCAATCTCAAGGCAAAAAAACGCCTTATAGAAGAGATAAAGGCATACCAGCCGTCCGATGACGATGATGCCAACATTGAGGCAATGTCTGACTTCATGGAGAGATGGCAGCAGATAGGCTTTGTTCCGTTCAAGGAAAAGGATAATATTTCCAAGAGCTTCAAGGAAGCCCTGCAGGCCAAGTTCCCGGATATTTCCTCTTCAAAGCTGAGACGGACAAAATATTCTTCTGCTCCGAAGAGCGAGAGAGAACGCCTTGTCCAGAAATACATGAAGAAGGAACAGGACATCGTGACATATGAGAACAACATCGGCTTCTTTGCCATGTCCAAGAATTCAGAGCCGCTGATCAGGCAGATGCAGGAGAGGATTGACCGCGCAAAGGCAGAGCTTAAGGAACTTGAGGAGCAGATAAGGGCGCTGGATACCGCGCAGGAAGAGAAGTAGAAAGATTTTTATGAACAAGAATTCAGTAATCGGATTTATTCTGATATTCGTGATCCTTTTCGGATTTTCATGGTATCAGTCAAGACAGTATAAGAAACAGGCAGAATATCAGGCGCAGCTTGATTCCATAGCAAGGGCAGACAGGGCGTATGCTGATTCTGTCTGGCTCGCAGAACATCCGGAGGATACTTCGGCCGTCATTCCGCAGCCCCCTGCTCCGGGAAATGTGGCCGGACGTCCCAATATATACAAAGACAGTCTTCTGGATGTGGCTCATGCCGATTCCGCATCATATGTGACCCTGGCCAATGATAAGGTCGAGATAGTCTTCAGCACAAAAGGTGCCCAGCCTTATTCGGTCAGGATCAAGGACTATATGACATACGACAGCACTGCGCTTTATCTTATCAAGCCGGGCATGAGCGAGTATGGCATTGAAATCTACGCCGGAGAGAACATCAACACCAAGGATTTTGTCTTCCAGGTCGCAGAGAGTTCGGATTCCGCACTTGTCATGCGTCTTCCTTTTGCCAAAGGCGGATACATCGAGCAGAAGTTCACATTGGACGAAGACAGCTACATGGTCCGAAACGACTTGTCCTTTGTCGGCATGGAAAATGTCATTCCCCGCAATGTGTCCATGTTTGACATAGACTGGAATGTGGTCATACCGAGGCTTGAGAAGGGTTACAGGAATGAGATGCAGTATTCAAAGCTTGATTACTGCTATCCCGGGGAGAAAAAGCCGGAACAGATCGGCCGCGGAGGCCGCTCTGATGAAGAGAGGGTTGACTCGAGAGTAGGCTGGTTCGCTTTCCAGCAGCAGTTTTTCTCCGCCATCATGCGTGCCCCCGAAGATTTTGCATCAGCTGCATTCGGCATCAAATTCTTTGAGGAAAACGACCCTGACAGGAATCTCATGATATGCTATGCTGACATGAGGTCTGAGTTTGACATGATGTCGGGGGATGTGACGGTCCCGTTTGAATTCTATTTCGGACCGAACCATTACCGTACTCTCAAGAGCTATGATCAGCATTATGAGAGGATAATCCCTTTAGGCGGCTCTGTCATAGGGCTTGTCAGCAGATGGGTGATTATTCCTGTATTCAATTTCCTCGGCAAGTTCATCAGCAACTTCGGCATCATAATTCTTCTTCTTACGTTGCTCATCAAGCTGGTAGTGTCTCCGCTTACGATGAAGTCTTACATATCGTCTGCGAAGATGTCCGCTCTCAAGCCTGAAATCGACAAGCTGAACGAAAAATATCCGAAGCAGGAGGACGCTCTCAGAAAGCAGCAGGCGATGATGGATCTGTACAAAAGGGCTGGCGTAAGCCCTATGGGAGGATGCCTTCCGATGCTTCTTCAGTTCCCGATACTGTATGCGATGTTCCGTTTCTTCCCGGCATCAATTGAGCTGAGACAGCAGTCTTTCCTGTGGGCGGACGACTTGAGCGCATATGATTCCATCCTGAATCTTCCGTTCAATATTCCGCTTTATGGGGACCATGTGTCTCTGTTCGCCCTGCTGATGGCTCTCTCCATGTTCCTTTATTCCAGAATGACAGCCAGCCAGATGTCCAATGACCCGAGCATGGCCGGCATGAAGTTCATGAGCGTATGGCTGATGCCAATAATGATGCTCTTCATCTGTAACAATCTTTCCAGCGGTTTGAGCTACTATTATCTCCTCTCCAATCTCATTACAATGGGACAGACTTGGTTTGTGAAGAAATATATAGTCAAGCCGGAGGAGATTCTGAAGCAGCTCAAGGAATCGGAAGGGAAGCCGGTTCCGAAGTCAAAGTGGCAGCAGCGTCTTGAAGAGGCCCAGAAAATGCAGCAGCAGCTGGCAAAGGAGCAGGCCAAGAAACGCAGATAGACAATCCCGGATTTCCTTTCGGCAATCCCACCCATATCGGACCATGTCACAGATAACAGACAGAATCAACAGCCTGAAAGCGGAACTTCCGGTCGATGTCATGCTTGTGGCCGTGTCAAAGTTCCATCCTGTTGAGGCAGTTGTCGAGGCATACCGGGCCGGGCAGCGGGTCTTCGGTGAAAGCCGCCCCCAGGAGCTCCTTGCGAAGGTCAGGGCTTTGGAGACTTCCGGACTGTGTCCTGACATCAGGTGGCATTTCATCGGTCACCTGCAGACCAACAAGCTCAAGATGGTCCTTCCGTATGTCTCTATGGTCGAATCCGTTGATTCAATCCATCTGCTTGATGCCATAGACAGGTGGGGCAGGGAGAACAATGCTGTCACCGATGTCCTCCTTGAATATCATATAGCCGCAGAGGAGACGAAACAGGGATTCGGCAGAGATGAAATACTTTCAATAGTGACTTCTCCCGCCAGAATGAATGTCCGTCTCCGAGGTCTTATGGGCATGGCTACATTCACAGATGACGAGGCCCTCGTGCGTTCCGACTTCTCACGTCTTATGTCCCTGTATGGCGAGATCATCCGGATGAGGGATGAGGGAAAATGTCCGGCTGCAGGCCGGGAGTTCAATATCAGGTCATTCGGAATGACTCATGACTACCGGATTGCCGTCGCGATGGGGGCCGATGTCGTCCGTATAGGAACTCTCATTTTCGGAGAAAGGACGGCAGTTGTTAAATAATTGTTAATTCGTCATTTTTGTGGGCTCTCCGGCCATCTGTTTTTTGTTAATCCTTCCTCCGTGACTTATCTTTGCCCCCGGGAGGCAAAATGCCGCCCGGCACATCAGATGAACAGAAAACAGATTCTCATTTCAGTTCTGGCTGCTTTCTGCATGTATGGCACTGCAGATGCGCAGCGCATAAAGGGCAGCGATACCCTTCTTCCATTGACACAGGAACTTGCAGAAGAATATCTGGCTGAACATCCTGACCGTGAGGTGATTGTTACGGGAGGAGGAACCGGAGTAGGCCTTGCTGCCCTTCCGGAAAAGACCACAGATATTGCGATGGCTTCCCGCCGCATCAAGTTCAGCGAAAAGATGAAATTCGCCGAAATCAATCTGGATGCAAAGGAAGTCATTGTCGCATATGATGCCCTTGCAGTGGTGGTGAACCCGTCCAATCCTGTCGACAGCCTCACCAGAGAGCAGCTTGAGGCAATTTTCAGAGGAAAGATCACCAACTGGAAAGAGGTCGGCGGCGAGGACAGGAAGATTGTCGTATATTCACGGGAGACCTCATCAGGCACATACGAGTTTTTCAAGGAAAGTGTCCTGGACAACAAGAATTACATGAGCAGTATTCTCTCGATGCCGGCCACCGGGGCCATCATCCAGTCTGTGCGCCAGACCAAGGGTGCCATAGGGTATATAGGTCTGGCCTATCTCAACAGATATGTCAAGGCTCTTGCCGTTTCATACGACTCGGGCGGACACTATGCGTATCCTTCTGTCGCGACGGCGGCCGACGGCACATATCCGATAGTCCGTCCCCTGTATTATTATTATGATGCCGCAAGGGAGGCGGCAGTCAGTCCGTTCATATCATTTGCACTTTCTCCAAAAGGTCAGGAGTCTGTGCTCGGACAAGGATTTGTTCCAGTAAAATGATGTCTATGAAGAGATTTTTGGAAAGAGCGGTCAAATGGCTGCTCACCGCCAGCGGGTTTGTCACGAGTCTGGTGATTCTGCTGATAATCGCCTTCCTCTTCACGGAAGGGGCAGGGCTTTTCAGAGAGCATGTGTTAGAAGACGGTTATGTACTGGTCCTGAACAGGGAGAATACGGTCAAGGAACTGTCTGCGGCTGAAATCAAGGCTATATTTGACGAGGATGTCACCAATTGGAATGAGCTGGGCGGACCGGATATGGCCATCGGGACTTTCCGGCTTGAAGATGCGGATGACTACTTTACGGAAGAGCAGCTCGGCCCCCAATACGAAAATGCAGGCAGCCTCATTGCCGCTCTGGTGGAAAGCAGGCCAGGCATGATTGCCTTCATCCCGGAATCAATGCTCCCGGAAGACCCGAATCTGAATTTCATAAAGGACAAGACCATTTCTCCCGGCGAGGTCCTTGCCGGAAGCGAGTGGTTTCCGACAGCTACTCCTGCTCCTCTGTTCGGCATATGGCCACTTCTCTCAGGTACATTGTGGGTGAGTCTGTTCGCCATTCTCTTTGCCCTTCCTTTCGGCATCAGCATCGCTGTCTATATGGCGGAGGTTGCCTCCGGGAGGGTGCGCAATATCCTGAAGCCGATAATCGAGCTGCTCAACGGCATTCCGTCCGTAGTCTATGGCTTCTTCGGCTTGATTGTGATAGTCCCTCTGCTCCAGCAGGTCTTCGGCCTTCCGGTGGGAGAAAGCGGCCTTGCCGGCAGCATAGTACTGGCCATAATGGCCTTGCCGACGATAGTGACGGTGGCGGAAGACGCCATGCGCAATTGTCCCCGTTCACTCCGTGAGGCGAGCCTTGCCCTCGGAGCCACCAAATGGCAGACGATATCCCGTGTCGTGATTCCGGCGTCAATGTCAGGAATCGCATCCGGAGTCGTGCTCGGCATTGGCCGGGCAATAGGAGAGACAATGGCCGTGCTAATGGTGACAGGCAATGCCGCAGTCGTCCCGACTTCAATACTTGAGCCTCTCCGTACTATTCCTGCAACAATTGCCGCCGAGCTCGGGGAAGCCCCGGCCGGGGGAGCGCATTACCAGTCTCTTTTCCTGCTCGGTGTAATCCTGTTCTTCATCACATTCATCATCAACCTGTGTGTTGAATACATTTCTTCCCGCAGCAAAGCCAAATACAACTGATGCCATGGACACTAAAAAGAACATACATCCGGAGCCGGTCTTTCCTGAAGGATACAGCATCCGCAAACGCCGTTCCCAGGCGGTGGCTTTCGCCGTATTCCGGGTCCTGAGCCTTTTCATTGTCTTGATCCTGTTCGCCATACTCGGGTTCATCATCTGGAAGGGAGCCGGAGTCCTCAGCTGGGATTTCCTGACCAAGGCACCGTCGGACGGAATGACTTCAGGCGGAATCTTCCCCGCCATAGTCGGCACTCTCCTTCTCATGCTCGGCAGTGCCGCAGTCGCATTCCCTATCGGTATCATGAGCGGAGTATACATGAATGAATATGCCTCCAAGACCGGATGGGCAGTGAAATTCATCAGGCTGATGACAAACAACCTCAGTGGAGTCCCGTCCATAGTTTTCGGCCTTTTCGGCATGGCCCTTTTCGTGAAATATCTCGGCTTCGGTGACAGTATCATCGCCGGCTCCCTGACCCTCGGGCTGTTGTCCCTGCCTCTTGTCATCAGGACCACTGAGGAAGCCCTGAAAGACATTCCGGACGGAATCCGTGAGGGCAGTCTTGCTCTCGGGGCAACCAAGCTCCAGACTATATGGAAAGTTGTGCTGCCGATGGGGATGCCCCGTATCATCACGGGACTGATCCTGTCTCTCGGACGGGTTTCAGGTGAGACTGCGCCTATTCTCTTTACCTGTGCGGCATACTTTTTTCCTCAGCTTCCGACCTCCATATTCGACCAGTGCATGGCTCTCCCGTACCATCTCTATGTCATATCGACAAGCGGCACCGACATTGAGGCCCAGCAGCCCATAGCATACGGGACAGCCCTCGTGCTGATACTCATTGTGCTGATTATAAGCCTTGTTGCGGGATTTCTCCGCAGGTATTTTGAAAGGCGTCTTAAAATCAAGTGACAATAATTTAAATTGCTTATCACAGAAAATACATACAATATGGAAAAAATAGAAGCCAAAGATGTGAATTTCTATTATGGCGACTTCCACGCACTGAAGGGCATATCCATGAATATACCCCAAAATAAGGTGGTGGCATTCATAGGTCCGTCCGGATGCGGCAAGTCGACATTCCTGCGGCTGTTCAACAGGATGAACGACCTCGTGCCGGGAGCAAGGCTTGAGGGACAGATTCTCATTGACGGGCAGGACATTTATGGCAAGGGAGTGCAGGTGGACGAACTCCGGAAAAATGTCGGCATGGTATTCCAGCGTCCGAATCCGTTCCCGAAAAGCATTTTTGACAACATCGCATACGGACTGCGCGTGAACGGCATCAGGGACAGGGCGTTCATAGAGCATAAGGTTGAAGAGTCCCTCCGGGGAGCCGCCTTGTGGGATGAAGTCAAGGATAAGCTTAATGCGTCTGCGTACGCCCTTTCCGGAGGCCAGCAGCAGCGGCTTTGCATAGCCCGCGCGATGGCTGTCTCCCCGTCAGTCCTTCTGATGGACGAGCCCGCTTCTGCCCTTGACCCGATATCCACTGCCAAGGTAGAAGAACTGATATGTGAGCTCCGTGACAAGGTGACGATAGTCATTGTGACCCACAACATGCAGCAGGCCTCAAGGGTAAGCGACAAGACGGCTTTCTTCTACATGGGAGAAATGATTGAATACGATGACACCAAAGTCATATTCACCACTCCGCACAAGGAAGCAACTCAAAATTATATAACCGGCCGTTTCGGATAGAATGGCATTATCCGGACAGAATGACTTTATTCGGACAGAATGATTTAAGTTATGGTAAAATTCATAGAATCAGAGCTTATGCAGCTACGCGGCGAAGTGTACCAGATGTGGACACTCGTCTGCAACCAGATGGACCAGGCCAGACAGGCAGTCCTCGGAATGAACAAGGACATCGCTTCTCAGGTGATGGTCCGCGAACGCAGGGTCGATGCCTTCGAACTGAAGATTGACAGCGATGTGGAGGATTTCATCGCCTTGTATTCGCCTGTTGCCGTAGACCTCAGGTTTGTCCTGGCCATGCTCAAGATAAACAACGACCTTGAGCGTATCGGGGACTATGCCGACGGGATTGCCCGTTTTGTCAGGGATTCTGATGCGGAGACGCTTTGTGATGAACTTGTAGAGGAGCTCAGGCTTAAGGAAATGTTTTCCGGTGTCCTGGAAATGATGAAGGACCTGCAGCAGGCACTCATCGATGAAGATCCGTTAAAGGCGACTTCTGTCATATCGATGGATGACAGTCTTGACAAAATAAAGTCAGCGTCCACCGGCATATTGGTCCGCTATGCAACTGCCCATCCGGACTCCATGGCGCTGTGCATGGGCCTCGGCGGGGTCTTCCGCAAACTGGAGCGTACAGGAGACCACCTTACCAACATCGCTGAGGAAATCGTATTCTTCATTGACGCCAAAGTGCTCAAGCATACGGCTGAAAAATCTTCCTGAAGCTGATGCCTGATACGGCGGCTCTGGCACAGATGCAGGACAATAGTGAGAATGTCAGGAAGAGGATGCCGGCAGTCGCCATCATGTCTCCCATCCCGACTATCGGAGGAACGATTCCTCCGAACAAGAATCCGGCCATGCCGAGGAGGGCTGAGGCAATTCCGGCATTCTTCTGTTCGCTCTCCATGGCAAGGGCGTTGGATGCGGTGAAGGACATCCCTGTCATCCCGAGAAGTAAGAACAGAAGCCCTTCATAGAGCCAGAATCCGCATCCTGACACAAGCGCAATGCACAGGATGATGCTGATGGCGAGCATTCCGTCTCCGGACACGGTGAGGGCTTTCTTCATGCTTCTGAAGCGCGAAGCAAGGGCGGAAGTCACGGCCATGGCTATGGCGTTTGCCCCGAATATAAGGCTGAACATCAGCTGGGATATGCAGAAATGTTCCTGCATTATGAACGGGGCAGATGCGACATTAATGAAAATGATGGCCATCGTGAGACCATACTGAAGTATATAGGTGAGGAATTTCCTGTTGTGCAGCACTTCCCTGAATCCTCCCAGAAATACCTCCCTGCTGTTCTTCTTCATTTTTGAGCCAGACAGCGGCTCATGCATCCTGATACTTCCTGCCAGCAGTCCGGCTCCGAGCAGCAGCAGACACCAGAAGATGCCTTTCCACCCGCTTATGCCTGCCGCAATGCCTCCGGCAACAGGGGCTGCTACGGTCGCTATCCCGTTGATTGCTCCGATGAGTCCGAGCATGGTGGCCAGCTCCGAAGCTGAATATTTGTCTGTTGCTATTGACCGTGACAGTACGACTGCTCCTGAGCCTGCGAATCCCTGCAGAAGTCTCATCGCTATGAACTGTGTGATATTGGATGCAAGGATGCAGCCGGCAGTGGAGAGCAGGAAAAGTGACAGGGCGATTATCAGCGGCTTGCGTCTTCCGTAGCGGTCACTCAAAGGGCCGAAAATCAGCTGCCCGACGGCAAGTCCGACCATGCTTGTGGTCAGTCCGAGCTGTACCATTGAAGACGATGTCCTGAAATATCCGGTCATTTCCGGCAGTGTTGGCAGATACATGTCCATGACGAACGGCCCGAAGGCGCTCAGCGTCCCCAGAAAAACCAGCATGAACAGCTTTGAATTCTTTCTCCTCAGTTTCATCTCAAGACTTGTTTCCGGCGGGTTTTTGCCCGGATTTCTTTTCCGGGCGCAAAAATATCAGATAAGAATATCACAATCCATTTCTTAAAAAGTACAAAACATTTCATTTTCGGAAAAAGAGGAAAATATTTTCTATTTCTTATTATCTTTGCGTCCTCATGAAAAGAATCGTGAAATGAAAAAGATAATTTTGACAGGAGACCGTCCTACCGGCCGTCTGCACCTCGGACATTATGTCGGGTCATTGAAAAGAAGAGTTGAACTTCAGAATTCAGGAGAATACGACAAGGTTTTCATAATGATAGCCGATGCACAGGCCCTTACGGACAATGCCGACAATCCCGAAAAAATCAGACAGAACATCATAGAAGTTGCACTGGATTATCTTTCCTGCGGACTTGACCCCGCAAAGAGCACGATTTTCATCCAGTCGCAGATAGCTGAACTGTGCGAACTTGCTTTCTATTACATGAATCTCGTGACCGTCTCGCGTCTGCAGCGCAATCCTACCGTCAAGACCGAGATTCAGATGCGCAATTTCGAGACCAGCATCCCGGTGGGATTCTTTACCTATCCCATAAGCCAGGCATCGGACATCACGGCCTTCAGGGCGACAACAGTCCCGGCAGGCGATGACCAGGAGCCGATGGTGGAACAGACACGGGAAATCGTGCGCAAGTTCAATTCCGTCTATGGCGAGACCCTGGTGGAGCCTGAGATTCTTCTTCCGGAAAACTGCGTGTGCCAGCGGCTTCCGGGCACAGACGGCAAGGCGAAGATGAGCAAGTCCCTGGGCAACTGCATCTATCTTTCCGATACTGCGGAGGATGTGCGGAAAAAGGTCATGAGCATGTACACCGACCCCGGACATATCAGGATTGAGGACCCGGGAAAGATAGAAGGAAACACCGTCTTCACATATCTTGATGCATTCAGCAGGCCGGAGCATTTCTCCGAATTCCTTCCGGACTATGCCTCCCTTGACGAACTCAAGGACCACTACAGGCGCGGCGGCCTCGGTGACGTGAAGGTCAAGAAATTCCTCAACAGCATTCTCCAGCAGGAACTCGAGCCCATAAGGACCAGGCGCAGGGAGTTTGAACAGGATATCCCGGGTGTCTACAGGATGCTGAAAGAGGGGAGTGATGCAGCCCGGGAAGTGGCAGCCTCGACTCTTGCCGATGTCCGCCGGGCCATGCGCATCAACTATTTTGAAGATGAGGAGCTGATTGCTTCCCAGGCAGCCCGCTTCTCCCGTTGACCCGGCCGACTTGCAGCCTCACAGACCGCTGACCATCAGATGCAATCAAAGGACAGAGTTTCCATCCCTGCCGTAAGCCCCGACACCGGCCGTCTCCGGTATGAGGAGACTGACCTCTCTTCACTTCAGGGCAATCCGGTGCATTTTGTCTGCGGCATCTATCTGGTCTGCGTCAGGGGCGAATGCACAGTGTCCACAGGGGCTGAGAATTTTCTTCTCAGCAGTGAGACCGAACTTATATTCCTTGCAGGGACTCTTCTTGAGAGACTTTCCGCCACGGCGGATTTCAAGGCTAAGGTGCTTTTTATTCCGAAAGGAGTCTATCTGAAGGCCATGCTTCCGATAGACACACCTTATCTGAACTATGCCGACGAGCACCCCTGCTACAAGCACACAGGCGATGTCCGCAGCCGCATGACATGGAAACAGGTCTGCGTCTGGATGGACACGGCAAAGATGCTTTTTTCCGGCCACTACCGCACCCAGTTCCCCGACCTTCTGGAACTTGACTATCTCCAGGCATTCCTGATATGGCTCTTCGGCACCGTGCCGGAGAAACTCGTGGACCAGAGCCCGTCGTCGCGGATGCAGCTGATTTGCCGTCATTTCCTGCAGCTTTTGAGGGAACATGCTTCACGGGAGCATTCGGCGTCATTCTATGCCGCCAAGCTCTGCATATCACCCCGATATCTGCATATGGCCACAACCATGTGCCTGAACGGCAAGTCTCCCAAGCAGCTCATCGAAGACCAGCTTCTCTCGGAGGTCCAGGTCCTTCTCAATGACCTCACTCTCACCGTCACCGAAATCGCCGAACGCCTCCATTTCCCGGACCAGTCCTACCTCACCCGCTTCTTCAAACGCCGCACGGGAATGTCTCCTCGGGAGTACAGGCAGGCGACTGTCGCGAAATATTTGACCGAATAGAAATTTCTATTATCTTTGTAACCTTTGGATTGAGGAGGGGGGTGTGCCGCTTCGGCGGTACGGCGCCAACCTCCGGAAATGAACTAATAACTGTTGTCAATCATGAGATATTCTTTTCTGGCGGCTCTGCTGCTTCTGCCGTCTGTACTTTTCGCGGAAAGCGTTGACAGGGACAGGGCCGGTAAAGTAGCCGATGCCTTCTGGAAGTCATCGCCGCTAACACGCTCTTCTTCCGGTCTTGAACTGGTCTATACAAGCGACATGCTTGATGCTTCGGCATCGACATTCTCTGCAAGGACATCCTCCGCCGGGGGACAGGCTCCTGCATGGTATGTCTATGCCAATCCTTCCGGTCCAGGCTTTGTGATTGTGTCCGGAGATGATGTGGCTGAACCTGTCCTCGGGTATTCGTATGAAAGTGAATTCCCTGGTGGGCAGCTTCCTCCGAATTTCAGAGACTGGCTCGTGCATGCCGGTGACCAGATAGAGGCTGCGAGAGCTCTTGGCATCACGGCATCTCCAGAAATCGCCGCAAAGTGGAAAGAAACCCGTGCCGGAGAGGGCGATGTGGTCATGAGCCTTGAAACAGCGGACTGGGACCAGTCGGCTCCGTATTGGGATCTTTGTCCGAAGATAAACGGCTGGGATACTTATACCGGATGTACAGCCACTGCTCTTGCCATCGTTATGCGATACTATGAGTGGCCGCAGAAAGGTTCGGGCTATGTCCCGGGATATACTACGGCTACTTATGGGGTGAATGTCGACGGCATCCAGCTCGGCCATGAATATGACTGGGACAAAATGCCTCTTTCGTACAGCGGAAATACTACATCCGAACAGCAGCGTCAGGTGGCGGTGCTGATGCGGGACTGCGGTGTGATGCTCCAGTCTGACTATTGTCCTGAAGGATCAAGCGGTACGGGGGCATATCCTCAGAATATACCCTATGTGTTGTCCACATACATGGATTATGACAAATCGGCGCGCTATCTCAACAGAGATGACTATCCCACAGACCAGTGGCTGTCGATGGTCAAGTCGGAACTTGACAGGAATGTGCCGGTATATTATTCAGGCTACGGTGACGGTGGCGGACATGCATTCCTGCTTGACGGCTATACTTCCGGAGATTATTTCGGCCTGAACTGGGGATGGAGCGGATATTATAACGGTTGGTTCAAGCTGGATGCACTTGACCCCGAAGGACTCGGTGCCGGGGGAGGTTCCGGCGGATTCAATGAAGGCCAGGGGGCCATCTTCGGACTGAAGCAGGACGAAGGGGGGGACTATGTCGATGACATCGGCTTTGTAGAATTTACTGACGATTATGGCAAGTACTATTTCGGACTGGAGACAGACCGTAAAGTAGTCCGGAACCAGGAATTTGAACTTTCCTACGGGTTGCTCAGCAACCGCGGAAACACTGATTTTGCAGGAGATTTCCTGATTGCCGTAGTTGATCATGAGGGAAATATTGTTCAGAATCTTTCTCAAATGACTATACCGGCAGAAAACCCTCTTAAACCTGGATGGGGCTATAGAAATACATTTGAAACCAAGGTCACTTGTGCGATTGAGTCCGGGTACCGCATCCGCGCCCTGTGGCGCAGCGACAGGAATCCGAAATGGACACCTGCCATGGGCAACGAGGAGAAGGGCTGCGTCTGGGATCTTCTCATCGCCGATGAATATTCCGAGCCCCTTGACCCGATAGACGAGACTACATCCCTGTCATACAGCAAGAAGGACAAGGTGCTCCGTCTGAGTGTGCCTGAGGATGTGACTGTCAGTCTCTTTGACGCCTCCAGCAACGACATAAGCCGCAACTGTCTGGTGGAAGGGACTGAGGTCAGCATCAACACGATGCTTCTGCCAGCAGGACCTTGCCGCCTTGAACTTTCAAGGGGTTCAGAAGTCAAGCGGCTGACATTCACGATAACCGCTGCCGAAGAGACGGCAGTAAGGTCTGCAAATGCTGCGGATTACGGGGCAGACGCAGCATGGGACGGTCTTGATGCTGCCGGAGAATCCATGGTACACCGGCCTGTGCTGGTGCCGATACCGGTCCCGGCAGGCGTTTTATGATACCGACATACGAAATTTGAATCCATAGAAACCAGAAATATCTGAAAATTATGAAAAAGAACACCATAATGACAATATGCAGAATGATGCTGCGTATTCCGCTGCTTCTGCTTGTCCCTCTGTTTTTTGCGGTGACATCATGTGAGGAGGTGGAAGAACCTCTTCCTCAGGAAAAACCGGGTGAAGATGAGCCAGATCCTGAACCGGAACCTGACCCTGAACCGGTTCAGAAACTTACATTTGTCTTTGTCGGGACTTCCGTTGACATCCCGCTCATAACAGGTCCGGATTTCAAGGAAGGGACTATTTTCTGGGGAGACAGCAAGGAGGAGCCATATTCGGAAAATGCCTCACATGATTACCCGGGGAACGGCACCTTTGAGGTTGTGGTAGAAACTCAAGATGCCGAAGAAATCCATTTTGACAATATTGCCGGTGTAACAAGCATAGACTTTTCGGAGTTCTGATGCAGAAGCATACATTCAAGGATTGGCTTACGGCCGTGAGGCCGTGGTCATTTCCGGCGTCTGCCATGCCGGTAGCCGTTACTCTCGGATATCTGTTTTCTGCCCATGCGGACATGGACTGGACGAATGGAGTCTGGGCCTTGCTGAACATTATTGTTTTTCATGCGGCGGGCAATACCTGGAGCGATTATTTTGATTTCCGCAAGAGAGTCGATGCCGATGACACATTCGGCGTCAGGACGCTTACTTCAGGACAGTTTACTCCGAAGGAGATTCTGGCTCTTTCACTGTCCCTGCTTGCGGCCGCGCTTGCAGGAGGTATCGGCCTCCTCCTGCGTACCGGCTTGCCCCTGTTGTATATTGGCCTGGCTGGAGCCGCCTGCTCGGTCTTCTATCCTTTCCTGAAGTACCATGCGCTCGGGGACTTTGTAATATTCGCCGCCTACGCCCTGCTGCCCATGCTTGGTACATCGTATGTGTGCATTTCGGATTTTGACTGGACCGTGCTCTATCTTTCCGTGCCGGTAGGCCTTATCACGGTGGCCATCCTGCATTGCAACAATACCAGGGATATGGATACGGACAGGCGTGCTGACATCAGTACCATAGCCATGAGGCTTGGCGGCCGTGTGTCGGTATGGCTCTACTGCATTGAGATTCTTCTGCCTTATGTCTGGCTTGCAGTCTGTGCTGCGGCAGGGCTTTTCCCCCTGTGGACTCTGCTTGTATGGTTGACCGTCATTCCCGCAATAATGAATGTGCGCATGGCTGCAGGGTATTTTTCCGACGGCCCTTCTGCAATAGCAAGTCTTGATGAGGCTACGGCCAAGCTGCAGCTGCTTTTCAGCCTTGTGCTTACACTGTCCTTTGTCATTGCGGGCCTGCTTTCGTGAAGAAACATATCAGTGCATGAACAGACTCGTTTTCTCGGTAATTCTCGCAGCCGTCCTGTGGACTGTCATGTTCTCTCCATGGACTGCTCCATATGTGAATTTCTGGTGGATGATGACAGGCTCCGCCTGCGTCCTGGCCCTGCTGTCTTTGTTTTTCGGAGCCGGATGGTGGAAGGGGCTCAGATGGTCATGGACCGAGGTGCTTGCCGGAGCAGCACTTGCGGCGGCGCTTTGGGGCATTTTCTGGACCGGAGACAAGGTGTCTTCAATGCTGTTTGACTTTGCCCGGCCGCAGGTTGACCTTATTTATGGCATGAAGGAAGGGGAGTCTCCGTGGCTTCTGTCCGTCCTGATGGTTTTTCTGATAGGTCCCGCGGAAGAAATCTTCTGGAGAGGATATGTCCAGCGCACACTGTCTTCCCGATGGGGCGCTGATGCCGGATTCGCCGTCTCTGCTCTCCTGTATTCCCTTGTCCATGTGGGGTCATGCAATTTCATGTTGGTCATGGCTGCACTTGTTGCCGGTGTCGTATGGGGAGCTGTCTACAGATTTTTTCCGGAACATTTCCCGGCAGTCATTGTTTCTCATGCCCTCTGGGATGCCGCAGTCTTTATATGGTTTCCGATTTAATTCGTATATTTGCCGGGGACGCTGGCCCCGGAGGATTCTCTCGTGGCGGTATCCCGACAAGAATGTGGAGTTATGCCGGTTTTAGAGAAAATAATAGTATCCAATTTCAGGAACATATCATTTCAGGAACTGATTTTTTCCCCGAAGATAAACTGCATTTCCGGGAACAACGGTGAGGGCAAGACCAATCTGCTCGATGCCGTGTGGTATCTTTCCATGACAAAAAGCGCGTTTACGGCTTCTGACAGGTTCAATTTCAGATATGGCACTGACGAATTTTCGATTTCCGGCACTTACCGGATGGAGAACGGGCTTGACAGCCGATTTGCCATAAAGGTTGTGTCCGGCGGAGAAAAGAAGCTTCTTCGTGACGACAAGCCGTACGGGCGCATCTCGGAGCATATCGGAGTCCTTCCCATCGTGATGGTCTCTCCTGCGGATACAGCCCTTGTCAGCGAATCAGGCGAAGAACGCCGCAGATTTGTGAATTCTGTCCTTTCACAGATGGACAGGGAATATCTGACGGCAGTCCAGCAATACAACAGGCTTCTTCTCCAGCGCAACAGGCTTCTCAAGGAATTTTCGGTCGACAGGGGACTGCTGTCTGCCTTTGACTCGAGGATGAAGGAGCCTGCATCCTATATATTTGAGTCAAGGAAGAAGTTTGCTGCAGACATAGCCCCGATAGTCTCAGGATATTACAGGGAATTGTCCGGAGGGGGCGAAGGCGTGTCCATAACCTACAGGTCCGACCTGGAAGGCGGGCCTGCCGATGAGATTCTTTCGGCATCTCTTGAAAAGGATGTCGCCCTCAGATATACTTCATGCGGAGTCCACAGGGATGATTTCATTTTTGAGATGGACGGTTATCCGATACGTCGCTGCGGCTCCCAGGGACAGCAGAAGTCATTTCTTGTTTCTCTGAAGTTCGCCCAGTACGACATAATGAAACGGTCGTATGGCTTTGCTCCGGCACTGCTGCTGGATGATGTCTTCGACAAGCTTGACATGAGCAGGATATCCAACCTTCTGTCCATGGTGACAGGAAATGATTTCGGCCAGATTTTCATAACTGACAGCAACAAAGTCCGGATGTCCGCCATGGTTGATTCCCTCACTGATGACAGGGCATATTTCGACTGCCGCGCAGGCAATTTTGAACGGTTGTGCTTATGACGGATTTTGACGACAATATCGGCAGCCATGTTGTGCTGAAGAAAAGGGAGCCCCAGAAAATTGACAATCTGGTGGAGCTTTGTCTCAGACATCTCAGGCTTGATGCCGGACTCAATGACCTTAGGATTTACAGGGCCTGGGACACCGTGTCCGGGGCATCGGAGTATACGGCGGACAAATATTTCAGCAAAGGGACGCTTTTCTGCCGCATTACCTCCTCTGTGGTAAGGAGTATGCTTGTCCTCCGGAGGGAAGAACTTCTTCGTCAGCTGAACGAGGCTCTCAAAGATGAGTCTGACATTATTTCCGGACGGGGGCAGAGACTGGAAGTGAAGCGCCTTGTGCTGCGGTAGAGTTCGGCAAATGGCATTGGGGATTATTATCAATAGACAGAAAATCAGATGGACAGAATCAGAATTGTTGCGGACAGAAACATCCCGTTCCTTGAAGGGGTATTTGAACCGTATGCAGATGTTGAATATATAGACGGGAGGAAGATTTCCCGTCATGACGTCAAGGATGCTGACGCACTTATAATCCGGACCAGGACAAGATGCAATGCCGGACTTCTTGACGGGACAAAAGTTGCCATGATTGCCACTGCCACAATAGGTACCGACCACATAGACTTCGGATATTGCAATGCAAGGGGGATAGAGGTCCACAATGCGCAGGGCTGCAATGCCGGGGGCGTGATGCAATATGTCTTTTCTGCGCTCTACGGCACCGCGTCAAGAAAATTCATAAAGCTGTCTCCCGGAGATACCATAGGAATAGTCGGGGCCGGCAATGTCGGCAAAAAAATAGAAAAGATGGCCAGGCACATCGGCTTCAATGTCCTGATATGTGATCCTCCGAGGGCGGAGAAAGAGGGTCCCGAGGGATTCTGCTCTCTTGAGCATCTGCTTCTCAATTCCAGGGTTGTCACACTGCATGTCCCTCTGAATGAGACTACACGCGGCATGGCTGATGAGAATTTCTTCAATCTGATGCGTCCGGGAGCATTTTTTATAAACACATCCAGAGGGGAGGTAATGTCAGACCGGGCTCTGATGGATGCGGTGCCCAAGCTCGGCCCCGTGATAATCGATACATGGAACAATGAGCCCGACATAAACCGGGAACTGCTTGACATGACCGATATTGCGACTCCTCATATTGCCGGATATTCCTATCTCGGCAAGCAGAACGGGACGGCGTCTTCCGTGCAGGCCGTTGCACGCCATTTCGGGATAGAACCCCTGTATGATTTCTTCCCTTCCGGTGAAGGACCCGATTCTGAACCGGTGCACCTTGATCTCAGGGGCAAGAACCAGGGGGAAATCACGTCAATTCTCCAATACAATTATCCGATTTTCACTGATGACTTTATGCTGAGGATAGATCCTGGAAGTTTTGAACGCCTCAGGACGGAATACCGCTATAGGAGAGAAATCTGCATTGACTGAGTCCCGGGGGGATGCGGGATGACTCTGCCGTCCGTGTTGCACTTGTCCGTTGACTCTGCCCCTAAAGCCAAAGACGGCTGATATTTTGAATTATTGCATTATGTTATTATCTTTGCAAGATTTCGCACAATAAATTAATTTAAGAGACAAGATATGGGATTTGCAGATATTTTCAAAAAGATATTCGGTACCAAGGCGGAGCGGGATTTGAAACAGCTTCAGCCTATTCTTGCCAAGGTGCTCGAAGCGTATGATTCAATAGACGGCTTGTCTGACGATGACCTCAGGGCAAAGTCTGCCGAACTCAGGCAGATAATCCGTGACAGGATCGCTGAAGACGAGGCCAGAATCGCTGAAATCAGACAGGAACTTGAAAAAGACATCGCCCTTGACGAGAAGGAGGCACTTGCCACAGAGTCCGACAAGCTTGTCAAGAAAGTTGATGATGAGATTGAACAGGTCCTCAATGAGATTCTGCCTCAGGCGTTTGCCGTGATGAAATCCACTGCCCGCAGGTTCAAGGAGAATGAAACAATCAGGGTTAAGGCCACTGATTTCGACCGCACCCTCAGCACAACAAAGGACTTCGTGGAGATAGACGGTGACTACGCCGTATGGCACAACCACTGGATGGCCGGAGGAAATGAGGTGACATGGGATATGGTCCATTATGATGTGCAGCTCATCGGAGGTATTGTCCTTCATCAGGGCAAGATAGCCGAGATGGCGACAGGAGAGGGAAAGACCCTCGTGGCCACGCTTCCTGTATTCCTCAATGCGCTTGCCGGCAAGGGCGTGCATGTGGTGACGGTCAATGACTATCTTTCCAAGCGAGACTCGGAGTGGATGGGGCCGCTCTACATGTTCCATGGCCTTTCAGTGGACTGTATCGACAAGCATCAGCCGAACAGCGATGCCCGCAAGAAGGCATATGCCTGCGACATTACTTTCGGTACCAACAACGAATTCGGCTTCGATTACCTAAGGGACAACATGGCCGTGTCCATGAATGACCTTGTCCAGAGAAAACATCACTATGCCATCGTCGATGAGGTGGACTCGGTCCTGATAGACGACGCCAGGACACCTCTCATCATTTCAGGTCCTGTGCCTAAGGGTGACGACCAGCAGTTCATGGAGTTCAAACCATATGTGGAGAAGCTCTACAACAGCCAGAGGGCATTGGTTACCAGTACCTTGAACGAAGCCAAGAAACTGATTGCAGCAGGTGACGAGGCGGAAGGAGGCAAACTTCTGCTCCGTGCCTACAAGGGACTTCCGAAATACAAGCCGATCATCAAGTATCTCAGCGAGCCTGGCATCAAGCAGCTCCTCCAGAAGACGGAGAACTACTATATCCAGGACAACGAGAGGGAGATGCCGGTGGTGACCGACCCTCTGTATTTCGTCATCAACGAGAAGCAGCACTCCGTGGAGCTCACTGACAATGGTCAGGATCTGCTCGGCGGCCAGCTTTCAGACCCTAAGTTCTTCATCCTTCCGGATGTCGGCAGCGCTATTGCGGATGTCGAGAAAAGCTCCATGAGTGACCCGGACAAGCAGGCAAAGAAGGATGAGATAATGGCGGATTTCGCCCTCAAGTCGGAGAGGGTCCATACAGTAAACCAGCTCCTGAAGGCATATGCGATGTTTGAGAAAGACATCGATTATGTGATAATGGACAACAAGGTCAAGATTGTCGACGAGCAGACCGGCCGTATAATGGAGGGGCGCAGATGGAGCGACGGACTGCATCAGGCTGTCGAAGCCAAGGAGAATGTGAAGGTGGAGGCTGCCACACAGACATTCGCCACCATTACGCTGCAGAACTATTTCCGAATGTATCACAAGCTCGCCGGCATGACCGGTACTGCGGAGACTGAGGCAGGGGAGTTTTGGTCCATCTACAAGCTGGATGTTGTAGTCATCCCGACCAACAGGCCTATAGCCAGGATTGACAACAACGACTTGATATACAAGACAAAGAAAGCCAAGTACGATGCCGTCATAAACAAGATAGTGGAACTCACTTCGGAAGGCCGTCCGGTGCTTGTGGGTACGACGGATGTGGAGACTTCCGAGCTCCTGAGCAGGATGCTCAAGCTCCGCGGCATCCAGCATCAGGTCCTGAATGCAAAGCAGCATGCACGGGAGGCGGAAGTAGTTGCACAGGCCGGGCAGAGGAGTACTGTCACAATTGCCACCAACATGGCGGGCCGTGGTACCGACATCAAGCTTTCGGATGAGGTCCGCAAGGCCGGCGGTCTGGCCATCATAGGTACAGAGCGTCACGACAGCCGCCGCGTCGACAGGCAGCTCCGCGGACGTGCCGGCCGACAGGGAGACCCGGGATCATCCACATTCTATGTCTCACTTGAAGATAAGCTCATGCGGCTCTTCGGCTCAGAAAGGATTGCCGCCGTGGTGGACAAGATGGGCATGCAGGATGATGAGGCTCTTGAGAACAGCATGCTTTCAAGTTCCATAGAGAGAGCTCAGAAGAAGGTGGAGGAGAACAATTTCGGTATCCGCAAGAGACTCCTCGAATACGATGATGTGATGAACTCCCAGAGGGAAGTCATATATACAAGGCGCCGCAACGCGCTTTCCGGCGAGAGAGTTGAGATTGATGTCATGAATATGATGCAGGACATGTCGGACATCGTGGTAGAAAGCTGTGAAGGCTATGACTATGAGTCCTTCACTGAGTTCGTGATGAGGTCCCTCTCCATTGACCCGGGATTTGACGCCGAGTTCTACAGCAAGGCCAGGAAGCAGGAAATATCAGAACGCCTTTTCCACAATATGCTTGATGTCTACAAGAGAAGGATGGACACCATGGTTCAGAAGGCATGGCCGGTTGTCAAGGATGTCTTTGAGAAGCAGGGGGCCATCTATCAGAATATTGCCATTCCTATTTCAGACGGCCGCAAGATGATGACACTGTCTGTCAATCTCAAGAAGGCATACGAGACAGAAGGAAAGGAAATTGCCCGTTCCCTTACAAAGGCCATCACCCTTTATCAGATCGACGAACATTGGAAAGAGCATCTTCGTGATATGGATGACCTCAAGCAGTCGGTCCAGAATGCTACATACGAGCAGAAGGATCCTCTCCTCATATACAAGTTCGAGAGCTTCAATCTGTTCAAGAATATGCTCGAGTCGTTGAGCAAGGACATCCTGTCATTCCTGTTCAGGGCTTTCATTCCGCTCAGGGATGCTGCTCCAGTGCAGGCTCCTGCCCAGCAGCGCAAGCCGGACATGAGCCGGATGCAGACCAGCAGGACGGATCTTGTCACCAACGGAGGTGCCCCGAAGAGCAATGCTCCGGTACATGTGGAGAAGACTGTCGGGAGAAATGACCCTTGTCCATGCGGCTCCGGAAAGAAATACAAGAATTGTCACGGGCGTAATCTCTGATTTCAGTCAATAATATGATTTTTATAAAAAAACATAATAAAGCAAAGAATATGGGAAAGTCTGAACCGCAAGTTAATATCAATTCCGTAAGCAGGATTTCATCAGGCACATATATCAACGGTGAGATGAGATCATCTTCCGACATCCGTGTCGACGGCGGCTTTGAAGGGAAACTGTATACGGACGGCAAAGTCGTAGTGGGAGAAACAGCTGAAGTCAATGGGGATGTGGTATGTACAAATATTGACATCTGGGGCAAAGTCGGAGGCAATCTGATTATCAAGGACACTACATCTCTCAAGGCCGGATGCGCCGTAAACGGAAATCTTAAGGTCAGAAAGCTCATTGTGGAGCTGGATTCTGTCTTCAACGGCACATGCAAGATGATAACGGTCGAGGAGTACGAGACCATGGCCAAGGAATATCGTCCTGATACTGCGCAGAAGGCTGCGGACAAAGCCCAGCAGAGCAAAGACAAGGCTTCTGTCCAGGACAGGAAATAGCTGTAGATTTTTATTGGAATTATCTGAAGAAGGTGGCAGGATTCATTTCCCGGTCACCTTCTTTGTCTTTCCGGTGTATTGCGACATGACTACACCTCCTGCGGAAATCAGTATGCCGATGAACTGGCGCATGGAAAGCTCTTCATGTCCGAGAACCCATGCGGCGACAGCGGCCACTACCGGTATTAGTGCTGAAAATATGCTGGACCTGGCGACTCCGAGATGCTTGATTGTACTGACCCACAGAGAAAATGCCATGCTTGAGCAGAATACTCCAAGGCAGATGATCGGATACCATACTTCCAGACTCATGTATTTTTCCGCTGAAAAATTGTCGAGACCCTTGAAAATGAACAACGGCAGCAGATAGACCGAGCCTATGAGGAACTGGTACATGACAATTGTCTGGCTGGTGTAGTTCCCGGACAGGCTTTTTGTGAGCGATGCATGGCCCACTTCGCTGATGACAGCAATCAGCAGCAAAAGAATGCCGAAGATGAAATGTTCTCCCGGCCTGCCTTTCTCCATTACGACAAGAGCTATTCCGACGAGAGAAAGGATTATTCCTGTGATATTGATTCTGCTGATTCTTTCATTGAAGAAAAGTATTCCTGCGCCTGTCGAGAACAGCGGGATTGTGGCGATTATCATCGCACTCAGGGTAGGGGAGCCCGTCTGCTGTATGCCGAGTGACTCGCAGATAAAGTAAATGAAAGGCTCGCAGAATGCAAGAAGGAGAAACTTCGGAAGGTCAGCCCTCTTTATCGGGGTTATCCTTCCCATTGCCGCATTGAGAAGGAAGAGTATGAATCCGGCAAGAAGTATCCTGACAAAGACAAAATATGTCACAGGTATCCCAAGGGATATGAGTCTGTTGATCCAGATATATGAAATCCCCCACAGTACAATTGCGAAGGTAGATACTGTGTAAGTGATGATGCCGGACTTTTTTTTGCCGGCTTCTTTACCGGAGACATTCTTTCCTGTGTCCATATAATCATCCTGATGTCATTCAACCAAATGACAGCCTTTGTCCCGAAGTCCGGCAGTCTGTCTTTTTGCCGTTTTCCACAGCAAGTCTCCCGTTGATGAACACATATTCGACCTTGCCGCGGAGCCTGATGCCTTCGTATGGGGTCCATCCGCATCTGTAGCCGTCTGTTTTCTGTGATACAATCCATTCCTTGTCCGGGTCAACGACAGTGATGTCCGCATAATAACCCGGCTTAAGGAAACCTCTTTCTCTTATTACGAACATTTCGGCGGCTTTCTCAGAGAATAATGACGCAATTCTTTCTGCCGGAATTTCTTCTTCGGCGGCAACAGTCATCAGCACTGGAAGAGTCTGTCTGATTGACGGAAGACCTGACGGGACCGAGAGATATTTTCTGTCTTTCTCCCCGGCAAGATGCGGGGCATGGTCAGAGCCTATTGTGTCGATGATGCCGCTTTTGAGGGCTTGGCGCAGGGCTGACCTGTCTTCAGCGTCCTTTACTGACGGATTGCACTTGAGCCTGCTGCCCATTCTGTCATAGTCATCCGAACAGAACCACAGATAATTGGCGGAAGTCTCCGCCGTGATGTGCCGGCTGTAAGTCTTTGCCGCCCGGATCATTTCTGTCTCTTCTCTTGTGGACACGTGAAGTATGTGCAGCCTTGTCCCGTATTTCATTGCGAGTTCAAGCGCCCTTGCGGTTGATTTTATGCAGGCGCTGCGGCTTCTGATGTCTTTGTGGGCCCTGAACGGAATATTTTCCCCATACCTTGCTTCTGCGTCTGCGAGATTTTTTCTGATTATTGTCTCGTCTTCGCTGTGTACAAGGACAATCTTTTCACTTTCACGGAAGAATCCTGCCAGCGCCTCATCATCATCTACGAGCATATTGCCGGTTGATGACCCCATGAAGACTTTTATGCCTCCGAAATCAGCTTTTGAAATGGCTTTTGCCCCATCGTTCCAGCCGTTGCGGAGCACTCTGTCAATCTCTTGCAGATTGCTGTTCGTCGCACCGATGTGGAAGCCGTAGTTGGCATGGCACCGGCCGTCTGCAAGTGCAAGCTTTTCCGAGAGTCTTTCCGCCGATGTGGTCGGAGGAGCAGTGTTCGGCATGTCAATGAAAGAAGTGACTCCGCCCAGAAGTGCCGCCTCCGATTCGCTTTCCATATCAGCCTTGTGAGTCATTCCCGGCTCCCTGAAATGAACATGCGCATCGATGCCCCCGGCAAAGACCATCTTCCCGGTCAAGTCCAGCACGCGGCATGAAGGATGCTCTGATACTGTTGCAGCGGGCAGATTGTCCCACCGTACTGCTTTCTCCCTGTCAGACGGGACAGCAAGCCCTTTCTCCTCAAGCCAGATGTCTCTTATCCGTTCGCCGGAAACCGCGATGCTTCCCCTTCGGGAGAACTTCCCGGTGACAATTGTGGCATTATGCAGAAGATATTCCATATACTTTTTATGCTTTGCCGGCCTGGGTCCGGACACGCGGCTTAATTTTGCGGAACTTCATCTTGAGGACACCCCAGAATGCTTCCCCGAAGATTCCGCTGCTCATCTTGGATGTTCCCTCCTTTCTGTCGACAAATATGATAGGGACTTCCTTGATTTTGAATCCGAGTTTGAAAGTAGAGTATTTCATCTCAATCTGGAAGCCGTATCCTTTCATCTTCACATTGTCAAGGTCGATGGTCTCAAGGACTTTTCTCCTGTAGCACTTGAATCCTGCTGTCGTGTCATACACCTTCATGCCCAGGACTTTTCTGACATATACCGATGCGTAATACGACATTATCACGCGTCCTATAGGCCAGTTGATCACGCTTATCCCGTTGCAATACCTTGACCCGATGGCAAGGTCTGCCCCGTCAATGCTGCATGCCTCATACAGCTTCGGCAGGTCTTCCGGATTGTGCGAGAAATCGGCATCCATTTCAAATATATAGTCATATCCTTTTTCTATGGCCCATTTGAATCCCGTGATATATGCCGTTCCAAGCCCCTGTTTTCCGGAGCGTTCAATCATGAAGAGCCTGTCAGGAAATTCAGTCTGAAGACGCCTGACAATCTCCCCTGTACCGTCAGGCGAGCCGTCTTCTATTACAATGATATTGTATAAACCGTCAAGGGCAAATACCGCCCTGATGATTTTTTCAATATTTTCTTTTTCGTTGTATGTCGGTATTATGACAATTTTCCTGTCCATGATGTTATGCCCCCTATTTGTCTTCAGAAGTTCCTATTTCCTTCAGCATTTCCTCAACCGCTTTCTCCAGCTGGAGATCGCGGCCGTTAAGTACGGATGCCGGGTCATTGTATACAGGAATGTCCGGTTCTATCTGAAGATTCTCAAGGTATCTGCCTTCCTTTATGCCCACGGCTCCTACCTGCGGGATGCCGAAGATGATGGTCGGGTCAATCTGCTGCTCCCACCATACTGCCGTCATTGTGCCGGGCACCGGGGCTCCTATGAGCTTGCCGATGCCGAGGGTCTTGTATACATACGGGAACCCGGATGCGTCCGAATAGTTGTCTTCTCCGATGAGTACGCACGACGGTTTCGTCCATTTGCTGTAAGGCTCTGTGCCGATATACTGGCCCCTCGGCTCGAATCTGATGTATGCTTTCCCGTCAAGAAGGGTTGCAAGGTCATCATGGAGCCAGCCGCCTCCGTTGTGCCTTGTGTCCACAATTACTGCTTCGCAGGTCCTGTATTTGCCGAGAAGTCTGGAGTAGACATTCCTGAAGCTCTCGGAATCCATGCCTGCCACATGGACATATGCCACACGGCCTCCAGAAAGCCTTTCTACCATTTCCTCGCGCTGCCGTACCCATCTCCTGTACAGAAGATCGTGGTCGGTGTATCCGGCCTCTACATAGAGTTCTTCGTACTTTTTGCCGTTCTTCCTGATGCCGAGCAGAATTTTGTCCCCGGCCTTCATTGTAAGAAGCGGAAGCCAGTTCTCTCCGGCCTTGATTTCCTTGCCGTTGACTGATGCTATTATATCCCCGGCCTTGATTTCGGGGTCAGCGACTGCCGCTGGTCCTCCCTTCAGTACTTCCTGGATTCTGAGTCCGTCACCGGCATAGTTCCAGTCATAAATGAGTCCGAGAGTTCCCATGTTGACTCCGGACCGATAATAATATCTTGCTCCTGTATGCGAACCGTTGAGCTCTCCGAGCATCTCCGAGAGCATTTCCTGGAAGTCAAAGTTGTTGTTGATATAAGGAAGGAACCTCGAATAGTCATCCCTGTATCCTGCCCAGTCTATGCCATGGATGTCCGGGTCATAGAATTTCTCCTGCACCTGTTTCCAGACATGGTTGAAGATGTATTCCCTTTCAAGCCTTGGCCTGTAGTCGAATTCTCCGGAGAAAGATATCATTTCCTTGGCTCCGGAATTCATGTCGATTCGGGACACTCCGCTTCCTCCAAGCACATAGAGCCAATGGTCCTCGGCATCGGGATAGAGGCTTCCATAGACATTTTTGGCAAGCACTGTTATGCTTTGCTCTTTGATGTCAAGCACGCAGAGGTCCATGCTTTTCTCAAGTCTTGTGATATAGTACAGCTTGCTTCCGTCCTGCTTGAGGTAGTGGTCGGCCAGTCTGCCGGAGAATCTGGTCAGCCTGATTGTCCTGTCTTCTCTGTTATCAAGGTCAAGCACAAGTTTTTCTGTCTTTTTCTCCGCTTTTGTTGAATCCTTGGCTTCCTTTTTTTCTTCTTTTTCTGTGGCAAGGAGGTTTTCCATTTCATCCTCTTCCTTGTCCCTGGTGAATTTATGGAAAGCCTTTCCGTCAAAGAACATGGCGTAGATGTCATATTCCGCACCCCAGCTTCCGTGACTGCGGTAGCCCGCCCTGTCAGACATCCATGTCATGGCTTTCCCTTTGGCAGCCCATCTGAAGGCTGCATCGGTATATCCGCTTTGGGTGAGGTCGGTCACTTCGCCCGTCTCAATGTCAATCAAGGCGATATCCTCATTGTTCCAGCCTCCGTTCCCCTGCCAGTTGCAGAGGATGTATCGGCTGTCCGGACTCCATTCAAAGCTCTGGTCCCCGTCCGTATATGAATAATTTACATTTTTCAGCAGGGATTTCTCTTTGCCGGACTTTATGTTCTTTATGACAATTTCTGTCCTGTCACGAAGGAATCCGAGCCATTTCCCGTCAGGGGATACCGATGGCTGGAAACAGGTCTGTCCCGGATCAGTAATCAGTTTTTCTTCAAATTTTACCGAGTAGGTGAAATATTTGTCGTTCTTTTCAGTCAATGCAGCCGAATAAATGCCCCAGTGCCCGTTGCGCTCGGATGAATAATAAAGTGTCTTTCCGTCAGGCGAGAAGCACACATTCCTTTCCTGCTGCGGAGTATCGGTTATCCTCCTTGTGGTCCCGAATTCAATGGATGCCACATACACGTCGCCCCTTGCCACTACGGCAACCTCTTTCCCGTTGGGCGAGACGGCAAGACCCGTTGCCCCGCTTGAAATGGTCCTGTATATGCTTTCCCTTTCGTTGTTGTCAGATATTATGCCCACTCTGACTTTTGCCGGTTCTTCGCCCTCTCGGAGGGTATACAGTTCCCCGTTCCATGAGAATGAAAGCAGCCCGTCGGAAGATGAAGAGAGATATCTGACAGGATGTCTTGTGAAAGAAGTGAGCTGAACGCTCTTGTCCGGAGCAGAGATTGAGCTTCTGTAGATATTTGACGTGCCGTCTTCCTCGCTCAGATAATAGAAAGTGTCTCCGTCTGCTGCAAATACCGGATTCCTGTCTTCTCCTTTGAAAGATGAAAGTTTTGTGAATGTCCCTTGTCCGTTGATGCTGAAATGCTTCCAGTCAGGATCCGTGCCGATGCCTTTCTTTCCGCCTTTCTCCTGCGGCTCTGCCGGAGTATAGAGCCATATGTCCCTTGTGACAGAGGATGTATGGTGCTTTCTGAACGGATCCTCATATCCTTTGCGGTCTTCGTAGAGGACAGTGCCGTCTTCGCTGACACTCAGTGCTGAAATGGGGAGGGAAGTAACCATCCTCGGCCGTTCTCCGGGATTTTTGACGAGGAATATCTGTGCCGTTCCGGGGAAGTCCCCGTATGCCGCATCGGCCTGCAGCGCTGCGGAAAACAGTATGCTTCCGTCCGGGAGAACAGCGAGAGGTGTCTCATTCCCAGGATAATCCGTTATCCTGACCGGTGTTCCCCCCTCTGAGGAAGTCATGTATATGTCCTTGGTCTTGTCTCTGTATGAACTGAATATGATATTTTTCCCGTCGGGAGTCCAGAGCGGATCCGAATCATACGCGGCATTGGAAGTTATCTGCGTTGCCTGCCCGCCTTCGGCAGGGACAGTGAAAATATCTCCCTCATAACAGAATGCAATCTGCTTACCGTCCGGTGAAATGCTGTTCCTCCTTAACCACAGCGGAGATTCTTCTGCAGCAAAAAGACTTCCTGCAACAAACAGGGAGCCGATGGCAAAAATAATTTTTTTCATTCTATGTTTTATTTTCACAAATATATGCACCCGTACGGATGCAGTTGACAAATATACAAAATTTCGGCCTCCGTTCTACAGAAACAATGCCACTATAGGCACAAGAAGAGCAGGTAGATAATCCTTGAGGGATTTTCTCATCATTGAGAGGACAGACTGTATCTCTCTCTTGACTTTTCGGGGGGAGACATTGTATTTGGCTGCAATCTCTTCGTAAGTAAGGTCTTCAAAGCGGCTTGAGAAGAATATCTGCCTGGTCATTTCCGGCATCTTCTCCATCAGCCTTCTGAAAATGGCGGAAACTTCAGATTTGAAAATGTCGCTGAGTTCCTCCTGCTGCATCACTTTTATCCTGCCCATCATGATGTTCCTCTGCTCTTCGTCTATTTCCGCGCGTCTGGCTTTGTCTCTCAGCCAGTTGATTGACCTGTTTCTGACGGATTTCAGCAGATAGGCATGAAGCGATTCCGAGAGTCCTGTCTGTTTCCGGTTTTCCCAATATGTGGCAAAGCAGCCGGAGACTATATCTTCGGCTGCCAGTTCATCTCTTACGTATGATCGCGCTATTGCAATGTATTTCTCCCGGTATTTCAGAAAGGTCTCTTCAAATTCCCGGGCTGAAATTTCTGTTTCTGTCATTCAGTACCAAAGTGTTTCGGCATTGCCCATGGTCAGGACAAGTTCTCCGCCTGCCTTGATGTCTGCAAAGTCGATGTAAGGCTTCCTGTATTCCTGTCCGTTGAGCATGACTTTCTGGATGTACTTGTTCTCAGCGCTGTTGTTTTCAGCTATTACGGTGAATATTCCGCCTTCAGTGCGGATTTCAGCCTTGTCGAAGAGCGGGGACCCGAACCAGTATCTTCCTCCGGCAGGCTCCGCCTGATAGAAGCCCAGGGAAGAAAGAATGTACCAGGATGACATCTGTCCCACGTCCTCATTGCCTGAAAGTCCGTCAGGGGCATCATGATACAGCATGCTGAGCACTTCGCGCACTCTGTCGGCCGCTTTCCACGGCTGTCCGGCCATCGTGTAGAAATAGATGATGTGGTGGCTCGGCTCGTTTCCGTGCGCATACTGTCCTATGAGGCCGGAAATGTCAGGAGATGTGTTCCCTCCCTCGATTTCGGAAGAGACTGTGAAAAGTTCATCAAGCTTCTCAAGGAAGGCTTCCTTGGACCCGAAGCACTCCACGAGTCCCTCAAAGTCGTGCGGCACGAGCCATGTGTACTGCCATGCGTTTCCTTCGCAGTAGTCATCCTCCCTGTGGGTGGAGGCGAAAGGATTGAACGGAGTGCGGAATTTCCCCTTGTTGTCCTTCCCTCTCATGAACCCGGTCTCAGGGTCGAAGAAATTCTTGTATGAACGGCTCCTTTCAAGGAAATGGCTGTAGGTCTCCTCGTCTCCGAGAGCCTTCGCCGCCTGTGCAAGTGCCCAGTCTGCAAGAGCATATTCCATGTCGTATGCAACAGATTCGTTCATGAGATTGCAAGGGATGTAGCCGTACTTCATCCTGAGGTCCTGGCCCCTGTCCGGAGTGACAGCCGATGCCTTCATGGCTTCAAGCGCAAGCTGGCGGTCGAAGCCGTCGTAGCCTTTGAGGATGGCGTCAGCAACAGGCGGAATGCCCGGATTGCCGACCATGCAGTCGGTCTCGCAGCCCATGAGATGCCATACCGGAAGCTTGCCCTGCTGCTGATAGATGTGCAGCATGGTGTTGACCATGTCATTCATTTTTTCAGGATGAATGATTGTCATCAGAGGCATCGCAGCCCTGTATGTATCCCAAAGTGAGAATGTCGTGTAATTGGTGAATCCGTCGTTGGCGTGCATCTTGCCGTCGGCACCGCGGTAGTCACCGTTCACATCGCAGAATACTGACGGGGCAATCATGGTATGGTACAGTCCCGTATAGAAGATTTCCCTTGCCTGCTCGTCGTCAGTCTCAATCCTGATCTTTGACAACTCCTCATTCCAAGCCTTGTCGGCGGCCTTGGCTACGGCATCAAAGTCCCATCCTGCGAGTTCTGCAGTCATGTTGGCCTGCGCACCCTCTGTGCTGACAGGGGAGAGGGCCACTTTCAGCATTATCTCCTCGCCTTCGGTTGTCTTGAATGATGCCCTGCCGTACATGCTGTTGTCCCCGCAGACCTCAAAGCTGTCGAACGGCTTTGAAAATTCGGCGGTGAAATATATTTTCTGGTCCTTTGCCCAGCCTTCAGAGTATCTCCATCCCTTGACGGCATTGTCGCCGACAGCCTCGATGTGAACTTCCGTGGCCTTGTCCCAGCATCCGCCGTTCTCAAGGTCAAATACGATTGCTGCCTCTTCTGAAGCAGGGAAGGTATACTTGTGGAGACCGACTCTCTTTGTCGCAGTCAGTTCAGCCGTGATGCCGTATCTTTCAAGAGGTACGGAGTAGTATCCCGGACGGCTGACTTCCCTTGTCCTGTCCGCGTATGACCAGAGTCCGGACTGAGGGGCATCTTCAGTGCCGCGGGCGTATGTCACTTCACCGATTACAGGCATTACCGTGATGTCAAAGAGGTCTCCGATTCCGGTGCCGCTCAGGTGGGTGTGGGAGAAGCCGATTACCGTGGAGTCGCTTTCATGGTAGCCCGAGCACCAGTCCCAGGTCTGCGGGATGCTGGTAGGTCCGAGCTGGACAAGTCCGAACGGGACATTTGCCCCGACAAATACATGTCCGTGGCCTCCGGTACCGATTTTTGTGTTCACATAACTGGTGTAGCTTTCGTCGGCGGAGCCTTGGGCGCACCCTGTTCCCATGAGACAGAGAGCAGCAACTGCCGGAATTGTCAGAAATGAATATTTCATCGCTGTGGTTATTTTATTATGTTATGAATATCGGTGATGTCTTATCGTGATTCTGTCTTATCTTGTGCGTGTGGTGCGGAGGCGGAAATCGATTTCTCCGCTGCCTGTGAGTGTCTTGTGGTCAATCCTGTAGCTGCCGTATTTCTTGCCTCCGACAGTGATGCCGTCGATGTATTTCATCTCATCTCCCGGAGTCCTGGTGATGACGAGCCTGTCCTTGCCTGAATATTTCGGGTCAAGCGTGATTTCCACCTTCTCGAATCTCGGAGTCGTGAAAGTGTAGTGCGGCTCTCCCGGACAGTCAGGATAGAAGCCCATCATCGAGAACACTGCCCAGGCTGACATTGTGCCTGTGTCGTCGTTACCCGGGATTCCGTCAGGCTCCGGCCTGTAATATGTGTCGAGCAGCCTTGCCACCTGTTCCTGCGTTCTCCATTCCTGTCCCTTGAAATAGCTGAACAGATACGCGTACGCTATGTCCGGTTCGTTGGCAGGGTCGTACAGCCCCTCGTCAAACACCATCTGGAGCTTGTCGACGAATTTTTTCTGCCCGCCCATGAGCCTGGCAAGGCCTTTCACATCGTGAGGCACATAGAATGTGTAGTTCCATGCGCTTCCCTCATGGAATCCCGGCGCCGTCTCGAAGTTTTCTCCCTGGCGCGGATTGAACGGCGAGTAGAAAGTCCCGTCCTTCATCAGCGGCCTGAGCGTGCCGTATTCCGGGCACCAGTAATGCCTGTAGCCGAGTGAGCGCTGTCTGTATTTCTCAGCCTCATCCTTGTGTCCGAGGGAATCGGCAAGCAGGGACAGGGCGTGGTCGGCAATATAGTATTCAAGGGCGTGGGACACGGCATTGTCACCGGAAAGGTCGGCTGAATATACGCCGAGAGGAATATATCCTTCAGAGATGTACGGGTCCACATCAGGACGCATCCTGTTCTGTGCCCCAGGAGTGTCGGCAGATTTCACGAAAGCCTCCCATGCTGTCTGGATGTCAAAGTCCTTCAGACCCTTGAACCAAGTGTCGGCTATGACGGGAATGGCAGGGTCCCCCTCCATAGTGAAGGTTTCCCTTCCGTAGAGCTCCCATTTCGGCATCCAGCCCCATTCCTCATATATACCTATCATGGACCTTACCATGTCGGTCTGCCTGTCCGGCCATACAAGGGTCATGAGCTGGTGCAGGTTGCGGTAGGTGTCCCAGAGAGAGAATACGGTGTATCTGGTATGTCCTTCCTCGACGGTGCCCACTCCGTCATTTTCCATCAGAGGGTATTCTCCGTTCACGTCGTTGAGTATATTCGGATGTATGAGGGCATGGTAAAGTGCTGTGTAGAATACCGTCAGGTCCCTTTCGCTGCCTCCGCTCACCTTTATCCTGGAGAGGTCGGACTCCCATTTGCCGGCTGCCTCTGCCCTGACTTTGTCAAAATTGAAGCCGTCCTGCTCCGCATTGAGGTTCTCCCTCGCATTCTCAGTACTTACGAATGACACGCCCATCTGCACTTCAATCTGTTCGCCTTCCTCAGTGTCGAAAGTGAACCAGTAGCCTATGTCGTCTCCGGCCATGTCACGGCCGTATCTTGTGTACAGCTTGTACTTGCCGTTGTCCGGGGTCCACTCGGCCTCCACCCCTGTCATCGGCCTCTGTTTCTTCCAGTAGCCGCTTTCAGCAGGTGTCTTGCTGACTCTCATCACGAAGTAGATGGGGAACACGGCCTGCGGATTGTAGCAGAAGGTACCGAGAAGCCTCATCCCTTCAATTTCCGTGTCGCTGACTTTTCTTACCCATGCCCCGGTCTCGTTGGTCAGTCCTTCTCCGAGATTGAGCAGGATGTTCGCTTTGCCTGCCGGGAAGGTGTAGCGCTCGGCGGAGGTCCTGTCAGTTGCAGTCACCTCTGTCCTGATGCCATAGGCTGTCAGCAGATTGGTATAATAGCCCGGCTCGGCGTCTTCTTCGGAATATTCGGAGCCGTATAGCCTGTAGTCGACCTGGAGAGGTCCGGAAGTCGGCATCGTCAGCAGGGCCCCGAGTTCAGGACATCCGACTCCGCTGAGATTCACATGTGAGAATCCCGTGAAGAATTTGTTTTCAAAGCAATAGGGCGTGGACCACCAGCGGCTGTCCTTGTCGTAGACATTCAGTTCCGACCCCATCACATTGAATGGGGATACGGACATCATTCCGTTGGGGCAGACTGCTCCAGGATTTGTTGTCCCGAAATTGGTAGTTCCGATGAACGGGTCCACATATCCGGTTACTTTCCCGTCTTCAGCGGCTGCCGTGCCGCTGTCCGCCGATGCCGTTCCTGCGGCAGCGAGGAATGCTGCGGCTACGGCTGCAATTTTTGCCAATGTGGCTGCAAGTGTTCTGGTCATCAGTTCTGTTTTTATGGAAAGAGCCCCGCCTGCGGCAAATCAGCTGTCTGCCTCAGGCAAAGGCCCTGTCTGATTTCATTTTCAGAGAATGCTCGTCTTCTTCGTGAAGTCGATGATTTCAGGAATGTATCCGAAGGCAAGTCCCACTACCGTGTCAGCACATCCGTAGTATACGGCCACCCTGCCTGTCTCCGGGTCATGAAGGGCTGCACATGGGAATGTCACGTTAGGCACATCTCCGGTGCACTCGTAAAGAGTCTCAGGATGAAGGAGGTATGGGCCAGTGCGTGCAATCACTTTCCACGGCTGGTCAAGGTCGAGAAGGGCCGAGCCGAAAGAGTAGTTGTATCCCTGGCAGGTGCGGTGCACTCCGTGATAGAACATGAGCCATCCCTCGGAAGTCTCGATAGGGATAGGGCCTGCGCCTATCTTGCAGCACTGCCATGCGCTCTTTTCAAATGGAGACGGCCCCATCACGAAACGGTGCCTGCCCCAGAACTCGAGGTCAGGGGACTCTGAATAGAATATGTCTCCGAAAGGAGTGTGTCCTGTGTCGCTCGGACGGGAAAGGAGGGCATAGCGTCCGTTGATCTTGCGCGGGAAGAGCACCCCGTTGCGGTTGTACGGGAGGAATGCATTCTCTATCTGGTGGAAAGTCTTGAAATCCTCTGTCCATGCCACGCCTATTGTAGGGCCGTGGTAGCCGTTGCACCATGTGACGAAATATTTGTCTTCAATCTTGCATACGCGCGGGTCGTAGCCGTATACCCATTCCCCGACTTCAGGGATGTCGCACTGGAATCTGAGCGGCTCCGGGTTGAGGTCCCACTTGAGTCCGTCTTTAGAGAAACCGACATGAAGGGTCATCCTGATGTTGGTGTCATCGACGCGGAACACTCCCGCATAACCGTCCTTGAAAGGAACAACTGCAGAATTGAATATACTGTTGGAATCAGGAAGAAGATTGCGTGGAATCACAGGATTGGCTGAATATCTCCACATTACATCAGACCTGCCTGCTGGCCTGTCTTCCCATGGCATCCCCGGAAGGGGATTGCCGGCGATTTTGATTTTGGTGTCCATTATAATATAAATAATTGTTATTGTTGTGATTCTATATCAATTCAATTGTCTGACTTTGCCGCATTGTCGGGATAAGTGAATGGCAGGAATTTAGTCATGATGAATACCGGGATCACGGCAATCATCACCACGGCGAAGAAAATCTTGTATCCCAGTGCATCGCTCAAGAATCCGGATACTGCTCCGGTCACCATTACTGACAGGTTCATGATACCGGATGCAAATGCATAATGTGCCATCTGGTGCTTCCCCGGAGCTACCTGCTGCATCATGAAAAGTGTCAGCCCCACAAATCCGAATCCATATCCGAAATATTCAAGGACAATCCCACCTCCGATGAGCCATATGGATTCAGGCTGTACCCATGCGAGATATGTATATACAAGGAACGGAATGTTGAATATGCACACGAGCGAGAAAAGCGCTTTCTTCAGACCGAGGTGTGCAATATAATATCCTGCGAAAAGCGACCCGATTACAAAAGCCGCAGCACCGAATGACCCGTAGTAGACTCCTATCTGCTGCTCGCTGAGTCCCAGTCCTCCTACGGCCCTGTCGGCCTTGAGGAAGAGCGGCACAATCTTGATGACGAATCCTTCTCCCAGCCTGTAAAGTATGATGAAGGCTATGTACAGCCAAATGTGCTTCTTTGTGAAGAAGTCTCTGATGACTTCCCCGAGCTCTTTCATTATGTCTGCGGATGTCCTGCCGGCAGCGGTATTTTCCTTTTGGCTGGACGGAAGTATTATCCTGTGCCAGATGCTCAGCAGTACGAGAATTGCGCAGCAGGCAAGCATTATGACGGTCCATGCGGGCAGCGCAGCCTCCTGTGCAGTGGCTCCGGATTTCTCGTAATGGTTTATGAGCACGCCTGCAATATAGACAAGAAGACCTGTCGCTATGAGCTTGGCAAGATTATAGAAGGCCCCCTGCCATCCTATGTATTTGGCCTGGTCAGTCTTGCTGAGCTCGGCCATGTACAGTCCGTCAAGGGCAATGTCATGAGTTGCCCCGCTGAGGGCGATGACGGCAAGGATGGCTATGGAGATGGCGAAGAAATGGTCAAGATGCAGAGCCAGCGCCACAAGACCGAAGCCTACTCCGGAAATCAGCTGCGTGGCGACTACAAAGAATTTCTTGGTCTTGAATATTTCAAGGAACGGACTCCACAGAAACTTTATTGTCCACGGGAACATTATTATTGATGTCCAAAGTGCAATCTGGCTGTCTTCTATCCCCAGCCCCTTGAACATCAGGACACATACCATATTAAGGATTACAAACGGCATTCCCATCGCAAAATATGCGCTCGGTACCCATGTGAGGGGGGAATGCTTTTTCTGTTGAGTTTCCGTCATAAGATTATTTCCAATTTAATTATGTGGTCATATTTCTACATCATGGCAAATATATGCTTTTTTTTGAAAAAAATCGCAATTTTATGGAGTCCGGAAACAGAGCTCAGGTGTCTATAATATGTCAAATTCATATCTATGGATACATATCTGCTCATAAGATATTTCAAATGCGCTGTGACTCCGGAAGAGGAACAGGAAGTGCTGCAATGGCTTGCGGATGATCCTGACGGCAGCCGGGCCCGTGAGTTCAATGATGTGCATACATTATATATAGGTATGGTCCTTTATGGCGAATCCGAGAAATCCTCATCGCTGCCGGTCCGTGAAGCACTTTCGCCGTCCGCCGGTCCCCGGACTTCCCGCAATTCCCATGTGCGCAGGCTTATCTCCTGCGCTGCTGCGGCGGCAGTGCTTGCCGTTGTCGCAGTATTCTCGTCCGTGATTTCATTCAGAGCTGCAGAAGAGAAGATGTCATCAATGACCCAGGTCATCAGGGTGCCTGCCGGGAAAAGCATGGAGCTTGTCCTGAGCGACGGGACTACAATGTGGCTTAATTCCGGGACGGAGATAGAATATCCTGCCGTTTTTTCCGGGAAAGACCGGACTGTACATCTCATTTCCGGGGAAGCCATGTTCGATGTGGCCAGGGATGAGGACAGACCCTTCAATGTGGAGACTTTCGCTTCAGTCATTTCAGTGCTTGGCACCAAGTTCAATGTTGCAGTCGACAGCGAGTCCGGAAGTTTTTCCGCCGCTCTGCTGCGCGGGGCTGTCAAGGTCAGGAGTCTGCTCCCGGGCAATGATTCCGAATATCTGCTTCGGCCAAACGAGATGATCCGCACCGACGGTGACGGTTTCATTATGTCCAGAATATCTGATGCGGGGAGCGTGGAATGCTGGACAAAGGGCCTCGTAGATGTGGCCGGTGTGCCGTTTGACGAACTTATGCGCAAATTTGAGCTGCTTTTTGATGTGGATATAATAATAGAAAGGAAAGAAATGCCTGTCGTACGGTATACCTGGGGCAAAATAAGGGTGTCGGAAGGGCTGGATCATGCTCTTGGCGTGCTCTCAAAGGCCAGCGACTTCAGCTGGGAACGCAATTTTGAGACAGGTTCTGTGATAATACGCTGACAGACAATGTATTCCCACATATTGTTTTCTGAGATAATACTGTAATAAAACTAATAATTCATTAATGTCTATGAACAAAAGTCTGTTAATCAAAATCTTCAGACTGCTGCTGGTGACAGCGGCCGTGGCGGTTTTCTCTCCGCTTGCGGCGTATGCTCAGGACGGAATCACCCTGAAGATGGACAACGCTCCTCTTCATCAGGCGGTGGAAGCCCTTGAGCAGCAGTCGGACTATCTTTTCCTGATGGACCAGGTGGATATGGACATGCTTGTGAGCATTGACGCCGAGAACCAGCCTATTGCTGCCGTTCTTGACAAGATGTTTGGTGGCAAGGACATAGTCTGGGATATTCAGGGCAACAATGTCTATATTTCCCGCAGTCAGGGACAGGAGGAAAGTACATCGCCCGAAGGCAATGTGATTTCCGGAACGGTCATTGACTCGTATGGTACCCCTGTTATCGGGGGGGGCGTGCTCATCAAGGGGACAACCATCGGTGCAAGCACAGACCTTGACGGAAAATTCTCATTTGTCCTTCCTGACGGCATGGATTCGGCCGTGCTTGAATTTACCTGTCTCGGATATAAGACAGCCGAATATCCGATCGGAAACAGGAGAGTATTCAATGTCACTCTCGAGGACGATTCCATCATGATGGAAGGGACTGTGGTCACCGCCCTCGGTATCAGAAGGGCAGAGAAGGCCCTGTCCTATAATGTCCAGGAAGTCAAGTCTGACGAACTGCTTGCCAACAAGGATGCAAACTTCGTCAATTCCCTCAACGGAAAAGTCGCAGGTCTTGTCATCAATGCCTCCTCTTCCGGAGTCGGAGGTGCCTCCAAGGTCATCATGCGTGGTCAGAAATCCATTGAGCAGTCATCCAATGCCCTCTATGTCATTGACGGTGTGCCTATGTACACCATGGCAAAGTCCGCAGGCACCGAGTTCGGCTCGCAGGGTGCCACTGACCCTATAGCCGACATCAACCCCGAGGACATCGAGTCTATGACGGTCCTGACAGGTGCCGCCGCTGCCGCCCTCTATGGCTCGGATGCGGCCAACGGTGCCATTGTCATCACGACGAAACAGGGACAGGCAGGAAAAACATCGGTCACAATTTCCAGCAACACGGAGATATTCACTCCGTTCGTGCTTCCCCGTTTCCAGAATACCTACGGCACTGGAAACCTCCTGTCTTCTGCAGGTGCCGGATACTACAGCTGGGGCAACAAGATGAGCGCCTGGAACAATTACGGCTATGACCCCAAGAAAGATTATTTCCAGACAGGTGTGACAGGCACGGAGAGTGTGTCATTCTCCACAGGAACAGAAAAGAACCAGCTCTATCTTTCCGCAGCAGCCGTCAATTCAAGGGGAGTCGTGCCGAACAACAGATACGACAGATACAATTTCACTTTCAGGAACACCACATCATTCTTCAATGACAAGATGAAGTTTGACATAGGAGCAAGCTATATCTTGCAGGAGGACCGCAACATGACCAACCAGGGTACTTACAGCAACCCTATAGTGGGAGCCTATCTTTTCCCGAGGGGAAATGACTGGGAGGACATCAGGATGTATGAGAGGTGGGATCCTTCAAGAAACCTCTATACCCAGTACTGGCCTGTCGGGGCTGCCGGCCTGACAATGCAGAACCCGTACTGGATCAACTACCGCAACCTGCGCGAGAACAAGAAGGACCGCTATATGCTCAATGCAGGTCTTTCATATCAGATATTCGACTGGCTCAGCGTATCGGGACGAATCAGGATAGACAACTCGCACAACGAGTATACCGAGAAGTACTATGCTTCCACCAACAATACCCTCACCGACCTGTCGGAGAGAGGCCTTTACTCGGTTGCCGAGACTGACGACAAGCAGATATACGGAGACTTGCTCGTGAACATCAACAAGACCTGGGATGACTGGAGCCTGCAGGCCACTGCCGGAGCGTCATTCACAGACATGAGGTCAGATCTCCTTCAGGTGAGGGGACCGATTTCCGACGGCTCAATCGAAGGGGAGCGTGCCGGACTTGCCAATGTCTTCAATGTCATGAACCTCAGCCAGTCCCGTACTTCACGCCTCCAGTCGGGATGGAGAGAGCAGACACAGTCCGTATTTGCTTCAGCCGAAATAGGATTCAAAGGTGCATATTATCTCACCTTTACAGGCAGAAACGACTGGCCGTCCCAGCTCGCCGGCCCGAATTCACACCAGAAGTCATTCTTCTATCCTTCGGTCGGAGCTTCCATTGTGCTGTCGGAGGTCATCGGCAATATGCCGGAACTCCTTGAATATGTCAAGATCCGCGGTTCGTACGCATCTGTCGGAGTGCCATTCGAGAGATTCATCGCCAACCCGCAGTATTCATGGAACTCGGACAACACTTCATGGAACACCCAGACGCAGTATCCTCTCTACAACCTCAAGCCTGAGAGGACATCGTCGTGGGAGGTCGGACTCACCATGCGCTTCCTCAGGTATTTCAATCTTGACGCGACATATTACCATGCCCTGACATTTAACCAGACCTTCGACCCGAAGATTTCCGTCGGCTCCGGCTGGTCCAACATGTATGTGCAGTCAGGAAGCGTCCTCAACAATGGTCTGGAACTTTCCCTCGGATTCGACAATACCTGGGGCATATTCAACTGGAACAGCAACTTCACTTTCTCAACCAACCACAACAAGATTCTCTCCCTTGCAGACGATGTCGTGGTGGAAGGAGTGCATCTTGACATTCCTCAGCTTGACATGGAAGGCCTCGACCAGGCTCACTTCATTCTCCGCGAGGGCGGTTCCCTCGGGGACCTGTACTCCCTTGTGGACCTCAAGAGGGACAGCAACGGGATGATTTATATAAATGAAAACGGCCAGGTCAGCAAGGAGAACATCAGTGACCCGGACAAATACATAAAGCTCGGAAGTGTCCTGCCGAAGGCCAACCTTGCCTGGAACAACAATTTCCGCATTGGCAACTTCAATCTCGGCTTCCTCATCACAGCACGCCTCGGAGGAATAGTGTATTCCAAGACCCAGGCGATGATAGACGGATTCGGAGTGTCCGAAGCCTCTGCCATTGCAAGGGACAATGGCGGTGTCCTGATCAACGGCGGCGACCTTGTTGACGCCCAGTCATGGTACCAGACAGTCGGCGAGTCCTCACCTGTGCCCCAGTATTATACATACTCGGCCACGAATGTCCGCCTGCAGGAAGCTTCCGTCGGATACACTTTCCCGCGCAAAATGCTGAACAATGTGTGTGAACTCACCCTCCAGCTTGTCGGACGCAACCTCTGGATGATATACAACAAGGCACCGTTCGACCCTGAATCAGTTGCCACAACGGACAATTATTATCAGGGAATCGACTATTTCATGCTCCCGAGCACGAGGAATTTCGGTTTCAACATCAGACTCAAATTTTAGGAGGACAGCATCATGAAGAAAAACACTATATTCAGTTCACTCAATATGGCTGCCGTGGCAACAGCCGCCCTCCTTGCATCGGCATGCACAGCCAATTACCTGAACATCAATACCAACCCGTATGAGGTGTCCAAGGAGCAGATGGAAGCAGACGGCTATGGACTCGGGGCGGCCCTCAACGGCATGGCCGGAGTGGTCATCTCCACCAATGTAAATACGGCGCAGTTTACGGAGAACCTGCTCGGATGTACTCAGGGAGGGTATTTCGGTGACACCGGCTCCTGGAGGTATACAATCTCCCAGTTTGACGCCACGGACGACTGGACAAGAGTCTTTCTTGCCAGCGACCAGGTCATCCCTCTGTTCTATTCCAATTATACCGAGATAAACAGAATCACGGACGACCCCGTGCCTCTTGCCCTTGCCGACATCCTCAAGGTGGCAGTGATGCACCGCGTGGCAGATACCTACGGGCCGATACCTTATACGCAGATAGGGGCCGACGGACAGATTGCAGTGCCGTATGATTCAGAAAAGACGGTCTATGAGACAATGATCACTGAGCTCGGTGCCGCGGTGGACACTCTTCTGAAATATCCGGTGTCTGCGGTTCCGGAGACGGCAGATTACATTTACGGGGGAAATATCGGCAAATGGGCCAAATACGCCAATTCGCTCCGTCTCCGTCTTGCAATGCGCATCGTGAATGTCGACGAAGACTTCGCCCGGCAGGCTGCAGAAGCAGCTGCCCGCAGTGCAGCAGGTTTCATATCTGACAATTCCGACATCGCGCAATTCTCCTCATTCGGTACATCCGGCAACCCTATCTATGCCGCGGCATGGTACAATATCGCTGATATTGACGGCCATGTGTGCCGCACCGGGGGAGAATCCCACGCATCTGCAGACATCACCAGCTACATGAATGCCTACAATGACCCGAGGCGTGCAGCCTATTTCATAGATTCAGAATGGCCGGGCCAGCAGTACTGCGGTATCCGCCGCGGCATCGAACGCCCGTCAATCAATGAAGCAGGCCACCAGTATTCAGGAATCAACATCACTTCACAGTCTCCTCTCGTATGGATGAATGCTGCTGAAGTCGCTTTCCTGAAGGCTGAAGCTGCAGGAGTGTACGGATTCGACATGGGCGGCTCTGCGCAGCAGTTCTATGAGGAAGGCATAAGGCTTTCATTTTCCCAGTACGGAGTTGAAGGCGCAGACAGCTATATGCAGCAGGATACACCTGTGACCGTTTCCTACACCGACCCGTGGACGGAAGACAACCCCAACGGACGGGTCGAGCCAATATCTGCACCTTCCGTGAAATGGCATGAGGACGGAGCCATGCAGCAGAGAATCATCATCCAGAAATGGATTGCCAACTGGATTCTCGGAAATGAGGCATGGGCCGACTACCGCAGGACAGGCTTTCCGGAGCTTTTCCCGGCAAGCGAAGCCGGCAATCGTGCACCTTCAACAGTGGATTCCCGCAGGGGAGCCCGACGGATGCCTTATCCGCAGGCAGAATACACCAACAACCCTTATATGGGAGAAGCCGTCTCAATGCTCGGAGGCCCGGACAACATGGGTACCGATGTATGGTGGGCCAAGAAAAATTAATGTTGCCTGAAGTGATATCGCGAAAGGAAATGTTAAAGATTTGAAAATTCCAATAGAAAAAGAGAAAAAATGAAAATTTTCAGAAATATAATTTTTGCAATGGCAGCCGTCTCCCTTGCATCCTGCTCGGACTGGACAAAGCCGGAGAGCGTCGGGATAAATTCTCCGACTCTCGGCGAACAGTACCCTGAAGAGTATGGACAATATCTTGAGAATATAAGGGAATATAAAGCCGGAGACCACAGGCTTGCCATAGGCTGGCTTGACAACAGTGCTTCTGTACCGGGAAGTCAGGCAGACAGAATTTCTGCCCTTCCGGACAGCCTTGATGCAGTCGTTCTGATGTATCCGGAGATGCTTGACGAATGGGAAATCAGAGAGATGCATCAGGTTCAGTCCGACAAAGGGACAAAGGTACTTTATCAGATAGACTATGCTTCTGTGCTTGCCGTATATGAAGCAGCCCAGGATGATGAATCCGGACAGGAAGCCGACGGTTTCCCGGCATATCTCTCATCATATCTTGACAGGGTGCTGCCTCTCTGTGCCGAATATGGCTTCGACGGCATATCATTATGGTATGACCCGGAGGATGTATCTCATCTTCCTGAAGCGGACAAGGCTGTTGAGGAAGCCCGGCAGACGGTTATGGAAGGACGCATTTCCGAATGGATTGCAGCTTCTCCGGACAAGCTCTTCATACTGGAGTGCAATGAGCCGAAGCATATTGCAGACAAGTCAATCCTTGAAAATGCCGATTATATAGCGGTCCACACTGAAGAATTGGAAAATATTCTCTCTGTGGAGCTTGAAGTCAGAAGCGCAGCGGCAGGAGATGTCCCGTCCGACCGCTTCATCGTGACAACAAGTGCAACATCCTCATCAGATCCGGCACTCGGGTGGATAATGAATGCCGAAGGCAATAAAGTAGAGGCCGTGACGGAAACTGCATGGTGGATTGTCGAGCCTGAAACAGACATTGTAAAAGCAGGTATAGGTATCTGCAACATCAGGAATGACTATTTCGGCACCACTCTCAACTATGCCCTGACCCGCAAGGCCATATCCATTCTTAACAATACTTCAAACAATTAGAAAATGATGAAAACCAGAATATTCAACTTTGTATTCCCTGTTCTTGCCCTGTTGGCAATGTCGTCATGCAGGGAAAAGGAGTGGACATACGACAACAAGGTCTTCATCTCCGGAGACAAGGTCACCAGTACCATCCTGAAACCGAGTGTCAAGTCTCTTGAAGCGGAGCTCGTGGCTGCCGTTGCCCGTCCTGTCGACCAGACGGTGAATGTTACCTTTGTGGCCGATGCCTCACTGATTGAGGCATACAACGCCTCCTACTTTGACCATGCGGTCATGCTTCCTGAGGCCAACTGGACAATGTCCTCCAATTCAACACGCATTCAGGAAGGGACAATAGAGTCCTCTCCTCTGGCATTGAGTTTCCATGACCTTGACCAGCTTCCGACAGACCGGCCGTATGTGCTGCCTGTCAGCATCGCTTCCGCCGGAATGGATATCCTTGCATCCGCCAGTGCTGTATATTATGTCTTCAGAGGCGGCTCCATCATCAATGTCGTGGCAGATTTCGAGAAATCCAATTACATTGAGTTCCCGACATTCCGAAGCGGAGAGGGCTCTGGCCTTGACCCGTTCAGGACATTGACTGATTTCACTATGGAAGCTCTTGTGAATATCCGCCAGTTCCAGCCGGGCATACAGTCCGTGATGGGAATGGAAGGCAAGCTTCTCATAAGAATCAGTGACAATGGTCTGGAGCCTAACCAGCTGCAGGTGGTCACTCCGTTCGGGAATCTTCCGACTTCAAGCGCTGATCCATCCGTCTGTGCAATGACTCCTGGAGAATGGACTCACATCGCCGTTACTGGAAATTCGGAGACTAGGGAACTGATTATCTATCTCAACGGAGAAGTAGCCGCCAGCACAGTGATGTCAGGATGGAATCCGATAGATCTGGTGACCCCCTACACGTCAGACAAAGGCAGCCAGTATTTCCACATCGGATACTCATACGAAGCAGGCCGAGAGATGGACGGAATGATAAGCGAATGCCGCTTCTGGAACATTGTCCGCTCTGCCGATGATATCAAGGCCAATCCGTATGAAGTCGACCCGGCTTCCGAAGGTCTCATCGGATACTGGAAATTCGATGAGGGGCAGGGAAGTACCATCACTGACTATACCGGAAACGGGAACAACGGTTCGGCTCATGACGAGAATCTCACCTGGGTTCCGGTCTCTATTCCGGAAATAGGCGAATAACACTAAACCATATCAATGTCATGAAAATGAAAATTAGACATATTTCCGACTTGAAATATATTGCCGGCGGGATTCCTGCACTGGCAGCCGGTGTCTTGCTTGTTCTTTCAGCCGGCTTTTCATCCTGTTCGGAGCAGATAGAAATTGAGGGTAACCTGGATGCGTCTTCCATTGAGAATGCAACGGCCGTGCATGGTTTCCTGAATGTGCTTGACAATCCGAGACTGAAAGTCACTGAAGTCCGTACGGAGCCGGTGACTCTTCAGCTTCAGGCTGCCCTGACCAACAAGTACGACGGCATCGCATATTTTACAATTGAAGCAGCCGTTGATGATGACCTTGTGGCTCAGTACAATACTCAGCACGGAACTGATTTCCCCGTGCTTCCTGCAGCCAATGTCACTATTGAGGACAACGGAAAGATTGCCATAGCCCCAGGTGACAAGGTGTCATATACTTTCAATATGACTGTTTCTCCAGAAGACCTCGCGGAAGGTACATATGTCCTGCCTGTCAGGACAGTTTCCCAGACCGGGGATGTGACTGTCACGGAAAAGGATGCAGTGAAATATCTGCTTTTCTCCATGGTCGGTGAACTGCCGTCCACAGCCAAGCCCGGCGGAATCATTTCCATTGCGTACATAGAGGTCAACGGCTTCAACCCTCTCAATGCCGGCGAATGGACATTGGCAAGCAGCGGTACCCAATTCTTTGACATAGTCAACATCTTTGCCGCCAACATCAAGTTCGACGAAGCCACCGGCCGCGTCTATCTCAGCTTCAACCCCAATGTCCAGGCCATCCTTGACAACAGGGACAAATACATCAAGCCTCTTCAGGACAAGGGCATGAAAGTCTGTCTGACAATCCTTCCTGACCACGACGGCGTAGGCTTCGCCAACCTTACCGACGAGGACATCAGGGCTTTCGCATCCGAGCTCAAGGCTACAGTCGACACATACGGCCTTGACGGAGTGGACTTCGACGACGAGTATGCCGAATACTCAACCCATAACAGGCCGGGCTTCGTGGATCCGAGCTCAATCCCGTACGGGAAGCTCTGCTATGAGGTCAAGCGTCTCATGCCGGACAAGCTCTGCACCGTATATTACATCGGGTCGGCCACCGAAGGCTTCCTGACCGATGTGGAGGGCATGGAACCTGGGGACTTCATCGACTATGCCTACTATGCCCAATATGGTTCATGGAGCATTGCATACACCACAATCAAAGGCATGGACAAGAGCCAGTGGGGCCCTTATTCCTGGGACATGAACGACTACGGGGAAGAATGGATGATGACCGACCAGGTCAAGAGCGGCGGATATGGCGTCCAGGTCTGCTATGACCTCCGTTCCGTCGACGACCCGAATGTCTCAGACGGCAAATACGAGTATACCCTCGGAATCATTTCCCAGGACATATACGGCGAAGGCATCGTACACTCGGGTATCAACCATGCCAAGGACTGGTAGCATTCAGGATTATTAATTGAATCAAATACTTCATAAAGAATCAAGGCAACAATGAAAAAAGCATTTTATATAATAGTATCGCTGTTTGTCGCCGTTTCATGTGCCGACGTCAATGTCGAACCGGAACCGCAGGACAATCCGGAGATAAGTCTTAATGTCTCATCCCTGTCTTTTCTCAATTCCGGAGAAGCAATTGACGGCGCATCTGTTGTAGTGGAAAGCAGTGCCGGATGGACGCTCATAGGCCGGACAGACTGGTGTCATCCGTCAGTAACGGAAGGAACTTCCGGCGAGACCGTCACATTCACTGCTGATGTCAATTCCGGAGCAGACAGCAGAACAACCGAATTTTCATTTGTCTGCGGCAGCAAGACCGTAAAGCTGCATGTCATGCAGAAGCAGACTGATGCAATTGAACTATACAAAGATGAGTTCTCTATCCCTGCATCAGGGGGACAGATTGTCGTCCGGGCAAGCGCAACCGACGAAGTGTCTGTCAATATCCCTGATGAGTACAGCGGTTGGATTGAACTTGCTTCCGACTCCGGAACAGCATCTGCAGCTTCCGGAAATGTCGTGACAAAGGGAATGGACCTGAATGTCTTTTATTTCAATATAAATGAGACAGACAAGTACAATGCCCGTGAGGGCCGCATCGCATTCACATCCGGAGCGAATACGGTCTGGGCCGAAATAAGCCAGGACAAGAAGATTGAACTCAGTGTTGACAATGCTTCATACAGCGTAGGCCCGGACGGCGGAACTGTCACAGTCACAGTGCGTACCAATCTTCCGTATTCTGTCGATGTGCCACAGACAACATCCTCTTGGCTGACTCCGGATCTTGACCCGGATTCTTCCGAGGCTCCTGATGACCTCGTCACCCGGACAGAAAAGTTTGTCGCAGGACCGCAGAGCGAAATGTCCAGAGCCGGCCGCATCACCCTGACATCTCTTGAAGGCAACCTCACAACGACATTTTTCATTATCCAGAAAGGCAGCAGTCCCAAAGTGATAGAGATTCAGGATGAGAATTTCCGCAAGGCCCTCGACGAACTGGCATTCGTCATCACCGAAGGCTATACAGATACACGGTGCGAATTGTCCGACCTCGGCCAGAACTCCACCGAAATGAATGTCAGCGGCAAGAACATCCGTTCAATTGACGGCATCTCCAATTTCCCTAATGTCACGACCCTCGACTGCTCCAACAATCTTATCACCGTTCTGGACTTGCGAGGCACCAATGTGTGGTCAGCCTATGGAACAGGCTCCAAGATTTACGGGAATCCACTTGAGGAAATCCACGGAGGCGACAGTTTCACCTGTGTCCAGGTCGATTGCAGCACCTCAAATTCCGGACAGCCAGGCTTCGGCCTCATCGGCTCAGACGGCACAGCATCGAAGAAACTCCGTGTGACCGGCGACCAGATACAGTATGTGTATGTGCAATACAATCCGTATCTGGAGAAACTCGATGTCTCATCCTGCCCGAAGATGAACAGTGTCTATATGGGCGGCTTCACCGGATGCGGCACATACAACCCTCCGTTCAGGGTCTATTTCCCGACCGGCACGTATATCCCGTCATATGGCATTCCGGCGAACACCGAATACATCGCCGGCCCGCCTACGGACTGGTAACCCCTTGCCGGTCAGCTTTTGCCTGTCCGGACATATCAGACAGCTCCGTTTATTGCCAGAAGAATACATTTGATAATTCTTTGAGTCAGCTTGGCCGTTTGATATGGCCAGGCTGATTTTTCTTTTTCTGTCCATCTTCTGCCTACCTGCCGCGGTATTGGGGTAGAATTGTGTCAGGTGATACATCGGATGCACCACCTGCCGCGGTATTCGTTGAAAAGCGAGTCAGGTGGGCGGTCATAGGCAACATTTCCTTCCCACCTTCCACAGTATTTGTGTAAAAGTGTGTCAGGTGATACATCGGATGCACTACCTGCCGCGGTATTGGCGTAGAAGTGTGTCAGGTGGGTCATCTGAGGTATCATTTCCTTCCCACCTTCCATGGTATTGGTGTGAAATTGTGTCAGGTGATACATCGGCTGCACCACCTGCCGCGGTATTCGTTGAAAAGCGAGTCAGGTGGACGGTCTGGGGTATCATTTTCTTCCCACCTGACAAGGTATTGCCGGGAAATTGTGTCAGGTGATACATCGGCTGCACCACCTGCCGCGGTATTCGTGTAAAAGTGTGTCAGGTGGGCGGTCTGAGGCAACATTTCTTTCCCACCTGGCAAGGTATTGCCGGGAAAGTACGGCAGGTAATACATTGAATGCACCACCTGCCGCGGTATAGGCAGGGAATCGAGTCAGGTGGGCGGTCCGGTGCATCATCTCCCTGTCCCCCCTCCTCAAAAAAGTCGCATCCGTGCCCCGCGCCGCCCCTTTCCCCGTGATTCCTCTGTCGTCCAGTCCGTTGCGCCGTCCCCGGCCCCGTCCGGAGCGTGCCGCGTCGGCCTTCCGCAGGAAAAAAAGTCAAAAAAAAGTCCAGAAAAATTTGGAGGTTCGGGAAAAAGCAGTACCTTTGCAATCCCGTTCGGAAAGAGGGGCACCAGAGAGGCCCCGGGGCGAGAGGAAAAGAGGCGTCGGAGCGGTTCCGGACGGACATGGGAAGTTCATTGACAAGACTGGAATAAGCAGTACAAGCAAAGTACCGAAAACAAATTCGAGAGCGTTGATTTCTTAGAAGGAATCGGAGTCCGAGGATTGAGCTTAGAGAAACAAGAAATATACAAAGAAGAGTTTGATCCTGGCTCAGGATGAACGCTAGCGGCA
>CASEBV010000011.1 GCA_949286415.1 uncultured Bacteroidales bacterium
CATTGCCGACGGGTTCTTTATTGCACGATGCGAAGCATATCGCGAGCAAAGGCAGCATCAGTAAAATCTTTTTCATGGTTATTTTGAGTTTGATATGTAAAGTCAGCGGAAAAACATTTTCAGCATGTATGTTCCTGATTGGATTGTTCCTGAAGGCAGTACAAATATATGAATTTTTCTTCAGATACTCCGGCCGACGGACACCATTTGATTTCCGGGGACCTGGCGCATGAGCATTATTTTTTTATCCATTATTTTTTTATCACCTTTGCAGTCAATTCTCGGAAAATAATGGCGTCATACTGGAAAATACTGTGGGTCTTTGCCAAAATCGGAGCCTTCACCATCGGGGGAGGCTATGCCATGATACCATTGATCCAGAATGAAATCGTCAGACGCGGATGGCTGGAGGAAAAGGACTTTCCGGACATAATTGCGCTGGCACAGTCTGCTCCGGGACTGCTCGCAGTCAACATCTCGATTTTCGCAGGATACAGGATGAGAGGAGTGAGAGGGAGCATTGTCGCGACTCTTGGCAGCATCCTGCCGTCTTTTCTCATTATCCTGCTGATTGCCATGGCTTTCTCCGGATTTCAGGATGACCCGACTGTAAGAAGGATTTTTCAGGGAATAAGACCAGTCGTGGTGGCTCTTATCGCTGTCCCCATGCTTCAGATGGCCAAAAAGGCCAACCGCAATATTCTGGCATGGGCAGTCAGCCTCGTGACGATGGTTCTCGTGGCCTTTCTCAAGGTCTCCCCTATATATATACTGGTCATTGTGGCAGTGGTGTCATATACTGTCGCCAAATACCGTGAAAGCACACGGAAAAAGGAGGACAGATGATATATCTGGAGCTGTTCACGACATTTTTCATGATCGGACTCTTCACCATCGGAGGCGGATATGCAATGCTGTCCCTGATTCAGGCCCAGGTAGTGACCATCCACAACTGGATTGACGAGAAGACATTCACGGACATTGTCGCTATCTCGCAGATGACGCCTGGGCCCGTGGGGATAAACAGCGCGACATATATAGGCTATACAGTACTCCAGCAGTCCGGCGCTCCGGAGATGATGTGCATCCTCGGCTCGTTCAGCACAACCATTGCGGTGGTTCTCCCGTCATTCATCATTGTGCTCGGCATCTGCAGGATGTACTCAAGATTCAAGAACAATACTGTCTTTGAAGGGCTCATGTCCGGAATAAAGCCTGCCGTCGTCGGCCTCATAGGTGCCGCCGCCATTGTACTTATGACAAAAGAGAATTTCCCGGATTGGAAAAGCTGGGTGCTCTTCGCCGCTGCATTTGCAGCCTCATGGTGGGGGAAAGCCAATCCAATCATTGTCATCCTTGCGGGAGGGATGTCGGGCCTCATTCTCTATTGACATTTTCAGAATTTACATCGATTACTCAAAATGAATTGGTTACAGGAAATATTGTGTCAGCCGTCAGTCATCCAGACTGTGATTGTGCTTGCCGTCGTCTCGGCAGCAGGCGTATATCTGGGCAAAATCAGGATATTCGGCATTTCTCTGGGCGTTACGTTCGTATTCTTTGCCGGAATCGTCGCCAGCCACTTCGGAGTCAGGGTAAACAGTGACATGCTGGCATTCGCACAGAATTTCGGACTGATCATCTTCATCTATACCCTCGGGCTCCAGGTCGGGCCAGGGTTCTTTTCTTCTTTCAAGAAAGGAGGACTGACCCTCAACATGCTTTCTCTGGGAGTGGTCTTCCTGGGCACCTTCATGGCATTGCTGATGGCATGGCTCACGCCGATACGGCTGTCTGACATGATGGGGCTTCTCAGCGGGGCCGTCACCAACACCCCGATGCTCGGGGCCGCGCAGCAGGCACTCATGCAGGTGGAGCCGGACAATGCAAAAGGAGTCACGGACATGGCTCTTGCCTGCGCCGTCACCTATCCGATGGGGGTCGTCGGTGTAATCCTTGCCGTAATCATTCTAAAGGCTCTATCGGGGGTCAAGGGAAACAACAGTACCGCAGAACAGAATGCCACGAAGACATATGTGGCGGAATTCCTTGTCAGCAATCCTGCCGTCTTCGGGAAAAGCATCAAAGAAGCCATGCACATGACTGACAGGCATTTCGTCATCTCCCGCGTATGGCGGGACGGGAAAGTCTGCATTCCGACATCCGAGACCATGCTGCAGAAAGGAGACCAGCTGCTTGTTGTATCTGCCCAGGCCGATGTCGAGAATGCCACGGCCCTGTTCGGAGAACAGGAAAACGAGGACTGGAACAAAGAGGACATTGACTGGAATGCCATAGACAGCCAGCTGATTTCGCGGCGCATATTTGTCACGAGGAACAAAATAAACGGTGTCAAGCTCGGCTCGCTGAGGCTGAGGAACCTATATGGAATCAACATCACCCGTGTCAACCGTGCCGGCATTGACCTCATCGCCTCTCCGGACCTGAGGCTGCAGGTAGGGGACAAGCTCACGATTGTAGGAGAAGCTAATTCCGTCGACACTGTGGGAAAAATACTCGGAGACGAAGCAAAGAGACTCAACAGACCGAACCTTCTGGCAATTTTCATAGGACTGGCCGTGGGCGTATTCATAGGCGCAATCCCTTTCTCTATTCCGGGCATGAGCACGCCTGTGAAGCTCGGCATAGCCGGAGGTCCTATCATTGTGGGCATCCTCATGGGAGCTTTCGGTCCGAGAATACATCTGACCACATATACCACTGAAAGTGCCAATCTGATGATGCGTGAATTCGGGCTTGTCACTTATCTCGCCGGCCTTGGGCTTGACTCCGGGGAACATTTCTTTGAAACGATATTCAGAACCGAGGGCCTCGTATGGATCGGCACAGGCCTGTTCCTGGCAATCGTCCCTGTCGTCATAATGGGATGGATTTCATCCCGATTCTTCAAGGTGGACTATGCGCACAATGTCGGTATGCTGTGCGGCAGCATGGCCAATCCGATGGCGCTGAACTACGCCAATACCACCGTACCGGGAGACGAGCCGTCTGTCTCATATGCCACGGTCTACCCTCTTTCAATTTTCGTCAGAGTCATAACGGCCCAGCTCATCCTTCTTGTCTTTTGAAATCCGGGATATTGTCCCTATCTTTACAAACCGTGGTGGATAACCCATAATATCAGATAACCGTAACACATCTTGTACATCATGAAGAGCATCTTCTCCATTCTTGCGGCTGCCGCAGTCATGACGGCTACCATGTCATGCTCATCCGGCAACAAAGAGCCGCTTACAATCATTCCTTATCCGAATTCCGTGACGATGCATTCCGGCAGCTTTGATGCAGCCGGAGCTGATTTCCATTGCAGCGAAGGGACATCGACCATGGAAAGGAAAGCTGTTTCTGAATTTGCCTCCGCCCTTGCCGCCGCAAGCGGGACAGAATGCAATGTCATGGAAGGAGACAACGGCAGCGGCTTCGTATTCCTTGCGGACTCGACCATTGCCGACGAAGCCTATGAGCTGAAAGTCAGAAAAAACAAAGTGACTGTCAAGGCCGGTTCATACAACGGATTCCTCTATGCCATTGAGACGCTGAAGCAGATGCTTCCGGTTGAAATCTATGCCGGTGCCCCGGCTCCGGACAAGGACTGGACCCTCCCTTGCGTCACCATAAAGGACGCGCCAAGATTTGCATACAGGGGACAGCATCTCGATGTCGCAAGACATTTCTTCGATGTGGCTGAAGTCAAGAAAGTCCTTGACATGATGGCCATACACAAGATGAATGTGCTTCACTGGCATCTCACCGATGACCAGGGATGGAGAGTGGAAATTGAGAGGTATCCGGAATTGACTGAAAAGGGTTCTGTACGCGAAGGCACTGTCATCGGAAAGGACTGGGACAGATATGACAATATCCCTTACGGCGGATACTACACTCAGGACGAGATAAAGTCCGTGATAGAATATGCCGCAGAGAAAGGCATAACCGTCATCCCTGAAATCGACCTTCCAGGCCACATGCTTGCCGCCCTCACTGCATATCCGCAGCTCGGCTGCACAGGAGGCCCTTACAAAGTCTGGGGAAGATGGGGCGTGGCGGACGATGTACTCTGCGCAGGCAAGGAGGAGACAATGGTATTCCTCGAGAATGTGCTTGCCGAAATCGCCGGACTGTTCCCGTCTGAATACATCCATATCGGAGGTGACGAATGTCCGAAAGTACGCTGGGAGAAATGTCCTGTCTGCCAGGCCAAGATAAAGGAACTCGGCCTCAAGGACACCGATGAGTTCAGCGCCGAGCATTATCTCCAGAGCTATGTGATGGAAAGAATGGAGAAATTCCTTGCAGGAAAAGGAAAGAAAATCATAGGCTGGGACGAAATTCTTGAAGGCACGCCGGGACCTGACGCTACAATCATGTCCTGGAGAGGAAGCGAAGGCGGAATCAAAGCATCCAAGATGGGCCACGATGTCATCATGACTCCGAACTCCCATTTCTATTTTGACTATTACCAGGCCCCGGACCCGTCCACAGAGCCGTTCGGAATCGGAGGCTACATCCCTGTTGAGAAAGTATATTCATACGAGCCTTATACCGAAGACATGGACGAGGCTGCCAGAGAGCACATTCTGGGCATCCAGGCCAACCTCTGGACAGAATACATCAAGGACAACAGCCACCTTGAATACATGCTCTACCCGCGTCAGGCCGCCCTTGCCGAAGTGCAGTGGTGCCAGCCGGAAACAAAGGACTGGAACAGATTCCTGGACAATCTCACCCACGAGGTTGCCATTTATGACCATCTCGGATACAATTATGCCACGACAGCCTTCCAGGTCATCAGCGAAGTCCGCCTGAACAAGGAAAAGCATTGCTCCGAAGTGGTACTGAGCACACAGGGAGACGCGCCTATAAGATATACAGTCGACGGGACAGAGCCAGGACCGGACTCCCCTCTCTATACTGCACCTGTTGAAGTAAGAAATGCCTGCACGGTAAAGGCGAAGGTGGAGCGTGACAACATGAAGACCACCGTATATTCTCAGGAATTCGTCGACAACAAGGCCATCGGACGGGAAGTGACACTTCTCACACAGCCGCGTGAAAAATACAGATACGGCGCCCCTGACTCGTTTGTCAACGGCATCCGCGGAGTATTCCAGTACAGCTCGGGACAATGGGCAGGATGGTTCGGAGACCCGCTTGAAGTGAAGATAGACATGGGCGGAGAGCAGGCTTACGGCAGCGTGACCCTCGGCACCATGGTCATCAAGGACGAGGATGTCTTCCCCCCTCTCAATGTGGTTGTCAGCACCTCCGATGACGGGGAGACATTCACTGAAGCCGGAAAAGTGGAAATCCCGATGGAGACAAGGGCCAACCCTGACGGGCTCCGGGAATACACCGTGACTTTCCCTGAGACTTCTGCAAGATATCTGAAAGTCTCAGCAGAGACAGTCAACGCAATGCCGTCATGGCATGGCCGCGCCGGCTCTCCGGGCTTCCTCTTCGTCGATGAAATTGTAGTACGATAAAGAGCGTCAGGAGAACTGCGTCAGAAGAACTGCGTCTGCCTGAAAACACAATCGCGGCCGGTGGAGGTAACATTTATTGTCCACCGGCCGCGTTTTTCCTGACAAAGTGTGGCCGTTGGTAATTTGAAAATACCAACGGCCACGATTTATGGCAATTTCACGGCTGTTGGAGAGGTAAAAAGGTATCCACCGGCCGCGATGGTCATTCTATCCTTCAGGGATATTCTCCCTGATTATGGATTCTGCCGATAGAATTTCTGATTAGGGATTCTGCCTGTAAAATTTCTGGGCAGGATCCCTGTTGTACAGAAAGACGACAGGAGGGTTTCCGGAATAGGCACATGCATTTTGCGTGGTCTTGTAGTCAAGAGCTATCACACTGTAGTCCGGGCGGTCTTCATAGTAGCCGGAGTCATACCACTGCAGCACATGGCCGGTCTCATCCTCAAACCAATGCATGTAAGTCATGTCTTCATGAAAGCGGTATGCCTCGAAGCCCGGGACTCCGTCAAGTTCCGTCTGCTTCATCCACACAGTATCTGCAAACTGGTTGGATGGTTCGTCCTTAGTGCAGGACACTGCCGCAAGGAGGGTCAAAGCGGCAACAAAAACAAAACGCTTCATAATCAATGATTTATGATATTATTTAAAACAATTCCAATGTCAATTACATAATTCTTCATGCACTAATTTTCAAACAACTGCGTCATCGGTCTGCCAATCCATACCTGAGGACAGTCACTGATGCCAAGGATATGCGCCATGGTAGGGGCAACATCATACTGCATCATGCTCTCGGGGAATTCACCCATGTCGCGGACATTCGGGCCGGCGATGATGAACGGGGTCTGCATCTCCTCCATCGTGATGCCACCGTGGCCGAGTCCTATGCCGCCATGGTCTGAAGTGACGATGAATACGGTATTGTCAGCGATTCCGGCTTCTTCCGCCGCGGCGATGATACGGCCTATATATCCGTCAAGCTCCTTCAGTTTCGCATAGTATTCAGGGGTATCATGGCCTTTTGTATGCCCGACATGGTCCGGCTCGTCGAAGCATACGGCAAGGAGCATAGGTTTTTTCTCCTTTATGTACTTCTCCGCCATCTCGCAGAGCCCTTCAGGGTATTTCTGATAGTCCGGGGACTGGGCATGATGACTGAGGGAAAGAGTGTCGACCAGATATTTTATTCCGTCCCAATCATAGAGGACGCCTGTCTCGGCATCCGGATAACTGTCCCGGCAGAGCTGGAATATAGTCGGGAAAATATTGTTCTTCAGAATCACCCTTGATGGAAGCTCGGGCGTCCTGGCGCCCCATGTGGTGTATCCGTGGAGCTCCGGCCCCGTACCCATGAACATTGACGCCCAGTTCGGGGCACTCGAAGACGGAAGTACCGTCCTCTTCTCAAGAGTATAGGCTCCCTTGTCCATCAGGGACTTGACATTGAGCATGTCCGCCTGAGGCAGACTGTAGGCGCCCCATCCGTCGAGTCCGATGAAAATCACATGTTCAGCCAATGGCTCAGCGGCATCGTTCTGATTGCCGGAAGACTGGCAGGAAACGGCTGCCGATGACAGAAGGACAGCCAGCAATGAAGCGGCTGCACCAAATGAAAAGCCTTTTTTCATAATCGTCTGATTTGAATTATTATGGTCATGTATTTCTCTGCAAAATGAACTTTTTACCCGGGCTCAATATCTTTCAAGTATCTTCTTGGCGGCATTGACAGCATCCGCGGCGAGATCCGGCATGTCCTTGTCAAGCACATATTGCCTCACGGCATCGGCATCAGGCAGCCTGAACAGAGAAAGGGCCTTTTCAAGTCTTGCCAGGCCTGACCGGTTCCCTGTCCTGGTGAATTCTTCACGCAAGGCCATGATTTTCCTGTATGCGGTAATGCCTGCCTTGAGTCTTTCGAATCTTATCGATGAAAGGCCGCCAGGATATACAAGATAGGTGTCGCCTGCAGCCCAAGCAGTGAAACGGCTGTCGCGCATCGGATCTTCAGGCCAGCTGTTGAACGCCCAGCGCAGATAGCCGTCCAGACCGTTTGCGGCCACATACCACCCAATCCACTCCGCTTCAGCAGGATAACTGAATGTGAATGTATTGGGCCATGATTCCGTGCAGCAGGTGTACCATGCGGTGATTTTCCCTTCCTCCCGCCGCTTCTCGACCGCACCCTCCGGATAATTGTCCCATATAGGTATGCAATAATAGTCCAGCACATCCAGCAGTTCCTCGTGGCAATTGCCCTCAAAGGCTATCCTGAAGTCAGGGTCCGCGTTCTTGATCACTTCCACAGCCGCAAGCATTCTGTCCATCGGCCGCTCGTCCATGGCAATCATCGTGATATCAAACCAACCCTTCTCCCTGAGATGTGCCGCAAACGACTTGAGCATCCGCGTCCAGAATTCTTCATATTCAGCCTCTCCCGGGACTGTGTCCAGGAATTTCAGAGAATTGCTTGCCTGGTCAAAGTACTGGAACGACAGCCTCCACGGTATCATGGAATAGCAGTTGATCTGACTGTCCACCCCGAGCGACATCATGAATTCAACCCACATGTCAAACACGGTATAGTTGAACAGCCATGTCCCGTCCGCCTTCCGCATCCATGTCACCATGCTCTCGAACGGGTCGTATGTCTGGCCGGCCCATGGCTTGTGGGTTATCGATGCCGTAATCACCTTGCCGCCGGCATCCGCATACAGCTGCATTGTCGGGCGCATCAGGTCAAAATGTGCCTCGCTGAAAGGCTCGACGCCATAATATCTTGCCACAGCATACGGATTCTGCCACAGGTCCAGATGAAAATCATTCTCCTCGGGAAGTGTCCTGCCGCTGACCTCCAGTGTAAGCCTCAGTGATGAGAGCTCCCTGCTTCCGTCACATATCCTCACCAGACCGTCATATTTTCCTGCCGGAATATCTCTCGGGACATCCACCGTAAGCCACAGCGGCTGGACCGAATTTTCCGGTACCGCCTTTATACTTGCAAGGTGATCAATCGGGTCGGCCACGAATGAAGAGTCAAAATCCGCATTGTTCCTGTATCCGCATCCCCCGCTGCCGTCCTTGTTAAGTTCGTCCGTCATCACATAACCGACGAATCCGATGCAGTGTGCATCCTTAAGGAGTGTCCGGATATCAGCCTCCGCAGCAGACCCGGCAGTGCTCCGAGGATTCCAGATCAAATCCGCATGCAGGGAATCCAGACCGCCGTCCGGCCCTGTAACGACAACCATCTGGGCAGAGACGGACTCCCCTCTCCATGCCTTCAGAGAAATGGCGTCTTCCAATGAAAACCCGGACTCCGGTGATACGCCGGTGGCGCATTCCGGCAATTTTGCCGGATACCTCACATCCGTACTTCCCCATCCCGCTACGATTCCGCCCGCAATATCCCGACGGATGGATTGGTTCTCAGATGAATACGAAATCATCGGCACAAGAAGCATGGACAGCGCCGATGACAATGCGAATAAAAATGTCTTGTTCATATTTGCAATGATATATGATGACTATATTTCGTGAATATACAAAATTAATTCATACAATAACAATATCCGTTCATTAAAGTTTTTCTTTCTTAATTATTATTTTTGAGTCGAAAAATAACGATAAAATGAGCAAAGAAGATTTAAAAAGAGAACTTGGCGACCTGATATGGAAGATGGCAACCAACTTAGTACATGGAGGCAAGGTGTCCCCCGTGCAGTTCATGGACTATACATTAGGAGCATTGTTTTATCGCTTTATTTCGGAGAACATTACCGATTACTGCAACCAACTGATGACTGAGGCCGGTGTCCCTGATGCAGATTACCAGCACATGAGCGATGAGACGGCAGAAAATGCACGCACCCAGATTGTTCTGTCCAAAGGATTTTTTATTCTGCCATCCCAACTTTTCAGGAATGTAGCGGACGGTGCAAAAGACAATGACGAACTGAATACTACGCTTGCCAACAATTTCAAGGCCATTGAGCAGAGTGCTATCGGAACACCTAGTGAAAACGATGTAAAAGGATTGTTCAATAACTTCAATACGAACGATGCCGGACTTGGCTCAACCGTAGCGGAGCGTAATTCCCTACTTGCCGACTTACTTGAAAGTGTGCGCGACCTTAATTTTACCACCTATATTGAAAGCGGGCTTGATGTGTTCGGCATCTGCTATGAACATCTTATCAAAATGTACGCGCTCAATTCCGGTACAAAAGGCGGAGAGTTCTACACTCCGGCCGAGGTGAGCTACCTCGTCGCCCTGATTGCCGCAGCCGGACGAAAGACAGTTAACAAGGTATATGACCCAGCCTGTGGTTCAGGCTCTTTATTGCTGAACTTCAATCTTGTGCTTGGGGCAAAGAATGTACGGGAGGGATTTTTCGGGCAGGAAATCAACCTGAAGACATACAACCTTTGCCGCATGAACATGTTTCTGCACAATGTGAATTATGACCATTTCAACATTCAACTCGGAGATACACTGACTGACCCGAAGCATGAGGTGGACGAGCCGTTTGATGCCATCGTCAGCAATCCGCCTTATTCCGTGCCTTGGGTTGGCGACAGTGACGCAACGCTCATCAACGACCCCCGCTTTTCTCCGGCAGGAGTACTTGCGCCAAAATCGAAAGCTGATTTTGCCTTTACGATGCACATGCTGGCATGGCTCTCCACAGAAGGCACTGCGGCCATCGTAGAATTTCCCGGCATTTTGTATCGCAGTGGAGCAGAACAGAAAATCCGCAAATATCTCGTGACGAACAACTTTGTCGATACGGTCATCCAGTTGCCGCCCAACTTGTTCTTCGGAGCGACCATTGCCACTTGCATCATTGTCTTGAAGAAGAACAAGAGCGACAACCGAGTGTGCTTCATTGATGCATCCAATGAATTTGTACATGAGGGGAACAAAAACAGGCTTGCACCGGAAAATATTTCACGTATATACAATGCGCATATCCAGAAAGCGGAAGTGGCGCATTTCAGCCAAGTAGTCACAACGGCTGACATCGAAGAAGAAGATTACAATCTTTCTGTATCTACTTATGTGGAGCAGGAAGATACCCGTGAGGTAATAGACATTGCAGAGCTTAATGCCCGTATCGCAGAAATTGTTAGTCGGGAAAATGCGCTCAGAACAGAAATAGATGCCATAGTAGCTGAATTGGAAGGAGGTGAAGCATGAAGAACAGGGATGAAAAGCCATATATCGTAAGCAAGCATAATGTCACATTAGACAATGAATATGGATATTGGCTGCAAGAGGTAAAAAACAGATACAGGTACAGTCAAATAAAGGCTGCGGTCAAAGTCAATTCGGAACGGCTATTGTTTAACTGGCAGTTAGGCCGTGACCTTGTTATGCGCAAAGCCGAAGAACGCTGGGGAACTGGTATCGTAGAACAAGTGAGCCTTGATTTGCAGGCAGAATTTCCACAAGCAGAGGGTTTCAGCACCTCAAATCTGTGGTATATGAAGCGGTGGTATCTGTTCTATTCCACAAAACTTCAACAACTCGTTGAAGAATTACATTTGACCGAAAAACAAGGAATAGAGAAACTTCAACAGCTTGTTGGAGTTTTCCCACAAAATGACCAATTATTGCAAACTGGGCAAAAGGTGCATGATGATGCCTGTCTTGATGATGGCTTTCCTTTTCCTGAATGTTTCGGGTTTGTTCCTTGGGGGCAGCACATTGAAATCATATCACGTTGTAATGACATAAAAGAAGCAGCCTTTTACATTCGTCAGACCATAGCTGAGGGATTGAGCCGTTCTGCACTGACGAACAGTATAAAGGCTGATTTGTATCACAAGCAAGGAAATATAACCAGCAATTTTCCGGACACATTACCTGTACCGCAGGCTCGCATGGCGCAAGAAATGATGAAAGAGAATTATGATTTCGGTTTCATTTCATTGCCCAAGCAATATGACGAACAACAACTTGAAGATGCTTTATCGAAACAACTCACCCGTTTCTTGCTTGAACTGGGTACTGGCTTTGCGTTTTTGGGTAGGCAAAAGGAAATTGTCGTGGCTGGCAAGCGGCGTCGTATTGACATGTTGTTTTATCATATAAGACTAAGAGCCTACATCGTCTGTGAACTAAAAGCGGTAGCATTCGAACCGGAGTTTGCCGGTAAACTGAATTTTTACGTCAGTGCGGTGGATGAACTTCTGAAAAGCAAGGATGACAACCCAACAATAGGATTGCTTATTTGCAGCGACTTGAACAAAACAGAAGTGAAATGGGCATTTCGCAACATTGCCTCACCATTGGGCGTAGCTACTTACAGTAATGTACAAATAGAGGAACTGCAAAAACAACTACCAACAGAAGAGCAGCTGGTCAACGAGCTCGAACAGACAATAATTTCTACAAAAGGAGACAATCATGAACAAGATAGATAAACTGCTGGAAGAACTTTGTCCGGAGGGAATTGATTTTGTGAAACTGGGTGAAGTGTGTGAAATACTTGATTCCAAAAGAAAGCCTGTTGCAAAAGATAGGCGCACATCTGGCATTTATCCCTATTATGGCGCTAATGGAATACAAGATTATGTGGATGATTATATTTTTGATGGGACATTTATTCTATTAGGAGAGGATGGGAGTGTAATAAATGCTGATAAATCACCTGTGCTGAATTGGGCCGTTGGCAAAATTTGGGTTAATAATCATGCACATATTTTGGCAGAAATACCTTCAATAGCCAATTTGAGATACTTGTATTTTGTACTGCAAACAAAAGATGTTTCAAGTATTGTGAGAGGTACACCGCCTAAATTAAATCAAGAAAATTTGCGTAATATAGAAATCCCCGTTCCCCCTCTCTCTATCCAAGAGGAAATAGTCCGTATTCTCGACCATTTCACAGAGCTTACAGCCTCGCTGCAAGCGGAGCTGCAAGCGCGACAAAAGCAGTATGAATATTACAGGGATAAACTGTTAACATTTACTAAAATCGGGGGGGGACGCAAGGCGTAACATGGATGAAGATGAGTGAGATATGTAACATATATACAGGAGGTGAACCACCTAAAGATGCAATAAAAGGATATTCAAAAGATGAAAAACATCCTTATCCTATTTGGGCAAATGGTAAAGATGTTTATGGATATTCATCAACCTATAAGATTAATAAAGACGCTACTGTCATTTCTTCAATCGGAGCTAATACAGGTTGCGTGTATTATAGGAAAGCATACTTTACTCCAATAATTAGGCTGAAAGTATTAGTGCCTAAAGATGAAAATATACTTTTATCAAAATATCTATATTATTATTTATCAACTATTTCATTTACCGTCAAATCAAGTAGCGTTCCGAATATGAATACAAACGAGGTAAAAAAAATACAGATTCCCATTCCACCTTTGCCAGAGCAACTCCGCATCGTAGCCATCCTCGACCGTTTCGAGCGGTTGACTACAGATTTGCAGGACGGACTTCCTGCCGAAATAAAAGCTCGGCAACAGCAATACGAATACTACCGTGACCGGCTGCTGACTTTCAAACGTAAAACCGCATAATTGACAAGTTATGGCTGAACAATATGACATAGTTTCACAGAACACCCAATCAACTGTGGTTTCTCATTACGAGAAGCCCTTTATAGTTTGTGAAACATCTTACCAAAGTGAACAAGACCTGGAACATGCCTTCATTGAGAGGCTGCAGCGCCAAGGTTACGAGTATTTGCCCATTTGCAGGGAAGAGGAACTGATTGCCAACCTACGCCGACAAATCGAGCGGTTGAATGATTACCAATTTACCGATGGGGAATGGCAACGCTTCTTCAAGACCGAAATAGCCAACGAGGGCACAGGTATCGAGGATAAGGCCTTCACCATACAGCAAGACCCGGTGAAGACATTACGGATGGACGATGGCAAAGACCGCAACATAAAGCTGATTGACAAAAAGGACATCCATGCCAACTCAACACAAGTCATCAACCAATATGAGGTAAACAACGGCCTGCACTCCAACCGCTACGATGTGACTATACTCGTAAATGGCCTGCCGTTAGTACACATCGAACTGAAGCGCAGGGGTATATTACTAAAAGAAGCTTTCAACCAGATAAACCGCTACGGGCGCGAGTCGTTTTGGGCAGGAAATGCCTTGTTTGAATATGTGCAGATATTTGTTATCAGCAACGGCACAGAAACAAAATATTACAGCAACACCACGCGCCAAAGCCATATCAAAGAACAGAGCAAAGGCAAAACGGTCAAGACACGCACATGCAATTCCTTTGAGTTTACCAGCTATTGGTCGGATGCCGAAAACAATATCCTAGGTGACTTGGAAGACTTTACTGCCACATTCTTCAGCCGCCACACACTGCTCAATGTGCTGACCCGCTTTTGTGTGTTTACCGAACAGAAAATACTAATGGCCATGCGCCCTTATCAGATAGCAGCGACCGAACGCCTACTTAACCGCATTGAGGTTGCGCACAACTCACGGTTCTATGGCACACGGAAAGCCGGAGGATATGTCTGGCACACCACGGGTTCCGGCAAAACGCTTACTTCGTTCAAGGCTGCACAGCTTGCCACGAAATTTCCCTATATCGACAAGGTACTCTTTGTGGTTGACCGCAAAGACCTCGACTACCAAACCATGAAGGAATATGACCGTTTCCAAAAGGGGGCGGCCAATGGTAACACATCCACCAAAGAACTGGAGCGGCAAATAGACAATCCAAAGAGCAAGATTATCATCACCACTATTCAGAAACTTTCTACATACGTCAAGCGGAATCCTCAAAGCGAGTTCTACAAAAAAGAGGTGGTGATGATTTTCGATGAATGTCATCGTTCACAGTTCGGCGACATGCACCAGCTCATCACCAAGCGATTCAAGAAATACTATCTATTCGGATTTACTGGCACGCCCATCTTCGCCGAGAACGTATCGGCAGGCAGAGGTATCTACAAGACAACGGAAGATGTGTTTGGCCTCCGCATACACACTTATACGATAGTGGATGCCATACGCGACCACAACGTGCTTCCTTTCCGAGTGGACTATGTAAAGACGATGAAAGAGAAAGAAGATGTAGAGAACAGCAAGGTTTGGGATATTGAGCGTGAAAAGGCATTGCAAGACCCACGACGCATACACAATGTGGCGCAATACATACTTGAGCATTTTGACCAACAGACCAAACATGGCAAAGCTTACTCTTTCAGTCTGCTTACCAATGTCAAGGAAATTGCCGCTGACAAGAAGAAAACTGTGGAAGAACTGCGTGTAAAGACAAAAGTCAGCGGATTCAACAGCATATTTGCCGTTCAGAACATACCTTGCGCCAAACTGTATTATCTGGAACTGAAACGACTGATGGAACAACTTCCGCAGAACAGGCGGTTAAAGATAGCGATCATTTTCAGCTACGCACCGAACGAGCAGGATGCGGAAGACGGTGACAGGGAAGAAAACAGCGACAGTACAGAAGGGCTCGATGCCAATAGCCGTGAATTTCTTGAAATGGCTATTGCAGATTATAACAGAATGTTCGGCACCAACTATGACACTTCGGCTGACAAATTCCCCAATTACTACAAGGATGTATCGCTCCGAATGAAAAACAGGGAAATAGACATCCTCATCGTTGTAAATATGTTCCTTACCGGATTCGATGCGACCACACTCAACACACTTTGGGTGGATAAAAACCTGCGATATCACGGATTGTTACAATCTTATAGTCGTACTAACCGCATACTGAACTCAATCAAGAGTTTCGGCAACATCGTCTGTTTCCGCAACCTTGAAGATGCCACCAACAAATGTCTTGCCCTTTTTGGCGATCCGGAAGCGAAAGGCATCACCATACTCAGGCCGTTTGAAGATTATTTCTATGGTTACACGGATGAAAATGAAAAGCCTGTAAAGGGATATAAAGACTATTTGGATGAATTGCAGGCTAATTGGAAGGCTGGAGCTTTGCCTTTGGGTGAAAAAGCGGAAAAATCCTTTATCCGGTTGTTTGGTACAATACTCAAAATGCGCAACCTGCTTAACTGCTTTGACCAATTTGCCAAAGCCGACTTGATTTCAGACAGGGATATTCAGGATTACACCAGCGTCTATCTGGATTTGGCCGACAAATACCGCCGTGAAAGTCATTGCAAAGAAGATATTTGTGATGATATTGTCTTTGAAATGGAATTGGTAAAACAAGTAGAGGTAAACATTGACTATATCCTCTACCTTGTGCGACAGTACCATGATGGCCATCAGCAAGACATGGAAATCCGAGTAAAAATCAGCAAGTCGATAGATTCCAGTCCCGACTTGCGCGACAAGAAAGAACTGATTGAGAAATTCATTGACTCACTCACTCCAAATGGAGATGTAGATTCTGAATGGAAACAGTATGTCAACAAGGAAAAGCGGCAACAATTCGACCAAATCGTTGAAGAGGAACATTTGAAAAAAGAAAAAGCCTTGGAGTTCATAGAAAACGCTTTTCAACGTGGATATGTACCTGAAGGCGGGATGGAGCTTGACAGCATTATGCCTCCAATAAACCCTTTTGACAAGGCCGCTAACCGACAAGGAAAGATACAAATAGTGCTTGAACGGATAAAAGCGTTCTTTAACAAGTTCTTCGAGATAGCCAACGGAGATTTCACTGAATGACACCCTTCAAAAATGGGCGGAGGAGTAAAAAAGAAACCGGTCCGGAATCTTTCGATATCCGGACCGGCCTTTCAGAAAAATTATGAAGATAATTGTTAGTCGTTGAGTGAGAATCTCTTGAATGCAACAACCTTTGCATCTTTGTCCACACTTGCGAGGAAAGCCTTCACTGAAGTCTTGCCGTCACCCATCTGATACTCCTGCTCCTCAAGGGTATTTTCCTTGAAGAATTTGTTCAGACGGCCGTTTGCAATGTTGTTGACCATGGCTTCCTGAAGATTGGCGGCTTTCTCGGCGGAGACGGTCTTGATAATCTCACGGGCCTTGTCAGCCTGCTCAGGAGTAAGCCAGCCCTTGGCGGTGTTGGACTCGATGTGGTCCTCGCTGTCAACATGGGCAGGGTTGATGCCTGCTTTTTCAAGAGCGGAGTTCACAGCTTTCTTCACGAGCTCTTCCCTGGTCTTCTCCACTGCCACTGTAAGTTCCCTGTCAATGACTTCCTGAGGAACAGCCTCTTTGTTGACTGCCACAGGATTCATTGATGCAACCTGCATTGCGATGCCTTTGCCCACCTCAGCAGGAACCTCCTTGTTGAAGGCGACGATTGCACCGAGCTTGCCGTTAATCTTGTGGATATATGAAGAAATGTACGGAGCCTCAAGCTTTGCATAGTAAGCAAGAGAGTGCTTCTCCCCCGTCTTGCCGGTCTGCTGGGTAATGGCTGACTCTACAGTCTGGCCATCAGCGAGAGTGCAGGACTGGAGTGCCTCTGCATTCTCCGGGAATGACGCCATTGCTGCATCTGCAATAGCCTGGGCAACAGCCTGAAATTCTGCATTCTTGGCAACGAAGTCAGTCTCACATCCGAGAGCGACAAGAATAGCCTTGCCTCCGTTTACCTCAGCAATGACTGCACCTTCTGAAGTCTCTCTGTCAGCCCTCTTGGCGGCAACGAGCTTGCCTTTCTCACGGATTATCTCCTGAGCTCTGGCATAGTCTCCGCCTGCCTCTACAAGAGCTTTCTTGCAGTCCATCATGCCGGCACCGGTCATTTGACGCAATTTCATCACGTCAGCTGCTTTGATTTCCATTTTTTCAGAAATTAAATTGTTAATACTTTCAAACAAAACGCATTTCAGCCGAATTATTCAGCCTTTGCCTCAGCGGCGGCAGCCTCGGCAGGAGCCTCAGCAGCAGCTTCAACTGGGGCGGCAGTCTCGGCAGGAGCCTCAACGGCAGCCTCTGCTTTCACGGCAGTTTTGCGTGCGCGGAGCTTCTTTCCTGCAGGAGCTTTCTCCTCAGTCTGCTCAGGAGCCTCCTTTTCCTTCTCAAGCTTCCTTTCGCTCAATCCCTCAGCGATGGCACCGCATACTACATCCATTATGAGAGCAATGGACTTGGCGGCATCGTCGTTTGCCGGAATCACATAATCAATTGGAGTAGGGTCGCAACAAGTATCAACCATGGCGATTACCGGGATATTGAGACGGTTGGCCTCTTTGACGGCATTCATCTCTTTCTGTACGTCCACTACGAAAAGTGCTGAAGGAAGGCGGCTCAGATCCTTGATTGAACCGAGGTTCTTCTCAAGTTTTGCTCTCTGACGGGTCACCTGAAGACGCTCGCGTTTTGCGAGAGTATCGAATGTTCCATCTTCAATCATCTTGTCGATGGTGTTCATTTTCTTGACAGCCTTACGGATAGTCGGGAAGTTGGTAAGCATTCCGCCCGGCCATCTCTCTGTCACAAACGGCATATTTACAGATGCTGCCTTCTCGGCAACAATCTCCTTTGCCTGTTTTTTTGTAGCTACGAAGAGGATTTTACGGCCTGAACGTGCAAGCTGTTTGAGCACATTGGCTGCCTCGTCGATTTTCACTATACTCTTATGCAGGTCGATGATATGGATTCCGTTCTTCTGGTCAAAGATATACGGAGCCATTTTCGGATTCCATTTTCTCGCCAAGTGTCCGAAGTGGACACCTGCATCAAGCAGTTCCTGGAAATTTGTTCTTGGCATTGTTTTGTGAATTTTACTTGTTCATTAATTCCCCTTCAGGTCTTTGCCGGTTCCCTGTCGGGCTCTTTTCTTCAACCGTCGGGCAGCGGCCTTGCCGGTCCCTCCGATTTTCCGCAGTCTCGGCAAATTCAGGCAGCCAGGGCGGATTCACACCCGCAGCATGGGTCCTGATATTTTCTTCCGGACTGTGCTTTAATGTAAATCAACAGTAAGCAACGATTAACGTTTGCTGAACTGGAAGCGCTTGCGTGCACCAGGCTGACCAGGCTTTTTCCTTTCCACCTCGCGGGCATCGCGGGTAAGGAATCCTGCAGCCTTGAGTGCCGGGCGGTAAGCCTCTTTGTCCACCTCACAGAGAGCGCGGGCAATGCCGAGTCTCATCGCTTCTGCCTGACCTTTGATACCGCCGCCGTCAATGTTGGCCTTGACGTCAAACTGAGCGGCTGTGCCGGTAACTTCAAACGGCTGGTTCACAATGTAACGGAGAGAATCCTCTGCGAAATATTCGTTGAGGTCACGGCCGTTGATTGTGATGTTGCCTTTGCCAGGCACGAGATAAACGCGAGCGACTGCTGATTTACGTCTTCCAAGGGCGTTTACTTGTTTCATGCTCTGCTTAAATTTCGTTTAACTTGATTGTTTTTGGTTTCTGTGCCTCGTGCGGATGCTCACTTCCCTCATAAAGATAGAGGTTTCCGAGGAGCTTCGATCCGAGACGGTTCTTTGGAAGCATGCCTTTGACAGCCATCCTTACCAATTCAGTAGGTTTCTTGCGAAGAACCTCCTTAGGTGTGGTGAACCTCTGCCCTCCCGGATATCCGGTATGGCGGACATACACCCTGTCAGTCATCTTCTTGCCAGTGAGCCTTACCTTGTCCGCGTTCAGGACGATGACATTGTCACCGCAGTCCATGTGCGGAGTGTAGCTCGGCTTGTTCTTTCCGCGAAGGATAAGAGCCACTCTGGAAGCAAGACGACCGAGCACCAAGTCGGTAGCATCGATCACGACCCACTCTTTCTTGATATCGCCGGCTTTCAGCGATACAGTCTTGTAACTCTGTGTGTCCACTGTCTTGATCTTTAATGGTTAATACTAAAAATTGCGACCCCTACACTATATAGGGGGCGCAAAGATAGCAATTAATTCATTCTGAACAAAATTTTTTGATTTGACAGCACAATGGGCGAGGTGTATTTTTGCGGACAGACATATAAAAAACTATTTTTGTAAAAATATTCACTGCTAAAAATGAAAAAGACAGCCATCCTCTCTTTTGCGGCGGCGCTGCTTATGTCAGTCCCGGCTGCCGCCATCTCGGGAGACAAACCGAAGACCGGAGAATATCTCCCGGAAACGCTTACAGACAGGGAAAAATGGTGCGATGCACTCTATACCATGGCAGAACCGGTGCTGAGCCTGATGAGCGAGGGCAGGCTGCAGGAAAAGATGCTGGTGGAGACAAGTCCTACATGGGACGGAAGGGATGTGCGGGTGACATATATGGAATGCTTCGGGAGGCTCATGGCAGGCCTCGCCCCGTGGATTTCTCTGCCTGATGACGGCACCGACGAATGCATGATGAGGAAGCAGCTCAGGGAATGGGCCCTGTCAAGCTACAGGAACGCAGTGGACCCGGAAAGTCCGGACTGCCTGCTCTGGGAGTCAGAAGACCAGACGCTTGTGGATGCAGCCTATATTGCCGAAAGTTTTCTGCGGGGATATGACGCATTGTGGATTCCGCTTGACAGCCTCACGAAACAGAGATATATCAGGGCTTTCTCTCAGCTCAGAAGAGTAGACCCTCCCTACTCCAACTGGCTGCTCTTCTCCGCTACAGTGGAGTGCTTCCTGAAAAAAGCCGCTTCGGCCCAGGACAACTACCGGATATCGTCTTCGTTGAGAAAAATCAAGGAATGGTATGTCGGTGACGGCTGGTACAGCGACGGGCCGCATTTTGCCTTCGACTATTACAACAGCTATGTGATACACCCGATGTATGTGGAATGCATGGAGGTGCTCACCGACGGAGGGAAATACGGCGGTGCCGCATATTCGGCGGCGGACTTCAACGAGGCTGTCGGGCGGATGCAGCGGTTCGGTATGATTCTGGAAAGACTCATATCCCCCGAAGGGACTTATCCTGCAGTCGGGCGCTCGATAACCTACAGGACCGGTGTCCTCCAGCCTCTTGCCATGCTTGCATGGAGAGGATGGCTGCCCGGAGAACTTTCCGAAGGACAGGTGAGGGCGGCAATGACAGCTGTCATAGACAATATGTTCGGAGACAGCCGCAACTATAATAAAAAGGGGTTCCTCACACTCGGATTCAACGGCTCACAGCCTGAAATATCCGATTATTACACCAACAACGGCAGCCTTTACATGGCATCACTTGCATTCCTTCCTCTGGGGCTGCCGGCAGACGACCCGTTCTGGACTTCGTCCCCGGAAGACTGGACATCGAAAAAGGCCTGGGAAGGCAAGGATTTCCCGAGAGACCATTCATACAGATAGAGACATCCCGGCCATACAGACAGGGACATCCCTATCGGACAATTCTGAGAAAACCATAAATTTCATCCGGAATTTTTGGTTAATCGGATTGATATGGATAATTTTGCAGGAACTAAGTTAAATTTTATAAAACTAGACGAAAAATGGGACTTCTTGACGGAAAAGTCGCACTCATCACAGGTGCGGCAAGAGGTATCGGAAAGGCAATTGCCTTGAAGTACGCATCCGAAGGCGCAGACATCGCCTTTACGGACCTTGTCATCAATGAGGCAGCCGAAGCCACTGAAAAGGAAATAGCGGCTTACGGAGTCAAAGTGAAAGCATACGCCTCAAACGCAGCCAACTTCGAAGAGACACATACTGTCGTGAACGAAATCCTCAAGGAATTCGGGCACATTGACATTCTTGTCAACAACGCCGGCATCACAAAGGACGGGCTCATGATGAGAATGACCGAGGCACAGTGGGATGCAGTGCTTACAGTTAACCTCAAGTCTGCATTCAATTTCATCCATGCAGTCACTCCGGCCATGGCAAAGCAGCGCGAAGGAAGCATCATCAACATGTCTTCTGTAGTGGGAGTGTCCGGAAATGCAGGACAGTGCAACTACTCAGCCTCTAAGGCCGGACTCATCGGGCTTGCAAAGTCAATCGCAAAGGAAATGGGACCGCGCGGAATCCGTGCAAACTGCATTGCCCCGGGCTTCATCATCACAGACATGACCAATGCACTTCCTGAGAAAGTGCGTGAAGAGTGGGAAAAACAGATTCCTCTCCGCAGGGGCGGCACGCCGGAAGATGTGGCAAATGTAGCCCTCTTCCTCGCCAGCCCGCTCTCATCTTATGTAAGCGGTCAGGTCATCCACTGCTGCGGTGCAATGAACTGCTAAAGACAGGTCAAGACCGGCACATATCATCTGCCTGCCGGAAATTCATTGAAAGTGACTCAAAAGGACTTTCTGCATTATGCCTGAAATTCAACCTTTTGAGTCACTTCTTTTTTATTTTTTCTCTTTTTTATAAACTTTTTCTCTTTTTAAACAATCATTTTTCTTTTTCTGCACCGGACCAAGGCCGTTCATATCTAAATTAGTCCTGACAAAAAATCGTGTGATGAAAAACGGCCTTGTCAGAAATATACGGACATCCTTCAGTCATGCCATGGCGGCGACGGCTGACATAATATTGCCGCGGTATTGTACAGTCTGCGGCCGCAGACTCCTCTCTGCCGAGCAATTCATCTGCATATACTGCCTTGGAGAATTCCCTTTCACTCATTTCTGGAAACTTGAGCACAACAGGATGGCGGACAAGTTCAACGAAATGATCCAAAGTGAAACCTGGCCCCGGAGGGCAACGGAAGATGGTGCCGGCAATGAAGAGGAAATTCAGGACAGGGAACCTTACGGATATGCCGCCGCGCTTTTCATGTACCGTGATGACGCCCCATACAGGAAAATACAGTACCGTCTGAAATACAATGGAGACATCGCCTGCGGCAGATTCTTCGGAAAGATGCTGGGAGACAGGCTTGCCGGCTCCGGTATCTTCTCAAATGCAGATGTTGTAATCCCTGTCCCGCTGCACTGGACAAGACTATGGCAACGGGGATACAATCAGGCGAAAGTGATAGCAAAAGAAATTGCCGGATGTCTTGGCGCCAGCCTCAGGTCCGACATCCTTGTCAGGAGCAGAAAGACAAAGACCCAGACAAAACTCGATGTGGAATCAAAGCGGGAAAATGTCAGGAATGCATTTTCAGTCCGGCCTGACAGCATCCCCGCCATAGCGGCTGCAGAACACATAATCCTTGTCGATGATGTGTTTACTACAGGGGCGACAATATGCGAATGCTTCCTGGCCTTGAGAAGAGCGGCAAAGGAATATAAGGCGAAACAAAAGGCTAGAATCAGCGCCGTTACCCTCGGCTTTGTCGACAGCGGATAATCCCGGACAGCATGTCGGCCATGCCTGCGCTGTCTCCGGCGTCTATAATCCTGTCGCGGGGAATGAAATAGTATTTGTGAAGGTCGTCCGCCACATGCCTGTCAGCGGCAATGAAATAGTCGGCAAGGCGGCGCAGACGATGATACCGCAGGTTGAGCAAATGCCTCTGCAACCATGTATATCCCCTCAGGGAGGACACGAAATCCAGACTGTACACAGCGACGGCTGTTTTTGTAAACTGCCTGTCAGGATGCCAGAAAAGAGGAAGGACTCCCGATATACTGACGAACAGAGCCGGAGCACCATTTCTCCCGTTGGATTCAGACCGGAAAGCCCGTACTGCATGCATTGACCTTTTCCCGTCATGGACAACAAGGCAGACTCCGGGAATGCCGGCCGCCGCATCAGTGACAAGGTCCATGACAAATGCAGCCTTTTTGTCGGGCTCATGTCCAATCGTATTGTCCACCAGGATTTTCATCAATATAAGCTACTTGCGGATAAGCATTTATTTGGTCTCTGACATCATCAGGATTACGAATTTATCAAACATTCCCGTCTTGTGCAAGACATTTCTTTATGAAATGCCCGAAATTTCACCTATCTTTGCAGAACCGCTCTGGTGTTGGAATCGGTAGACAAGAGGGACTTAAAATCCCTTGGGCAGAAATGCCCGTACGGGTTCGACTCCCGTCCGGAGCACCACTAAAACATATAGACAACTATATAATACATCATTACGCAGCAGGCGATGATTTTTATGCCAGTTCCGAGAAAGAAGCCGAGAAAAGACCCCATGGCTGCCTTGAATGCTGCGCCGGAATTTTTCTTTGCATAAAATATTTCCATCAGGAATGCCCCGAGGAAAGAGGCGATTATCATCCCGTACGGAGGTATAATGAACGCCCCGAGAATAAGACCGGCAAGAGCTCCGCGCTCCGCATACTTTGAGCCTCCGGTGGCTTTGGTAAGATACATCGGTACGACATAATCGATTATGGACACGATTATGGTCACACCAAGCATCACCAGAAGTATCGTCAGGGACATGGGCTCGCCTGCCCCGTTGGTTCCGCCCCAGAAATAGAGGAGAAGAAGACCGACCCATGTGAGCGGAGGGCCCGGCAACGCAGGAAGAATACTTCCGAGAATGCCTATAATACCGCATAAAACTGCTATTATCGCTACTACCGTTCCCATAAAAGGATTTCAGCTAATCTGTTTTTCCGTTCAAATCACCATAACAATCATTCTGCCATGGCAGCCTCAACATCATCGGCGGCAATCGGCAGCCTGTGCGGGCCCAGGCGCCGGCATCCGTCGGCTGTTATAAGCAGGTCATCCTCAAGCCTTATACCGCCGAAGTCAAGGTACTCTGCCTCAAGCCTTGAATAGTTGACCATACCCTTGTCCGCGCCTTCCGCCTTCCACTTGCTGATGAGGGCCGGGACGAAATAAATGCCGGGTTCGTCAGTGATGACATGTCCCGGACGGAGCCTGCGGGCCATCCTCAGAGATCCGAGGCCGAGCTGCGGAGACCGGGTCTGGTCCTCATCATAGCCGACAAAGTCTTCGCCGAGGTCTTCCATATCGTGTACATCGATACCCATATTGTGCCCGAGTCCATGAGGCATGAAGAGGCCGGCTATTCCCTCTGCCGCCATATCTTCAGGAGAACCGGTCACAAGACCGAGGGACTTGAGCCCCTCAAGCATTCTTACAGCTACCTGAATATGCACATCCCGGTAGGTCACGCCCGGTCTTGCCAGATGGAAAGCCAATTCATTGCAGTCTGCGACTATATCATAGACATCGCGCTGCTTCGGAGTGAACTTTCCTCCGCAAGGCAAAGTACGCGTAAAGTCCGATGCGTAATGCGTGTTGCTCTCTGCCCCGGCGTCGATGACCAGCAAATTGCCCGGAGTGATGATGCCGTCATGCCTGTGATTGTGAAGAGTCTCCCCATGCTGGGACAGGATGGTGGCAAAAGACACGCCCCATCCCCTGGAAATGGTCACGCCTTCCATCTGTCCGACTATTTCCTGCTCCGGGACGCCCGGGCGGCAGGCATTTCTGGCAGCAGTATGCATCAGATACCCTATTTCACAGGCTTTGTCAATCTCCTCTATCTCACAGTCCTGCTTTATCAGGCGCATGGATATCACGGCCTTGACAAGTTCCTCGGAAGCATGGGAAAGCATTCCGCCGGCGACAGGCGCATCCATGGCTGCCACTGTCCTGACTGCTTCCGGAGATATTCCGAACAGGAGAGAAAGCTTCAGCGTATTGTAATACCTTGAAGCCGGAAGGAAATGGATTTTGCGCCCCTGTGACTTCGCCTTGAGGACAGCCTTGTCAAACTCGGCATACGGGGCGGATATATTCGCCCCCACCCGAGCCGCTTTCGATGCAACCGACTCCTGCGGCCCCATCCAGATGATGTCATCTATGTCCACATCATCCCCGAAGATACATTCATCCCCGCTGTCAAGGTCAAGAATGGCCGCAAACCCTGGCTCGTCTATCCCCCAATAATAGAGGAAAGAACTGTCCTGCCGGAATTTGTAGTCATTGCCCCTGTAATTCTGCGGAGCCTCGGCATTTCCGAGGAATATTGCTATACCATTGTTTTCAGTCCCGGCCGACATCTTTTCCAGAAGAGTACGGCGGCGGGACACATATATTTCCCTGTCAAACATATCCTGAAAATTATTGCTATCTTTCAAAGATACGAATAATTTTCATTCAGATGCTATTCTTTCGGGAGATATCCTTTCTCAACAAGGAGCTGCGCTATCTGTACTGCATTTGTCGCGGCGCCCTTGCGGAGATTGTCGGCGACACACCAGAGATTGAGACCGTATTTGACGGACGGGTCCCTGCGGATGCGGCCCACGAAGACTTCGTCCTTGCCCCATGCAAAAAGCGGCATCGGATAGATGTTATTGGCAGGGTCGTCCTGAAGCACACAGCCCGGCATTTCGGAAATCAGGCGGCGGACCTCTTCAAGGGTAAATTCCTTTTCAAACTCAAGGTTGACTGACTCTGAATGGCCTCCCTTTACCGGCACGCGGACAGTGGTCGGAGAGACGGCGATGCTGTCGTCCCTCATTATCTTATGTGTCTCGTTGACCATCTTCATCTCCTCCTTGGTATAGCCTGTCTCAAGGAATGAGTCTATGTGCGGAAGTATATTCTCATCAATAGGATAAGGGTATACTGCAGGATATTCTCCCCATTTCTTGCCGGAGCGCTCCGCCTCCATCTGGTCAAGCGCCTTGTATCCGGTGCCTGTCACGGACTGATAGGTAGACACTACTATCCTTTTGATTCCGTATGCCTTGTGAAGCGGGGCAATCGGAAGAAGCATCTGTATGGTGGAACAGTTCGGATTGGCGATGATCATGTCGTCTTCGCCTATCACATCCCCGTTTATCTCCGGCACGACGAGTTTCTTGGTCGGGTCCATCCTCCAACAGGAAGAATTGTCCACCACGCGGCATCCTGCCTCGGCAAATTTCGGGGCAAGCTCCCTCGAGGCCGAAGCTCCGGCTGAGAAAAGAGCCACATCAGGCTTTGCTGCTATGGCATCCTCTGCACTCACCACAGTCCAATCCTTGCCGCGGAAAGTGATTTTGCGGCCCACTGACCTGGACGAAGCCACAGGAAGAAGTTCCGTCACGGGGAAATTGCGCTCTGCGAGCACTTCCAACATTCTGGTGCCTACAAGACCGGTGGCACCCACTACTGCTACTTTCATCTTTTAATTCTATTTATTGATTTATAATTGATTTTCTGTCTGCTCCGGTCACAATGCCTGCTCCAGGTCGGCAATCAGGTCGTCAACATTCTCAATCCCGACTGAAAGCCTGAGCATATTCGGATACACCCCTGCTGCGGCCTGTTCTTCCGGACTCAGCTGCGAATGTGTGGTGGAAGCCGGATGAACTATCAGTGACTTGGAGTCCCCGACGCTGCCGACATGCAGGATGAGCTCCAGCCTGCCGACGAGGGCGGCAGCAGCATCAAACCCTCCCTTCACCCTGAAGGTCAGGACACCGCCGAAACCGTTGCGCAGATACTTGCAGGCCAGGCCATGATAAGGATTTGACGGAAGACCGGCATAATTGACGCTCTCGACAGACGGATGCTTCTGAAGATATTCAGCAACCGCGAGAGCATTCGCGCAGCATCTTTCAGTCCTGAGGGACAGAGTCTCAAGTCCCTGAAGCATCAGGAACGAGTTGAACGGAGACTGGGCAGCCCCGATATTCCTTAGTCCGTCCACGCGTACCCTCCCGGCAAATGCGGCACTTCCGAACACATCCGTATAGACAAGTCCATGATAGCTCGGAGACGGGGCAGCCAGCAGAGGATACCTGCCGTTGGTCCAGTCGAACCGGCCTCCGTCAACGACCACTCCGCCGAGAGCCGTGCCGTGCCCGCAAATCCATTTGGTCGCTGAATGCACGGCAACATCAGCACCCCATTCCAGAGGACGGAACAGATAGCCGCCGCAACTGAAAGTATTGTCCACGATGACACAGACACCGTTTCTGTGGGCCATCTCTATTATAGGCTCATAGTCCGGCACATTGAAGGCAGGATTGCCGAGATTCTCGAGATAGACCGCTTTTGTACGGCCGTCAACCAGATCAACCAGGTCATCCACATGGTCGCTTTTTGCAAACCTGACCTCTATTCCCATGTCCCTCAAGGTAATCTCAAACATAGTGAATGTCCCCCCGTACAAAAATGGGGATGTCACTATATTGTCTCCCGGGCCGCAGATATTCAGCACCGAAAGGAAGACGGCCGACTGTCCCGAAGCCGTCGCCACTGCTGCGGCCCCGTTCTCCAGGGCAGCCATGCGCTTTTCGAACACTTCAGTAGTCGTATTGGTTATCCTCGTATAGATGTTGCCCGGCTTCTTCAGTGCGAAAAGGTCTGCTCCGTCCTGCACATCATCGAATGTGTAGGCTGTGCTCTGATAAATCGGGACTGCCGTCCCCTTTGAAACGGGGTCTATCTCCTGTCCGGCCCTCACCTGAAGGGTCTCAAATCTGTATTTCTGTTTCTTTGTACTCTGTTCCATCTTGCTTTTTCTGTTCTTCAAGGACTTGAATATCTTCTTCTCTGCCGGCACGCCTTATCCGTAATCTGTCACAGCAGAATGTCATTCAGCACTCCGGAGGCAGTCTGCCGCGCACCCGCCCCGGCACCCTGGATTACAAGCGGTGACGGATAGAAGTCCGTGGTGATGATGGCGGCATTGTCTGTACCGCAAAGATTGTATAGAGGATGTCCCTGGGCGACATTCTCGAGAGACATCCGGGCCCGGTACCCCAGAGGAGCGGCCGGGTCTTTTACCAGAGATGCGATGTACCTCTGGCGAAGACCGCGCGATGCTGCCTCCTGATATCTTGCGGCAAAGGCCGGCTCATTTTCCTCAAGAAGCCTGTAGAATGCGTCCTGCCGGACTGAGAAAAACTCCGGACCGAGAACAGGCACTGTCTCCACATCCTTCTCGTCAAGGCCGACGCCGGCTTCCCGCGACAATATGAGAAGCTTTCTGAGCACATCCCTGCCGCTGAGGTCAAGCCTCGGGTCCGGCTCCGTGTATCCAGCCTCCTGTGCCCGGCGCACGACTTCGGCGAATGTGCCGCCCTCCCCGCCCCGGTATGTGCTGAAAATATAGTTGAGTGTGCCGGAGAGCACGGCCTCTATTTTCAATAATGTATCCCCGCTGTTCACGCTTCTGGCAATGGATTCGAGGATAGGCAGAGCAGCCCCGACCGTCGTCTCATACCTGAGCGATGCCCCGTTCTCAAGCGCAGCATCTTTCAGAGCCCTGTACTGGCTGTACGGCGCAGAAAAGGTAATCTTGTTGCACGCAACCACCGAGTATCCACGCCTGAAAAGATTCATGTATTTGTACGCTATGTCCGAACTTGCCGTGCAGTCCACGAAGATTGAATTCTCGAGAGAAATCCCTGCCAATTCCTCAAAATATGCTTCATCCGCCGCGATTTTTCCTTCGGCAAGAAGGCTGTCCGCCTCGGAAAGATTGATTCCTGCCTTGTCGATGACATATCTGCGGCTGTTGGAAAGGCCGGCTACATGCAGCCGTTTTCCTGTTCTGGAGGCAATGCTGTCGCCGTTTTCCTCAATGATTTTCACCAGAGCCCTGCCTACCACTCCATATCCGGCTATGAACAGATTTATATCCCTGACTGCAGTCTTGTCAAAAAATTCAGTATGGATGTGACGGATGGCGGCTTCTGCATCCGAAGATTTGACTATCACCGAAATATTTCTTTCTGATGAGCCCTGCGCAGTCGCCCTGATGGAAATGCTGTGTCTGCCGAGGGCGGCCAGCATGCGTCCTGTTGCCCCGCACTGGCTCATGATGTCATCCCCCACAAGACACACTATGGAAAAGCCTTTCTCCACTTTCAGGGGATTAAGCTTGCCGAGGGAAATCTCATACGCAAAGCATCTGTCCGCTGCTTCCTTCGCCTTGTCCGCATCTTTCTCCGACACGGCGACACACATGGTGTGTACGGAAGAAGCCTGTGTGATGAGAATTATATTGATGTCATTCTGGCTCAAAGTCTCGAACAGACGGCTTGAGAAACCCGGGATTCCGACCATACCGCTTCCTTCGAGGGAAATCAGGGCTATGTTGTCCGAATTGGATATGCCCATGAGCCTTTCTTTTCCGCGCGGAGGGTCATTTTCTATCAATGTCCCCGGTGCAGACGGGGCAAATGTGTCTTTCACATATATCGGGATGCCTTCTGCCACGACCGGCTGGATTGTCGGAGGATAGATGACCTTGGCGCCGAAATGCGACAATTCCAAAGCTGCCCTGTATGATATGTGGCCGATGGTCCTGGCAGTCGGCACGGTCTTCGGGTTGGCAGTCATCATGCCCGGGACATCAGTCCAGATTTCAAGGATTCTCGCCTTGCTGCCCACGGCATACAGGGATGCGGTATAGTCTGAGCCGCCGCGTCCCAGTGTGGTCATCTTTCCGTGTCTGTCGGAAGCGATGAAGCCGGGAAGGACGAAAAGCGAAGTGATGGGATTGGAATCAATCATTTTCCTGACATTGGAATATGTGATGTCCGTGTCCACGATATTTTTCCCGCCCTTGGAATAAGTCCGTATTATGTCCCTTGAATCAATCCATTTGGTGGAAATGCCTATGGAAGCAAGTTTTGTGGCGATGATTTTGGTCGAGAGAAGTTCTCCGATTCCCTGGATGGCATCGAGGCTCGCACTGCTCAGTTCTCCGAGCAGGAACACGCCCTGTGCAATCCCGCGCAGATATTCAAACAGACTGTCGCACACCTCAGTTGAATCCTCATGTTTTTCTATCGGAAGCAGTTCCCTTATAATCTCATGGTGCCGCTTCTGGAGGTCGTCAATGAGACTCTTGTATGATTCATCTCTCTGAGATGCAAGATATCCAGTCCTGATGAGGGTGTCGGTACATCCGCTGACGGCAGACAGCACGAGAATCGTCCTGTCCCTGTCCACTGCCGCAGACACTATGTCCACGACTTTTTTCATATTTTCAGCATTGGCGACCGAAGTGCCGCCGAATTTCATTACCTGCATAGTCCGTTCTGGTTTTTATTTGTCAATCGCTTCAACGAGAGACCCGAGCACCCGCCTCAGCTGCGGATACTCGAGCAGAAATCCGTCATGCCCGAAGCGCGATGTTATTTCATGATATTCAGCATTCCTTATATGGTCTGCGATATATTGCTGCTCCTGCGTCGGGAACAGACGGTCGCTGTCAATGCCCACGACAATGCAGCGGCACCGTATGGATGCGAGGGCCTGCTCCACTCCGCCCCTGCCGCGGCCGAGATTGTGGCTGTCCACCGACTTTGTAAGATAGTAATAGGAATAGGCATCGAACCTGTCGGAAAGCTTCTTTCCCTGATACCTCTGGTAAGAGGCTGCCCTGTCGGCAAATATGGTGTCCTGAGCCTGTTCTTCCTGTGTCAGATTGTATCCCTCGTAACTTCTGTACGAGATGAGAGCCATCGACCTCGCCGTCCTGAGGCCGGCCTCTCCGCCGCGGAGGCTTTCCGCCGCCCTGAAGGTCGGGTCGGACTCAAGTGCCATACGCTGTGATTCATTCCAGGCTGTCAGCCACGGGGTGACTCTTGCCCCGCAGGCTATGAATGCCGCATTTCTGATGACATCCGTCTCCATGACAGCCCATTCAAGGGCCTGGAAACCTCCGATTGACCCGCCCACAAGGAGGTCGATGCCACTGATGCCGAGATGCCTGCGGACGAGAATGTTGGCCCTGACAATGTCCCTTACGGTAACAAACGGGAAATCAAAATAGTATGGCGAGCCGTCAGCCCCGGCGGAAGCAGGCCCCGAAGACCCGTATGCCGACCCGAGCATATTGGCGCATACCACAAGATATCTGTCCGTGTCAAAGAAACGGCCGGGGCCGACGAGCTCCGGCCACCAGTCTTCCGCATCCGAATTGGCAGTCAGGGCATGGCAAATCCAGATTACCTTGCGTGACTCTCCTTCGGCCAATGCAGAATGAGGGGACGAGACATGGTACACCACACGGAGAGAGTCCGTGCTGCCCCCTGCTTCAAAGTCAAATCTGTCCTGATGGAAATACTCCTGTCTGATCATATCCTCATATCAAAAATCAATGTCCGTATGAATTATTTCTGTCCTGAAACGCCGCCCGCGCATCCCGCACAAGGTTAGGCAAAGAAAAACCTATGCATCCTGACGATGCATTCGCTTGGACATCATTGATATGAAGGAGTCTTTTTTCATAAATCCGCACAAAGGTATGAAATTTCCGGGAGAAATTTCATACCTGCGGACAGAATTTGGAGAATCAGCGGCTTTCCCTGATGAATTCTCCTGCGGAATTGAACAGGAGCTCAAGGCCGCCTGTTATTGTAACTTCATATCCTCCAAGTTCTTTATCAACCTTATAGGCTTTGGCCTGAGGATAATTGGCTGTAATATATTCTGAAATCGGAGCAGGAAGTATTCCGTCCGGAAGTACGGAAAATTCGCAGTCTACGCTTGTCCATACGCCATCTTTGTCGAAGTCAATTTCTGTCCCGTCGGAAAGGCGGACATTATATTTGACGACTCCGTCATCCTTTTCCTTTTCGGCAAATGTAACTGTCGTTCCAGGAAAAAATTGAGAAATAAAAGTCTGGGCTGCCTCGGGAAGCTTGTCCGGATTAATCTTATGTTCCTCGCAGCTCTGGAATACCAGAAGGCCTGCAACCATGGCACCGATAAAAGCAATGAACTTTTTCATATCTACAAATTTTAAAAGCATTAATATTTTCCGGGCACAAAAATATGCGCCGATATTGCAAAGAAACTGAAATGGATGATTTTTTCTTTTCAAACAGACATATTTTTCTGCAGCTTATAAATTTTATTGATTTCATGACAAATTTATCTAATTTTACAGAAATAATTGCATTAATCAATATAATCAAAAGAAAAATATACCTGAGAGAAAAAAATCAACACAACCATGGACATAAGGAGACATACAATTTCCAGAATTCTCGGCAAACCTGCCGAAGACTTCACTCTTGAGGACATTATGTCCTTCATGACGGACAATGGCATTGAAATGCTGAATTTCATGTATCCGGCGGAAGACGGGAGACTGAAGACCCTGAATTTTGTCATTGACTCTGAGGAATACCTGCACTCCGTGCTCACAAACGGGGAAAGGGTCGACGGGTCAAGCCTGTTTTCATTCATCGAAGCCGGCAACAGCGACCTCTATGTGGTGCCGAAACTTCGCACAGCCTTCATTGACCCGTTTGAAGAACTGCCGACAATCTGTTTCCTGTGCGCATTCTTTGACAAAGACGGGAAAAGGCTTGAATATTCTCCGGAATATACCCTGTACAAGGCCAAGACTCTCTTCAGGGAAAAGACCGGAATGGATTTCGAGGCCATGGGAGAGCTTGAATACTATGTATCGGCTCCTGAAGACGAAGACCTGCTGATGTATCCCGCAACAGACCAGAAGGGATACCATGAATCGGCTCCTTTCGCAAAGTTCAATTCATTCCGGGCCGAATGCATGCACGCCGTCATGCTTGCCGGAGGAAAAATCAAATACGGGCATTCTGAAGTAGGCAATTTCAGGTCCGGAGGAAGGATATGGGAGCAGAATGAGATAGAATTCCTGCCTTCCGACATGGAAAAGGCGGCAGAAGGCCTGATGCTCGCCAAATGGATTATCCGGAATCTTGCGTACAGATACGGGCTTGATGTCTGCTTCGCTCCGAAAATCGCCGCGGGGAAAGCCGGGTCCGGACTGCACATACACATGAGGCTGATGAAAGACGGCCGGAACATGATGCTCAATGACAAGGGTGAAATCTCCGACATCGCCAGAAAAGCTATTGCCGGACTGATGGACATGGCCCCGTCAATCACTGCGTTCGGCAATGCCAACCCTACTTCATACCTCAGGCTCGTGCCTCACCAGGAGGCGCCTACAAATATCTGCTGGGGAGACCGCAACAGGTCGGTGCTCGTGAGGATTCCTCTGGGCTGGACAAGCGGCAGAGACATGTTTTCAGAAGTGAATCCGCCTCTTGCGGACGGCATGCCTGAAGGGACTTTCCTTCACCGCGGACATGAAATGAACTCCGACCCGTCAGTGAAGCAGACCATGGAAATCCGTTCCGCGGACTGCTCTGCAGACATATATCAGCTGATTTCCGCACTGAGCATAGCATGCCGGCACGGGCTTGAAATGGACAATGCCCTTGAAGTCGCAGAGCGCACATATGTGGACACTGACATACACAAGGACACCAGGCTGGCTGACACTCTTGCCCATCTTCCGGCGTCCTGCGCCGAATCCGCCGACACCCTTGAACAGCAGAGAAGCATTTACGAGGCTGACGGTATCTTCCATCCGGCAATGATTGACAGCATCATATCCCGCCTCCGCAGCTACTCGGACGCCGACCTCAGGCAAAGAATGAAAGAGAATCCCGAGCTTGAGGGAGAGCTCGTCAGAAGATTCTACTGGGTCTGAATCCGCAGTCAAAGCTCATCAGGCCATGGGCAAGGCTGTCCCGAGGCCTTGAATGACGGGCGCTGTGCCCCCGCGCGGCGGAGATAGCGACCCAGGTCAGACGAGAGCTTCTTCACGATGTCCGGATGCTCTGCGGCAAGGTTTCTGTCCTCGCCGATGTCCTCCGCAATATTGTAGAGTTCCTTCTGTCCGGTCTCATAGAAATATATGAGCTTCCAGTCTCCCTTGCGCACCGTGCACGAAGCCCCGATGCCGGGACCGGTCTCGCCCCATAGGTTCGGATAGTTCCAGTAGAGGGAGCGGCCTCTGGAAGGGTCTCCCTTGCCCTTGAGCAGCGGCACGAAACTTTTGCCGTCGATTTTCTGCGGAGCTCCGTCCGGCCTTATGCCTGCCATCGCGAGTATTGTCGGGAACAGGTCTTCTGCCGCCACATAACGGTCGCATCTGGTGCCGCCGTCTGTCACTCCGGGCCAATATACTATCAGAGGCTCGCGGATGCCGCCTTCATATGCCGAGCCTTTCCCGCATTTCAGAGGGCTGTTCTGGGTGTACAGAGGCTCGTCCCTCCATCCGCTGCCTGTCGCGTAGCCGCCGTTGTCGCCCATGAAGATTATGATTGTATTGTCGGCCTCCCCGTTTTCTTCGAGCCAGTCCATGAGGTCCCCAAGGCTCTTGTCCATCCCTTCTATCAGGCCTGCATATGCGGCTTCCTTGTCTGAAAGGCCCTTTGCCCTGTATTTTTCAAAGTATCTGGCATCCCTGTCAATCGGTATGTGTATGGCGTAATGGGACATGTAGAGATAGAACGGCTGGTTGTATTCCCTGGCCTTGTCAAGTGCCCTGAGGGCTTCGCGGGTAAGGGCCTCCGTGACGAATGTGTCAGTGTCCCAGTATTTTTCAAGTCCGGGAACAGCCATCAGCGACACAGGATTGCCGTCCTTGTCATGTCCGTACCTCGTCTCGCCGAGATAGCTGGCAAGACCGCCGGCTGCATGGCCTGAAATATTGGTTTCAAAGCCGAAGTGGCACGGGTTCTCCCCCGGAGTGTCAATCGCGCCCCAGTGAGCCTTCCCGCAATGGATGGTATGGTATCCGCCGTCCCGGAGATATTGCACAAAGGATTTTGCGAGGAATGTGTTATTGGTTCCCGGAACCTGGGCAATCCCGTTATAGTTCCAGTCTGGAAGCGAGAGCACATCGCTCTGCATGTCCGGAGGCGTGTCTTTCTGAAGAGTCCAGTTCGTCACCCTGTGGCGGGCGGCATTGGCTCCCGTCAGCATGCTGCACCGGGACGGAGAACTGACACTCGAGGCATACGCCTGCGTGAAGAGCATTCCCTGTGCCGCCAGCCGTTCCATATTCGGGGTCTCATAGATGTCATTGTATTTGGTCCTTTCCGTCCAGAACGGCACGGAGGTATCCTGCCAGCCCATATCATCCACAAGGAAAAATATTATGTTCGGCCTGTCTCCGCCGGCTGTGCCACCCTTGGAATTGACGCCGGCCTGCCGGGCTGAAGCATTCTGCATGGACAATGTCAGGGCAAGTGGTAACGCCCCTGCTGCAATCAGAAGTTTTCCCTCCATAATCGAATCAATTTATGTAATGTGCACTGAACCCCGATATAAGAGGCTCCGCAACGCAGTTGTCTATCACAAGTATGAGTTCATCGGCCGGAACCGGGTCAAACCGCACAATGCGCTTGTGTCCGATCGATGTGCCGCGGCATATGGTACGGCATTCTTCCCCGGTCCTCGCCTCTATGTGCCATGAGCGCACGCGTTCGCCCCCGCCGATATCCTCGGACAGAATGCAGCAGTCGACGACTGCCGGAGAACCGGAGCCGTTCCGGGACACTTTGCCATGGCTGCCATGGCTGCGGGAAGACAGAGACAGGACTGTTTCCCGTCCTTTCCCGCAAGTCACGGCCAGAGGCGAGCCATAGCGTCTTTCTATTTCTCTGCCCCATTCCTCCAGCCTCTCTGCATCCGTCTGGGGCAAGAGGCCGTCTGCGTCAGGAGTCAGCCCCACAATCAGAGTCGCATTGCGCCCTGCCGACCTTTCGTATATGTCCATCAGTTCATCCAGCGGATATACGGAGCCTTCGTCTCCGGGCTCCCAGAACCATTCGTGCCGTCCGTTCCAACCCCGCAGCGGAGTGTCCGCCATCGCAGGGACCCAATATTTCCCGTCAGGATCCCCATGGGCAAGCAGTTCATTGTGGGCATCAGCCGACTCATTGCTTTTGTTATGGCTGAAGGGATAAGGGAAAGACGACCAGCAGGGATAGCCCACCGTCCCGGTCTCGGAGCCTCCCCAGCGGACATCCGCCCTGTTGACATTGTGGTAAAACAGGCATTCCGGCTGGTACTCCGCCACTATCGGCTCTACATCCGGGCCGAGGCCCTCCGGATCATCGGCGCCTCCGTCAAACCATATCATGAACAGGTCCCCGTACTTCGTGCAGAGTTCCGTCACCATCCTCTCGCAATACCGCCTGTACCATTGCTGTCTGCCCGCGGCAAACTCGCCGTCGCCTTCAGCCTTGAAATTATGGATTCCGAGCAGCGAATTCCACCTTATTCCGACATAGAGGCCAGGCTTGAGGCCATACTTGCGGCAGGAGCGGACAAAGTCCCGCACAATGTCACCCTTTCCGTTCTTCCACTTGAGGGCTTTCATGCAATACGGATTGACATCGCTCTGCCAGAGGCCGAACCCGGTCTCATGCGTAGCTGTCAGCAGGGCGAACTTTGCTCCGGCAGCCTTGGCCGAGCATATCCACTGGTCAGTGTCGAGATGTTCGGGAAAGAAGATGTTGTAGTCTTCCACAGGATTGATCCTGTTGCTCCCCTGGCTGTATTTTTTCCCGTCAAAGACATGGAGGTCATAATGGAAAATCACCCCAATCTCAGCATCATGCCATGCAAGCTGGGATGCGGAAGGCCGTGGCAATGACTCCGGAGCAGCGACAGAACAGTACAGTCCCTCAGACGGAAGTTCAGCACCGTCAGGAGAATATACGGACATCCCGAGCAGGCCTCCGTTGTGGTCAAAATATTTCACCGTGATTTCGTGAAGCCCCTTGCGCAAGGCCTTCTGTGCCGTAATTTCTATCGGAGTATGGCCCCCGTCATTGTCTATTACCAAGTCGCCGTCAAGATACAGCAGGCTGCCGTCATCCGACAGCAGCCGGAATGTATAGATGCCGTCCTCGGGGACATTGACATAGCCCGAAAGTACAAGGCCGATATTGCCTTCAACCCCTTCAGGAATGGATATATCCGCTACCCTGTATGTACCTCTGTAAGGAGCAGATTCTATCTCCCGGCATGACTCGCCCGGATAGTCATACCACACTGCATTCAGTCCGTCGGCAAGGAACCCCCCGGCCGAATCTTCCGGCACTGCTTCCGCCCAGTCCTGACGGACAAATTGCGTCCTGTATATTTCCCCCTGCCTGCCTCCCATGCCGAAGAGCCTCAGGGTAAAATCCGTATCCGAAGTGACCTGTACGGGAGCCGTATATTCGTCCGAAGTCATGTCAGGGATGCTCCCGTCTGTCGTATAGAAGACTCTTGCTCCTGGTACAATATCTGTCACCTTCAGAGAAGCCGAATCAACGAATGCATTTATGTCATGGAAGCCTCCGATGTCAGGCATCCTGTATCCGACGCCAAGCCTGTCCAGAATGCCATAATGTTTCTGAAGGCGGGCTTCAAAGTCCGTCCTTGACCTGACTTCCGGAGAAGACCAGCACAGTTCGCTGACAGCCAGCAGCCCCGGGAAGAATTTATAGAGCATTCTGCCGCGCGAGGGCACCTGCTCCGACCACACATTCGCCTGAAATCCCTTGACCGAGTCCATGCTGTCGCCGAAAAGTTCATCCATCGTCCGGTCATAATCATAAATGTTCCCGAGTGATTTGCTGTCTTCCGGATAACTCAAATAGAACACGGCATTCGGACAGGCGATGATTTCAGTCCCTGCCGCGGCGGCCTCAACCACCGGCCCGGGAGTCCATCCCTGCCACCACATCACGGTGGATGTCCCGGAGAGTCCGCCCCCGATTATTTCATCCCAGCCGATGAGTTTCCGTCCGTTCGCCGTAAAGAAATCCTCCATCTCCCCGATAAACCAGGACTGGAGAGCCGCCGGAGAGTCAAGGCTTTCATCCGACATTCTCTTCTGACAGTCGGGGCAGGAAGTCCAGTTGGACATGTCCACCTCATCCCCGCCTATATGCACATATTCATATGGGAAAAGCTCAAAAATCTCCGAATAGACATTCCTGCAAAATTCCAGCACTCCGTCTTTCCCGGGGCACATCGGGCAGGAAAAAAGTTTTCCCCAGGACAAGTCCTCATCACATGCCAGCCACGGATAATTGGATATTGCCGCGAGCGAATGCCCGGGTACATCTATTTCCGGAATAATGTCAATGCCGCGCTCTGCAGCATACCGGACTATGTCCCGGATTTCTTCCTGAGTATAATATCCGCCGTAGAGAGTGTCACCTGCCTCAATCCTGAGCCTGTCCTGCGGTATTTCAAAGTCACGGATCTGTTCTTTTTCCGCAAGAGACATACATTGTCTGTCATTCTTGTCAAAGTGACGCCAGGCTCCCTTTTCTGTCAGCAGCGGATATTTTCTGATTTCTATCCTCCACCCCTGGTCGTCGGTCAGATGCCAGTGGAACTTGTTCAATTTGTACAACGCCATCAGGTCCAGCAGTTCCTTTACTTCCTGGGCAGTGAAGAAATGCCGCGCCACATCGAGCGTCACTCCCCTCCACCCGTATTCCGGAGCATCGGATATCGTGCAGCACGGTAGCAGGACTGTATCCCCGGAATCGGCTTTGGCTCTGTCCTTGCTGTCTCTGGATGCACTTTGGTCATCGGCAAGGAGAACCAGCTGGCGGAATGTCGCGATACCGTTTGCCAGTCCCCTGATGTCCGCTCCTGTTATGAGCACATTTCTCTCAGAGATTTCAAGGCTGTAGCTCTCCGGGCTGCCGATGTCATCTATTTTTAGAATGATTGCATTTTCGGGCATTTCACCTGCTGCCGACATGGCTGCCGGAAGAATCCCGATCCTGAGTCCGATGCCCGCTTCGCGCTTGAGAGACTGTACAATATATCGGGCAGCCGGATTTTCTTGATTTTCATTCAGATAAACAATAACTTCCGAATCCAGACGAAATGTCCCTGTACCCTGGACCGAAGACTGGGTTCGGGGTATGAGGTCAGGCCAGGAAGCGGACTGCTGCGCGTCTTTGGCTTGGATATCCGACGGCATAAAGGAGAAAATCACTGAACAAATGCCGGAGACAAGGATACTGAAGATGTGGCTTTTCATAACTCTGAAATGACTGTCTTTGAGTTCAAGTGTTACGGAACAACTTTAAGCGGGTTACTGAGGCGCAACAGTATATGTGGCGTACAGCGACAAATATAGGCATTTCATAGGATTTTCGGCAATGCTGACATTTACGATTGGCTTTGATTGGCTCTGACTAGTTACATTTTGACTGGCTGATGCAGATAACACCGGAAAGAACTTGACGGCACGGTCATTCTGAAGCGCGCCCGGTGGAGACCAAAAATGCTGTCCATCGGGCGCGGTTTTGTGGGATTTTCGCGCCCGTCGGCATTTTCAAAATGCCATCGGCCACGCTTTTACGCGAAAATCACGGCCGTTGGACGCCATTTCACATATCCACCGGGCGCGATTATGAAATCAATATGGATTTTCCGTTGATGCCATATCTGCTAACATGAATCAGTCTGCAATCCTGTCAAAGCCATACCGTCACTGCTTCAACAGACACCGTCATATACTAAAAAAGCAGTCAGATTTTCATCTAACTGCTTGATTCACAAAGACTTTTGAAAGCCATTTCCGTGGTCCCGACAGGGCTTGAACCTGTGACCCCCTGATTATGAGTCAGGTGCTACTAACCAACTGAGCTACGAGACCATATACTCGTTTAATTTATGACGATAACTGCGTTGGTCGGCGATTCGTCGGGCGGTCATTACCACAAGGTAACTCCCTCCTTCCGCTCTTGTCCGCCTTGTTCTCGCACAAATTAAACTTCGTCTATAACGTGTCAATTTATGACGACAACTGCGTTGGTCGGCGATTCGTCGGGCGGTCATTACCACAAGGTAACTCCCTTCCTCCGCTCTTGCCCGCCTTGTTCTCGCACAAATTAAACGGCGTATTCTAAAGAACTTTATTTGTCATTCCCGTCCGGAACAAACCGGACAGGAATGCAAATATAGAAATAATTTTCGATTCAATGAAATCTATCTGCCATTTCAGAAAATTCTATCAGGAGAAAATCCTATCGGGAGAAAATACCCGCCGCCTGAAATGACAGACTCTGAAATCGAAAACTCAGACTTTGATTTCAACCTCTACTCCGCTCGGAAGCTCCAGTTTCATCAGGGCATCAACGGTCTTCTGTGTAGACTCGTAGATGTCAAGAAGACGGCAGTATGAGTTGAGCTCGAACTGCTCGCGGGACTTCTTGTTGACGAAGGTTGAGCGGTTGACAGTGAAAATCTTCTTGTCGGTAGGGAGCGGAATAGGTCCGTTCACGCGGGCACCGGTAGAAGATACTGTATCAACGATCTTCTTGGCTGACTTGTCAACCAGCGCATGATCGAATGATTTGAGTTTTATTCTGATTTTCTGGCTCATATCAATAATTTATATTCCGATTATACATTCCCTGTTATTCGTCTTCGTCAACATTCTTGTAGCCGCTCTTCTCGATGACCTCTTTTGCAAGGTTGGCCGGAACTTCAGCGTAATGGTCGAATGTCATTGTGCTGGTTGCACGGCCGGAAGAAATGGTTCTGAGGATGGTGACATATCCGAACTGCTCTGCGAGCGGAACGAATGCCTTCACGATTCTGGCTCCGCCGGCTGCAGAATCCATCGCGTTGATCTGTCCCCTGCGGCGGTTGAGGTCTCCGACGATGTCTCCCATATAGTCCTCAGGAGTTACGACTTCAAGGGCCATGATAGGCTCAAGGAGAACCGGCTTTGCCTTAGGGCAGGCGTGACGGAATGCCTGACGGGCGCAGATTTCGAATGAAAGCTGGTCTGAATCGACAGGGTGGAATGAACCGTCTTTAAGGGTCACTTTCAGAGACTGGACCTCATAGCCGGCAAGGACACCGTTGGCCATGGCTGACTTGAAGCCTTTCTCGACTGAAGGAATGAACTCCTTAGGAACGTTACCGCCTTTGACTTCATCGATGAACTGGAGTCCTGTGACGCCTTCGTCTGCCGGTCCGATTTCAACGATGATGTCTGCGAACTTACCGCGGCCTCCGGTCTGCTTCTTGAAGACTTCACGGTGCTGTACAGTACCTGTGATTGCCTCCTTGTAGTTGACCTGAGGTGCACCCTGGTTGATCTCGACACCGAACTCGCGGCGGAGACGGTCTACGATGATGTCCAGGTGAAGCTCACCCATACCGCTGATGACGGTCTGGCCTGTCTCGTGGTCGGTCTTGACGGTGAATGTAGGGTCCTCTTCCGCAAGCTTTGCAAGAGCGAGGCCGAGCTTGTCAAGGTCCTTCTGGGTCTTCGGCTCCACTGCAAGTCCGATGACAGGATCAGGGAATTCCATAGACTCAAGGGTAACAGGGCTGCTTTCCACGCAGATTGTATCTCCTGTGCGGAGGTCCTTGAATCCGACTGCGGCGCAGATGTCTCCGGCCTCGACGAATTCTATAGGGTTCTGCTTGTTGGAATGCATCTGATAAAGCCTTGCCACACGCTCTTTCTTGTCGGAACGGGTATTGAGCACATATGAACCTGCATCCAGACGGCCTGAATAAGCCCTGAGGAATGCAAGACGGCCTACGAACGGGTCTGTAGCAATCTTGAACACGAGTGCACAGAACGGCTCCTTGGCATCAGGCCTGCGCTCAACTTCCTCGCCTGTCCTCGGGTCAGTGCCTTTTACGGCTCCCTTGTCAAGCGGAGACGGGAGATAACGCATCACTGCATCAAGAAGGAACTGCACGCCTTTGTTCTTGAATGAAGAACCGCAGCATGCCGGAACTATCGACATGTCAATGGTAGCCTTTCTGAGGGCTGCTATGATTTCATCCTCCGAAATGGAATCCGGATCCTCAAAGAATTTCTCCATGAGGGACTCGTCATATTCTGCAGCGGCCTCAACGAGCTTCTCTCTCCAAGTGGCCACTTCGTCTGCCATCTCGGCAGGAACATCAGTGACCTTGTAGTTTACAAGCTCTTCGCCATTGTCATAGATGATGGCTTTGTTTGCGATGAGGTCAACAATGCCCTGGAACTTGTCCTCTGCTCCGATAGGGAGACAGATAGGAACCGCACGCGCGCCGAGCTTTTCCTTGATTTCCTCAACCACTGCGAGGAAGTCAGCTCCTACACGGTCCATCTTGTTGACATACGCAATCTTCGGAACTCCGTACTTGTCAGCCTGACGCCATACGGTCTCAGACTGAGGCTGCACGCGGCCCACAGCACAGAAAGTTGCGACTGTACCGTCAAGCACACGCAGTGAACGCTCAACCTCCACGGTGAAGTCCACGTGGCCCGGAGTATCAATCAGGTTGATCTGATAAGTATCCCCTTTGTAATGCCAGAATGCAGTAGTCGCAGCTGAAGTGATGGTGATGCCGCGCTCCTGCTCCTGAACCATCCAGTCCATTGTGGCAGCTCCCTCATGCACCTCTCCTATCTTGTGGGTTTTACCCGTGTAGTAGAGGATACGCTCTGAAGTAGTTGTCTTTCCGGCATCGATGTGAGCCATGATGCCGATGTTTCTGGTGAATTTAAGATCTCTTGCCATGTTCGTCAAATCTTGTTAGGGGATTAGAAACGGAAGTGTGCAAATGCCTTGTTTGCTTCCGCCATCCTGTGCATATCCTCCTTTCTCTTGTAGGCCGCACCTTCACAGTTGTAAGCGGCGATTATCTCTGCACAGAGTTTTTCTGCCATCGAGTGGCCGGAACGCTTGCGGGCGAATACTATCATATTCTTCATGGAAAGCGATATCTTCCTTTCCGGACGCACCTCGGTAGGCACCTGGAAGTTGGCTCCGCCGATTCTGCGGCTCTTCACTTCAACCTGAGGAGTGATGTTCTCAAGAGCCTTCCTCCATATATCAAGAGGAGCCTTGTCAGAATCTTTCATCTTCTCGCCTACCATGTCAATGGCATCGTAAAAAATAGAATACGCGATACTCTTCTTACCCTGCAACATAAGATTGTTCACGAAACGTGTTACCATCACATCGTGAAACTTGGGATCAGGAAGTAGAATCCTCTTCTTAGGCTTCGATTTTCTCATTGTTGTGAAAAATTAAAAAAGGTGAACTGTTTAAGATTACTTCTTAGATTTCTTCGGTCTCTTGGCACCGTAGAGGGAGCGGGACTGTGTCCTGCCGTCTACGCCTGCCGTATCCAAAGCTCCTCTAAGGATGTGGTAACGCACTCCCGGAAGGTCCTTCACACGACCGCCCCTTACGAGCACGATTGAGTGCTCCTGGAGGTTGTGGCCCTCGCCAGGAATGTATGCATTGACCTCCTTTGAGTTGGTAAGACGTACACGGGCAACCTTACGCATTGCTGAGTTAGGTTTCTTAGGTGTGGTTGTGTACACACGCACGCATACGCCCCTTCTCTGAGGGCAAGCATCCAACGCGCGGGATTTGCTCTTCTCGACGATAACCTCGCGCCCTTTGCGAACTAATTGCTGAATTGTAGGCATAAATGATTGTAAATCTATAATTTATGTTTCCTCCCCATACATTATGGGGGTGCAAAGATAATCATAATATTTTAAATGCCAATAGGATGGGATAAATAATCTTAACAAAGAAATCCACAGAAATTTTCAACCGGCCGTTTATTTGGTTATTTTTGCAAATAAAATTCTTATACAATGAAAAATTTATCATTTATCTCTGCAATGCTGTGTGTGGCAGCATTGTCAGCCTCCTGCTGCGGACAGACAGAAATTGAAACGACGACTGTCGGACTGTCGGAGGAAATTGCCCTGACGGAAGGACGTGACAACAGACTCTCAGTGGAAATTTCAGCCGAGTATCCTGTCTTCAAAACAGAGAATGAAGCGGGAAAGACAATTTCTTCTGAAATAACAGAAGCCCTTTTCGGTGAAGAATACATGTCCATGGACCCTGAGGCAGCCGCCCTTGCCTACAAGGACGCACTGGCACAGGAATACAGGGAAGAGAATCTGCCGATGCTTGAGGAAGAAGGACTGGAAAACAGCGCCTCTCTGAACTGGTCTGACCTTGTATCCGGCTCAATCGAAGGCCAGAAAGACAACATTCTCTCATATGTCGTGGAGCATCACGCCTTCAGAGGCGGCGCACACGGCATGACGGCTGTGACCGCATATAACTTTGACACCAAAAGCGGAAAAGAAATCCAGGAAACCGACTTCTTCAAGAATGGCTATGAAGAAAAGCTAACCAAGCTTCTCACCGCCCGCCTGCCTGAAGCTGTCGGAGGTCCTGAAAATATGGAGATGCTGTTCATCCAGGAAGTTGAGCCGAACGACAACTTCTATATCACAGAAGACGGCGTCACCTTTATATACAATCATTATGAGATAGCTCCGTATGCGATGGGCATCATCAAGATAACCATTCCATGGAATGAAATCGAGGGTCTTTATTGATCCGACATTTATTTGTGCATCGCGCCCGTTGGACAGCATTTTACGGCTCCAACGGGCGCGATGAAAATATTGTCCAATCCCTTTCCGTCTATAATGATCGTAGCTTTTGCGAAATTTCGAAACAATTTACAACTTTGCGTATATTTGATGCAGACAAGTGATTTATTGAAATAACAACCATATCCACGGAATGAAAATTTTATCGACTTTATTGGCTCTTGCCATCATGGCAGGCTACGCCGAGGCTGCGGATGCAGAAAATACAGGTGATGCAGGACGCAAGACGCCGGGGCCGAATTATGAACTCGCGGAAAGATTCTCACAGAAGAAGATTTCGCAGATGGTATTCTCCACGAAGGTGACTCCCAACTGGTTCAGGGACTCGGACAAGTTCTGGTATGAATGGAAGACTCCGGAAGGCACACAATATTACATAGTGGACGCAAAAAGCGGGAAAAAGCAGGCTGTGTTCGACATGGAAAAGCTTGCCATGCAGATTACACAAATCGTCAGAGACCCGTTTGACGCGCAGCATCTGCCCCTTGCCGCACTTGAACTGAAGGACGACAGGACATTTGCATTCAGAATCAAGAGTTCTGTTCCGGAAACAGACTCCGCCCGCATAGAAAGATTCGGAGAGAAAAAGACATATTCATTTGAATATGATATAGCATCCGGCCGGCTGACCGACATTACGGGAAATGAAGAGGAAGACAAGTACCCGGCATGGGCGAATGTTTCCCCTGACGGGCAGATAGGGATTTTCGCAAAAAACGCCGACCTGTACTGGATGGATGCCGAGAATCTGGCAAAGGCGGCAAAGGATGAGAAGGACAGCACGCTTGTCGAGCACCGGATCACTTCCGGCGGCACTGCCGAATTCGGCTGGGGAGGCGACAGCTACATGGGCTGGACGGAGCAGGACACCACGGCAAGGGTATTCCCCTATTATCTCGTATGGTCTCCGGACTCAAAGCATTTTGCCGCGATGAAATACGACATGAGACCGGTAAAGGAATTCTGGGTCATCAATTCCCTCAGCAACCCGCGCCCTACCCTCGAGACATACAAGTACCAGATGCCGGGGGAACCGGGACCGGAGGAATATCTCTATGTCTTTGAGACTGATGGGATGACAGGGAGTCAGGTAAAGATAAATGCATTCAAGGACCAGTCGACGGACTTCGAGACAATGCCGTATATGGACAGGGATGACTATGAGGATTTCATCTCGCGCAAATGGCTCGGAGACAATGGCGGCTTCTATATCCTCCGCCAGAGCAGGGACCTGAAGCGGCTTGACATCTGCCGCGTGGACATCGGGGCTGACTCCACAAGGACCGTCATCTCGGAAAGGATGAACACCTATGTGGAATACAGGCCGCTGATACTCGTGAACGGGGGACAGCAGATGATCCACTGGTCGGAGCGCAACGGCTGGGCCAATCTATATCTCTACAACGCTGACGGGACACTGGCCAATCCAATAGCCGAAGGGGCATTCCATGTCGAAGAAATCCTTGCAGTCAACGAAAGCGAGAATTATGTGATATTCAGCGCCTGTGGCTACAACAGGGACGAGAATCCGTATCAGATGCATACATTCCGCGCCGGCCTTGACGGCAGCGGACTCAGGCAGCTTGACATGGAAGACATGGATGTGAAGGCCTATGCAAGAGACAACGGGAAATATATTGTCTGCAACTATTCCCGCGTGGATGCCGTCCCGGCTGCGGCTCTGTACGGAAGCACGGGAAGAAAGATTGCCGACCTGGAGAAAGCCGACCTTTCAAAGCTTTTCGAGGCAGGATACAGACTCCCGGAAAGGTTCACGGTGAAGGCAGCCGACGGAGTGACGGACCTCTACGGAGTGATGTACAAGCCGTTCGACTTTGATTCCACCAAGGTATATCCGATCATCGAATATGTATACCCGGGGCCTCAGATAGAAGCCAACAACATCTCTTGGAGCGCAGGGATGACCCGTACTGACAGGCTGGCGCAGATGGGATTCATCGTGATTACCGTCGGGAACAGGGGAGGACATCCGAACCGCTCAAAATGGTATCACAACTACGGCTACGGGAATCTCCGCGACTACGGCCTTGAAGACCAGAAGACAGCCGTGCAGAGGCTGGCGGCCAGATATCCTTGGATAGACGGGACCAGAGTAGGCATCCACGGGCATTCGGGCGGAGGCTTCATGTCCACTGCGGCAATCCTCAAATATCCGGATTTCTACACTGCCGCCGTCTCGTGTGCGGGAAATCATGACAACAGCATCTACAACCGCTGGTGGAGCGAACAGCACCACGGGATACTGGAGAAAGTCACCGAAACGGGAGACACGACATTTGTATACAAGATAGACACCAACCCGGAAATAGCCTCCAACCTCAAGGGCCACCTCCTGCTTGTGCACGGGGACATTGACAACAATGTGCATCCGGCAAACACAATCCGGGTAGTCAATGCCCTTATACGCGCCAACAAGAGGTTTGACCTGCTCCTGCTGCCCGGACAGAGGCACGGGTTCGGGGACATGAACGAGTATTTCTTCTGGAGAATGGCCGACTGGTTCTGCGAGCACCTCCTCGGGGAAAGCCAGTCAGACCGGGTCGACATTATCCAGCTTAACAACGACTGACCATGAAAACTTTGCCCGAATGGATTGTCACCCGCGTCGACGGGAAAATCGCAGCCGTCTCGACTGACTACAGGCTTTTTGCTGCAGTGGCCGGGAAAATCGCAAAGATGCCGACAGGCAGAATCAATGAAATCGCCTGTACAAAAGTCCCGTCGGAAGAAATTTTCCGGCTCGCGGCCACAGCAACCTCAGATGATTTCCTTCTGTTCGGGACAAAGTTCCAGAATATGGTATGGGAAAGGCTTTTCAGCCTCAGGTCAGGCAAGAAGCGCCTTATGAGCTATACGGAATTTGCAGAATACTGCGGATGTCCGGAAGGAGTCCGTGCCGTGGCCCATGCAGTGGCAATGAATCCGATTCTGGTCATCATCCCGTGCCATCTCATCATCCAGAAGGAAGCCATGGACAGAATCCATGAGACGGAAAAAGAGGCGGAGTCTTCCCTTTTCGGGACGGACGGACTCCGCCTTGATACGTCTCTGCATTTCGGGGAGTACAGGCTCGGACCCGAAATGAAAAGGATGCTGATCGCAGCCGAATTCAATCAATAAGCCTCTGCCGACCTTTTCAGCCGTTCTTCTCTTTTTTGTCGGCAGCTTTCCCCTCAGCACCGGCAGTTTTCCCTTCGGCATCTGTGGAACCGCTGGCATCGGCATTTTGTCCGGATTCATTCTTCTTGTACTTGAACCGGCGGATTTTCTGCGTCGCGGTCTTCTCGAAAGGCTCTTTCATCACCTCGACTTCCTTGATTTTCGAGAATTTGTTGACATGCTTGTTGACATAGCTGAGGATAGCCTGTTTCCTTGCCTCAAGCTTCTCGAAGAACTGGTCCTCCCCTTCCTGGTTCCAGTCTATTATATTGTCATTGAGCTGGACAAGAGCCACGAGCCGTCCGTCCCGTTCCATGACAAGGGACTCGCTGACATCTTCCATATTGTTGATGACATTCTCTATTTCCTCCGGATATATATTCTCCCCGGACGGTCCGAGAATCATGTTGTTGAGACGGCCCTTGATATAATAACGGCCCTTGTCGTCGACCGTCGCAAGGTCATTGGTCCGGAACCAGCCGTCATCCGTAAAGACTGAGCGCGTCCTGGTCGGATCCTTGTAATAGCCAAGCATCACATTGTCCCCCTTGGCTACAATCTCACCTTCGCCGGTCTCCGGATTGACATTGATTAGCTTGACGGACACGCCGTATGCGGCAACTCCCGTAGAGCCCGGTTTAGTATACTTCACTCCGGCATTGCAGATGAGCGGGGCAGTCTCTGTAAGACCATAGCCGATGGCATACGGGAACTTGGCCTTCTTGAGGAACTCTTCCACATGAGTGTCAAGCTTTGACCCTCCGATGCCGAAGAACTTCAGCCGGCCACCGAATGTGGAGCGCAATTTCATTCCTATCAGCCTGTAGAGAAGCCACGGCATCTTTCTCTGCATCCAGCGGAGGACACGGCTTCTTCTGATGGTCGGCACTATGCTGTTCCGGAAAATCTTCTCGATGATGAGAGGCACTGACAGCATTATCGTCGGCCGGGTTTCCTTCAGGGCCTTGGTCAGAATAGACGGTGTCGGGGGCTTCTGTATGTAATACACGCATGCCCCGCAGAATATCGGATAAAGCACGCCTATGCTGAGTTCGTAAGTATGCGCCATCGGAAGAATGGAAAGCCACACATCCTTCTCACCGCATTTCTGGGCATGCTGGGATGCGATTATATTGGCACATAAATTCCTGTGGCTCAGCATCACGCCCTTGGCATTCCCGGTCGTTCCGGAAGTATAGATGATTGTAGCCAGGTCATCGGGCTGGGGCTGACGCACACGGCCGTCGCATGTAAACGACGAATCGTCCCTCTTTATCAGGGAGAAATCCTCGATATCGATGACAAGAACCATCTTGTCCATGCATTCCCGGCTGAGCTTCGGCAACATGCGGCGGGAAATGAAAATGGCCTTGCTCCCCGAATGATTCAGGATATTGGTGACCTCATTTTCAGAAGAATCCGGAAGTATGGGCACCGAAACCCGTCCGAACGGCACAAGAGAGAACATGGCTACAGTCCAGTTCGGCATGTTCTGGGAAAGTATCGCCACCCTGTCACCCGCCCCTATGCCATATCGGGAGAGCCGCGCAGAAATTTCATCGCATTTTTTCCGAAATTCACCATATGTATACCTCATGTCGGAATCAAGCATTATCGACAGGGTATTGCGTTCATAAATCGCAGTGGAATATTCATACAGCTTGCCGAGAGTGTCGATGTAACGTTCCCGGAGCTTCATCAGTTTCTTGTAGATAAAATTCATATATCAGGAATATGAGGGCACAAATTTAACATATTTTTTGACAGAGGCCGCAATCCTGTCTCTGCCGCAGGCAGCAAAGCGGCTATCTGCAGCGGTTCAGGTAGGCCTGCAGGGCAATCTTGTAGTCAATGCTCCGCTCTATAAATTCTTCGGAGGCCTGCTGGAGCTGAGTCTGCGACTGCAGCAGCTCGGACAACGGGGACATGCCGGCATGATAATATGCAGACAATTCCGAAACACTGGACTCGGCGACAGCCACACTCTCCCGGGCAACAAGCATCTGCTCCCAGGAAGCCTCGATGTCAAGCCAAAGTTTCCTTACCTGCAGAACTAACTGGGCATCAAGATATTCCTGCTCATTCCGGGCCTTTTCAAGCTGACTGTCGTATCTCTGCATTTTTCTTGAAGTCTTCCCCCAGTCAGACAAAGGAATCTGCACCATGGCAAATACGGCTCCATTCATGCGCCCGTCCGTAACCATATGATTGTATCCATACGATGCCCCGATTCCTATCTGCGGCAGAGCCTCTCCCATTGCCATCTTCTTTTCAAGTCTCTTGGACTGTACGGAAATTTCAAGAAGCCGGCTTTCTTCCAGACCCGCGGCCACCTCTTCTTCCGGACGATAATATGCCTGCGGAGGGCTCAGGGAATCCAGCCTGTCAGTAAGGACAATGTCATCAATATACGGGATTGAGTCATTCGGGACAGTACTGTACGGATTATATTCAAGCCCTATGGAATTGAAGAGATTCATCTTTGCAAGACGGATTCCGTTCTTGATCTGAATTTTTCCGGACTTAAGCTCATTCTGCTTCAGGCTTACCTGCAGAAGGTCATTCCGGGAAGCAAGACCGGCGCCACAGGCAGAAGACACATCCCTGTACAATGTATCGACAAGGGTCTGGAGATAGTCAAGTGTCTTCTTCTTCTCTTCAAGCGCGACTACCTGCCAATAACTTTTCTCTATTTCCTCTGATGTTCTGCGGCGTGTCATGCTCTGCTGCAGCCCGGCAGCCTCAACGCCAAGGGATGCAAGCTTGTTCCCGTTCACTATGCGTCCTCCGGCAAATAGCGGCTGCATGGCGGAAACGGTTGCCGTAACCCCGTGCTTCATAGTTGAATAGACCGGATCAAAGCCCCATGCTGATCCCAGCGCCGAGAGGACATCCTGAAGATTCCTGCTGAAGTCCGATTCTCCCAATATGTCCGTAACACCTAATTCAAGCAGCGGGTCAAACGCATAGAACGCAAATGCATTGACTGATACTTTCGGGAAATATTCGGCAAATGCCTCCTGTTTCTGCGCACGTGCCGCAAATACATCAAGTTCAGCATTCCGCACAGACATATTGTTTTCAATGGCCATAGTCATGCACTCATCAAGCGACAGCTCATGACCGGGCCCGTCCGAAGCATATGCCCGGCCGGCAAATGCACAGAAAACGACGGCAAAAACCGGAATGATTCTATTTTTCATTCAATTGCCTCCTTTTCATTTACAACGGCATTATCTGAATTTTTGAATATCTGCCAATATGAAACCGGCATTATGAGGGTAATCAGAATGATGGACAGCATCGTGCCGAAACAGATGACTACACCCATCGGCATCCACAGGGCATCTCCGCTGATTATCATCGGAAGAACCCCGAGGGCCGTAGTGCAGGATGTCAGGAAAATAGGACGCATCCGTCTCTTGCCGGCCTCGACTGAGGCGGATTTTACATCCCAGCCTTTTTCAAAGCGGAGCTCTTCGGCATATTCGAACATAAGTATCCCGTTGCGCACGATAATCCCGACAAGACTGATGAGGCCCAGCACAGAGGTCAGACCGAAGTCAAGGCCGAAAAGCCACAGACCGAAAAATGCGCCGAAAAGACACAGGGAACTCAGTACCAGCGTCAGCACGGCAATCGACACTTTCTTGAAATGCACAAGCAGGAAAAGAAATAGAATGGCCACCGCACAGAAAAAAGTCACCAGTATCTCAGGTCCGACCTGCCCGTTCATTGAGGACAGGCCTCCGTATGAAATCGAGACTCCTTCCGGAAGTCCCGGCTCTATCTTTTCTTCCACAAATTTTTTTATCGCCCTCATGGCCTCCGGCTGACTGTAGCCGTATTTCATGTCCGCCGCCACCGTTATTGTCTCCACCCCTCCTGTCCTGAGATAGGTGTCGGGGCGCCACTGCGGGACGATATCCGCTATCTGACGGAGGGGAACAGATACCCCGGGCACCTTTGTTGCGACCATCTGATTGGCAACGGCATCGTAAGACATTGTGTCCGAGACAGCACAACTGTAAAGATTGACAGGTATCTTCTCGTCATCCTCCCAGACAGAGGCTATCGGAATAGAGTTGAATGCTCCTGCAAGCGACAGCGAAAGCATTGACCGGCTGACACCGAGACGAGAAGATTCGTCAGGGTCAAGGTCGACATCCACAAACGGAGAAATACCGTCAGCACTGCTGTGAATCCATTGGAGCCTGTCATCAAGGTTGGCGGACATGAAATGCCTGACCGAATCCGCCACAGCCTGCAGCGCAAAGTAGTCCTCCCCCTTTACCTTTACTTCAACCGGAGCCGAAACCGCCTGATAGTCCATCTGCTTGAAGCGCACAACCGCATCTGTAAAATAATGCTGATACCGGGATTCATAGTCACGCAGAACTGACTCCGTAGCCTTGACGGACGTCGTGTTGACTATGAATTGGGCGAAGTCCGGTGAAGGGGTCTGCGGGGCGTATGTCGCATGAAAGCGCGGTGAACTTGTCCCGACAAACGATGTTACAGAAGTTATTCTCTTGTCCTTCAGAAGTATTGACTCCAGGGAATCACTCACTGCCCTCGTCCTGTCAAGGCCTGAACCGCTCTCAAGATAAATCTCCACGACGAAGCACTCCCTTGCCGCCTTCGGCATGAGCTGGATATTCACATTAAGGAACATGAGGATGCCGAGAGCCACTGCGGCAACACCGGAAATTATCGTCAGCTTCGGATGCCTGAAGCAGAGGGCCTCCATCTTCTCGTAGCCGTTCTGCATGGCATTGAAAAAGAAAGTCTGCCCTCTGGAGATGATGCCTTTGTCCGCATTCGTCGCCGAACTTATGTACCTGACCTCAAGCGACGGCACGACAAGGACAGCGTATGCGAGAGATGCGCCGAGCGCAATGGCGATGACCCATGGGAAATTCGTCACAAAATCGCCCAGATAGCCCGTAATGAGCACTTTTGCCGGGAAAAACATCACGCTGATGGCAAATGTGGCAGTGAACATCGGCATGAAGAGCTCCTTTGCACTCGCACATGCCGCCTCAATCCTGCCCATACCGCGCCCGAGCTTGTCCATATACCCGTCCATATTGATGATAGAATCATCCACTATCATTCCCAGCACCACAATCAGAGCGGCAAGAGACACCGTATTCAGGTCTATGCCCGTCAGGAACATTATGGCCAGGGCCACAGCCGTGCAGACCGGGACTCCGGAACTTGCAATCAGCGCAGACTTCATCGGGAAAAGCATCAGCATCACAAGTATGACCACAAGCATGGAAATCACAAGATCCCGGAGAAACGAAAGCACTGACGACCCTACCACATGCGGCTGGTCAGTAATCTTGCTGACATGGACACCGGCCGGCAGTGTCTGTCTGAACTCTGAAAGCACATCGTCGACATCTCTGCCGAAGGCCACTATATTGTTGTCCGGACGCATTTCCACGGAAATGATGACAGCGGTATTACCATTGTGCGAAACCATGGAAGAGGGCTTCTTCCATCGTCTTTCGATTGTTGCGACATCCTTGAGTCTCAGGATATTTCCCTGAGCATCCGAATAGACAATCTTGTCCGCAATCTCTTTCTCCGTGGCTACTGTGTTCCCAATCCTTATCGGAGACGACACATATTCAGTATTGAAATTGCCGCTTCCGAGCTGCAGACCGGAAGTCTGGCAGGCCAACATAATGGACGAAGGGCTTATGCCGTATGCAGACAGCCTCTCCATATCAAGAGTAACGGCAATCTCATCATTCTGGGCGCCGATAATGCGGGCATTCGCGAGTTCAGGAATCGCCTGCAGCCTGAGACTCAGTTCTTCGGCATACCCTCTCATCTCCCCGTAGCCTTTGTCGTCCGACTCAAGCGCAACAAGAAGTGACGACACTGCGCTGAAATCGTCCATAACTGCCACGGCAAGTACTCCCGGAGGCAATGTCTGCCTGACGGCCTCAAGCTTCAGCTTGATTTTTGCCCACACTTCATTCTTTGTTGAAGCCGGCGTCGTCAGATCCGTATAAATATAGCACATCCCGTTGCGGGAATACGACGAGGTATTATCCCTGCTGATCTCAGAAAAAGAGAACAGCACTTCCTCCAGAGGCTCGACCAGCTGTTTCTCCACTTCCTCCGCATCCGCCCCGGGATAAACTCCCACAATCAGTCCGTTCTTGATCTCAAAAGTCGGGAACTCATCCTTATTCATATACACAAGCCCCGTAATGCCGAGCGCAATAAGAACCGCTACGGCAAAATAGACGATTTTCTTGTGACGGATTGCTCCTCTTACTATATCAGAAATGTCCATCTGTCATTCCTCCAGACATCATTCAACAATAGTGACAGCCATTCCCCCGCTCACTTTCTGCACACCTTCCGTTATCACAATATTTCCTTCCGAAAGGCCGGAAGACACGAGCACTCCCTTCCCGGAGAAGCCCCCGACCCCTATATGCCTCTTCTGAACGCGGCCGTCCGCTACCGTCCACACATACCGCCCGGACTCATCAGTACGCACGGCCGACGCCGGTATCACAATTCCTTCCTCCCGGTCCGCAAATGTCACTTTGCATACCATCCCCGGCATAAGTCCTTGAACCTCTGATGCCGGAACAAGGGTACAGCCATAACTGTGTGAAACAGGCGATGCCACCAGACCTCTGGTATCCATCACTGCAGAAAATCCGACTCCGCCGAGGGCCGGCACTGACACAGACGCAACCTGTCCGGAAGACAGCAGACCGACTTCGTTTTCCGGCACAGATATCTCAATTTCCAGAGACGACACATCCAGAAGCCTGACAAGCGGCTCAGCCGGAGACAATTCAACACCTTCTTCGGCAAAGACATCGCTGACTACACCGCTGAAAGGAGCCTTGACCTTGCAGGCTGCAAGAGCGCTGTCGGCGGCTTCTGCAGATGCCCTGGCCCGGTCAAGCTGAGTCTTCACCTCCACCACCTTCACATCAGTCACGCTCCCAGTCTCGTGGACCTGCATCAGTCTTCTGTATCCGTCTTCCGCCTGCTCAAGCGCGGCATGAGCCATTTTCCATGAGCTTCTCACCGCCTGAGACTCGACATCCGCGACAACCTCGCCTTTTGTCACCGCATCCCCTCTTCTTGCGGCAAAAGTCTTCAATGTCCCTGAATAAGGGCATGAAAGCACAACCGACTTTGATGGCCGCACCGTCCCCACATACGAACGGGATGCCGCGTCGGCACTTCTTTCAACCACGGTCACCCGCACAGGCACAGGATCATGACGCCGGCCTGCACCTGATTGTCCGGAACAGCCCTGCATCAGAAATATAACCGCAAGGAAGCCGCATATAGACAAAACCATTCTTTTCATAAACAACCTATTTTATCGGAGACATCATTGATATTTTTGGAGACGAGAAGCTCGACCATGGTCTCATATGTGGATCTCATGGCATCATAATCCCCTGAGTGGAAGAACTGTATTTCAATTCCTTTCAAAAGGACAGACAACAATTTGGAAAAGGCTTCCGGATTGACGGCATCAGTAAGAGTGCCGATTCTGTGACCCTCCATGCACAAATACCTGAAATACTCTGTTTCCCACCTGTCAAAATCCGCCCTGGAAGCATCGACAACTTCTGAAATCTCATTGTTGCCGTATATATAAGGGGAATTCATATATTGGATATAGACTTTTGCCGAATGCAGCAACGCCATTCTCGTAGTCAGATAAGCAATTAGCTGGGACTTTATGTCCGCCGAATATCTGGACCGGACTTCCTGGAGACCTTTTCTGACAAGACTGAATTCCCTTTGCAGGACAGCCTTGAAGATGGACAGCTTGCCGTCAAAATAATAATAGACCGACGTCTTTGCCCTGTGCGCCCGTCTTGCAATCTCATCCACCGATGTCTTCTCATATCCGTATCTGTCAAAAAGCCAGATGGCGGAATCTATTATGGAATCCTTTACTTTTTCCGAGTTCTTCATAACTGACACAAAAAACAGCAAGATGGTTTTCTTGCAAATTTTCGACCAAAGTCGTTTTTTAGTCCATAAAATATCAAACAAAAGCAAGCGGCATGGACATAGCCGTGTGCCGCTGCCTTCTGACCGTTGTCGGCCTACATGTTATTCAAGGGAATCAGCCTGAGCCCCGATACCTTCCATAAAACCTTCAAGAAATCCAGGGACCCGGTCAAGGAACTCCTGGACACCCTGCTTGGTCTGCTCTACACCCTGCTTGACCTGTGCCCCAAAGTACTTGCCGAGAGCCTGATCAATCTGAGCCTGCTCCTCTGGGGTATAGGCTTCTTTGTTGGCTTCGTATTCATTCATAAGCTCCTCAAGCAGACTGTCTCTCTGCTGCCACTCTTCAGGGGTCAATTCCTCTGAATTGTTCAGAGTATCATCAATCAGGCTGTTGATTTTTTCAGCTGTAGTGGAGCATCCTGACATCAGCATGACAAATACTGTCGCCAACATCAATCTGACTGCAATAAATTTTTTCATTGTAAGTAATTTAATTGATTGAACATATTTTCTTTCCGTCACTGCAGGATACCGAAGCCGGACACGCCATAAGTCTCGCCGGCACTTGTCCTCACCGGCGTAAGGCGGATATGGGAGATTTCTGCCGGCTGTATGAACCGGACTTCCTGACGCACAGGATTGTTCTCTATGTTTTCAAACATCTTGTCAGAATAAATCCTGGTCCATGTCTTGCCGTCCGCACTCACATCAAGATCATAGCTGATGATGCATCCTCCGGCACCATGTTTTTTCGGTGCGTAATAAAATCCTCCGGCAACAACAGTCTTCCCCAGATCAAGGACAAGCGGTTCCGACGCCTTTTTCACTTGCCCGGAATCATCAGGCTCGTCCCAGGCCTCAGTCTCGCCCATTATCTCATCCAGATACAGGCCGAACCCGTTCAGCACAGGGCACGCGTAAGATTTTTCTATATTGATGCGCACGGCATCCGATGTAATCCTGTCAGTAAGAAGAATCCGTTTGTAGCCGATGGTAGTGGCCTCCGCCGCACGCACCCAGTTCCCGGAGCCGTCACGGACATCAACGCTGAACTCCGCCACACGCTGACCAAGCGGGATGTATTCCTGAATCATAATCCTGTTGAATGTCTTCATGCCCCCGAGGGCAACAACAAGCGATGCCTCAGAGACCCCGTCATCAGTCGCCCAATATGAGTCATAGTCATCATCAAGAATATTCGATGCAGCAAACCGTCCGCTTCCGCCCCTTACAGAGGTAGCTTCCGCCGCAGCTCCGTCAGACATGTCTGAAGTGAAAATCTTGTCCAGAGCCGCTCTGAACTCCATAAGACGGAGGGAGTCAACACTGTGGATGAGCCCTCGCTTGTCAGGAGGCACATTCAGAAGCAGAAGGGAATTCCTCCCGACGCTGGCGTAATATATGCCGAGCAGATCTGACAGAGACTTGACCTTGTCGTTCTCAGAATCTTTATAAAACCAGCCCGGACGTATTGACACATCGGCCTCGCCCGGAATCCAGGCCTTACCCCCGGCATCTCCGCCGTTAAGCGATTCCCTTGACGGGCCTGCCTGCCCCGGGGCAAAACCGGCAGTATCCAATGTCGACCAGCAGGTTCTGCCTGCATATCCGGCTTCGTTGCCTATCCAGCGGCATCCGGGCCCGGTATCACTGAAAATTACGGCATCCGGCTGATACTCATATACCGTCCTATGATAGAGATCCCAATCATACACCTGGACTTTCCCGTTAGGGCCTTCTCCGCATGCTCCGTCAAACCACTGCTCGAACACAGGGCCATAATCTCCGAGAGCACTTGCAAGAGTCTGCCTGAAGACTTCGTTATACTCGTCGGTCCCGTATGCCGGATCATTTCTGTCCCATGGTGAAATATAGACCCCGAACTTCAGTCCGTATTCACGGCAGGCATCGGACAATTCCCTGAGGACATCACCCTTGCCGTCCTTCCAGGAACTCTGAGCCACAGTATGGCGACTCACCGGATTCGGCCAAAGACAGAACCCGTCATGATGCTTCGCCGTAATGATGATGCCCTTCATCCCTGCAGCCTTTGCTATTGAAGCCCACTGCCGGCAATCCATTCCGGTCGGATTGAAAATATCAGCATCTTCCTGTCCTGTGCCCCATTCGGCACTTGTAAATGTATTCGGCCCGAAATGGCAGAACATATTGGTCTCCATCTTCTGCCATTCCACCTGCTGGGGAGACGGCACAGCCCCATATGGAGCCGGGGCATCCGGTCCGCAGGAAGAGACGGCCGCCGCTCCCGCCAGGACACACAAAGCCTTGAAGAAATTTCCTTTCATAAAATGGTCAGTTTGTTGTTATTTTCCTCCGTTTGTTGTTATTGTCTCATTTATAGATGGGGGGCCGGGGAAGCCCGTTTTCCTTTTCAGAAACACACATCCATAAAGATAGGCATTTGATTGGAAACAGGCAAAACTACAGCAGGGAATTTATCCGGGAAAGGCCATGACAGCCCACAAACAGCTACGAATTTGTAATATTCAATACATTGTTATGATATTTTTCCATTGACTGCCTATGGGCGACACTGATAATAGCCGTCTTTTGCAATTCACTCAGAAGCACCAGGAAAGTCTTTTCTTCCAAATCCGGATCCATTGCAGAAGTCGCTTCATCCAAAAATAGAAAATCCGGCTTTATCAACAGGCAGCGGGCAAAAGCCAATCTTTGCTTTTCACCTGGAGACAACTTCCTGTGCCAACTTTCATCTTCGTCATCAATCATTTCAACATACTGGCCCAAACAGCATTTTTCCATTGCTTTTCTACATTCATCCGAAGAATAAGTCTCCGGCGAATATGGATAACATAACGCTGTCCGAAGATTCCCCAAAGGCAAATACGATTCTTGAGGCAAGAACATCATGCGTGCTTCCGGAAGACTGATGTATCCCTTGCCGAATTGCCAGATTCCTGCAAGAGCCTTCAAAAAAGTAGTCTTTCCGGCTCCTGATTTACCTTTGATAAGCCATCTTGATCCGCGGGAGATATCGAGAGAGTCAACCTTGGATATAATGCTTCCATCCGCCAAAGCCATCGTCAGATTTCTTACACGAATCACCCCTTCCGTGTTCTCATCAAAGTTGATGCTGTTTTCATAATCTGCATTTATGCAATTATATAGCTCGCTCAACCTTCGACACATGGAACGCAATGATGTCAGCCTCTTATACTGAAACACAAACCAGGCAAACCCGACACGGACATTGGTAAAGCTCATGGTAAGCTGCATTATCGAGCCCAATGTGATCTTATGGGCAAAATATCTCGGTATAATGAGAAGATATGCCAGAAGAATACCCATTTCAGTATACCCCTTTTCAACAACTGTGATTCGCCTTGTATAAAGTTTTATATACTCCCAATTGTTTTCTATCCGTGAAAATAGCTTCTTGAGCATGGAACGCTCCGATTCTTCACCTCTGCTGATGGCAATCTGGGCGCTGTTTTCTCTTATGCGCATCATCATGAAACGAAAGTCGGATTCCCTCAGCTGCTGTTCATATTCGACGGCAACCATCTTCCTGCCCCACTTCTCCATGACCACGGAAGCAACGAATGCATATATGACAGAAAACCAAAGCATATAGCCGGGGATACTGATATTCAGGCCAAGGAAGACAAAAGAAAGGGTTCCGGACATACTCCAAATTATCATTGAATATGTCACAAGCTTACATAGATTGGCGAAAAAACCGAGACTCAGGTTCAGGGAAAGGTCAACCATCTGCTTCAAGTCTTCCGATATCCGCTGGTCGGCATTATCGATTTCGTGATTGCTCTCTATCCTATGAAATGCCGCTTTTTCAAGCCAGCCTTTCATATATACCTCCGTCACCCATCTTCTCCACCTGATTTGCAAGGTCTGGTAAAACCATGTTCTGGATGCCTCAGCGACAATGCCGCAGGCCGCAATAAGCAAAGCCTGCAGCATCAGTCTCCATACCTCGGCGATATTGTAGTCGGCAAAGGCATTAAAAAAATTCTTGTTCCAATATGAAAGCCATGCACCGATGGCCACAATACCCATATCCAAGGCAAAAACCAAGAGAAACAGGCCTCGCGCGACCCATTTCTCTTCAGAGACCCACCAAGGGCGTATCAGATTCCAACACTCCCGAAGTTCTGTTCCGGTAATCTTTTTATCCCTGTTTCTCTTGATTCTCATCAGAAACTACATCTCAGGCTCAAGGTAAAGTTGAACGGATCGCCAAAATAATCTCCGTTTCCACCAAGGCGAGCATAATACACAGTGTCGGTAATATTATTAAAGTTAAGATAGAAAGAAAAATGAGTATTCAATCTATATGACGCAAAAGCATTTAACAAAGCATACGGCTTCTGGTTTCTCTCTGGCGTCAGGACTGAAGCGTAGCTTGTGCTAAATGCATTCACACCGGCCCCCAGGGACAATCCATTCAGGATATTTCCATTAAACCGATAAGCAGCAAGGAACTTGAAAGAATGCTCCGGCTCCACCGGACTGAATGCAAGGCCCTCGTCACCTGACGAAGACTTCGTAATCTTGGTATCAAGATATGTGTAGCTGGTCATCAGTTCAAGTCCGTTAATCGGATAGGCATTGACTTCTATGTCCACACCTTTATTTTCAACGAGTCCGCCATTTACATAAGTATTTTCGGCCGGATTTGTCTTATATGCACGTCCATTATCCCTAAGATAGAAGGCAGCTACATTGGCATTCAGCCTGTTATTCCAAAATGACATTTTGGTCCCGACTTCATACTGTGCACCTGTTCTTGGATCAATGAGACTTCCGTCCGCCTTTTTCTCAGTCTGCGGCACATACAGGTCCGAATAACTTGCATAAATCGTAATCTGCCTGACCGGCTCATACAAAAGAGATGCTGATGGGGTAAAATGGAGTTTCGGCTCCAGCGCCACCGTCCAGTCTGAATTGTTGAAGTCATACATACTGGCCTGAATAGTACTGAGACGGCCACTAAGAAACAACTTGAGAGGTCGTACAATCGTGAACTGAAGCTGGGCATACACTCCTCCCTGAGTCACTTTCATTTTAGACTTATTCAGCTTGTCGTATGGAATCTGGAAGTCCTGAACCAGAAACGGGTCTCCCCATTCAAACTTCTGATATGCGCTCAAATATTGCTTGTCATCCACAAAATTCTCAAAGTTCAATCCGGCAAACAGATGGTGTGTCCGGTTGAAAAGGCAGAAAGTTCCTGTCACATCAGCGGCAGCCGTGACACGCGGTATGCTTTCATCGTTGTATCCACGCAAATAATTGGACAGATTGTCGTCTTTTGACACGGTGCCTGCAAAGCCGTATTTATTTTCCTGATGCTGGGCCCTTATATTTGTCTTCACCGAGAGATTCCATTTTTCTGCAAGTCTCTGATTCATCCTGAAGAAAATTTCATGAGTCTTCCATTTGGTCCAGTCCCAATCCGGAGTAGGATTGAATGACCTGTCGACATCAATATGGTTTCTGCTCTGATCGTCAGCATTTTCTCTTATGGCAGGTATTCCATTGTAAAGGACATCACCTTTAGAATCTTGATAAGCATAAGACAGAGAGAATAGAGTATGCTGAAATGGCTGCCATTCTATCACTCCATAAGCCCCTGCCTTACGTGCATGAGAGCGGTCGTAAAAGAAATCTCTGTCATTTGCAAAGAATACCCAGCGACTTCTGAGTTTTCCCTTCTTATCCAGAGGCGCATTGATGTCTATCTCACCCCTGTAGTTATTCCAAGAACCGTAACTCAAAGAAGTATTTATACCCAATTCTTTGCCTGGAGTCTTTTTTACGAGATTTATGATTCCCCCCAATGACTGCCCGTCCGGTGCTCCCTGTATCATTCCGGCAGGACCTCTCAACACTTCAATCTGCTCATAGAATGACAGGTCCAACTGCTGCGAAATGGCAAGTGAATTATAGGCAGGAAGTCCATCATACATGATACTCATATTGTATCCGCGAGCCTTGTATTGGCTTCTCATATAATCATTGGCGATTATAGTCACTCCCGGCACATCCCTCAGGGCCTCATCAATGGTGTTCATATTGAACTCCTTGATTCTGGTAGGGTTGACCACAGACACGGACTGAGGAATATCCATTATGGACAATTCCAGACCTCCGACAGAGACCGGAGACAAATAACGGGTGGAAATTACCGCCTTATCAAGAACTTCCGTCGTATCCTTCTGAGCGTATGCTGTCAGGCAGCATACCGAAACTGACATAATAAGGAAAAGTTTTTTCATGATTATCTGATTTAATAAAATAAAAGGTAACCTGCCGCACTTTATCGCAAAGACAGGCATCGCGAGGCAAAGATAGAAAAAAAGGCCATCATTTCCGATGGCCTCCGTGGAGCGGAAAACGAGACTCGAACTCGCGACCCCGACCTTGGCAAGGTCGTGCTCTACCAACTGAGCTATTTCCGCATTTAATGCAAAATCCTTTGCAAATTCTTTTAAAGAACGCCCATTTCTTTGAATGGGATTGCAAAGATATGTCAATTCTTTGACACCTGCAAATTTTTTCTCAATTTAATAATTTGGGCAGAGTCAGATGGGGCAGCCGATATGGAAATGCCGCGGCCGGTGGATATGTAAAATGCTGTCCACCGGCCGCGATTTTCCCGCGAAAGTGTGCCCGATGGCATTTTCAAAATGCCGACGGCCGCGATAATGCCGCAATTCCGCGCCCGATGGAGTCACAAAATACCGTCCACCGGCCGCGCCTCGGATTGCAGTCCAGACATGATTTCCAGCAGTACACTAAAGAAAAATTTGCCCCCCCCTGTCTTTTTTCTATATTTTTGTCGCGTGTACGCCAGGATGTGACAACTCAAACAAATTAAATGAATTACCATAAAATTAATCGCCATGAAAAAAATCGCAAATCTGCTTGTCTGCGCTTTTCTTGTTGTGACAAGCCTCGCTTCGTGCAGGAATGAAGAGGTGCAGGTATATTCCATTTCCGTTGACCCTGCGGAACTGTCCTTCGGCTACGAAGGAGGAGAAGAGACTGTGAGTGTGACAAGCACGGCCGATTGGGAACTCTCCGGAGACTCATTCTGGTGCCATGCCTCCTCATATTCCGGGAAAGGTGATGCGGAGGTCATCTTCACGGCAGACCCCAACGAGGATGCTGAAGCCGGCAGGAGCGCGACTTTCACTTTCGTCAGCGGGGACAGGAAAGCCACATTGACC
>CASEBV010000012.1 GCA_949286415.1 uncultured Bacteroidales bacterium
CAGGGACGATGTGTTTGCGCTGCTGTGCGTCCTGAGCTTCAGCGCGACGATGATAGTTGGGACTGAGGAGATTGCAGGCATTGTACTGACCGGAGTGTTGGATGTGCTCGCCCTTGCGCGTGGAATCATGGCGGTGTACGGCCGGTGCCGACCTGTGCCGAGGAAGGCCCGGGGCGTGCTGAACGGGCTGATGTTCGTGGTGTATGCAGGGACCTGGATATGGCTCGGATTCCGCTCATTGACCGGGGAGGCCGCCCTGTCCGGTGCCGTGTGGACTGCGGCCCTGTTCTTCACGGCTCTGGCGGTGATATGGCTTGTGATGAAAGTGAAGGACAGGCATTAGAAATCGCGCCAGGTGGAAAGCATTTTCGCCTTCATCGGGCGCGATTTATCGGTATTTTCGCGCCAGATGGCATTTTGAAATACCTGACGGGCGCATTTTTCCAGCAAAAGTACACCCGGTGGCGGCCTTTCCCTGGCTCCACCGGGCGCGGTATCAAAATCAATCCCGCAAGTTTATTTGTCAAGCGAGAATGAATATGGCCTCGATTCAGGGGCAGTAGCCCTCGTCGTGTCAGGGGTGTCTGACATCTGGAAACTGATGTATGCTCCCTTGGTCAGGTCTCCGTGGGTCAGGTATGTCTTGTCATACTTCTTCCCGTTGAGGGTCATTCCGCTGATGTAAAAGTTCTCTTTGCTGTTGTCCGATGCTCTGATTGTCAGCTTTTTGCCTCCGTCGAGATGTACGGTGGCCTCCTTGAAGAGTGGTGTGCCGATGATGTACTGGTCGGTGCCCGGGCATACAGGATAGAATCCGAGTGCGGAGAACACATACCATGCGGAAGTCTGGCCGTTGTCCTCGTCACCGCAGTAGCCGTCAGGCTCGGCTGTATAGAGCTTGTCCATCACTTCGCGGATGTGCTGCTGGGCTTTCCACGGCTGTCCTCCCCAGTTGTAGAGATATATCATGTGCTGCACAGGCTGGTTGCCGTGGGCGTAGTTGCCCATGTTCATCACCTGCATCTCACGGATTTCGTGGATGGTGAATCCGTAGTAGCTGTTGTCGAATACCGGAGGTATGCTGAATACTTCGTCAAGGTTGCGGCAGAAATTCTCTTCGCCTCCCATCATCTCCATGAGGCCTGCAGGGTCATGGAATACAGACCATGTGTAGTGGAGGCTGTTGCCTTCCGTGAAGTCCCCTCCCCATTTGAGCGGGCTGAACGGTGTGGCAAAGCTGCCGTCTTCATTGCGCCCGCGCATAAGATGGTCTTCTGCGCTGTAGAGGTTTCTCCAGTTCATTGCCCTGTGCCTGTAAGGCTCCAGCTCTGCGTCGCTCTTGCCCAGGGCCTTGCCGAGTGTGTATATGCACCAGTCGTTGTATGCGTATTCGAGTGTCCGGGCTGCACTTTCGTTGATGCCCACATTGCATGGCACATATCCGAGCTTGTTGTAGTATTCCCATCCGAGGCGGCCGGTTGAGGACACTGTCGGGTGCACGCTGTTGGCATCATGGATGAGAGCGTCCCAAAGTTTCTCAATGTCGTAGCCTCTGAGACCCTTCAGATAAGCGTCTGCCACCACTGAGGCTGAGTTGTTGCCTACCATGCAACCTCTGTGTCCGGGGCTTGCCCACTCAGGCAGGAAGCCGCTCTCAAGCCATGCGTTGACAAGACCTTCCTGCATCTTGACATTCATCTCGGGATAGACAAGGTTCAGAAGAGGGAAAAGGCAACGGAAAGTATCCCAGAATCCCGTGTCCGTGAACATATATCCCGGGAGGACTTCTCCATTGTACGGGCTGTAGTGTACTACCTCGCCTTCGGCATTGATTTCAGAGAGATTGCGGGGGAAGAGCACCGACCTGTAGAGGCAGGAGTAGAATGTCCTGATGTTGTCGAGATTGTTGTCCTTGACGGAGATTCTTCCGAGGGTGCTGTTCCAGCATTCGCGGCCTTCTTCCCTGACAGCGTCGAATGACTTGTCTCCAAGTTCATTGAGATTGAGTTCCGCCTGTTCCGCACTTATGAATGAAGATGCAACCCTGAGCCCAACCTGCTGTCCTCGCTCTGTACTGAATCCGAGGATGGCTCCTGCATGGCCGGCCTTGGCTTCCGACTCCGAGGAGGTGTTCCTGACAGATATCTTGCCGTCCGCTACAGTGGCCACATATTCAAACGGAGTGTCGGATTCGATTACAAACCAGTTGCGGAAATTATCCGGTACTCCTCCCGAATTTTTGGTTGTGTAGCCTATGATTTTGTTTTCCGACGGAATCACCTTGACATACGAGCCTTTGTCAAATGCATCTACGACAAAGTATGACATCTCTTTCTCCGGATAGGTGAATCTGAATGCGGCAGCCCTTTCGGTCGGGGCGAGCTCTGCCGTCACATCGTGGTCTGCGAGGTAGACACTGTAATAGTAAGGAGTCGCGGTTTCACTTTTGTGTGAGAACCAGCTTGCCCTTTCTTCCTCGTCGAAAACCGGACCTGTGGTCACGGGCATGATTGAGAACTGGCCGTAGTCGTTGATCCACGGACTCGGCTGATGGGTCTGCTTCAGGCCGCGGATTTTGTCCGCAGAGTATGTATAGGCCCATCCGTCGCCCATTTTTCCTGTCTGAGGAGTCCAGAAATTCATTCCCCACGGCCTTGCAATTGCCGGATATGTGTTGCCGGTGGAGAGTTCAAACTTTGACATCGTTCCGACCAGGGTGCTTACATAGTCGACCGGGTCTTCAGTCGGCACAGCCGTGTCGGAGGCATTCGTGCAGGCGGCAAAAGCCATCAGCCCGCAGATGAAAGGCAGAAGTGATTTTCTCATGTCTGTTTCTATAAATTGTTCATCTGTTGTGATTGTGAATTGTCAGTACAATTTCAGCCTCACAAATGTAAGAAATAAGTGCCGATAAAGAAAGACAACAGACAGAACTTACGTTGTCTTTCTTTATCGGTACTATATCAAAATTTGCAAAATTGCGAATTTTGAAATACCTTTGCGGAGAGATGATTTGGGATAATGGAGATTGTTACCGAGAACGAAGACCTGAAGGAACTGCTTGAAACGGGAAGGTCAAGCAAGAAAGAGTTGAAAACGACTCCTTTCATTGCCGTTCATCCGGGAGAAATCCTAAAAGATGAACTGAAGGAGCGGGGGATAACTCAAAAGGAGTTGTCATCCATGATGAAAATACCGGCATCTGTGGTCAATGAGATAATACGCGGAAAGCGGAATCTGAATGCAGACTATGCCTTGGCTTTTTCAAAGGTATTATCAATCCCGGCTGAGACGCTGATGAAATTGCAGTCTCTTTATGATTTGGACAAGGCCAAGTTGGAAGAGAAGAATGTAAGGGAAGTTGAGGCTGAGAATGAATTGACTGAATACAATCATTGTTTCGATGTAAGAACGGTTTTGAAAAGATTGGGCGGGAGTTTTTCTTCAGCTGCAGAATCTCTGCTTTTTCTCAAGGAGGAATTGCAGCTGCAATCTCCGGCGCAGATGCAGATTATGTTTGATGGGATGTTCCGGAAATCGGCAAGGGCCGGCATAGATCATCGAATGGTCATGACATGGAAATTGCTTGCTGAAAATGCCGCAAGCCATATATCTGTGACATCGCCCTATGACAAAAACAGGCTGCTGGAATTGGCATCCAGGTTGAGAGGCATTTTCAATGAAAATATCAACACTCTAAATAGTCTGAAGATCATATTTGAAGAATATGGTATAATATTCGGCATTGTGGAGAAAGTGGACAAGGCATCGGTTGACGGATATTCTTTCATCTGCAACGGACATCCGGCAATAATAATTACCAAGAGGTATGACAGAATTGACAATCTTGCATTTACGGTAATGCACGAGCTGGGACATGTGTATTTGCATTTCAGTTCTGAAAATTCCGCATATATCCATATATCGGAAAATACGGATTGTTCTCTCCCCGAAAGAGAAGCCGATGCGTTCGCGCAGGAAAGTCTCATACCAGATGAAATATGGCGAACTGCCCCGAAAACGGCAATGAACATTGCACAAATACAGAGTTCATATACGAGATGGGCGAAGTCCCGGGGAATCAACAAATGGATAGCTTTGGGCCGCGTCAGTCATGAAACCGGAATCTGGAAATTCCGGCAAGACAGCCAAAGAGCCATCAATTAACATAAGGGAGCGACCCAAAAAAAGGGCGAGTCTGACTTTTGACCCACCTTCAAATGAAAAATGACATGCCTCATTCTTCGTAGTATGTTTCGTACCTTGTGAAGGTATAGGTCAGGTGCTGTCTATGCAGACGCTCTGTGATGAAGTCATAGAGATGGCAGGAAACATCCAACTCCAAAGTTTCAGGTTCGGGGAATGAAAAATGAAGATCCGTCATTGTACATCTATCCAATAAATCATCATTCTCTTCATTCTGGCCGAGCCCCATCTGGTCCTGGGTTTGAATCCCGCCATAGAAATCGGCTGTATAAGTTGTGTGGGTAAGAGCAATATCCCCGAATATCCATGCTGGTACAAGTCGGCCTTGATATATGCTCAGTCCCTGTATTGGGAAAGTTATTCCGATATCTCCGCTTTTATAGTATGTATCCGCTCTGGTGACACGAGCATAATATGTGGAAGAATTAGCTTCATAGTTGGCAAGCCCCTTGAATTCGGTCATAATGTCGGGATCGGCCACTCCGTTGCCATCCAAATCGTATGAGTTGACCCCGCCGGCACTGATATCTGTCAAGGAATATTTCCCGGCTACTGTATCAACGGTTCTGTTCCATGCCTCATTTTTTTCCTTTTCTATCTTTTCCTGGCATCCGGTCAGGAAAAGGACCGAAATTGCCGAAATAATGATTGCAATATGTTTCATGATAAAATCATTTCAGAATTACATAAATGGTTTAATCAATATAGTCTGAAAAAAATATGCCAGTCCCGTTGTTGTGGCGTTCCCGGAGCGAAATGGCAGCCTGATATGACGAATTGTCATCTCTTTCTGCCGTCATGCGATTCCGAGGGAGGTGGTTCCCGGATGCCCTCCGTCGCCCCCTCCGTCGCCCGCATCATGGATTTCATAAAGTCATCGGATTTCCTTATCTTTGCAAGGATATATCAAAGGGAACGGAACGATGGTCCTGGCTTTATTCGGATTTTTGAACCTGTCATTTGCGGATGTCCTTGACATTCTGCTGGTGGCGTTCATCATATATCAGGTGTTCAAGTGGATACGGGGGTCTTCGGCCATGAGCATCTTCATGGCTATCCTGTTCCTGTATGTGTTCCGCGTGGTTGTGGATGTGCTGGACATGAGGCTGATGTCGGCCATTATGGGCACGGTGCTGGATGTGGGAGTCATCGCGCTCATCGTCATCTTCCAGCCGGAAATCCGCCGCTTTCTGATTTCCTTCGGAAGCAGATACAAGATTGCGACCAAAGGAAAGGGCTTTCTGAGCAAGCTCTTCGGCGGTCAGGACACGAGGATGGACACTACCAAGGTCAATGAGATTGCGGAAGCATGCAAGAGCATGTCCGAGACGAAGACAGGGGCGCTGATTGTCATTCCTCATTCGGACAACCTGGACGACATTATAAGTACGGGAGACATCATCAATGCCGACATAAGCAGAAGGCTCATAATGAACCTGTTCTTCAAGAATTCCCCTCTGCACGACGGGGCGGTCGTCATTGACAGTGAGCACATTGTCGCGGCAAGATGTACTCTCCCGATTACTGAGAAGGTGAGTATTCCGCCGAGCTTCGGCATGAGGCACAAGGCCGCCATCGGGATTTCCGAGGAGAAGGATGTGGATGTGGTCGTGGTGTCAGAGGAGACGGGGCGGATATCGTTTGTGAAAGGAGGGAATGTCACTCCGATAAAGAATATCAACGAGCTCAAGCTGCTTTTGGGAAGTTCTCTGACTGACAATGCTGCCGGAGGCAAAGGCGGGAATGCCCCGTCTTCGGGAAATGCCCCGGCTCCGGGAAACGGCGAAGACAGATGACATGAATATCTGAAGAAGAAAGGAATAAACAAGAGGGAAAGCATTAAGGAGGAAGGAAATGGAGACGGATGCCAGACTGGAACAGAAACTCGGGTTTGACAAGATAAGGAGGCAGATATCCGACCGGTGTGCGACAGAGTATGCCGCGGCAAGGGCCGGGGAGGAGGAGTTTGTGTCGGATGTCGCGGAAATACGCAGGAGGCAGCTTCTTACTGACGAGATGAGGCTTATCCTCATGTTTGAGGAAAGTTTCCCGTCGACGGGATACATCGATTGCCTGGCTTTCCTTGTTCCTTTGGAAAAATCGGCCTCTGCCATAGACCTGCTGTCGCTCAGAAAGCTCAAGACAATGCTTGAGACGCTCCGAAGGGTGACGGCGTTTTTTGAAGGAATAGGGGACGAAGTCTATCCGAACCTCAAGAGGATGTCGTCCGCGGTATTGTCTTTCCCTGAAGTGCAGAGGAGAATCGACAATATCCTGGACAAGTTTGGGGAGGTGAAGGACACGGCTTCGGACGCTCTCTATGAGATACGGAGGAGCCTGAAGGAAAAGGAGGGCATCATATCCCGCAGAATCAATTCCATCCTCCGCAAGGCTCAGGAAGAGGGGATAGCCGATGCCGATGCCGGGATTTCGGTCCGCGACGGCAAGATGCTCATTCCAGTCTCTGCGGCAAACAAGAAAAAGCTTCCGGGCTTCGTATATGACGAGTCGGCTTCCGGAAAGACGGCTTTTATAGAACCCGCCGAGATTGTTGAACTTGACAATCAGATCAAGGGTCTCAAATTCGCCGAAGGCAGGGAAATCCTCAAGATTCTGCTGGAATTCAGTGATTTCCTCCGCCCTTATGCCCCGGATCTCGTGATGTCCGCAAAATATCTCGGGGAGATGGATTTCCTTATGGCGAAGGCGCAGACAGCCCTTGACATAGTGGCCGGAATGCCGGTCATATCTTCTGAAGGGGAAGTCAATCTCCGCAAGGCAAGGCATCCTCTTCTTGAACGGGCACTCAAGAAAGAAAACAAGACAATAGTCCCGCTGACGGTCACTCTGACACCGCAGAAACACATACTCCTCATCTCCGGGCCTAATGCCGGAGGCAAGTCGGTATGCCTGAAGACAATGGGACTTCTTCAGTATATGTTCCAGTGGGGAATGCCCGTTCCTACTTCCGAGACATCGGAAATGATGGTTTTTGACAGGATTATGGTGAGCATCGGGGACGACCAGTCCATCGAGAATGACCTGAGTACCTACAGTTCTTTTCTTGCGGACATGAAGAAGATGCTCGCCGAGGCCGACAGCCGCACCCTCGTCCTCATAGACGAATTCGGGTCTGGAACGGAGCCTGCTGCCGGAGGTGCAATCGCCGAGGCAATACTTGCCGAACTGGACAGGCGCGGAGTCTACGGGGTAATCACGACGCATTATACCAATCTCAAGCTTTACGCCTCCCGCGCGGAATGCGGGGTGGTGAACGGTGCGATGATGTTCGATGCCAAGAATATAGCCCCCCTGTTCAAGCTCGAGACGGGACTCCCGGGCAATTCATTCGCATTTGAGCTTGCCAGGAAAATGGGGCTGCCCGAAAATATCGTCAAGGATGCCGAGACCCGTGCCGGCGAGGAATTTGTCGGCATAGAGAGGAACCTGCGCAAGATTGCCCGCAACAGGAAAGCCCTTGACGAGAAGCTGACGAAGATAAAGAATACCGACAGGACTCTGGAGAGCATCACTGACAAGTACCAGAAGGAACTGCAGGAGATACAGAAGACCAAGAAGGAGATTCTGGATGAGGCCCGCAGGGAAGCCCAGGATATCGTGAGGGCGGCCAACCGTCAGGTCGAGAATACCATCCGGACCATAAAGGAGGCCCAGGCGGAAAAGGAAGTGACCCAGGAGGCCCGCAAGGAGCTCCAGACCTTCGTCTCTGCCCTGGCACAGAAGAAAGAGCACGACCAGAAGGAGAAGGACGAATACATTGAGCGGAAAATCAGGCAGCTGGATGCCAGGAGGGAACGCCAGCGCCAGCGCAAGATTCAGAGGGCTGATGAGGCTGCGCGCCAGAAGCTTGAAGAAGAGGCCCTTGAGCGTCAGCGGGTAGAGGCGATGCGCAATGCCCCTCTGTCTGTAGGCGAGAAAGTACGCGTCAAAAGCAACGGCATGGTCGGAGAAGTCGTCCGCATATCGCCGAAGTCAGTTGTCGTCAACATAGGCAACATCAGCAGCAAGATGTCTCCGGACAAGCTGGAGCGGATATCGTCGAACGAATACAAGAGTGCGGTGCGGGAGACGGCCAGGCCTGTGTCTTCCGTGCGCATCGACAGCTCCATTTCGGAGAGGAAGCTTAATTTCAGTCCTGAGCTTGATGTGAGGGGGGAGAGGGTGAATGATGCCATAGAAAAAGTCATGCACTATGTCGACGATGCCATCATGCTCGGCATTTCAAGCGTGCGCATCATACACGGCAAGGGGACAGGAGCCCTGCGCGAAGAGATTCAGAAATACCTCAGGACAGTGCCGGGAGTGGAGTCTGCGGCGGATGAACATATCCAGTTCGGCGGTTCCGGGGTGACGGTGGTCAAGTTGTCGTGAATGAAACAGATAAAGAAGAGTATAAGATGAAAGTCAATGGCATGAAAGACAGGTTGAGACGGGTGGCAATGGTTGTCGCCCCGCTGCTTGTGCTCGGGCTTTTCGGGATGGTCATCCGGGCTGTGTCCGGCCCCGGGAAAGCGGATGGTGACGGCGACCTGACTCCGGGACAGGCCGTGGAGGCATTCAACCGGATGCTGCTTGCCGGACGATGGGAAGAAGCCGCCGTCATGACAGACGGTGAAGACATGGAGAAATATATCGCCGGATTCCGCGGCGCATGGGAGGAAAGCCAGTCCCGGGATTCTGTCGTCATGGCTGCGGCGGCTAAGATTCTGGACAGTACGGCAATCATTGTCACAGATACTGAAAAAGACGGGGCCGGGAATTTTCATGTGTTCTATACCATATCATCCGGACTTCCGGGACACGAAGGTATCGGAAGCATGGCATCGGTGACGAAAAAGCATGGAGAGGGGGAGAGAGGAGCGGTATGGAAAATAACGGAAATTCGGGAGAGAAAAGCCAGATAGGCCGTCATGGAGAAGACCTTGTGTGCAGATTTCTCATGGAGTCAGGCCATTGCATCCTTGAGAGGAATTTCAGGTGCGGGCATCTGGAGATTGACATTATAACTCTTGACAGGAACGGTATACATTTTGTCGAAGTCAAGACCCGCCGGGCTCCTGTGTCCGGCAATGTCTCGGAAAGTGTCGGTCCCGTGAAGCAGAGGCGGCTTGCAGCGGCCGCGGCACGGTATCTGCGGCAGCACCGGTGGGACGGAGAATGCTTCTTTGATGTGGCTACGGTCGTATTCCGGGGCAGGGACACGGAAATCCGGTATATCCCGGAAGCATTTGTCCCAGTGTTTTTATGATGGCTGATATGCCGCGCGGCATGTCTCCAGGAGAGGAAATTAAAAGTAAACCATTATAATGATGAGTAACACAAACTATTATTGCGTGATAATGGCGGGAGGCGCAGGCACGAGATTCTGGCCGATAAGCAGAACCGCCCGTCCGAAACAGTTCCTGGATATCGCCGGCACCGGAAAGACATTCCTCAGGTACACTTACGAAAGGTTTGCCAAGATTATTCCGCCGGAGAACATCATTGTGGTGACTACAGAACGCTATGCCGACCTGACAAGGGAACAGCTTCCGGAGCTCCTTCCGGAGAATCTTCTTGCCGAACCATACGGGCGCGACACGGCTCCGTGCATTGCGTATGCGACATATTCCCTTCTAAAGAGAAATCCTGACGCAACTATGGTGGTGTCGCCGGCCGACCACCTCATCATGGACGAAGACCGGTTCCGCACGACCATCCTTGATGCACTTGACTATGCTTCCCGTACCGATGTGCTTATGACTCTCGGCATCCGTCCTGCAAAGCCGGACTCCAACTACGGGTACATCCAGGCAGTCGGTGGCAAGGCCGCATTTGAAAAGGACGAGCCGATGCCGGTAAAGACATTCACGGAGAAGCCTGACCCTGCCCTTGCCAAAGTGTTCTTTGACAGCGGGGAGTTCTTCTGGAATGCGGGCATCTTCGCGTGGAACGCCAGGACCATCAAGCAGGAACTTGAAAAATATCTTCCGGAAGTGACCCGCCTTTTCTCCGGCTGGGAGAATGTGTTCGGGACTCCGGTCGAGAAGGAATTCATCTCCAGGGCCTATTCGGACTGCATCAGAATCTCGATTGACTACGGGGTGATGGAAAAGACCGACTGCGCATGGATTTATCCCGCAAGATTCGGCTGGGCGGACATAGGCAACTGGGAAGCTCTCTACAGCCACTACGACGGCAAGGACAACCACGGCAATGCCTTTGTCTCAGGAGAAAAGCTCTCCGACGGCAACAGCGACCTCCTCGTCTATTCCAAGAACAAAGGCAAGCTCATGGCCATCAAGGGACTGCACAACTACATGGTCATCGACACCGATGATGTGCTCCTCGTCTGCCCTAAGGATAACCGGGAGTTCAAGGACTTCATTGCCGGCATTGCCATGCCTGACTACGAGGACTTCCGATAATTTAAAATAAATATAATTATGGAACTTGAGAAACAGATTCAGGCCGACATGGTTGCTGCCATGAAAGCCCATGAGACAGTGCGCCTGGCCGCCCTTCGCGGGATAAAGGCCGCCATCCTCCTTGCGAAGACATCCGAGGGAGGAAACGGAGAAGTGTCGGATGCCGACATCGTCAAGATAATCCAGAAACTTGTGAAGCAGCGCAAGGAAAGTGCCGGGATATACACTCAGCAGAACCGTCCGGAACTGGCGGAAAACGAACTTGCCGAGGCATCCGCGATGGAAGTGTATCTTCCGAAGCAGCTCGGAGAGGCAGAAGTCGAGGCCGAACTCAAGGCAATCATTGCAGAGGTCGGAGCCTCGAAGCCGTCGGACATGGGCAAGGTCATGGGTGTCGCCACCAAGCGCCTTGCCGGCCAGGCTGACGGACGGCTTATCTCCACAATCGTCAAGAGGCTCCTTTCTTAATCATTTTGCAGAGGTCGGCAGCAATTCCATAGAATTCTTCCTGTCGGCCTCCGTATATCCGTTCATTATTCTTACAAGAGAAGGGTCTACCGTCTGGACGGACTTCCCGACAGGCATCCCGTCCGATTATTCTCCGAAGCAATAAGGGAAGTAGCCTTTATAAATTTCTGCGAGGTCTTCTACTGAATCTACAAGATGTCCGAAGTTTGTCTCGGAGAAATAGCTTTCAATGCTGACAATGGATTCGTCGCTTTCGAACTGGATTACAGGCTCATAATCGTAGCCTCCCGTATATGTCCCCATCTGTGAATCCCAGTTTCCTGTACCAGGATTGAAATATGGCCTCAAAAGCAGGGAGGCAACTTTTGTTTTGCCTGGAAGGTAGGAGAGCTCGGCTGTGAATGATTCGTTGAAAAGGTCGCAATAGGCTTTATTATATTCTTCGCTCCAATAATAGTCGTATCCGAACTGGGCATAAAATATATCGTAGAGTTCGTCTTCTTCCTTGATATATTCCGATACATTGCTGCATTTGCCATAGATTCTCACTTCGTCGAGAATGACTGTCTCCGCCTCGGCTGTACCGACTGTATTCTCTGTCTCGTTGACGACATGATCCGGATCCGTCATCTTGTATCCGCTGAAATCAGTGTGCCCGTATGCGAGATTTCTGCTTCCGATGTTGAATGAAAATTCCGCATGGCCTTCCGAATCCGCAAGGTCAATGTCAATGTCTCCGTTCATGTCCGTAACGGAGTATGTGATATCTACATTTGCATGGCTGCCTTTTCTGTAATCCACATTGATGACTGCCGATGCGAGCCTTGTGTCGTCTTGCATGACGCTGAAAGAGGTCTTTTCCGGGATTTCCACCGTATAGATGTCCTCATGTTGTTCTCCCTCATAATCGTCATACCAGCTGTCTGTAAATGATATAAGGTATAGGGATGCGTCCTTTGGAACAGCGGCGGTCGCCGTGACAGTCTTTCCGTCAAAGCTGTACCGGAATTCCATCTTTGAGTCGTCCCCGGTATATTTCCAGCTTTTTGATGACAAGTCATATTCATAGATTCCGTAATAATCCCTGACCCGGTATACATAGTCCTTGACAATTGCTTTTGTCATCATTGCACTGATATCCCCTTTTGTCGCGGCATCTCTCAGGGATGTGAGCATTGAAGCCATGATGGCCGTCGGGTTGACTTCGTCAATTGTGCTGCCGAGGTTTCCTTCGTCTGCATATTCGATGAATTTGTCAACAGCACGGCAGAAATCCTCATGGTTGTCCGGATTGACAAGGCTGATTATTTCAGATCCGACCTGATCGAGTTTTGCTTTGTTTTCGTCAGGAGTCAGCGGCTTTCCGCTGCCTGAGCCGGTCGTGTCGTCGCAGGATGCCACGGCGGCTGACATGGCCGCCAGGGCGAATAATTTCATGAAAAGTTTCATGTCTTGGATGTTTGAAATTAGTCGGTTACAAATATAATCCTTTTTAATTATAAGTGAAATATATATTTTTGCATCTGCTGCTTTGATAATATGTCTCATTTGATGAAAATAGTACTGGCGGCAATGGCTGCCGCCTGCCCGCTCTGCGGGTCGGCGCAGGCTCTTAAGGAGGAGTCAATAGATACGGCAGCCGTTGTAACTGCAGCATCCGGACATAAGCCGATTGCCGGTCTCCTGAAAGGAGAGTTGTCCATTAGTCCGGAAGGACTTGGCAATCTTCCGAAATTCATGGGGGCGAATGACCTTTTCAAGACTCTGCAGCTGATGCCGGGGATACAGGTTTCCGGGGAAGCCGATGCCGGCATATATATCAGGGGCAATGATTCCGGCCACAACCTCGTGCTGCTTGACGGCGCCCCAATCTATAGCCCGAGTCATCTTATGGGCTTTTATTCCATATTCAACGGAGATCACCTTGCCGGAGCAGATTTATACAAATCAGGCATTTCTCCTGAGTTCGGAGGAAGACTCGGCCCTGTGATAGACATCTCGTCCCGGACAGATATCCCGGAGACAGTGACGGGCTCTCTGAATGTGGGGCTGATTTCCTCGCAAGGAACAGTCGGCGTCCCGTTGGGGAAAAAGTCTGCCGTCTATGTGTCCGGAAGGGGAACATATATGGGTTATATAATCTCACGGCTCTCCGTGTCCGGCCAATTTACCCCAGATTACGGATTTCAGGATTATAATGCGACATGGACATATTGTCCTGACGAAGACAACAATATCAGGCTCAGTATGTATTATGGAAAGGATAGGGCCGATTTCTCGTATCTTTCATATCAGGCGCGGGCTAAAATGGCATGGAGCAATGCTGCGGCGTCGCTTTCATGGGATTCCGGACTGAACGGCAGGGCGGACATGAGACATGCCATATTTTTCTCCAGGAATGGTAATGATTTCGGTATCAGGCAGGCCGGGGCCTCGATGTCGCTTCCCTCGCACCTCATGGACCTGGGTTACAGGGGAAGTGTCGGCATGAATCTTCCTTACGGAAAACTTTCGGCGGGAATCTTCTATACATTCCATGATGTCGCAGTGCAATATCCTGTCATTGAAAATCTTTATGGGAGAGACGCCCCGGGAGTGCCGGAATACAGGACTCATGAATTCGGGGCATTTGCCGGATATTCGGCTGATATTGTCCCCGGCGCGGTATCAGCCGACATAGGACTGAGATACAGTTTCTGCCTGCAGCCGCTGGCCTCAGGTGCGCCTGTTTTCTATTCTTGTCCTGAACCGAGAGTGTCTCTGAGCTGGGATGCCGCCCCCAACCTGCGGGTCATCACTTCCTATTCTCTTCAGAGTCAATATGTCAATCAGGTGGCTGTCTCAGGGATCGGTCTTCCGGTTGATTTTTGGATGCCGGCATCGTCACAAGTCCGGCCGCAGACGGCGCATTCGGTGACTGCAGGGATTTTCCATGCGCCCGGAGACGGGATGTTTGAGTACAGTGCGGAGCTTTATTACAAGAAATTGTCCGGACAGCTTGAGTTTGACGGGAATTTCTTTGATATGGTCAACCGTGAGTATATTGTCGGGGACCATCTTCTGTCTGGAACAGGACAGAATTACGGTGCGGAATTTATGTTCAAGAAGAACTACGGGCGGGTGACAGGCTGGGTGAGCTATACTTTGGGCTGGGCGACAAGAAGTTTTCCGGAGATAGCAGGCGGCAGGCCATTTCCCTCGAAGCACGACAGGAGACATAATCTGTCTGTTGTCGCCACATACAGCCCTGTCAGCCGGCTGGAGCTTTCGGCAGTGTTCGTATATGCTTCAGGCCTGCCTTTTACTATGCCGGTATCAGTATATATTGTCGGGGAGAATGTGCTGTCTGAATACGGGGACAGGAACGGGAGCCGGATGCCTGATTATCACAGGCTGGATTTCTCGGCAACCTGGCATCTCCGGCAGAGAGGCCGTTGCAGGCATTCTTTCAATCTTTCCCTGTATAATGTCTATGCCAGGAGCAATCCGATATTTATGGATGTGAAAGTGAATTATGACGGGAATGACAATACAGTGGAGCTTTCTCCGGAGGGAATCTCGTTCTATCGTCTTCTGCCGTCCCTGGGCTATGTCTTCAAATTCTGAAATCTTGAGATGCAATGAAGTTCGGTCTGAATAATAATGGATATGCATTTTCTGCTGCTGTTCTTGTGCTTGTGGCGCTTTTTTCCTGTGATCCGGAATGGAAAAATATCGGCAGCGGGTATGAGCCGCAGATAGCCGTGGAAGGGTGGATAGAAGAAGGCTTTTTTGCCAATGTGATTCTTACGCAGACGATGGGGATTGGCTCCGGGACGGGGAATGCAACAGATATTCCCGTCCGCTGGGCAAAAGTTACAGTGAGTGACGGCGAGCATGAAGAGATTCTTGTCGGAAGAGTTGACGCCAGGTATTTTCCTCCTTTCATTTACACCGGCTCTGAAATCCGCGGCGAAGCGGGGAAACATTATACTTTGAAAGTTGAATATTCCGGGCGGACATTGTCTGCGGAAACATGGATTCCGGAATCTGTTCCTATAGATGACATTGTTGTTGAACAGAGCGAGGAAAGCGACACTCTGTATGCGATACGTATTTCTTTCAGAGACAATCCGTCCGAGAAAAATTTCTATAAGGTGTTCTCTCGGGTGACGCCGGGTGACAGCAGGTACGGTTCTTCATTTCTGGGCACTGTCAGCGACGAGGTCTTCTCCGGGGACAATATCGGGACGATAACCGTAAGCCGGCCGTTCCGACAGCTTGATGCAGGTGATTACTCCCCGTTTTTCAACAGAGGGGACTCCGTCTATGTGAAGCTGACGCAGCTTCCGGAGGAAGGTTTCGATTTCTGGAGCGACTATGAGAATGCCGTCACAATCGGCACGGGAATCCTGTTTCCGTCAAGTTCAAATATCCGCAGCAATATCTCCGGAGGGCTCGGCATCTGGTGCGGCTATGGCGCTGATGCCGTAATGACGGTAATTCCGGAGTGAAGAAAAATGTTTTCCCAAAATATTGAATATTAAAAAATTAATCGTATATTTGCAGCCCGCAAAAATGTATTGCGGAGGATAAGTTATTAATAAACAATTAATTAACAAACCAATGCCTGGATTAATTGGAAAGAAAATCGGAATGACTTCCGTTTTCGGTGCCGATGGAAAGAATATTCCATGCACCGTCATTGAGGCTGGTCCATGCGTAGTCACGCAAATCCGTACAGTAGAGAAAGATGGTTATGCCGCTGTACAGCTTGCCTATGACGAAATGAGTGAGAAGCATGCCAGCGCTCCGCTTATGGGGCATTTCAAAAAGGCAGGAACCACACCTAAGCGCAAGCTTGTCGAGTTCAAGGCAGACTTCGCTCAGGAGCTTAAGTTAGGCGATGTCCTTACTGTTGCAGATGTTTTCGCAGGCACTGCATATGTGGATGTCGTCGGTACTTCCAAGGGTAAAGGATTCCAGGGAGTCGTGAAGCGTCACGGCTTTTCGGGGGTGGGCGGCCAGACACACGGCCAGCACAACAGGCTCCGTCACCCTGGTTCTCTCGGTGCATCATCTTGGCCTTCACGCGTCTTCAAGGGCATGAGAATGGCCGGTCACACAGGTAACGAGCGTGTGAAGATCTTCAATCTTGAGGTCATCAAGGTTATGCCTGAGAACAATCTTCTCGTAGTGAAAGGCTCTGTACCGGGGGCCAAAGGTTCTTATGTAATTTTGGAGGATTAAGGTTATGGAATTGTCAGTTTATAAAATTGACGGATCAGAGTCCGGGAAGAAGGTTGTTCTTGACGAGAACATTTTCGGCATCGAACCGAATGACCATGCCATCTATCTTGATGTAAAGCAGTACCTCGGCAACCAGAGGCAGGGTACTCACAAGACCAAGGACAGAAGCGAGGTTGCCTACAGCACCAAGAAGCTCATCCGCCAGAAAGGTTCCGGCGGTGCACGCCACGGAAGCCGCAAGGCAGGTATCTACACCGGTGGCGGACGCGTATTCGGCCCTAAGCCGCGCGACTACCGTACCAAGCTGAACAAGAAGATAAAGCAGCTTGCAAGATTCTCCGCTCTTTCATACAAGGCACAGGAGAATGCAATCATAATGGTTGAGCCGTTCGCAATGGATGCTCCTAAGACCAAGGAATTCATCCAGATTCTTAAGAACATCAAGGCCGGCGACAGAAAGGTTCTCTTCGTTCTCCCGGAGAATTCGAAGAACATCTTCCTTTCGTCACGCAACCTTCCTGAAGTAAAGGTGATTTCTGTTGACGAAATCAACACATATACCATCATGAATGCATATTCTATGGTTATGGTTGACGGAGTTCAGGACATCCTTTCATCAAGAATCAAATAAAAAGATTGAGCGATGGGAATCATAATTAAGCCAATTATAACAGAAAAGATGACGGTTCAAGGCGAGAAGTTGAACCGCTACGGTTTCATAGTGGACCGCAATGCCAACAAGATAGAGATCAAGGCTGCCGTCGAGCAGATGTACAATGTTACGGTTGCCGACGTGAACACTCTCAACTATCATGGCAAGAAGAAATCACGTTACACCAAGGCAGGAATGCTCAGGGGTCGTGAGAATCATTACAAGAAAGCATATGTGACTCTTGCCGGTGACGACAAGATCGATTTCTACAGTAATATTTAAGGAGGAATCAGGAAATGGCAGTAAGAAAATTCAAACCGGTGACCCCGGGTCAGAGGAACAAGGTAATCAGCGCATTTGATGACATTACCTGCAAGACTCCTTATAAGCCGCTTCTTGAGCCTCTCAAGAAATCAGGCGGACGCAACAATCAGGGTAAGATGACCATGCGCTATATCGGCGGCGGTCACAAGAGAATGTATCGCGTCATCGACTTCCGTCGTGCAAAAGACGACTGCAAGGCAACTGTCCTTACAATCGAGTACGACCCGAACCGCAGCGCGCGCATTGCCCTGGTGCAGTATGAAGATGGCGAAAAGAGATATATCATTGCGCCAAACGGACTCAAAGTAGGACAGGTGATTGCTTCCGGTCCGGGGGTTGCTCCCGAGCTCGGCAACACTCTCCCTCTCGGTGAAATTCCGCTCGGTACTCTCGTCCACAACATCGAGCTTCGCCCTGGCCAGGGTGCCGCAATGGCACGCAGCGCCGGAGCATTCGCTCAGCTTGCGGCTCGTGAAGGCAACTACGCAATCCTCCGTCTCCCTTCAGGCGAGACAAGGATGGTGCTTGTTACCTGCCGCGCCACAGTGGGCACTGTATCCAATCCGGACCACAATCTGGAGTCTCATGGAAAGGCTGGTCGCAGAAGATGGCTTGGACGCCGTCCTCGTAACCGCGGTGTCGTAATGAACCCGGTTGATCACCCGATGGGTGGTGGTGAAGGACGTGCATCCGGAGGACACCCTCGTTCACGCAAGGGCATGCCGGCCAAGGGCTATAAGACACGTAATCCTAAGAGCACTTCAAACAGGTTCATTATTGAAAGAAGGAAAAAATAACGGAATAAAACTTAAGAGATTATGAGTCGTTCATTAAGAAAAGGTCCTTATATCCAGGAGAGTCTGGAAAAGAAAATTCTTGCTATGAATGAAGGTAGCATGAAGAAAGAGGTTGTCAAGACTTGGTCACGCGCAAGTATGATCTCTCCTGACTTCGTGGGTCACACTATCGCTGTTCATAATGGAAACAAGTTTATTCCGGTTTATGTTACAGAAAACATGGTGGGCCACAAGCTCGGTGAGTTCGCTCCGACAAGAACATTCAGAGGCCATTCGGGCAATCGTAAATAATTTAAAATGAAATTGTAATTATGGGAGCTCGCAAAAGAAAAATGGCCGAGAGGCTTAAAGAAATAAAGAAGCATACTGCTATTGCTAAGCTGAATGATGTTCCTACTTCACCCCGCAAGATGCGTCTGGTAGCAGACCTCGTAAGGGGAGTGGAGGTGAACCGTGCCCTTGATATCCTGAAATTCTCAAAGAAATCAGCTTCAATCAGTCTTGAGAAGCTTCTCCGCAGCGCCATCGCCAACTGGGAAGCCAAGAATCAGGACAATTCTCATGAATTGGATAACGGCAATGTGTATGTGCAGACCATCATGGTAAATGAGGGCCGCACGCTCAAGAGAATCCGCCCATGCCCTCAGGGAAGGGCCGGAAGAATCCGCAAGCGTTCCAACCATGTCACCGTCATCCTCGATGTAAAGAAACCAACTGCAACAGTGGAGGAATAAATTATGGGACAGAAAACAAATCCTATCAGCAACAGAATCGGTATCACCCGTGGTTGGGACTCTAACTGGTGTGGTGGTAGCTATGCGGAGAAAATAGCTGAAGACTACAAGATCCGCAAATATCTCATGAACCGTCTTGCAAAGGCAAGCCTTTCAAAGATTGTCATCGAGAGGACTCTCAAGCTCATCACTGTGACTATTCATGCCGCAAGACCGGGCGTAATCATCGGAAAGGGCGGCACAGAGGTCGACAAGCTCAAGGAAGAGCTCAAGAAAGTGACTGAGAAAGATGTTCAGATCAACATCTTTGAGGTCAAGAAGCCTGAGGTTGACGCTCACATCGTGGCAGACAACATCGCCCGTCAGATTGAGGGCCGTGTGTCTTACAGAAGAGCCATCAAGATGGCAGTCGCCACTACCATGAGGGTAGGCGCAGAGGGCATCAAGGTTCAGATCAGCGGACGTCTCGGCGGAGCTGAAATGGCAAGGAGCGAAATGTTCAAGGAAGGACGTACTCCTCTCCACACATTCCGCGCTGACATTGACTATGCGCTTGCAGAGGCTCACACCAAAGTGGGTGTCCTTGGTATCAAGGTATGGATCTGCAATGGTGAGGTCTATGGCAAGAGGGATCTTTCTCCTAATGCCGGTGTTGCTGCCAATGCACAGCAGCATGGCGGACAGAACCGTGGAGGAAGAGGCGACCGTCGTCGCGCTGACCGCCGTCGTTCAGACCGCAAGGAAAGCAAATAATCAGGAAAGGCGGCTTTTGGACGCCGTCTGCGATAGAAAAAGAGAGTGACCCATACCCTGGACCATGACTGCAGGTCATGCCGGAGGTCTGTCACTCTCTTTGTTTTATCCGGTGTTCAGATGCCGCAGACAATCAGCAATATCAGATTCAATTGACATTACAGATGAAAAAAATCATTTGGGCAGCATGCGCTGCAGCAGTTCTGGCAGGATGCGCAAGAGTATCCGATGTGACGAAAATTTCCGGCAAGATTGAAGCAGAGGGCATCAATGAAGTCAATGTGATTGTCCCTGAACTTCAGATTGATACGCTCGTCCCTGTGTCGGACGGCAAATTCTCGCTTGAGATACCGGCTGATGCCACTGTCCTCGGAAGTATCCAGGCCGCAAATTATGGAGTGGAATTTATTCCCGACGGCACGAGGCTGTCTGTCACCCTGTCATATGAGCCGGTCGTGACTTCTCGGTCTGGTGCCGGTCAGTCCGTACAGGAGAGATACAATGAGTTCAAGACCCGTTCGCTCGCTCTCCGCAATGACATGCAGGCTCTCATGGAGCAAGTTTCTGCCGACCAGACCCTTACCGACGAAGAAAAGACTGCAAAGCTTCAGGAAAGCTCCGATTCAATCCTGGGCGAATATATGGAATACAACAGGGCAATGCTTGAGTCCAACAAGGACAATATTCTTGCTCTGTTTGCGGTACAGAATCTCGCGATGGATATGGAAGACCCTGCCCTGGATTCTCTCCTGAACACATTGTCTGACAGACTCCAGAAAAATGAGTTCGTCCAGGGGCTCCGCAGGGGTATCAGCATCAGGGAAAATACGGCAGAAGGAAAAATGTTCACAGACTTTTCTGTCGAGCAGCCGGGAGGCAAGACTGCAAGTCTCTCGGACTATGTGGGCAAAGGCAGATATGTCCTTGTGGACTTCTGGGCTTCATGGTGCGGCCCGTGCAAGGCTGAGATTCCGAATATCAAGGCTGTCTGGAACAAATACCGCTCAAAGGGGCTTGATGTCCTGAGCGTGGCTGTCTGGGACAATCCGCAGGCCACCGAAGATACTGCCAGGGTATATGGGGTGAACTGGAAACAGATTGTAAACGCCCAGTCTGTGCCTACTGACCTTTATGGCATCGAGGGCATTCCTCATGTCATTCTTTTCGGTCCGGACGGAACCATTCTCAAGAGGAATCTCCGCGGAGAGCAGATAGCGGCGGAAGTGGCGAAGTATCTTGACTGACCCGCGGCCTTGTGACCGGTGATAATTCGACGGCATATTTTGACACTCAGAGAAAAAATAGCATTGTTCCCGCATTCCCCCGGAGTCTACAGATACTATGACGCCGAGGGGAATGTCATTTATGTAGGAAAGGCAAAGGACCTTCACAAGCGAGTGGCCCAGTATTTCGTTCCGCCGGAGAGGCTGACGAGAAAAACGGCCATAATGGTATCGAAGATTGCGGATGCTCAGTATTCGGTGGTGGATACGGAGGCCGATGCCCTTCTGCTGGAGAACAATCTCATCAAGCAGTACAAGCCGAAATACAACATACTGCTGAAAGATTCGAAGACTTATCCGTGGATTTGTGTCAGTGCCGATGAATTTCCGAAGGTTTATCTGACGCGGCGCATAACCAAGGACGGCTCGAGGTATTTCGGCCCGTACAGTTCTGTGATGCATGCCCGCAATCTTCTGGAACTGTTCTCGGAGCTCTATCCTCTGCGGACATGCAACAACAGAATCACATCTGACTCCATCCTCCGCCGCAAGTTCCGTCCGTGTCTCAATTATCATATCGGGAAATGCCGGGGCTGCTGCATCGGAGGCATCTCCGCCAAGGAATACAACGGATATATTGAAGAAATTGTAAGGCTTCTGAAAGGAGGCGGACGCGAAATGATACAGCACTACCGTACCCTTATGTCCAAGGCGGCGGAGGAGCTCGACTTTGAGTCGGCCGAAATATTCAAGGGAAAGATGCAGTCCCTGGAGAAGCATTACAGCAAGTCGATTATCACAGGGACAGGGGCTGTGGATGCGGATGTATTCTCCCTTGTCTTCGACTCAAGCGATGCCTACGGCAATTTCATGCGTCTGCGCCAGGGGGCTGTCGTCCAGTCTCTGAATCTCGGATTCAGGTTGAACATAGAAGAAGACCATGCGGAGGTCCTTGGCATGTTCATCGCTGAAATCCAGTCAAAGTTCGGAGCCCTGTCCCGGGAAGTCATAGTGCCGTTCTATCCGGACGTGGAGATTGAAGGCGTCGGATTCAGGATACCTGTCCGAGGAGACAAGCTTGCCTTGCTCGAACTCAGTGCCAAGAATGCAAAGGAGATGAGGTTCAATGCCCTGAAACAGAAAGAGCATACTGATCCCGATGAATTTAAGAGAAAAGTTCTGGAAGAGCTCCGGGATGCACTTGGAATGAAAGTCCTCCCGGAACATATCGAGTGTTTTGACAACTCCAATATCCAGGGAACGAACCCGGTGGCCTCATGCGTTGTTTTCCGTGGCGGAGTTCCGTCCAAGAAGGATTACAGGCATTTCAACATCAAGACGGTAGTGGGAGCCAATGACTATGCGTCCATGAAAGAGGTGGTCAACAGGCGTTATTCCAGGATGCTGACGGAGGCTCCTGATGATCTTCCCCAGCTGGTCGTGATAGACGGAGGCAGAGGTCAGCTGGCTTTTGCATTCGAGGCCCTGTCTGAACTTGGCCTGACAGAGAGTCTGACTGTCATCGGCCTGGCAAAGCGGCTTGAAGAAGTCATCAGAGTAGGAGACCCGTATCCGCTATTCATCGACCGGAACTCACAGGCACTTAAAGTCCTCCAGCGCATTCGTGACGAAGCTCATCGGTTTGGTATCACGCATCACCGCAACAGGCGCAGCAAGGCGCAGATTGAGTCTGCTTTGCGGGATATTAAAGGTGTCGGAGAGAAAACCGAGCAGAGGCTCATCCTGCATTTCGGGAGTGTGGCAAGGATTGCCGCAGCCCCGGTAGATGACATTGCCGGCCTCGTCGGACATGACCTTGCGGTCAGGATTCACGAGGCTCTGCAGAAAAAGTGATATAAATGGGTAATTCAGCGAATAAGGTTCTCAATGCCTATGATTTGTTTCTTATAGCAGGCGTCATTGCAAGCAATGCCGTCTATTCGTTCATGACGGATACATTCGACCTTCTCGGCTCCGCAGCGGGCATAGCCGGAGTGATATGTGTGGTGCTTGTGGCGAAGGGCAGCATCTGGAACTATGTTTTCGGCCTTGTCAATGTGGCTCTGTATGCAGTCATTTCCTGGAAAGTCTCCCTGTATGGGGATGCTGCCCTCAATGCATTGTATTATCTGCCTATGCAGTTCGTGGGCTGGTGGCAGTGGAGAAAGCGGGGTGCGGCAGTGTCTGAATCCAGAGCCGGCGGACCGGATCATGATGTCAGGGTCAGTGCCCGCCGCATGACATGGGGGCAGCGGGCGGCGCTTTTTGCCGGATGCGCCTTGCTTGTTGCTGCCGTCGGCTTTCTGCTCGAGAAGGCAGGCGATCCGCAGCCGTACAAGGATTCCGCGACAACAGTCCTGAGCATCATCGCCCAGGCATTGATGGCAATGGCCTTTATGGAGCAGTGGATACTTTGGATTCTGACCAATGTCATCAGCATAGTGATGTGGGCCGTCTGCATACGGCAGGGGCAGCCGCACGCAGAGGTGATGGCAATAATGTGGTCATTCTATCTGCTCAATTCAATCAACGGTTTCCGGGTCTGGCTCAAGCTCAGCAAATGTCCGTCCGAAGCTGAATCTGAGCCCTGTGGAGAGAGGAAATAGCAAAAAATCTTTCATTTTTCGTATTTTTTTACTTATTTTGCACCTCAGTTCAAAACCTATGGGTATATATATTTGTGATTAATCAAGTGTATTCAAACATAAACTATTAATTCTTAAATTTTACAATCATGTCAGAAGTTGCAGAAAAAGTAAAGAAAATCATCGTTGAGAAATTGGGCGTTGATGAATCAGAAGTTACAGAGACAGCAAGTTTTCAGAACGACCTCGGAGCAGATTCACTTGATACAGTAGAGCTGATCATGGAATTTGAGAAAGAGTTCGGCATCAATATTCCTGACGAGGATGCGGGAGACAAGATTTCAACTGTAGGTGATGCCATCGCATACATCGAGAACAAGCTGAAATAATTTCTGTACTTATTGATAATAAAAGAGAGCGGTTTCATTGAAGCCGCTCTCTTTCTTTGTTTCCATGACCTCTGTCCGTCATCTTTTCGGGACTGAGTATGTCACTTTCATCATAGGAATTTCCCTTTCCGAAAGCGGAATGCTCACATCATCGTATCCCGGCCACTTCGGCCCATGCAGTGAGCATACATAATATCTGTCCTTGTCAAGCTGGGCTGCGGTACTCGTTGACTCGCTTGAGGCGTTGCTCATCATTGCCGCAAGGTAATAATAGTTGTAGTAGTTGTTGTAGTCATAATATCCGCCGTAACCGTAGCCGTAGCCATAGCCATAGCCATAGTTGCCGTACCCGTACATGTTGTTGTAATAGTTGGCGTATGCCAGATTCTGGAGGTAATCGTTCATCTCAGAGTTGTCATTCTTCTGGGTGACCGTCTCTGTCGCCAGTATCAGCATCCACATGTCCCTGTTCCTGAAATCCGCGTCGGGGGACATCTTTATTATTTCCTGCACATGGTGTGTGATATCCGGAGCATAGTTTGAGATGGACCAGTTGACATCCCCCTGGTTCTCTGACTCTACACTGGCGTCGGTGAGGCCTGCGTAATATACTGAATGAGTCGTCTCTTCCTCTCCGCCGGATGATGTGATTTCGGAGTCCAGCCTGCATGTCGGGCTCAGCATTGTCGGGAATATGCCCTTGAGGCTGAAGTCAGGGTCATCGAACGGCAATATAAGTGACGCCTTGTTGATTATCACCTTTGAGGAATCTACTCCGTTGAGACGGAAATGCATGCAGAGCGAATCTCTGATTTCTTTGGCCGAAATCACCGGCTTCGGCCCGTATCCGCCTTCTATATTTATGAATTCCGTAGCCTCGGCAATATTGGCCTGATGGTCATCGGGATTGAATTTTTCGTGTGAACACAGATTTAGGGCATACTGAGCGACCGAACTGCTGTATGTGAGGCTCTGCGCTCCGAAGTAGAAAAGGAATGATGTGTCTTTCCGTTCTCCCTCATATTCCGCCGAGAATTTCAGCTGGGCATAATTGCCGTTGACCAGATAGTTGTCAGAGACACTTATCGGCAGGTCGAACATGTTGATACGGCCGGAATTGCCGACAGGCTCGTCTGCGCAGATGTATATTCCCGGGAGTTCGGCGGTATATTTGTCAAGGGAGTCCATGTCTGCGAATTTCTCCTTGAGCACATCAATGTACTTCTGTCCGAATTCCGCGGAAAAATCAAAGGAAAGCGAGTCGCTGCCGTTGTATACGGTCTTTGCGATGATCTTGTCCCCGATGACTCCGTCTTCCTGCATCCTGTAGCCTGAACTGGCATAAATGTATTTCGAGCCGAGGTCTTCGGTGATTTCGTAGACATAGAGATTCTGGAGAATGTTTGCGTCCGACTCATTCGGGAACGACAAGGTGTCCTTTGCCGCAGAGAGGTGGAACTGGATGATTTCAGGATCCGTGCCGAAGTCCATCTCTTCTGCCAGAGGGATCAGAGTGAACGAACTGCTTCTGGTCGAGAGCCCGTTGGCGGCGTCCCTGACGGCCCCCACAGTGATTCGGCTGGAACTGAATCCGGAAAGGCTGTCACAGTATTCTGTCTTTATGTCCGTAAGTGGAAATTCATAAATGTACAGGTCATACATCTGGTCCGTGGGAATGAAATTTTCTCCCAGCCCCTCATCTATGTATACGCAGGATGATAAGCCGAAGACGGCAGACAATCCTGCAAACAGGCATTTCTTCAGTGCGGGTCCCGTATTTTTCATTTTCAATTTCGTAATCTGTCCCAAATTCATTTTCAGTTGTCTTTCTGATTCCGTCGCCTTCCCTGCCATTCAGACCTGACTGTAGAATCTGTCATATTCGTCTATGTATGAGCCGTCCTCCATTGACTTTGCGTCGTATTCAAGCCTCGGGACATTGAGGCTGCTGCAATATTCTTTCAGTCCGGCGCTTATGCCCTCGGAGCCGAAGATGATGCCGTCAGAGTATCGGGCGGCCATTTTAGCAACATCTGTGCCGTCGGGGCCGGCCGGGAGCCCGAGGTCGTCTGCGGTCAGGCTTCCCATGATGATTTTGTCCTGAAGATCCGGAGAGAATTTTTCTTCCGGTATGTCGTTGTACAGGGAGAGCACCACTTTGCTTTCTGAGAATATCGGGTCTTCGCGATATACTTTCTTGAGATATACCGGGAGAATATGGGAAATCCATCCGTGGCAATGTATGATGTCCGGAGCCCACCTGAGCTTCTTGACGGTCTCGAGTACGCCTCTTGCAAAGAAAGCCGCCCTTTCCCCGTTGTCTTCAAAGAACACTCCGTTTTCGTCCCTGTATATCTGCTTTCTGTGGAAATAGTCCTCGTTGTCAATAAAATATACCTGAATCCTGGCTGCGGATATCGATGCCACCTTGATGACAAGCGGCCTGTCCACTTCATTGATGATGATGTTCATTCCGGAAAGTCTGATCACCTCATGAAGCTGATTCTTCCTTTCATTTATGCATCCGTATCTTGGCATGAAAGACCGGATCTCCTTTTTCCGTTCCTGGATTCCCTGCGGGAGGTATCGTCCTATGCGGGATATGTCTGATTCCGGCAGATACGGGAATATTTCCGAGTTGACAAAAAGAACTCTCTTAACAGAATCTCCCATGTTCAATTTTTTAAAGACAAAATCTCAACAAAGATAATATTTATTTTTGATATTTCACTATCTTTGACCCCAATTGGAATATTGTACATGTCAAAGGGAGAAATAAAGACAGTCCGCAGGCGCATCGTCAATGCGTATATCTCGTCGGTCATAAGCATCAGTCTGGTGCTTCTGCTGGTCGGGGTGGCAAGCCTACTGCTTGTCAATGCCCGGTCGGTGTCGGATTATTTCAAGGAGAACATGCAGGTGACCGTCATGCTCAAGCCCGATGTCTCGGACGAGGAGGCCGTCGGCTTCCAGTCTGTCCTTGAGGAAATGAGGTTCATCAGGAGCACTGAATATGTGTCCAGGGAGCAGGGCACTGAAGAGATGGCGGAACTTCTCGGCGAGGATTTTCTTGATGTGTTCGACTCGACGCCCATCCCGGTTTCGGTCGATGTCACGTTGGACGCAGACTATGTGTCGCGCGACAGCCTTGAGGTGGTGCGGAAAGAGATATCCGCTTCTCCTCTCGTGGATGAAGTCGTCTACCAGATGTCTCTTGTCGAGGCCCTGAATGCCAACCTCAGCAAGATTTCTTCGGTCCTGGCAATATTCATCGCCCTGATGCTGTTCATTTCCTTTGTCCTGATAAACAATACGGTCAGGCTCAGCGTATTTGACAAGAGGTTTACCATACATACCATGAAGATGGTCGGCGCGACTCGGGGCTTTATCCGGGCTCCTTTCATGCTTCAGTCCATGTTCCAGGGGCTGTTTTCGGCCATAATAGCCATTCTGATGCTGCTTGCGATATTGTTTTTCATCAGGAACGGCTTTGCGCAGCTGTTTGAGATATTCCGGCTGGACCTGCTGCTTGTTGTCATGGGAATAGTCACTGCTTCAGGAATAATAATATGTATGGGCAGCACATGGCTGACAGTCAACAAACTGGTGTCCCTGAACAAAGATGAACTTTATTTTTAAATGACAATGGATAAGAAGACGACATACGCCAAAGATAAGGGATTCAATGTCCCCGATGATGAAAGAATGGCAATGGGGAAGAAGGGTCTGAGGCTGCTTCTTGCCGGTCTCATCGTCATGGTGTCCGGGTACATCCTGATGACAGGGGGAGGAAGCGATGATCCGGAGGTGTTCAATTACGCCATGTTTGATTTCCGCAGGCTGGTCGCGGCTCCTGTCGTGATAGTTGCCGGCATAATAGTGGAAATTGCTGCCATAATGAAAATCTTCAAATGAGAGCGGTATGGAATGGTATGAGGCAATAATCCTCGGTCTCGTTCAGGGACTGACCGAATTTCTGCCGGTAAGCAGCAGCGGCCATCTTATAATAGGCAAGGAGCTTCTTGGCATAGAGGCGGCTGATGACCTTGTCTTTGAGGTGCTTGTGCATGCGGCTACGGTTTTGAGCACAATAGTGGTTTTCCGCAGGCAGCTGTGGGGCCTGGTGAAAGGATTCTTTAGGTTCAGATATAACGAAGAGACTGACTATGTGCTGAAAATAGGTGTCTCCATGATTCCTGTTTTCATTGTGGGGGTGTTCTTCAAGGATTTTGTCGAAGGCCTTTTCCAGTCTCTGTTTGTCGTCGGCGTCGCCCTTATGTGCACTGCTGTACTGCTGTTCCTTTCGGACATGGCTTCAGGACCGCGCTCCCGGGCATCTTTGTCTGAAAGAAAAAATTATCGCAACGGCATCTCGTATTGGCAGGCTTTTGTGGTGGGGCTCGGCCAGGCTCTTGCCGTCGTCCCGGGCCTGTCGCGTTCGGGCACGACTATTTCAACGGGCCTGCTGTGCGGGGTCAGGAGAGATGTCATGGCGCAGTTCTCGTTCCTTATGGTCATGATTCCGATTCTCGGGGAGTCTTTCCTTCAGCTTGTCGGGGGAGAAATGTCGCAGTCGGCTACGGGGGCGCTGCCTCTTGTCCTCGGTTTCTTTGCGGCATTCATTTCCGGGCTTTTCGCCTGCAAGGTCATGATTGCCCTGGTCAAGAAGGCGCGGCTTTCCTGGTTCGCCCTCTACTGTGCGATTGCGGCCATGCTTATATTCATCTTCGGGTAGCGTCCGGAATAATATGGAGACAGGCAGGACATCGGCATATTTTGTCGCAGATGTGCATCTGGGACTGGATGTCAATTCTCCGCAGGACAGGGAAAATCGTTTTGTGGAATTTCTGAGGTCCATTCCTGCCGGACAGACCTGTGCCCTGTATCTTCTGGGGGATATCTGGGATTTCTGGTACGAGTACAGGGATGTTGTCCCGAAAGGTTATGTCCGGGTGTTTGCGGCCCTTATGGATCTGATGGATGCCGGTGTCAAGGTGTATTTCTTCCAGGGCAATCATGACGTGTGGACATACCGCTATTTTGAAGAACTCGGGATGAAGCGCCTTGTCCAGCCGTGCGTAGTGCGGATAGGAGACAAGGATTTCTGCCTCGGCCACGGAGACGGGCTCGGACCGGTACCGGCGGGCTACAGGTTTCTCAGGGGCGTTTTCCATTGCCGGCCTCTTCAGTTCCTGTTCAGCATGCTGCATCCCAGGATAGCCTTCGGCCTCGGCAATTCCTGGTCGAAGGGCAACCGCCTTGCCAGGCACGAGGAATATGTCTTTAAGGGTGCATCGGAGCCTCTGGTGCAGTTCTCCGAAGAATTTTCACGGCAGCACCATGTGGATTATTTCATCTTTGGCCACTACCATTGCGAAGTCTCCATGGCTTTGTCGACAGGGGCGCGGCTGTTTGTCCTCAAGGACTGGATCAATTCTTCCCCTTATCTGTATTTTGACGGAATTTCTGTCTCGGGAGGGAATTTCCAGAAAAGCGAATAATAGAGTCCTTCAAATTCCCCGTTTTCCCATTTTTGCACGAGGTCTTCTATAGGCTCGTCTTCCCCGTCGGGGTCGTACGGCCTCTTGAGGTCTGTGCCGAAGATTCGGGCTACTCCTTGCCAGAAGCCGGCCGCAATGCCGTTTTTGTAGTCTTTTATTATATTGTATGATGATTTGCCGACCTCCCTGTCAATCAATCTCATGAGGAGCGCTCCCTGTGAGATGGTGAGATTCTTGAGCGGCGTTTCAAAGACTTCGAAAAGTTCTTTCTGGACTTCATTTATGTATCTGTCCCTTTTGATTCGCTTCAGGTTGTCTGCGGCTATCGTGCTGTCCACTTCCTGCACGAGACTTCTTGCCACGAGGGCATACGGGTATACCTTGCTGAAATTGTGAACAAGCCTGTAGTATTTCCTCCATTCACGTCCCTTCTGTCTCGGCAGCTTCTCGTAGACCCGTGCCGCACGGATATTGTCGAAATAGACCGTGTCCCCGTCCGCTATGACATACTGCAGATACCTTTCCCTGTCCTGCAAGATGAAGTCCCGACCCTCTGTGGCATGGGCTGTCCACGCGAAGATGCAGGCGGCTGCTGCGGCAGCGGCGGCCATGATGCGTGGCGGCAGGCGGAGGGTATCGGCAAGAATCTTCATTTTCATGTTCATGACATATCGGATGAGCATGCAAATATACAAACTTACTTAAAAAACACAGAAGCCCGTGATGGCGCGGACCCCGTGCCTGCCTTTCGGAAAGACTTCGGCGGCTGCGTCAAAAAGTGGATGAAAAATTTTTGATGGACATTCATAACATTGTGATAAATGATACTTTAGCTATCAAATTTTCGTGTCAAAAATATTCTGATTTTTTTTAAAATATTATTTGGTTTTAAGGATTTTTTACTATCTTTGCAGTCCCTTAATTGAGGATAAATCCGCCCAATTGGGTGATACTCAATGATTTAAGGTGCAGGAAAATATTATTTAAAGTAATAGAACGATGTTACAACCGAAGAAAACAAAATTTAGAAGGCAGCAGAAAGGCCGCATGAAGGGTCTTGCCCAGAGGGGCAACCAGCTTGTGTTCGGCTCTTTCGGCATCAAGACCTTGGAAAATTGTTGGCTTACCGGTCGGCAGATTGAGGCTGCCCGTCAGGCTGTAGTGCGCTATATGAAGCGTGAGGGAAAGATCTGGATCAGAATATTCCCGGACAAGCCGTATACCAAGAAGCCTGCTGAAGTGCGAATGGGTAAAGGTAAGGGTAATCCTGAGGGATTTGTTTGTCCGGTTACTCCGGGCCGCATCCTGATTGAGGCTGAAGGCGTTCCTATGGAGATTGCAAAAGAGGCTCTCCGCCTCGGTGCGCAGAAGCTTCCGGTGACCACCAAGTTCGTCGTGCGCAGAGATTATGTTGAATAGTTTAATGGAGACAGAAAATGAAAGCATCTGAAGTACGTGAAATGTCAATCGCAGACCTGCGTGACCGCATCGAGGCTGAGAAGGCTGCCCTCGACACAATGAAGATCAACCATGCCGTCTCTCCATTAGAGGATACGTCAAAGATCAAGAAGTCAAGGAAAGACATCGCCCGCATGATGACCATCCTTGCTGAAAAAGAAAAACAGAACTAAAATTCGAGTCTGATGGAAAGAAATCTTCGTAAGGAAAGAATAGGAGTAGTGGTCAGCAACAAGATGGACAAGTCTGTCGTAGTTGCGGTTGCAACAATGGAGAAGCATCCTGTTTACGGCAAGTTCGTGAAGAAGACCACCAAATTCGTCGCTCATGATGAGAAGAACGAGTGCAGCGAAGGCGATACAGTCCGCATCATGGAGACCCGTCCTTTGAGCAAGACAAAGAGATGGAGATTAGTAGAAATCGTAGAAAAAGTTAAATAGCAATGATACAGCAGGAAACACGTTTACAGGTGGCAGACAACAGCGGAGCCAAGGAAGTCCTTTGCATCCGTGTTCTGGGTGGTACCCGCCGCCGTTATGCAAGAGTAGGCGACAAGATTGTCGTTGCAGTGAAGAGCGCCATACCTGGCGGTGACGCCAAGAAGGGTTCAGTGTCAAAGGCTGTGGTAGTGCGTACAAAGAAAGAGATCCGTAGGGCCGACGGTTCCTATATCCGTTTCGATGACAACGCATGCGTCCTTCTCAACAACCAGGGCGAAGTCCGCGGTACCCGTATCTTCGGGCCTGTTGCCAGAGAGTTGCGCGAGAACTATATGAAAATTGTTTCACTGGCACCTGAGGTCCTCTAAAATCAAGAATCATGAAGAAGTTCCATATTAAGAAAGGCGACACCGTTTATGTGAATGCCGGCAACGACAAGGGGAAGACCGGCAGGGTGCTTGAGATGATCACTGATAAGGATCGTGCCATAGTCGAGGGTGTCAATATGGTGAGCAAGCATACAAAACCGAATCCAAAGCATCCTCAGGGAGGCATCATTAAACAAGAGGCGGCTATCCATGTTTCAAATCTTCAGCTTGTTGACCCTGTAAAGGGCGGTCCTACAAGAATCGGACGCAAGTTCGTTGACGGGAAGAAGATCCGCTATGCTAAAAAATCTGGAGAGGAGATCAAATAATGGCAAAGACTAAGAAGAATACAGCCGAGGCAGCTGTGACTGCTGCCGTGCCTTCTGGATATGTTCCGACTCTTAAGAAGGTTTACAAGGATGAGATTGTTCCGAAGCTCATGAAGGAATTCTCATATACTACTGTCATGCAGGTTCCGAAGCTTGTGAAGATAACCATCAATCAGGGCATCGGCGATGCTACAGGCGACAAGAAGCTTGTTGAGACAGCACAGCAGGAACTTACTGCCATTGCCGGACAGAAGGCAATCGCAACTCATTCAAGAAAGGATATTTCCAACTTCAAGCTGCGCAAGGGCATGCCTATCGGAGTGAAGGTCACTCTCCGCGCAACGAAGATGTACGAGTTCCTTGAGAGACTCATCCGTATCTCTCTTCCTCGTATCAGGGACTTCAACGGTATCTCCGAGAAGATGGACGGCAAGGGCAACTATACCCTCGGCATCAAGGAGCAGATTATCTTCCCTGAAATCGACATCGACAAGATCAGCAAGATTCTCGGAATGGAGATAACTTTCGTAACGACAGCCAGAACTGATGAAGAGGCCCATGCCCTTCTCCGCGAGTTCGGCCTGCCTTTCAAGAAACACAATAACTAAAGGAGAACAAGATGGCAAAAGAATCAATGAAAGCCCGCGAGCTCAAACGCGAGAGACTGGTTGCCAAATACGCCGCAAAGAGAAAGGCTCTGAAAGAAGCCGGAGACTGGGCTGCACTTGACAAGCTCCCGAAGAATTCGGCTGCATGCAGGCTGCACAACCGCTGCTCACTTACAGGCCGCCCGAGAGGGTATATGCGCAAGTTCGGCCTCAGCCGTATCCAGTTCCGCGAGATGGCGAGCAACGGCCTTATCCCTGGCGTGAAGAAGGCCAGCTGGTAACATAAGGACTGAAACATACACTTTCAAAATAAATTATTAACAATTAGGATATCGGGCGCCCCGTGCGCCGGGTTCTGTTAAAAAAGACAAAACAATGACTGATCCAATTGCAGATTATCTTACAAGGATCCGCAACGCTTACCTCGCAGGGAAGAAGATTGTCGAGATACCTTCGTCAAAGATGAAAGTGGCCATCACAAAGATTCTTTGTGACAAGGGCTACATCCTCACCTACAAGATTGTTGAAGGTGAGCCTTACAACACCATCAAGATTGCCCTCAAGTATCATCCTCAGACCAAGACTGCGGCCATCAGGAAGATAGTCCGCGTGTCAAAGCCTGGCCTCAGGAAATATACTGATGTGGAAAACATGCCGCGCGTGCTCAACGGCCTCGGCATCGCAATCATCTCCACTTCCAAGGGTGTCATCACTGACAAGGAGGCAAAGGACCTCAATGTCGGCGGTGAGGTATTGTGTTATGTATATTAATCTAAAAGAAACGAATAATGTCAAGAATTGGTAAATTGCCTGTACACCTGCCAGCCAAGGTGACCGTTGAGGTTCTCCCCGGCAATGTGGTAAAGGTTAAAGGACCTCTCGGCGAGCTGAGTCAGAAAGTTGACCCGGACATAACAGTGACCGTAGAGGGAAATGAAGTTAAAGTGACACGTCCTACTGATCTCCCGAGACACCGTTCTCTCCACGGACTTTACCGTGCACTCATCCACAACATGGTTGTCGGAGTGTCCGAGGGATACACCATCAGACAGGAACTTGTCGGCGTAGGTTACCGTGTGGACGTGAAAGGCCAGATCCTTGAGTTTGCACTCGGTTTCTCACATGATGTACATATGATGCTTCCTGCTGAAGTGAAGGCAGAGGCTGAGCCGGTAAAGAAGGGTGCCAACCCTGTGCTGGTGCTCAAGAGCGCGGACAAGCAGCTTGTAGGACAGGTTGCGGCAAAAATCCGCTCACTGCGCAAGCCGGAGCCTTACAAGGGCAAGGGTATCAAGTTCGTCGGCGAACAGCTTCGTCGCAAGGCAGGTAAATCAGCAGGCGCTAAATAATAGGAGACAGAGTTATGGCATTGAATAAGATTGAAAGAAGAAGAAGAATTCACTACCGTATACGCAAAGTCATCAACGGTACTGCTGAGAGACCGAGAATGGTCGTATTCAGAAGCAACAAGCAGATTTATGTGCAGGTTGTGGACGACACAAAGGGCATGACGCTTGTCGCTGCCGCTTCCAATGACAAGGAGCTTGCGGCTGCATGCAAGGGCAAGGCCGGCAAGGAGGCTGCTGCCGTAGTCGGCAAGGCCATTGCAGAGCGTGCCATCGCAAAGGGTATCACTACGGTTTCATTCGACCGCGCCGGATACCTCTATCATGGAAGAGTTAAAAGTTTGGCTGAAGCTGCCCGCGAAGGTGGCCTAATTTTCTAATCAGAGACTATGGCAAATACAAATGTTAAAAAAGTAAAGACATCTGATCTTGAGTTGAAAGACAGATTGGTAGCCATCAAGAGAGTGACCAAGGTCACAAAAGGTGGCCGTCACTTCAGCTTTGCTGCCATTGTTGTGGTCGGTGACGAGAACGGAGTAGTCGGTTATGGTCTCGGAAAGGCAAACGAGGTCACGACTGCAATATCAAAGGGCATCGAGGATGCAAAGAAGAATCTCGTGAAGGTTCCGGTGCTCAACAGGACAATCCCGCATGAGCAGGAAGCCAAGTTCGGCGGTGCAAGAGTATTCATGAAGCCTGCGGCTCCCGGTACAGGAGTGAAGGCCGGAGGTGCCATGCGTGCAGTGTTCGAGTCAGTGGGTATCCACAATGTGCTTGCAAAGTCAAAGGGTTCGTCCAATCCTCACAATCTTGTGAAGGCGACAGTCGCCGCCCTCGCACAGATGAGGGATGCCTATACTGTTGCCGGACTCCGCGGTATTCCTATGAGCAGAGTGTTTAAAGGTTAATCATGGAGGAAGAAGAAATGGCAAAAGTAAAGATAACCCAGACAAAGAGCCGGAACGGAGCCAGCAAGAGGCAGATTGCAAATCTTCAGTCTCTCGGTATCCACAGGCTTCACCAGACAGTTGAAGTTGAGCTTACTCCAGTCACCAAAGGTATGCTGGAGAAAGTCCTTCACCTTGTGAAAGTAGAGGAAATTTAATTTGGAGGAATTACAGATGAAATTGCATAATCTAAAACCTGCTGCCGGTTCAAAGGGCAGGGAGAAGAGAATCGGACGTGGTGAGGGATCAGGTCACGGCGGTACATCAACCCGCGGACACAAGGGAGCTCAGGCTCGTTCCGGATATTCCCGCAAAATCGGCTTCGAAGGTGGTCAGATGCCTATCCAGAGAAGACTTCCGAAATTCGGTTTCACAAGTCCGAACAGAGTTGAATACAAGGGTATCAATGTATCTGCCCTTCAGGCTCTCCATGAGAAGACAGGAGCGGATGTCATCACTTTCGACACGCTTGTTGAGGCGGGCTTCGTTTCAAGCAAGCATCTCGTGAAGATTCTCGGCAACGGGGAACTTTCTGCAAAGCTTGATGTGACTGCCCATGCATTCTCCAAGAGTGCAGTTGCCAAGATTGAGGCTGCCGGCGGCAAAGCAACAACAATCGAATAAAGATGAAGAAGTTTATACAGACAATCAAGAACATCTTTAAGATTGAAGAGCTGCGCAAGAGGATCGTGTATACGATTCTCCTGCTGCTGGTTTATCGTCTCGGTACATTCATAGTGCTTCCGGGAATCGATTCCACCATGCTTGCAAATCTTCAGGACACTGCTTCTACAGGTCTCGTCGGCCTGTTGAACATGTTCTCCGGAGGAGCATTCGGCAACGCTTCCATCTTTGCGCTCGGTGTGATGCCTTATATCTCGGCATCCATCGTGATTCAGCTTCTCGGTGTCTTTGTCCCTTACTTCAGGAAACTCCAGATGGAAGGGGAAAGCGGCCGCAGGAAGATGAACCAGCTTACCCGCTATCTTACCATAGTGATTCTCTGTATCCAGGGACCTGCCTATATGGCATCTCTCCACAGCCAGATTCCTGATGACGCATTCCTTGCAATCAACAGGCTCGGCTGGAGCTCATTCATGTTCAATCTTGTGTCCACCGTGATTCTCATCGGAGGAACAATGTTCGTGATGTGGCTTGGTGAAAGAATCACTGACAGGGGTATCGGCAACGGTATTTCCCTCATCATCATGGTGGGTATCATCGCCCGTCTTCCATACGCCCTTACTGCAGAAGTCGGAGAAAAGGTCAATTCTACGACAGGAGGACTTCTTCTTCTCGTTGTCGAGCTGATTATCCTCTTCTTTGTCTTCGTGGCTGCGATTGCCCTCGTACAGGCAACAAGAAGAGTTCCTGTGCAGTATGCCAAGAGAATTGTCGGCAACAAGCAGTACGGCGGAGCAAGACAGTATATCCCTATGAAAATCAATGCGGCAGGTGTGATGCCTATCATCTTTGCTCAGGCACTCATGCTCTTCCCTCTGATTTTCTCCAACTTTGATGCAACCAGAGGCTTTGCTGCCGTGATGAGCAACTATACCGGTTTCTGGTACAACTTCGTGTTCTTCATATTCGTGGTTGCATTCACATATTTCTATACTGCCGTTACGGTCAACCCGACCATGATGGCGGAAGACATGAAGAAGAACGGTGGCTTCATCCCTGGTGTAAAGCCGGGCAAGAAGACTGTGGAATATCTTGACACCATCATGTCAAGGGTTACCCTCCCGGGTTCCATTTTCCTCGGACTCATTGCTATTCTCCCTGCGGGAGCAATGCTCTGCGGGGTGAACAACCAGTTCGCAAGCTTCTACGGAGGTACATCCCTCCTGATTCTTGTGGGCGTGGTTCTGGATACACTCCAGCAGATCGAGAGCCATCTGCTTATGCGTCATTATGACGGTTTGATGAAGACCGGACGACTGAAAGGCCGTTCAGGTATGTAGTTTTGATAAATTCATTTGAAGATGGTTGAGCCGAAAACAGAAGAGGAGATAGCGCTGATGCGCGAGAATGCCATTCTCGTGTCAAAGACATTGGCTGAGGTCGGTAAGGCGGTTGCCCCAGGTGTGACAACTCTCGAGTTGAATAGGGTGGCCGAGACCTTTATCCGTGACAACGGAGCTATTCCGAGTTTTCTGGGATATGACGGCTTTCCGGCTGCTCTCTGCATCTCTGTCAATGATGTCGTGGTGCACGGATTCCCTTCGGACTATGTGCTCAAGGAAGGCGACATCGTGTCAGTTGACTGCGGGACATTCTATAAAGGATATAACGGTGATTCAGCCTACACCTTCCCTGTCGGGGAGGTGGACGCTGAGACCCGGAAACTTCTGGATGTCACCAAGGAATCCCTCTACAGGGGTATAGCAGCGGCAGTTCACGGAAACAGGACCGGCGACATAGGACACGCGGTGCAATCGTATGCAGAGTCATTCGGGTTCTCCGTCGTCCGCGAACTTGAAGGACACGGAATCGGCAGGAAGATGCACGAAAACCCGGGAGTGCCGAACTACGGCCACCAGGGCAGGGGGGCAAAGCTTGTCGATGGGATGACAATCTGTATTGAACCGATGATCAATGCCGGCACTCGCGGAGTCTACCTCGCAGACAACGGATGGGAGGTACACACTGCGGACCGGAAGAAGTCAGCGCATTTCGAACTTACGGTTGTTGTCAGAAAAGGCGCCGCCGAACAGCTGTCTACATTTGATTTTATCGAAAAAGGAAATGTTGAATTATAAAGTGATGTGTCTATGCCGAAACAGTCTGCAATAGAACAGGAAGGAGTCATAGTGGAGACTCTGCCGAACGCGATGTTCAAAGTCGAATTGGAAAACGGACATGTGATATTGGCTCACATATCCGGTAAGATGAGAATGAACTACATCAAGATTCTGCCTGGGGACAGGGTTAAGGTCGAGATGTCACCCTATGATTTGACAAAAGGAAGAATTTCTTTCAGATACAAATAAAAACTACGATAATGAAAGTAAAGGCATCCATCAAGAAGCGCAGTGAAGACTGCAAGATCGTAAAGCGCAAAGGCCGTCTTTATGTGATCTGCAAGAAGAACCCTAAGTTCAAAATGCGCCAGGGATAATAACTGATTGTATAACAAAAAAGTAAAAATAGATTATGGCAAGAATAGCCGGTGTTGATTTACCTAATAACAAAAGGGGAGAGATAGGTCTGACCTATATCTTCGGAATCGGCCGCAGCTCCGCAAGGAAAATCCTTTCCCAGCTGGGCATCGATTTTGACACAAAGGTCGGCGACTGGAACGATGAGCAGATCGCAGGTATCCGTGGCGTCATTGCTCAGGAGTATAAGATTGAAGGTGAGCTCCGTTCCGCCGTCCAGATGAACATCAAGCGTCTGATGGATATCGGCTGCTACAGAGGTATCCGTCATCGTCTCGGGCTTCCTGTCCGCGGGCAGAGCACAAAGAACAATGCCCGTACAAGAAAAGGCAAGAAGAAAACTGTTGCAAACAAGAAGAAGGCAACCAAATAATCGATGAATTATGGCAAAGAAGACATCTACAACAAACAAGAAAAGAGTTGTCAAGGTTGAGGCAAGCGGCGAAGCCCATATTTCATCAACCTTCAACAATGTCATCGTTACCCTCACCAACAACCAGGGTCAGGTCATCAGCTGGTCATCAGCCGGAAAGAGCGGCTTCAGGGGTTCAAAGAAGAATACTCCGTATGCTGCCCAGGTTGCTGCCGCTGACGCTGCCAAGACAGCTTACGACCTCGGCCTGCGCAAGGTGAAGGCGTATGTAAAGGGTCCTGGCGCCGGACGTGAGTCAGCAATCAGGACAATCCATGGTGCAGGTATCGAGGTTACGGAGATCATTGACGTTACTCCAATGCCACACAATGGCTGTAGACCAAAAGGCCGTCGTAAAGTTTAATTCGAGATTTTCATAAAGAACAGAATACTATGGCAAGATATACTGGACCAAAGACAAAAATCGCCCGTAAGTTCGGCGAACCGATTTTCGGAACAGATAAGGACTTTGAGAAAAGAAATTATCCTCCGGGACAGCATGGTTTGGCTCGCAAGCGCAAAAAGATTTCCGAGTACGGTACTCAGCTCAAGGAGAAACAGAAAGTAAAATATACATATGGTGTACTTGAGAGACAGTTCCGCAATACATACGAGAAGGCTTCCCGCATGAAGGGACAGAAAGGTGAGAACCTCATCATCCTTCTTGAGTCTCGTCTTGACAACATTGTATACCGCCTCGGCATCGCCCCTACAAGACCTGCCGCAAGACAGCTTGTGTCACACTGCCATATCACCCTCAACGGTGAAGTATGCAACATTCCTTCCGCTCTCGTAAAGCCAGGTGATGTCGTTGCAGTCAGGGAGCGTTCAAAGAGCCTTGAGGTCATTCAGAACAGTGTGGCTTCCGCATCAAAGTACTCATGGCTTGAGTTTGATGCCAAGGCTCTTGTCGGAAAATACCTCAACATTCCTGTAAGGGCTGAGATTCCGGAAAACATCAACGAGCAGCTTATCGTCGAGTTGTACTCCAAGTAATAATTAACACCTTAAACAAGAACAAACATGGCAATCTTAGCATTTCAGAAGCCGGACAAGGTGATAATGCTCGAAGGAACGGACACTGTCGGCCGTTTCGAATTCAGGCCGCTTGAGCCTGGATACGGACAGACAATCGGCAATGCCCTCCGTCGCATATTGTTGTCTTCTCTGGAAGGTTTTGCTATCAATTCAATCCGCATCTCCGGAGTGGACCAGGAGTTCGCTACTATCCCGGGCGTGATTGAGGGTATGCAGGACATCATTCTTAACCTCAAACAGGTGAGGTTCAAAAGAATGGTAGAAACTGTAGACTCCGAGGTGGCAAACATTGTTATCAGCGGCAAGCAGGAGTTTACCGCAGAGGATATTTCAAAGGGATTGTCTTCTTTCAAGGTGTTGAATCCTGAGCTCCACATCTGTTCTCTTGAGACGGCGGTGAAACTTGAGATTTCCCTCACAATCGGCAAAGGCAGGGGCTTTGTCCCGGCAGACGAGAACAGGGATCCTGACACACCTATCGGAACGATTCCGGTGGATGCCATCTACACCCCTATCAAGAATGTCAACTGGACAGTGGAGAACTGGCGAGTAGAACAGAAGACTGACTACGAGAAGCTGACAATTGAAATCGTCACCGACGGTTCCATTTCACCGAAGCAGGCTCTTCAGGAGGCAGCCAATATCCTCATCTATCATTTCAAGCTCTTTACAGACGAGAAGAAGCTTTCTCTTGAAAGCACAGTCGAGTCCGAGTCCAAGGAACTTGATGAAGAGTCACTCCGCATGAGGCATCTCCTTCTTACCAAGCTTTCAGACATGGGACTTTCCGTAAGGGCCTACAACTGTCTGAAGGCAGCTGACATCGATACGTTTGCAGACCTGGTTTCCTATTCAAGATCCGAACTCATGAAGTTCAGGAACTTCGGAAGGAAGTCTCTCAACGAAATCGACCTGCTGGTGGAGAAGATGAAGCTTTCATTCGGAATGGATGTAACCAAATATAATATCGAACCCAAGAAAAAGACTGTATAAATATGAGGCACAATAAAGCTATCAATCACCTTGGACGCAAGAGCGGTCACCGCAAGGCTTTGCTTGCCAACATGGCTACCTCTCTGATTCTTCACAAGAGAATCAATACGACTGTAGCCAAGGCAAAGGCCCTCAGGATGTATGTTGAACCTCTCATCTCCAAGAGCAAGGAGGACACCACACATTCACGCCGCATGGTGTTCAGCTATCTTAAGAACAAATATGCTGTCACAGAGCTTTTCCGCGTGGTAGCTCCGAAGATTGCTGACCGTCCGGGCGGATATACCCGCATACTCAAGACCGGTTTCAGACAGGGAGACGGTGCAGATATGGCTCTCATCGAGCTCGTTGATTTCAACGAGGCAGCTCTTGCTTCAACTCCGAAGAAAGAGACCAAGAAGAGCAGCACACGCCGCAGCCGCTCAAAGAAAGCTGCTGCTCCTGCAGCAGAGCCTGCCGCATCCGCAGCGCCGACAGAAGAAACTCCGGCCACCGAGACTGTTGCTCCTGCCGCTGATGCACAGGTTGCAGAAGCTCCTGCATCAGAGACTCCTGCTGAAGAGAAGAAGGCGGAGTAATAAGAAGCAACCGGGTAATCGGGAATGGCGGAGTATTTTCTTCGCAGTTTATTAAAAGGACCGACTCTGATTGAGCCGGTCTTTTTTTTGTGGGTAACATGAAAAAAAACAGGAGACCCGAAGGGAATTTTCAGCTTCATGTCTGAAATTCCACGGTGCGGGTCTCCCGTTTGTTGAGCTTAATCCTGTTTGTCAGGCCTATCTTGCATAAACAGCAGACGGATATGTTACCTTCAAGACAGAATATGAAGGCGCGCTGAATGAAGGCATGTATGCCTGCCGTGCAGCATTTGTCCCTCCGCTTTGTCTGGTCAGCGTGATTTCACCTGCGTATGAGCTGTCCTCGATCTGGTGGTATATGCCCGTTGATATGCTTGTGCCGGTGTATGTCAGGGCATACAGGTCGTATGAAACGACTGTGAATGTCCCTCCGCCGTTGAGTGTCCCGCTGGCAGCGGCAGATGTCGCAGTGTCTCCGTCCAGTGAGAATACGAATGCCTCATATTCACCGTTTACATAGTTGAAGAACGGAGCGTATGTGCCGCCTTCAGGATTCGGCATATTTTCTATGTATGAAAATGCACACCATGTCAGCATCTGGTTTTCTCCGACCGAGCCAAGGACTTCATTATTGTTGAGGACAAGCCTGTTTTCCTCATCCACATATCCGTATGCCGGATAATTGTATTGGGCCATCTGGGTGATGCCGCTCAATCCTGATATGATTACACTGTTTTCGGCATTAGGGTCTGCGGCTATGGTGATGACTCCGGTTTTCGGAGTGTCAGTCAGTTGTGATATGACAAATTCTGGATTTGCGGGATCCTCAGCCCAAGAGAATGATTGAGTGGATGAAATCGTCCAAGTTCCTGTCCATGCCTCCACTCCTGATTCCTCTCCTCCATCGATAGGCTCTCCAGGAGTGCCGCGCAGCTTGTACAGCTGTTCGTTGCCGCTTTCAAATCTGACATAGCAGCAGATATCGTATGGAGTGCCGGTTGTCAGCCCGCTGCTGTTGTAATTTACTGCCTTTCCTTCTGCAAGCCTTGCTATATCTGTGGATGTGAATGTAAAGCTCTGTGACTGGTTGATCATCATGTCTATTATGGTGTTGTCATCATAGCGGTCTGCCTCGAATGCAATGTAATTGACAGCGGTTACGCCGGATCCTGTTGCGCTCCAGCTGAGGCTTTCCTGATTTGTGAATAAGTCCTCGATCAGTGTCATGCTGAAGCTTTCTTCTATTTCATTCTCAAGGGTCACTTCAAGCGGTTCGGACCAGTCTGAATCAATGTAGGCCTCGTTGTCGGAAGTTGCCTTTACTTTCAGAGTATAAGTCGTTCCTGGCGTGAGTCCGTTGAATGTGACAGAAGTTCCGTCCGTCTCCTCTTCCTGTCCGTTGTCAAGCATATATACATATCCTCCGGCATTTTCCACGGCTACCCATGAGACGGTAAATGAAGTTGCGCTCTTGTCCTGCACTGTTGGGGCAGGGGTGTCAAGCTTCTCAGGGGCTTTCAGTACAACTTTTATGTCCGACCATGCTGAATCCTTGAAGTTCGGATCCGTGGCTACAGCCATGACTCTCACCGTATATTCACCCGGTGTGAGATCTGGGAATGATACGGAGAGTTCCTCTGTCGTCAGCTCCTGTCCGTCATTGAGTGCATATTTGTATGAAGCAGCATTCTCAACCGCCTCCCATGCTACGGTGAAGGATGTCATGTCCTGTTCAGTTATGGACAGGACAGGCGCGGCAAGCTGGTCCGGTTCGCGCAGCGATACTCTCGCTTCCGCCCATTCGGAATCGGAGAAAGATTCCTTGTCTGCAGAAGTCGCCTTTACCTTTATCGTGTAGTTGCCTGATTCCAGTCCGGTAAATTTCACGGATGTCTCCTTTGTGGACTGTTCCTGTCCGTCATCCAGAATGTATGTGTATGAATCTGCATTTTCTACAGCCGTCCATGTTGCTGTAAAGGATGTAGGGGTCTGGTCCCCGATGATTATTTCAGGTTTTGCTAGAGGCACCGCCGCCCCCCCCGGTTCCTGAGGTTCTTTCTCGCAGGATGCAAGAAGAACTGTTCCTGCCAATGCTGCTGCAGCTAATGACAGCAATTCTCTCAATGTTGTTTTCATAAAGCAAGTTGTTAATAATATACTTCGATATAAATTTATGAATAATTACATAAAATAGAAAGCCGGGAGTCAGAATATTTTGTCCCCGTATTGTTTCCGGAGTCCTTCAAGCTGCACCTTCAGGCTGTCTGAGAGATTCTCATAGCCCGGCTGTCCGCAGAGGTTGTGCAGCTCATTCGGGTCTTCATGCAGGTCGTAGAGCTCCCAGGCGTCTATGTCATGATAGAAATGTATGAGTTTGTATCTGTCCGTACGGATGCCGTAATGCCGCTTCACACTATGTTCGGCCGGATATTCATAGAAATGATAATATAAAGACTGTCTCCAATTGTCCGGATGCTCTCCTTTCAGAAGCGGGACAAGAGATTCTCCTTGGATGTCATCAGGTATTTCAGCACCGGCGAGTTCCAGAAATGTCGGGGCGTAGTCTATGTTCTGAACCAGTTCCGTGATGTCGTGCGCTTCCAGTCCGTTTTCTCTGACGAATCTGTCAGGCAGTCTCATTATAAGAGGGGTGCGCATTGATTCCTCGTACATGAATCTTTTGTCGAACCATCCGTGCTCTCCCATGTAGAATCCCTGATCTGAGGTATATACAATAAGGGTATTCTCAAGGAGACCTTCTTCTTCAAGATGGTCAAGGAGCCTTCCTACATTGTCATCCAGAGATTTGACGACCTTGAGGTAGTCGCGCATGTACCTCTGGAATTTCCATTCTGCCAGCTCCCTGCCTTTTGGGGCTCTGGCCTTGAAATCGGCGATGACAGAAGCATAGAACTTCTCCCATGCTGCCCTCTGCTCAGGGTCAAGTCTCTCCAGCATACCTGCGTATGCCTGTCCCAGGCCAGTCTTGCCTGTCTCTTCCGTGACCGTCTTGAGGTCGTAGGCAAGGTCCATGTCCTTGAAGATGCTCATTTCCTGGGCTGCGGCTGCCTGACGTCCGGAATAGTCATCCCAGAAGGTTTCAGGCAGAGGAAATGTCTTGTCCTCGAAGAGGGCCAGATGTGCCGTGTCGGCCATCCAGTTGCGGTGAATGGCCTTGTGGTGGACGAGCAGACAGAACGGCTTGTCCTTGTCCCGCCCGTTGTCCAGCCAGTCTATCGCATCATCCGTGATTATGTCCGTAATGTAACCGTGCTTCTGTATTGTGTCGTTCTGCTGCGTGATGAACTGCGGATTGTAGTAGTCGCCTTGTCCGGGAACAATCTCCCAGTGGTCAAATCCGGTCGGAAGACTCTCAAGATGCCATTTGCCGATGACGGCAGTCTCGTATCCTGCTTTCTGAAGCAGTTTTGGGAATGTCTGCTGTGAAGCGTCGAAAACGCAGGTGGTGTTGTCGTAGAACCCGTTTGCACAGGAATGCTTTCCAGTGAGCATACATGCCCTGCTCGGCCCGCTCAGCGAGTTTGCCACGAAACTGTTGGTGAACCTTACCCCTTCATCAGCAATTCTGTCCAGATTCGGTGTCTCGGTGTACCTTTCGTCATAGCAGCTCATTGTCTGGAACGAATGGTCATCTGTCATTATGTAGACAATGTTGTATTGCTTCTGTTCCTTTTTCTGGCATGATGTCAGGCTGCCGCCGGCTATGATGGCCCCGGCTCCCGCCATGAGTGTCCCGGCCCCTATTATTGTCGTCCCCGCAGCCGGTAAGATTTTCTTTGCGGAAGACACAAAATTCTGGTTCGTCTTCATGTCCCTATTATTGCTGGAAGAGGGCGACTCAAAAGCATTCCGCCTTTTGGGCCACCCTCCCCTCAAATGTCATATTTCCAGTCAGAGATTGTCTTTCTCGATGTCTTTGAAGTATCTGTAGGTGTTGACCTTGAGTTCTCCGGCAGCGAGTTCGTCGCAAACGATGATGCCGTGCTGATGTGCCTGGAGAGCTGACAGGGTGCATGACTGCGAGTATGCCCCTTCAACCGCCTGTTGGAGGGCGCGGGCCTTCTTGTGACCGAAGGCAAGCACAAGGACTTCCCTTGCAGACATCACTGTGCCTACGCCGACAGTCAACGCCAATGCCGGAACCTTGTCTATGTCGTTGTCGAAGAATCTTGAGTTTACGACTCTGGTGTCGTATGTGAGAGTCTTGACTCTTGTCCTGGACACGAGGGAAGAGAACGGTTCGTTGAATGCAAGGTGTCCGTCTTCACCGACGCCTCCCATGAAGAGGTCGATGCCGCCGGCAGCCTCAATCCGTGCTTCGTATGATGCACATTCCGCAGCAAGGTCAGGGGCGTTGCCGTTGAGGATGTTGATATTCTCCTTCGGCACATCGACATGGTCAAAGAAATTGGCGGCCATGAAAGAGTGGTAGCTTTCAGGGTGTGATTCAGGAAGTCCCACATACTCATCCATGTTGAATGTGATGACATTTTTGAATGAGACCTCACCTGCCTTGTACATCCTGATGAGTTCCTGATATGTCCCTATCGGGGTCGAGCCTGTAGGAAGCCCGAGCACGAACGGCTTGTCCGTGACCGCAGCCTTGGCCTTGATTCTTGATACTATGTATCTTGCGGCCCATACAGAGCCTTTCTTGCTGTCGTTTTCAATTATAAGTCTCATATTCCTGATTTGTTAAAAATTTTCAAAAAGACCTTTTAAAAAAGTTTTACGAAGACCTCGATAGCCTGATATTCAGCCATCCCGAGCTCGTTGTAGAGCCGGGCCGTATTCTGCGTCCTGTCTTCGGCCCTCTGCCAGAACTCGCGGGAATCGTCTCCCGGGAACGGTACGATATCCTTCTGGGACACATGCCTGTAGATGGCGTGGCGTTTCTTGATGACCTCGTCAGGGCTGAGAGGAACTGCCATATCCACTTTTCCGAGTTCCCATTCCATCCAGGCCCCTCTGTAGAGCCATACATGGCATTCCTTGAGCCATGCCTCATTCCTGAGCTGGTCAAGAGCCTCAAGTACGGCCTCAGTACATACCCGGTGCGTTCCATGCGGGTCGGCAAGGTCGCCTGCAAGATAGATCTGGTGCGGCTGTACTTTCTGGAGAAGGTCAATTATGATATCAATGTCTTTCTGCGTGCGTTCTCCTTTCTTGATGCCTCCTGTCTCATAGAAAGGCAGGTTGAGGAAGTGTACGTTTGTATTCTCGTTCAGGCCGAAAGATCTTACTGCTCCGCGGGCTTCGGCACGGCGGATGGCCGCCTTGATGTTCAGAAGCGGACGCGGCTCCGGCTCTCCCGGTTTCTTCGAGTCGACGATTGCCTTCACCTCTGCAAATTTGTCGGCGAATCCGAGTTCATGTGCAGTGTCCATGTGCTGGAGCACCACATCGTCATGTACGGCAACATTTCCTGAGGTCTCATATGCGACATGGACATCATGTCCCTGCTCGACGAGACGGATGAATGTTCCTCCCATAGAGATGACATCGTCGTCCGGATGCGGAGAGAATATCACCACTCTCTTCGGGAACGGCTTGGATGACACCGGCCTTGTGGAATCATCGGCATTTGGCTTTCCTCCCGGCCATCCGCTGATGGTGTGCTGCAGGTCGTTGAAAACATCGATGTTTATCTTGTCGTATGGTCCCTTGAGTTCAAGAAGTTCTCCGAGGGAGTTTTCGATATAGTCCTGATGCGTGAGCTTCAGAATTGGCTTGTGAACTGTCTGGCAGAGCCATACGACGGCCTTCCTGACGAATTTCGGTGTCCACTCGCATGGCCCTACGAGCCACGGGGCAACCACCCTTGTGAGCATGCTTGCCGAATTGTCGTCAGCATACATGCGGATATTCTCATGTCTCTGGAGGAATGATGCCGGGCAGGAAGGTGTCATGGCTTCTTCCGTGACATCTTTCACCACCTGAGCCTTGTCTTCTCCCCATGCCATGAGAATGATTTTCTTGGCGCTCATCATTGTTGCAAGGCCTATTGTGATTGCCGTCTTCGGGGTATCGGCTATATTCCCGTTGAAGTTGCGGGACTGGGCCTTTCTTGTCTTGTAAGACAGGAGCACTGTCCTTGTCCTGCTCTTTGGCGATGCTCCGGCCTCGTTGAAACCTATCTGTCCGTATTCTCCGACTCCCACGACCAGAAGGTCAAGGCCGGAAACAGCCCTGTCATAATCTGCGCAGTATTCTGTAATGCGGTCCTTGCTGACCGAGCCGTCAGGGATGTGGATGTTCTCTTTCTTTACATCCACATGGTTGAGAAATTCATCGTAGAGTCTGTAATTCCTGCTTTGTCTTCCACCTGTCTCAGCCGGATAGTATTCATCTATGCTGAAAATCTCAACTCCGGCAAATGATACCTCTCCTTTTTTATACCGGATGACAAGCTCCCTGTACAGAGTGACAGGAGTCGTTCCTGTGCTGAGCCCCAGACGGAATACCTTTCCGTCGTTTTCCTTGATTGCCGAAATGATGATTCCGGCGATATCAGAACAGGCATTCTCGGCAGTGTCGTAGATTTCTGTCGGAATTGTCTCATAGCTGTGGAGAATGTCTTTCGGCAGTCCTGCCTCAATCAGTCCGCCGTCCTTAGGTAAAGAAAAGTGCTTCATATATTATGTGTATAGATATTTCAGAAATTTGACTACATATTCATTCCACATCCCACAAATATACGAAAACTACTTCAAATACGGATGGAATTTGCCGCTTTTCCAGCAAAACCGCGCCCGATGGAGCCGAAAATGTCCTCCACCGTGCGCGGCAATAAAAACGGCCCCGTTCCCAAGGAAGGAGCGGGGCCGCAGTGTTTGAGTTATTCAGAAATTATCTTGCTGAAAATGATGCTGTTGTCGGGTATTCAACCTTTATCGGAGAATAGACCTTTACTGTGCTGGATTTTGTGAGAACTGCAGCTGATGTGTCGGATGAAACATAAGAGAGAGTGAGTGTCCCGGCAAACGCATCGTCGCCCAGAATTGAGCTGGATTGTCCGTCTGTGTAGACTAAGTTAAGTGATACAACTGTAAATGTCCCTGTGACTCCGTTTCCTAAATTTACTCCTGACGAATAAGCTGTGCTGGTTGCTGTTTTTTCAGATAATGCAAAAGTAAATGCAGGATAGGAGCCGTTAATCCCGCTGTAGTAAGGTGTATATCCGTCTGCGGTTATATAGCCGACAGAAGTCCATGCAAGATACTTTCCAGACTCATCAGCATTAGTAAGCTGTGCTGCCCATATCTGAAGATTTCCGGACTCATCTATCATTCCCATTGCAGGATATTCTTCTCCGGCATCTGTCCTGTATGAGCTTAATCCATAAATGTAATACAGGCCTTCTCCTTCGTCAGTGATTGTCAGTGTTCCGGTCTTTGCTACTTCAGTTACTTGAGGAACGATGTATCTGTTATCGTCAGGGTCAGGAGCCCAGACTTGAGTATGGGTTGATGTTATGTTCCATGTGCCTGCCCATCCTGTAGGCGTTTCTTCTCCTCCGTCCTCTTCCAGTGTCACGTTCGTACTTGCCCATTCTGAGTCAGTGTAGTTCTCGTCCTCAGATGTGGCCTTTACTTTGACTGTATAGTCACCTGCAGTGAGGCTCGTGAATTCAACTGAAGTGGATGTGGTGGTTTCCTCTGCTCCGCCGTTGAGAGTATAGGTATATGAGTCAGCGTTTGTGACTGCTTTCCAGGTGACTGTGAAGGATGTGTTTGTCTGGTCTTCTACTGAAAGGCTCGGAGTGGCGAGCTGGGTCGGCTCTGACGGCTCCGGGTCTGGTGTAGGATCATCCCCCCCCTGCGGCTCTTTTTCGCAGGATGCCAGAAGGGCAACGGATGCGAATGCCGTCATTGCGGCATAGAAAAATCTGTTCAATGTTTTCATGATAATTTAGTTTTAATAATGGTTCATTTCCTTCAAAGTTAAGAAAAATAAATTTTACGACGGTTAATTTTTTTATTTTATTTCCATAATGTCACTGAATATTATTGCATCGCGCCCGGTGGAGTCAAAAATGCTGTCCGACGGCCGCGCCGGGAGGTCCAGATCCGCAGCCGCCGCCACCCCTGCCGCACCGCCAGGCCTTGCCGTTTGATTCTTTGCTGATAAGTACTGGACCGGCACGGAAAAGACAAATACTTTACCTATATTTGTGCCAATTAACAACTGATAACTTATGACCGATCTGTTTTATCTTGTGCCTGCCGCGGCTGTGGCGGCACTGTTCTTTGCCTGGCTCTTTTTCCGCCAGATGATGAAGGAGAGCGAAGGCTCTGCTACCATGAAGGAGATAGCACTTTATGTGAGGAAGGGGGCGATGGCCTATCTGAAGCAGCAGTACAAGGTGGTCACGATTGTGTTTGTGATACTTGCTGCGTTTTTTGCGGTGCTTGCATATGGATTTAATGTGCAGAATCCGTGGGTGCCGTTTGCTTTCCTGACGGGAGGCTTCTTCTCAGGGCTGGCCGGATTCGTGGGCATGAAGACCGCTACATATGCTTCCGCAAGGACGGCCAATGCGGCCATGCGTTCCCTGAATTCGGGGCTGAAGCTGGCATTCCGCTCCGGGGCTGTGATGGGGCTTACAGTTGTGGGCCTCGGCCTTCTGGACATTTCTCTGTGGTACATCATACTAGACCATTTCATAGATGCCACGGGACCGCAGAAGCTTGTGACAATCACCACGACGATGCTTACATTCGGCATGGGGGCCTCGACGCAGGCTCTGTTTGCCCGTGTGGGAGGCGGCATCTATACCAAGGCCGCCGATGTGGGCGCAGACCTTGTCGGAAAGGTTGAGGCAGGGATTCCGGAGGACGACCCGCGCAATCCTGCTACCATCGCGGACAATGTGGGGGACAATGTGGGGGATGTCGCCGGCATGGGAGCGGACCTTTATGAGTCATACTGCGGTTCAATACTTGCAGCTGCGGCTCTCGGTGCGTCGGCTTTCTACGGTGTCGGCGAGGACATGCAGATGAGGGCGGTATTTGCCCCTATGATTATCGCGGCTGTCGGTGTGGCCCTTTCCATCATCGGCATCTATACCGTGAGGACGAAGGAAGGAGCCGGGATGAGCCAGCTGCTGAAGTCACTCGGATTCGGCACGAACCTCAGTGCCGTGCTGATTGCAGCTGCGACATTCGGAGTCCTGTATCTTCTCAAGCTTGACAACTGGCTCGGGATATCATTCTCGGTAATCGTCGGTCTGCTGGCAGGCGTCATCATCGGCCAGTCTACAGAATATTATACATCCCATTCTTACAAGCCGACGCAGAAATTGGCTGAAAGTTCCAAGACAGGCCCTGCCACAGTCATCATTTCCGGTATCGGCCTCGGAATGATATCCACGGCCATTCCGGTGATTACAATAGCCGTGGCCATTCTTCTCTCATATCTCTGCGCCATCAATTTTGACATGGCGAACATGCTGACCCCGCAGAATCTGAGCATCGGGCTTTACGGAATCGGCATCGCGGCCGTGGGAATGCTTTCAACTCTCGGAATCACTCTTGCGACAGACGCATACGGGCCTATAGCCGACAATGCCGGAGGAAATGCCCAGATGAGCGAACTCGACCCTGAGGTCCGCCGCCGCACAGACATCCTCGATGCTCTCGGAAATACCACGGCGGCCACCGGAAAAGGCTTTGCAATCGGCTCCGCAGCCCTGACTGCCCTTGCCCTTCTTGCTTCATACATGGAGGAAATCAAGATTGCCCTCGGGCGCACTGGAGAATATATTGTCGGTGCCGCCGGAGAAGCCGTCGAGGCTGCAAAGGCCACTATCCCTGACCTGATGGCACATTATAATGTGGACCTCATGAATCCTACCGTTCTTGTCGGTGTCTTCATCGGGGCGATGATGTCTTTCCTGTTCTGCGGACTTACGATGAACGCCGTGGGCAGGGCCGCACAGAAGATGGTGGCCGAGGTGCGCAGGCAGTTCCGTGAGATAAAGGGCATCCTGACGGGGGAAGCTGTGCCTGACTATGCGAGATGCGTGGAGATTTCCACCAAGGGAGCCCAGCATGAGATGCTCTTTCCGTCGCTCATTGCCATCATAGTCCCTGTGGTCGTGGGACTTGTGCTCGGCGTCGCCGGTGTCATGGGGCTTCTCATCGGAGGTCTCGGGTCAGGCTTCGTGCTTGCCATCTTCATGGCTAATTCCGGCGGAGCATGGGACAATGCCAAGAAATATGTCGAGGAAGGCAATCTCGGAGGCAAAAATTCCGAGTGCCACAAGGCTACGGTGGTCGGCGATACAGTGGGAGACCCGTTCAAGGATACTTCCGGCCCGTCCCTGAATATCCTCGTGAAGCTAATGAGCATGGTGTCGATTGTCATGGCAGGACTTACGGTCTGGATTCATTGAGTAATCAAAATATTGCTATCTTTGCAGATTCCGGCGGATAGGACGGCAGTTTGTGCCGAATACTGCGGATGCCGTCTCTCCGCCGGCTACAAAGTCAAGGCAATATGGATGACAGGACAGAAAAGAATATACTTCAGGATATAGCCGACCAGGAATATGAACACGGCTTCGTGACGGATGTGGAGCAGGAGTTCATTCCCAAGGGGCTAAATGAAGACATCATCAGGCTTATTTCTGCGAAGAAAGAGGAGCCGGAGTGGCTTCTGGAGTTCAGGCTTGATGCCTTCAGGCGCTGGCAGAAGATGAAGGTCCCGACATGGGCTCATCTGAATATCCCCGAAATTGATTTCCAGGACATAATTTATTATGCCGCGCCCAAAAAAGACAGCGACCGCCCCAAGGAGATAGACCCGGAGCTGGAGAAAACTTTCGACAAGCTCGGGATTCCTCTTAATGAAAGGGCGGCTCTTGCCGGAGTGGCTGTGGATGCTGTGTTTGATTCCGTGTCAGTGGCTACAACTTTCCGTCAGGCACTGTCGGAAAAGGGCATCATTTTCTGCTCATTCTCTGAAGCAGTGAAGGAACATCCTGACCTTGTCCGGAAATATCTTGCTTCTGTTGTCCCTGTCGGGGATAATTTCTATGCAGCCCTCAATTCCGCCGTGTTCAGTGACGGCTCTTTCTGCTATATCCCCAAAGGAGTGCGCTGCCCGATGGAGCTTTCAAGCTATTTCCGCATAAATGCCCGGGGTACGGGCCAGTTTGAGAGGACTCTGATTGTGGCCGATGAAGGCTCGTATGTGAGCTATATGGAGGGCTGCACGGCTCCGATGCGCGATGAGAACCAGCTCCACGCAGCTGTGGTGGAGATAGTGGTGGAAAAGGATGCCGAAGTCAAGTATTCCACTGTCCAGAACTGGTATCCCGGCGATGCGCAGGGCAGGGGAGGAATCTTCAATTTTGTCACCAAGAGGGGGATATGCAAGGGGAGCGGAAGCCATCTTTCGTGGACTCAGGTCGAGACGGGCTCCGCGATCACATGGAAATATCCGAGCACCATCCTCAAGGGGGACAACTCCTCGTCGGAGTTCTACTCTGTGGCAGTGACCAACAACTGGCAGCAGGCGGACACCGGCACAAAGATGATACACATAGGCAGGAATACACGCAGCCGCATCATCAGCAAGGGAATTTCGGCAGGACACAGCCAGAACAGCTACAGGGGGCTGGTCAAGATGCTCCCGGGAGCGGACAATGCCAGGAACTATTCCCAGTGCGACAGTCTTCTGATTGGGGACAAGTGCGGGGCGCATACTTTCCCGGACATTCAGAATGCCAATATGACTGCTGTCGTCGAGCATGAGGCGACAACTTCGAAGATAAGCGAGGACCAGCTGTTTTACTGCAACCAGCGCGGCATCGGCCCTGAGGAGGCTGTAGGGCTGATAGTGAACGGGTATGCCCGCGAGGTACTGTCAAAGCTTCCGATGGAGTTTGCCGTTGAGGCACAGAAACTCCTGCAGGTGTCTCTGGAGGGGTCCGTGGGATAGAACAGCAGCCGGCGCCCGGCAGTTGGTCCTGTCGGACGGGAAATGTACAGAGAACAGAGAGATGAAAGATTTTTTGAATTATTCGTTGTTTACAATCGGCGGGGACATGCCGGTGCTCCTCATAGACCTGATTACTTCGGTCTGCGGACTGGCCTGTGTCTTCCTTGCCGGGCGTAACAGCAAATATAATTTCTGGGTGGGCTATGTATATACATTTTTCCTGTTCCTGATGTTCTGGAACAAGAATCTGTATGCGAGCCTGCTGCTCCAGCCGATATCGCTGGGGATAAACATACTCGGACATTACCGATGGACGCATCCGAAAAAGAGCGAAGAGAGTTCCGAGCACCACGGGGAACTGAAGGTGTCGATGCTGACCTGGCCCCAGCGGGGTGCGGCAGTCGTGTCCGTCTTCGTCATTGCATGGTTCTGGGGATGGCTTTTGAGCCAGTTGGGCAACAGGTGGTGTGTCGGCCTGTTCCCTTCCGACCCGATACCGTATCTGGACGCCTGCGTCACCGTGCTGATACTTGTCGCACAGTTTCTCTCGGCACTCAAGAAGTGGGACTGCTGGATTGCGTGGCTGCTGGTCAATGTCACCCAGATGGCTTTGCATATTTCAGTCGGCCATGTCTTTATGCCGATTGTTTCCGGGCTTTATCTCATCAACGGTGTGGCTTCCATCTGCAGCTGGTACAGGCTGTATCAGAAGAAGGCGTAGACATTGGAATTATGGGCCGGGGCATTGTCGCGGATATTGAAATAGAATAAAATTATAAACGGGGAATACAGGAAATATGAGCGAAATATTGTTGGAAATAAAGGGCCTGAGGGCTTCTGTTGAGGAAAAGGAGATTCTCAAGGGAGTAGACCTGACTATACGCAGAGGCGAGGTTCATGCCATCATGGGCCCGAACGGAGCCGGAAAGAGCACTCTTTCTGCAGTGCTGGCAGGAAGGGAGAATTTTACCGTCACCGGCGGAAGTGTGACTTTTCTCGGAAAGGACTTGCTGAAGATGTCGCCTGAAGAACGCTCTTGGGCAGGTATTTTTCTCTCTTTCCAGTATCCGGTGGAGATTCCCGGAGTGTCGATAACCAATTTCATGAAGACTGCGGTCAATGCCCATCGTCAGGCAAAGGGGCAGGAGCCTCTCCGCGCCGGCGAATTTCTCAAGATGATGAAGGAAAAGATGGCGTTTGTGCAGATGAAGCCGGAGTTTTCGAAGAGAGAAGTCAATGTGGGCTTTTCCGGAGGAGAGAAGAAGCGCAATGAGATATTTCAGATGGCCATGCTTGACCCGGTGCTTTCTATCTTGGATGAGACAGACAGCGGGCTTGATGTGGATGCCCTCAGGATAGTGGCCAACGGAGTGAATGCATTGCATACTCCTGAGAAGGCAGTGATAGTAATCACTCATTACCAGCGGCTTCTGGATTATATAGTCCCGGACTATGTGCATGTGCTCAAGGACGGCAGGATTGTCCGTTCCGCAGGCAAGGAGCTTGTGGCGGAAATAGAGGAGAAAGGCTATGACTCCATCAATTGAACGGGAGGCTGTCATGGAGAATGTTATGCCGGCTGCCTGGGAGAATGTCAGGACTGTCACTGTTGCTCGGGGGGAGACTCTTGAGCGGGTATTCATGCTCAGGGATTCTTCTTGCGGGCTCCCGATGGAGCATCTTGTACTTGAAACGGGAGCCAGTGCCGATGTCACAGTTGTCGTGATGCCGGGTGTCAGCTGCGACATCAGGCTGACAGTGGATATTGCGGGAGAGAATGCAGCCTGTTCCGTAAAGGGCATTTATCTTTGTCCGGGCGATGAGAAGGTCAGGATAGCGGTTGATATGAATCATCTTGTACCGCACTGCTCTTCCCGCCAGATGTTCAAGGGAATTGCAGGCGGTTCCTCTGCAGTGGACTTCTATGGTAAAATCATAGTGGCTGCGGATGCCCAGAAGACGGAAGCCTATCAGGAAAACCACAGTCTCCTGCTGTCGGACAAGTCCAGGGTCAATACCAAACCTCAGCTTGAAATATATGCTGATGATGTGAAATGCTCTCACGGAGCTACCATCGGCAGACTGAATGAGCAGGAGCAGTTTTATATGCGTTCCCGCGGCATCACTCTCAGGGAAGCGCGTGTGCTCCAGATGATTTCATTCCTCTCCCCGGTATTTCATGATATGCCTGAATCCGCTGTCCGCGAGGAGATTGAGGAGGCCGTAGAAAAGGCCGTAAGACAGATGTGACGTTTAAGGCAGATTTAACATTAGTGCAGCTGTGTCATGACAGTATATCCTTGCGTAAAAGTGAATCTCGGGCTCAATGTCCTGCGGAAGCGTCCTGACGGATTCCACGACATCGAGACCCTGTTCGTCCCCTCCGGGGAATATCATGATGTGCTTGAAATTGTCTCGGGAGATGACTGGAGCCGGACTTCGGCGGCACTTTTTTCAAAATACGGAGTCCCTGGGCAAGACTCTCAGCGGATTGCAGGGGTCTGCTCCGGGCCACTTGTACAGGCAATTTCCGGTGACGGCAAGCTCATGATTACAATTGCCCGCAAGGAAGGAGTGGACTGGAATCCTCTTGATGACTTGTGTGCCAAGGCATACAGACTTCTGGACAAAGACTTCGGTCTTCCTCCCGTGAAAATCTTCCTTGAAAAACTCTCCCCGGTGGGTGCCGGGCTGGGCGGAGGTTCTGCCGATGCCGCATATACCCTCAGGGAGCTCAACAGACTTTTTTCTCTCGGCCTGGATGATGCCGCTATGGCTTCGTATGCCTCCCGTCTTGGCAGTGACTGCGCGTTTTTCGTCTATGGAAAGCCTATGTTCGGAGAAGGGAGGGGCGAGATTCTTTCAGACTTTCCTCTGCCTGTCCTTGAGTCATTTGACTTGAAGATAATTGCACCTGAAGGAATATCCGTATCCACAGCGGATGCGTACAGGGGCATCTGTCCCGGGATTCCTTCTGTCGCGCTCAGGGAAGTGCTTTCTATGCCGGTGCAGGACTGGAAGTCTCTTCTTGTCAATGATTTTGAGCGGACAGTCTTTGCTCTGCATCCTGAACTTGCGGCAATAAAGCAATCTCTTTATGATTCAGGCGCCATATACGCATCAATGTCAGGCAGCGGTTCGGCTCTGTTTGCCTTATATGAGAAATCCGGCCAGTGACAATAAAAAAGAGAAAAAATTGCAAAAAAGAGAAAAATGGGGTGAAGTCTCTGAATCTGGGGTGAAAGATTTGGGGACTTATTTCTTTTGTTGTTCTTTTGTTCCGGCATTATGACGGGCGGCCGCATGTCGGCAGACGGGGACCGGACATTATCGGAAAATATTGTGAGGAGATTTTATTATGAGGGGAGGATTCTTATTCGGGCTGTCGGCAGGATGTGTCTGTCTGGCATCTGTCCTGGCTGTATCATGCGGAACAATGGAGATTGACAGAATCCCGCTTGGGGAAGGGCATCAGTCAGATACCCTGCAGCAGCCCTCCGAGGAAAAGGTCAGGCATCTGTATGTGACGGGCGTGGAGTATCCGGAAGGTTATGACTGGCATTCTGACAAGGATTATGGACATGTGGCGTGCACACTCTTTCTTATGAAAGGGGATGAGAGGATTCTTGAGATCCCGGTGGGCGATGAAATTTTCGTGTCTCCGGATCATGATATGCACAGATGTGTCGACGGTCATGTTTATACGGACTATTCTACGGATACGGAGACAATCATCAAGAAAGACGGGGAAGAACTTTTCAGATATCCCGACAGGGAGATGATATGCGGCTTTCAGGTTCAGGGGGAAGATGTGTATACTTTGGGGGTACCCAGAAACGGTGACGGGTGGACATACCGTGTCAACGGCAAGATTCTCATGGTCAAGACAGCCGGCTATCTCATGACCGGGCTCGGGAATGACAGGGGGAATTTCTGGTTCGCGTATGTGGATCCGATAGAGAATGCCGGAAAGAGATGTTATCTGGCGGTCAACGGGTCATCTGTCCCGGTCGGGACTGCGCAGGACATAGAGACGGTGGACGACATCCTTCTGTATGACGGGAAGATATATTATGCGGCGAGGGTGACGGGGATGCCGCAGCATCTTGTCTATGCCGGAGATGAAGCCTATGCCGTGGAGCTCGAATCGGCGGATGAATCGCGGGACTGCAGGGTGCATTATGACGGGGGAATAATTTATGTCACGGGCAAGAAATGCTATTGGGGAATAGGCGAATATGAGACTCTGTGGGAGGATTTCATGTCAGTGTTCAACTATCCGGGCAAAAAGGAAATGCAATATTGCGTAGACGGTGACAGAATGAATTATGTCCTTATGGGACAGGATAATGATGACAGGGATTATGTCAGTGTCTTCAAGAATTGCATTTATGTTGAGCTGGGTGATGACATCAAATACAATTACATGTCCCTGGGACGCCAGTGCGTGTGTGCTGAAGACGGGCATCTGTATGTCGCCCTGCATCCGAGGCAGTCAGGCCGGAATCCGGCACTTTTATCGGATGATGTGGTGAAAGTGTATGATTTCAACGGCTATTTTACTTCCGTGTCAGTATGGTGATTCTGCCGGACGCGCCCCGTAATCAGTTCTGCGGTGCGCTGCCATCATCCCATGATACAGTCCTTGACATGTCCGGGTTGACTGTTATCAAGACGCGGAGAGTTTCTTCCGGAAGAAGCTCCTCAATGTTTTCCGGCCATTCGATGAGGCATAGCGCACCGCTGTAAAGATAGTCGTCAAGCCCGATGTCAATGGCTTCGGTCAATCTGGAGATGCGATAGAAATCGAAGTGATATACTGGCTCTCCCGAGTCTGTCCTGTACTCGTTGATGATGGTAAATGTCGGGGAGCATACGGGGTCCTGTACCCCAAGACAGCTGCAGATGGCCGTAGTGAAGGTCGTTTTACCGGCTCCCATAGGGGCGAAAAATGCAATTATTCTGTTGTCCCCGATTTTCCGGAGAAATTCTTCGGCGGCTCTTTTGAGGTCTGATGTGTCCCTGATTATGACTTCCTGTTTCATTCCGATTGTCATTTTGTCGGCCTGGCCTCCGTCCGGATGAACGGCAGGGCGGAGTTTCAGGGACAAAAGTAGCAAAAATCCGCCGTATTCGTCAGAACATCGTCAGGCTTTTGTCAAGAAATCTGTAGCCGGCCGCCTCACTGATATGCCTGATGGAAATGTCGGTCTCTTTGTTCAGGTCGGCTATTGTCCTGGCGAGTTTCAGTATTCTTGAACATGCGCGGGCGGAAAATCCGGATTGCTCAGACAGCCTGAGCAGGAAATTCTCGGTGTCGGGGGACAGCCTGCAATACTTTTCTGTGAGTTTTGTGTCCATTTCCGCATTGCAGAAGATCCCTTCGCCGGCAAACCGTTTCTTCTGGATTTCTTTGGCGGCGGCGACTCTTTCTGCAATTATGTCGCTGGGCTCGCCCTTGTCCCTCTTGAGCAATTTCCTCCTGTCTGCCGGATGTATCCACAGGTGTATGTCTATCCTGTCCGCAAGCGGACCAGAAAGTCGCGCCAGATAGGCTTCTCTTCTGCCCGGGGTGCATCTGCATCTGTCGCCTTCTCCATAGTATCCGCAGGGACATGGATTGGTGGCGGCGACCAGCATGAATGATGCGGGATATTCAATTTTGGACCGAAGTCTTGATACGGTTACTTTTCTGTCTTCCAAGGGGCCTCTGAGCGCCTCCATGGTTTTTCTCGGCATCTCAAGAAATTCGTCAAGAAACAGAATCCCGTTGTGGGCAAGTGATACTTCTCCCGGCATTATGTAGTCTGTGCCTCCTCCGAGAAGGGCTGTCAGGGATGTGCTGTGGTGCGGAGCCCGGAACGGCCTCCTCTTCATAAGTCCTGCCGAAAGGCCGCTTTTGCCGGCGACAGAATATATCATGCCGGTCTGCAGGGCCTCATCTCTGTCCATTTCTGGCATTATGCCCGGAATCGCCTTTGCAAGGGAACTCTTTCCCGAGCCCGGAGGTCCTATCATTATGACATTATGACCTCCTGCGGCAGCTGTTTCCAGTCCCCGTTTGGCCCCTTCCTGTCCGTAAATGTCCGCAAAGTCCGCCGTGCACCTGTCTTCTTTCTGCGCGGCATGCACAGGATTCATGTTCCGGACAAGCAGATGGCCGCATTCCATGCCGGAAACAATCTGTATTACTTCAGAAAGCGTTGTCACCCCGAATACCGGCAGAGGATTGTATCCGATTGTTTCCATTGCCGATTCGGCGGGAAGGATACAGCCTTTCAGTCCCATTTCCGCCGACAGTTCTACAATAGGCAGGGCCCCCGGGACTTTCCTGACGGACCCGTCAAGCCCCAGTTCTCCCATCATCAGATATGCAGACAGTTCAGGAAGATACTCCTGAGCTGAGACGGCAATGATGCCTGCCGCTATTGCCAGGTCGTAGCCGCTGCCTTTCTTCTTTATGTCTGCCGGGGCGAGGTTGATGACGATTTTCTTCCCGGGAATCCTGTATCCGAGAAACTGCAGGGCCGATATGGTTCTCGTGAGACTTTCTTTTACCGCCATGTCTGCCAGTCCGGTGAGATGTATGCCTATTCCCGATGTCATGTCCACTTCTACGGTTACCGGTATGGCCTTTATTCCCAGACATCTGGCTCCGAAAACATTTGTAATCATGATTTTTTCCTCAAATATCCGCACTTGAAAAAGAAAAAATCGCCAAAAAGGGAAAAATGTGGCGAAATAAATGAAAGTGTTTCTAAATTTGCATACAGTATGCTAAAGAGATTTTTGGAATCAGTCGGCAGTTACTGTCTTTTTCTGAGGATGGTGTTCCGCAAGCCGGAGAAATGGAGGATTTTCTGGAAACAGTTTGTCATAGAGACTGACAAACTGATAATCTCTTCTATTCTCATTGTGGGGGTCATTTCTCTGTTCATCGGCGGAGTGCTGGTCATACAGACGGCGTCAAACATGTCAAATCCCATGCTTGACAGGATGCTTGTGGGCTACATGGTCCGCGAGACTCTTGTGCTGGAGTTCTGTTCGACCGTGGTCGCCCTGATACTGGCCGGCAAAATGGGATCGAACATAGCCTCTGAAATCGGCAGCATGCGCATTTCCGGCCAGATTGATGCCATGGACATGATGGGAGTCAATTCCGCAGGTTTTCTCGTCCTCCCGAAGGTCATGTCGGCCACATTGCTCAGTCCTCTTCTGATGATGTTCAGCTTTGTCCTCGGTCTGCTCGGCGGCTGGGGCGTAGTCGAATTGACGGAGATTATCCCGGCATCAAAATACATTACGGGCATCAAGTATGCCTATAATGGCTTTTATGTGGTCTACAGCGGCTTCAAGATGGCGCTTTTCTGTTTTCTGATATCCTCCATATCCGCGTACAACGGCTATTATGCTGCCGGCGGTTCCCTCGGAGTGGGGGAATCAAGCACGAAATCCATAGTGATTACCAGCATCCTGATACTTCTGTTTGACCTCATTGTCACTCAGCTGATGCTTTATTGAGAAGACCGGTTATGATAAAGGTGGAACATCTGTACAAAAGTTTCGGTGACCTTCATGTCCTGAAGGACATCTGCCTTGATTTTGAGCCAGGGAAGTGCAACATGATAATAGGAGCCAGCGGGTCCGGCAAGACTGTCCTTCTCAAGAATCTCATCGGCCTCATGTCCCCCGATTCGGGCGAAATATGGTATGGCGGGCAGAAACTCTCTGAAATGGACTACGATGAGAAAAAGGCGCTGCGTCAGAAAATAGGTGTCCTTTTTCAGGGCAGCGCCCTGTTTGACTTTGAGACAGTCCTGGGCAATGTCATGTTCCCGATGAATTTCTTTACGGACTGGACCCGGGCGCAGAAGATTGAGCGGGCAAAATTCTGTCTGGACAGAGTGAATGTAAAGGGGGCGGACGACAGGTATCCGAGCGAACTCAGCGGAGGGATGCAGAAGAGGGTCGGCATTGCGAGGGCCATTGCACTGAATCCGGATTTCCTCTTCTGCGACGAGCCGAATTCCGGACTTGATCCCTATACCTCAAATCTCATCGACAAGCTGATACACGGGATAACCGAAGAATACAATATCACTACGGTGATAAATACGCATGACATGAATTCAATGCTTGAGATAGGAGACAACATTGAATTTTTATACAACGGCTCGATATTGTGGAAAGGGGACCGTCATTCAATTCTTGGAACTGACTGCTCGGAACTCCGGACTTTCGTCGGGGCCAATGTGCTGGCAAGGAACATTATCTGAACCTTATCCTCAGTCCGGCCTCGAAACTCAGCATAAGCGGCTGTACTGTTCTGATGCTTTTCGGCTGCCTGCTTTCGAAGTAATATCTTACACTCGGGTCAATGTACAGTCCGAATCTGTCCGCAAGTAAGAATTCGACTCCAATGCCGGCATTTGCAGACATCTGGACTCCGGGGCTTTTCCCTCTCCATGTGATGCTGCGGTCCGGTGTGTCAATGAGATAGGTGTCGCTGACGCATTTTTCCACGGCGCCGCCTGCATATGCATAGAAATTGAAGAAATCCCCGCTTGCTATGCTGAAATAGACATTTACCGGTATTCCTATGTAATGTTGGTCGTTACGGATGTCCGAGTCGGAGAATGCCTTCCCGTTTCCGTCATAATATGCTCCGGAGAATCTTCTCGTGAGATATGACCAGTTGACTCCGGCTCCAAGAGACCATCTTTTGGTGAAAGATATTTTGGCTCCGACCCCGAATGAAAGAGGGATACCGTATGAAGTGGCCATGTCTTCACGGACTTCATTTCTGGGGATGACACCCGCACTCTGCATCGGTGCACTGTTTCTCCCGCCTTTGCTCCCGGAATTGTTGCTTATTGCATTCCCGAAGACGGACAATGCCACATCCGGCTTCTTCCGTGCCGGGGTCCGCTCAGCCGACAACGCTCCTGACCAGTCGTCTTCCGTGCCGGCGCCGCCGCCTTCTGTCATGAAGTCCCGGCTGTTGTCCTGCACTGCCGTGTCCTGATGTTCGATTTTGCCCTGCTGCTCAGTTTTGCCCTGCTGCTCAGTTTTGTTCTGCAGTTCGGTTTTGTCCTGCTGCCCATTACCCTCCTGCTGCTCTTCCGCATCTGTCTGCTTGTTCTTGCCTCCGTCTGCCGGGGCGTCACTGCCGGTCTGTCCTGCGGTTGTCCCGCTGACGGGTTCATATGAGTCTATGGACTGCGGGATGAATTGTCCGGAGATGACGGATTCATTTTCCTCTTCGGAGCGGATGACAGGGGCGGGACTTTCCGTAAGGATCCGGACATCTCCGTCAGGCGGGACTATGCCGATGCCTCCGCTGCCATTGTCCGGCATCCGGGTGAAGACAGCAACGGCGGCAACAGCAGCTGCTGCGGCTGATACAGCAGCTGCGCTGATCCATCTGATGGCGGCTTTCCGTCTGCCAGTGTCCATCCTGCCTTGAATGGCATTCCAGACCCGGTCAGGGACTTCTTCCCGGCCGCTCTCCAGTATGGATTTTATCTCCTTGTCAAATATGTTGTCGTCTTCATGCATCTTTCTTCATTTCTTTGATTCTGGCCTGCAGCCATGTCCTTGCCCTGCTCAGCTGGGTCCTGGAAGTTATTTCCGTGATTCCCAGCATCTGCGCTATTTCCTTATGGGAGTATCCCTCCACGACATACATGTTGAAAACTGTCCTGAAGCCTGTCGGCAGAGTCATTATCAGTGACATCAGCTCCTTGTATCCGATGTTTGCCGTCTGGGAAGTAATGTCGGACGCAAGATTGCGGGCGGTCTCCAGCCCGTCGCTCATCTTCAGCGCATCCTTTTTCCTGAGGTACATGAGTGCAGTGTTGACAAAGATCTTCCTTGACCAGCCTTCGAATGAGCCTTCGCCCTTGTAGCTGCCGATTCTTGAGAAAAGTGTGACGAAACCTTCCTGCAGGACATCTTCGGCCGTGGCCCTCTCTCCGACATATCTCATGCATAGCGGAAACATTTTGGGCGCCAGTCGGTCATAAATGGCCTTCTGGGCTTTCCTGTTCCCTTTTTTGCACAGGTCTACCAGTTCTTGCTCCGGGGTTGCGGTCACAGTACAGTCTCCAATCTACAAGGTTCCGTATACATTCCCGCGACCATAAAGATGCAGAAGCCATGACAAATGTTGCAATGCATCCAAAACTTGTGGCCGCGTTCTGCAAATATCAAGATTTTGTGCTAATTTTGCAATTTGTGCGACTGGTTTTGAAATGATGAAAGCTCAAATATATCTCGTCTCGGCACTCCTTCTGATGCAGGTATTCTCCGTGTCCGCCCAGACCCGGCAGGAACGCCTGATTGAAAATATGGTGGTGTCGGCTGTCGGACAGTATGATGCCGGAAATTTTACCCGGGCATCGTCCATCCTCCGGGACATAATTGCAAAGGCTCCCGAAAATGATGCGGCCCATTATTATCTGGGTCTCTCCGAGTTCTGTCTCGGCAACAGCGAGGAGGCTGAGAAAGAATTGAGGACGGCCGTCAGCCTTGATTCCTCAAATTTCTGGTACAGGTACCGTCTTGCCATGGTATATTCCACGAACGGCAAGCCGGAGCTGACTGCTGTCATGTATGAGGATATGCTCAGGGACTTTCCGAAGAAGACGGAAATATATTACAATCTCATAGACCTCTATCTTTCGTCCGGCCAGACCCAAAAGGCTCTCGGCATTTTAGGGCAGATAGAGACATTGGCGGGAAAGAACGAATCTACGGCTCTAACCCGCTTTGACCTTCTCCGTCAGCTCGGGAAGACGGAGGATGCGTATGAGTCCCTGATCCGGTTCAACGAAGAGGAATATCCCTCTCCCCGTATCCTGTCGGTGCTCGGGGATTATTATATTTCAATGTATAATGATACCAGTGCCCTGAAGTCTTACAACGAGGCTCTGGATATGGCTCCTGATTATGCTCCGGCTCTGCTCGGAAAGGCGGAAGTCCTTAGGATTACCAGAAAATACGGCCGGTATTTCCCTGCCATAATGGAATTTGTCCGGTCCGAATCGGTTTCTCCCGAAGGGAAAGCCGACTATATGACGAGTCTCTTCCAGCATTCGGACCCGATGTTCCTGCGGACATTTTCGCCGGAACTTGACTCTATGGTGAATACATGCGTACAAGTCCATCCGAAGGACAGTTCGGTGCTTGAGACGGCCGGAATTTATTATTATGGGACAGAGCGGCCTGCGCTTGCCGGAAAATACTTCAGGGAAAACATGTCTCTGTTCCCTGAAAGTGTCTCAGCCGCAGCCAATTATGTGGAGTTCCTCATGTACACGGACAGGTGGGACAGCCTTTCGGCAGAGGGGCGTGCTGCGTTCAGACGATTCCCGCAGGAGCCGGCCTTCCTGGAAATGGCGAGTCTCGCCGACTATCATAAGGGTGACTACAGGAAGGTGCTGGGGGTCTGTGACACGATTATAGAAATTGCAGCAGGGGACAGTACCAGGCTGCTTTCCGCATATACGACAATGGGAGACATGTATCATCAGCTGGGAGAGAGCAAGAAGGCATACAAGGCATATGACAATGCTTTGAAAATCAATCCTGAATATGTCCCGGTGCTGAACAATTATGCATATTTCCTGAGTATGGAGGGCCGCCGGCTCAAGAAGGCCTACGCCATGAGCAAGATTACCGTTGAGGCCGAGCCCGACAATGCGACATATCTGGATACATTCGGCTGGATTCTGTTCCTGCAGGGAAAGGCTCTTGAGGCCAAGCCTTTTTTCAAGCATGCCATGCTGTACGGAGGCAAGAACAGCCCTGTGATTCTTGACCACTATGCTGAGGTGCTGTATGCACTCAAGGAATATGACCTTGCGTTTGTCTATTGGACACAGGCCCAGGCAAAGAACAACGGGGAGATAGAAGGCCTTGAAGAAAAGGTAAGCCGGAGAAAATCGGAGATGAAACGATGAAAGCCATGTCCATCAGAGTTATTGCAGTCCTGTTTGCCGTCTGCGTATCCTCTCTTGCCGGGTATTCTCAGAATACAAAGGCATATGAGGCCAGGGTAGCCGCCCTTGAAAAGGAAATAGACATCCTTGACAAGCAGATATCGGCGAATGCGGCCAAAAGCAGCAATCTTCTCTCCGAACTCACGATGATCAGGAAGAAGATTTCAAACAGAAAAGAACTTATCCGGGCGGCTGACCGTCAGATCAGGGTGTATTCGGACGAGATTTATGCCACTCAGAGAAAAATCAACCGGCTGCAGGAAAGAATCGACACCCTGACAGTCCACTATGCAGGGCTGGTGAGGAGTGCCTATAAGAACAGAGACGCGAGGATATGGTATATGTATATTCTTGCAAGTGACAATCTCGGGCAGGCATTCCGTCGCTACGGCTATTTCAGAAATCTTTCAAAGGAAATCAAGTCCCAGGCCGTCAAGATAGAGGCGGCAAAGGCGGAACTTGAGGTTCAGAAACAGGAAATCCAGAAGCTCAGGAAAGAGACGGAAGCCGTCCGGGCGCAGCGCCAGAGTGAATTGGCATCTCTGCAGAAAGACGAGAGCAAGTCTGAAATCATGGCCGGCAGGCTGAAGCAGGACAGACGGAAATACCAGAAACAGCTTGCACAGAAGAAAAAGCAGGTCGAGGCTCTCAACAAGGAGATAGAGAGGCTTGTGGCCGAGGCCATGAGGGCCTCCGGCAAGGGAAAGACTTCTCCTGAAGTAGATTACAGGCTGGCGGCAGAATTTTCCAAGAACAAGGGTAAACTTCCGTGGCCGGCACAGGGCCCGGTGGTGGACGGTTTCGGCCAGCGGTATCATCCGGTGTTCACTTCTCTGAAGCTGCCGTTCAACAACGGAATTGACATTGCCCTGTCTCCGGGGACATCAGTAAACGCGGTATTTGACGGAGTTGTCAAGCAGGTAGTCGTGATGCCGGGGTATAACATCTGTGTCCTTGTCCAGCACGGGAATTATTTTTCTTTCTACTGCAAGCTCCGCAGCAATGCCGTAAAGGCCGGAGACAAAGTCAAGACCGGGCAGAAGATAGGGACTGTGGATACAATCAACGGCGAGACCAAGCTTCATTTCCAGATATGGCAGGGGCAGAAGCCTCAGAATCCTGCGCTGTGGCTCAGATGACCCGAAAGAGCCCCGCAGATGTAAGACAAACATAATTGCGTAGAATGAAAAAGACAGTTTTTCTGACCGGTGCCACCGGAAATATGGGCTGGGCCGGTTTTCAGGAATTATATAAGAAGAAAGACAGGTTCAGAATAAGGATTCTGGCAAGAAGAAGCCCGAAAAATCAGAAACTTCTGAAAAAATATCTCAATGACCCGGATGTGGATATAATCTGGGGCGACCTTATGGTGTATGAGGATGTGCTTGCCGGAGTCTCAGGCTCTGATTATGTGCTTCATGTCGGCGGAATGGTATCTCCTGCGGCCGATTATTTCCCGGAGAAGACTCTGAAAGTCAATGTCACGGCGGCAGAGAATATTGCCCGGGCAGTTCTTGCCCAGCCGGACCATGGCAGGATAAAGGTCGTATATATCGGGTCCGTCGCCCAGTGCGGAGACCGGTTGAGCCCGATTCACTGGGGCCGTTCGGGGGATCCTGTATATCCGAGCGCATTTGATTCTTATGCCGTTTCCAAGTGTATGGCGGAAAAGGCAATTGTTGATTCCGGCATTGAGAATTGGGTCTCTCTCAGACAGACCGGCATCCTTTATCCGGGGATTTTCAGGCAGATCAATCCTGTGGCGCTTCATGTCCCGATCAAAGGCGTTCTGGAATGGGCGACGGTCGAGGATTCCGGGCGTCTTCTTGCGAATGTATGCGAAGACTGGGTCCCTGAAGAATTTTGGAACCGCTTCTACAACATAAGCAGCGGCGAGCAGTACAGGATGACAAATTATGAGTTTGAACAGAGACTGCTTGCTCCGCTGGGCATCAAGTCGGTGGAAAAGGTCTTTGAGCCGCAGTGGTTCGCCACAAGGAATTTCCACGGCATGTGGTATACTGATTCCGATGAGCTTGAAGGCTATCTGCATTTCCGGGCAAATATGCCTGTGGATGAGTATTTCCGGCATTTGGCATCGCAGCTTCCGTGGTATTATTCTTTGGCAAGAATAGTCCCGTCATCTTTGATAAAGGCTTTCATGAGGCCGCTCGCATTTGAAAAAGGGCTCGGCACACAGACATGGGCCAGTGATTCGCCTGAAAAGCTTGAGGCGTACTATGGTTCAGAGACGGAATACCGCTCAATAAAAAGCTGGGAACAGATGCGGCCTCCTTATATGGAAAAGAATCAGGCCAAGGCAGACGCGGCAGGAGAAATCCTCCGGTTGAATCATGGCTATGACACATCCGTGTCAATATATGATCTTGATGCGGAAGCCATTGAAAAGGCGGCGCAGTTCAGAGGCGGACATTTTCTCGGCCCCGACCAGTCTGTGGGAACTCCCGGCTCTGTCTTTGAGTGGGAATGTGAGCATGGACACCGTTTCCGTGCGTCATTGGAGTATGTGCTCCTCGGGGGCGGCTGGTGCCTTGACTGCGACCAGACCAATATCCGCATGACAGTGACGGCAAAGAACAGATTTATTTCACAGGTACTGTCTTCACAGTACCTGGAATAATGTCTTCTTCTTTCCCGTGAAGATATATTATCCTCTGGTTGGAACTGCCTCTGAAAAGCAGTTCCGTGTCCCGGAGCTCCAGAATGAACGGTCCGTCCACAATCACATCCACATACGGCAGAATCATGGACAGCCTCATGTCGGCCCTGATTTCTTCAATCGTGAAGCCCGTGTAGCACCAGATGGTCTTGGAGGAATTTTCCTTGATTTTCCTTGCGAGTTCCGTAAAGGCCTCCACCTGATACAGGGGATCGCCTCCTGTGAATGTGACATTGCTGAACTCATCGTCAAGAATGACTTTCAGAATGTCATCGACCTCCATCGGGTTTCCTCCGTTCATGTCCCAGGACTGCGGATTATGGCAGCCCGGACAATGATGCAGACATCCGGCACAATATATTGAAGTACGGAGACCAGGGCCGTCGGCCATGGTCTCCTCCAGAATATCAAGTACTCTTATCTTCATGACGGGTATGACCGGAAATCCTCCGGGCTATTATTTGTGGACGACGCGGTCCTTGAGTTCTGCCAGCTTCGCACTGTTCCATCTGTCTGTCGTGCCGACAAGATAGCCGGTGATTCTCTGGAGCCTGTCGATTCTGTGGCTGTGGCACTTAGGGCATTCTTCAAGGTTCTCGTCGGCATTCTCGAAGCCGCAGTCCATGCAGCGGTTCCTGTTGTGGTTCACGGAGCCGTATCCCATGTTGTATTTGTCCATGAGGTCCACTATTGCCATGATTGCCTCCGGATTGTGGGTTGCGTCTCCGTCAATTTCCACATAGAAGATGTGGCCGCCTCCTGTCAGGCTGTGGTATGGAGCCTCGACTTCAGCCTTGTGCTTAGGCGTGCAGTGGTAATATACCGGGACATGGTTGGAATTGGTGTAGTATTCCTTGTCGGTGACTCCCGGAATGACTCCGAATTTCTTCCGGTCTGCCTTGGTGAACCGGCCGGCGAGGCCTTCTGCCGGGGTGGCAAGCACACTGAAGTTATGCTGGAATCTCTCTGAATATTCATTGACCTTGTCCCTCATGTAGGTGATGATCCTCAGTCCGAGCTGCTGGGCCTCCTCGGACTCGCCATGATGCTTGCCTATGAGGGCGATAAGCGTTTCTGCAAGGCCGATGAAGCCGATTCCGAGTGTGCCCTGATTGATGACCGACTCGATTGTGTCATCCTCCTTGAGGTTCTCGCTGCCGAGCCAGAGGGCTCCCATGAGAAGAGGGAATTGTTTTTTGAGGGCGGTCTTCTGGAAGTTGTATCTCTCGCATAGCTGCTTTGCTGTGACATCAAGTATCCGGTCAAGCTTCTCGAAATACATTCTGATTCTTTCGTTCTTGTCGGGCTCACCCATACATTCGATGGCAAGGCGCACAAGATTGATTGTGGTGAACGACAGGTTTCCGCGTCCTATTGAGGTCTTCGGCCCGAAGCGGTTTTCAAACACTCTGGTGCGGCAGCCCATTGTCGCCACCTCGTACTGGTATCTCTCAGGGTCGTCTGCCCTCCATAATTCATGCTGGTTGAATGTGGCGTCAAGGTTGAGGAAGTTCGGGAAGAATCTCCTTGCGGACACCTTGCATGCAAATTTGTAGAGGTCGTAGTTCTTGTCTTCCGGCAGGTAGCTCACACCGCGCTTCTTCTTCCATATCTGGATCGGGAAGATGGCCGTGGAGCCGTTCCCGACGCCTTCGTATGTGGTGTTGAGGATTTCACGGATGACACAGCGCCCTTCGGCCGATGTGTCTGTGCCGTAGTTGATGGAGCTGAATACCACCTGGTTGCCTCCGCGGGAATGGATTGAGTTCATGTTGTGCACGAATGCTTCCATTGACTGGTGCACTCTGCTGACAGTCATGTTGATGGCATGCTGTATCACTCTCTCTTCGCCCTGGATGCCGAGGAGGTCGCGCTTGATGTAGTCGTCGATGGCAATGTCCTTGAGATGGCTGTAGTCCTCCCCTGTCATCTCGCTTATGTTGTTGAGCTCCTCATGGAATGTCTTCCTGACGAACGGGGCCATATAGAAGTCGAATGCCGGTATCGCCTGGCCTCCGTGCATTTCGTTCTGGACCGTCTCCATGGATATGCATCCGAGGATGCTGGCAGTCTCTATCCTCTTGGCAGGACGGGATTCCCCGTGGCCGGCAAAGAATCCGTTCTTCAGAATCTTGTCAAGCGGATGCTGTACACAGGTAAGGCTTTTGGTCGGATAATAGTCCTTGTCATGGATGTGTATGTAGAAATTCTGCACGGCCTCCTTCACATCTTCCGAAAGGAGGCATTCGTCCACGAACGACTTTGTCGATTCGGAGGCGAATTTCATCATCATCCCCGCCGGCGTGTCCGCGTTCATGTTGGCATTCTCGCGTGTCACATCTGTGGCCTGTGCCTCGATGATTTCCTTGAATATTTCGCGGGATTTTGCCTTGCGGGCAAGGTTTCTCTGGTTGCGGTATGCAATGTATTTCTTGGCGACTTCCTTCCTCGGACTGTTCATGAGCTCCATCTCGACATTGTCCTGGATATCCTCCACGCTCATGCTTTCCGTCTCAATCTTGGAGATGACGGCGGCGATTTCTGCGGCGAGCACAATGTCCTCGCCTGCTTCGGTTACATCCATTGCCTTCAGGATGGCATCGACAATCTTTCTCTTGTCAAAATCAACGACTCTTCCGTCGCGTTTGATTACATACTTTACCATGATTCAGAACTAAATTTCAATATGGTCTTAATGATTGGAAGGACTCCTTTTCAAGGGAAATCCCTTGCTTGTGCGAAAGTGAAGACAAAGATAAACCAAATATCAATACCGAAGTTGAAATCACTCCGCAAAAGTTATCAACATATACGAAAATCCCCTGTTAACTTATTGGTTAACAGGGAATTAAACAGCAAATTAATTTTGAATCCTTCAAATTTGGATAACAAAGATGTTTTATCCGACTACCCACACGAGCACATGTCTGTCAAAGGTGATGTACTCAAGGTCGAACTCTTCCTCATAGCCGTCTTTGTGGATGAAGGTGGCCTGCATTTCTCCTTCGTCCTTAGGGTTGAAGCGTCTGACCTGAATCTGTTCGGCGAAGTCGACCTTGTTCTGGGACATCCTCTTGAAAATGGCCTCCTTGGCGCACCAGTACAGGGCAAGCTGTTCGCTGATTCTTTCGTCATCATCGTCGAGGTCATCCCTTTCTTCGTCCGACAGAGCCTTTTCGCGCACGGCGGTGAAATCCCGGTCAATGGACTCCATGTCTATGCCCAGGTCCTCTTCCTGATGGGTGATGATGGCTACATATTTTTCTGTATGGGTGATGCTTATGTTTGTGATGCAGTTTTCAAGGAACGGCTTTCCGTTGTCGTGGTGGCTGAGGTATACCTTGTCCTCGAAGACTTCATTCAGCAGAGCCCTGACGGCAAGCCTCTGCTTGCGCAGGCTTTCGCTGCGTATGAGCGATATCTCTTCCATTTCATCTGAGGGCACGGAACTCAACTGCAGCAGTTCGTCTTCCGTCTCAGTGATTTTCCACACCGATATCTCGGCCTTGTTCTCAAGTGTTTTTCTCAGATATAGTCCCATTATATGTTTGAAAAGCAAAAAGTTCTGTCATCAAGACGCGAAATCTCCGGGCGTGCCGACATACGAAAGCCCCGTGCGCACAGAATATGTGTACACGGTATGATGTTCAGGCATATAGTCATCGGGGCCTGTTCCAAAAATCATGAAGATGCTGTCCGCCAGCGGATCTTCAGATGTCTGATCCGCCGTAGACTGATTCGTCAGTATTGGACTGGGAGGTTCCACTTGTCTTAAAATTAAATTGCGACTGCAAATATAGTTATTTTTTTATTATATTTGCGGTCTGCATGAAAATACATTTAAATTTATATTATTATGAGTTTCCTGACAAATGACAAACTGACCATTGTCGGCGCAGCCGGAATGATCGGATCAAACATGGTCCAGACGGCCATGATGATGAAGCTTACTCCGAACATCTGCCTTTATGACCCATACGGACCGGGTCTTGAGGGAGTTGCCGAGGAAATGTACCATTGCGCATTCGACGGTGCGAACATCACATGGACAACTGATATGAAGGAGGCTTTGACCGGCGCCAAGTATGTCATTTCTTCCGGCGGAGCTCCGCGCAAGCAGGGCATGACAAGGGAGGATCTTCTGAAGGGCAACTGCGAGATTGCAGAGCAGCTCGGAAAGGATCTCAAGTCATATTGTCCGGATGTCAAGCATGTTGTGATAATATTCAACCCTGCGGATCTCACCGGTCTTGTCACTCTTCTTCATTCAGGCCTGAAGCCTTCTCAGGTGACGACTCTTGCGGCTCTTGACTCGACCCGTCTGCAGAGCGCCCTTGCCAAGGAATTCGGTGTCCAGCAGTGCAAAGTCGCCAATTGCCACACTTACGGCGGACACGGCGAGCAGATGGCCGTATTCGCATCAAAGGTGACAGTCGACGGCAAGCCGTTCTCCGAGCTTCTCGGCACTAAGCTTCCTCTCGTCAGATGGGAAGAAATAAAGGGCAATGTCATCCAGGGCGGAAAGAGAATCATCGAGCTCCGCGGCCGCTCTTCATTCCAGAGCCCTGCGTATGTGTCTGTCGAGATGATTGCTGCGGCCATGGGCGGCAAGAAATTCGAGTGGCCTGCAGGATGCTATGTCAACACCGGTAAATATCACAATGTGATGATGGCGATGCCTACGGTGATTGACGCTGCCGGCGTCCACTACGGAGAGGTTGAGGGTACTCCTGAGGAAATGGCTGCCCTTGATGCATCCTACGAGCATCTCTGCAAGATGCGCGATGAGATTATCTCGCTGAACATCATCCCTCCTGTATCAGAATGGAAGACTGTCAATCCGAATCTGTAGAGGCGGATATATGAAATTTCCCGAGGACCGGACCTGTTTGGACCCGGTCCTCTTTTTTGTCCCGGCAGCAAGTCCTGTTTTTCAAATTTTGTTACCGTTAAATTTTTATGACTGAAAAAATTTAAGTAGTTTTGCGCCTGCATGAGCAATCTGATGCTCATGAACACAATCTGACGGGAATTTTTAACAAGACGCACAATGGCAAGTATTGATGAATTGAAGAGAATTTCCTCCCAAGTGAGGAGAGACATCATCAGAATGGTCACGGGGGCAAAGTCCGGCCATCCCGGCGGGTCCATGAGCAGTACTGATTTTCTTGTTGCACTGTATTTCAATGTGATGGACCATGATCCTGCTTCATGGACGAGGGACAGCCGGGGACAGGATGCATTCATCCTTTCCGCAGGACATCTGAGTCCTCTGTATTATTCTGTCCTTGCCAGATGCGGTTATTTCCCGGTTTCAGAGCTGGGCACATTCCGAAAGCTCGGCACGAGGCTGCAGGGTCATCCTTCCGTTGACAGGGATCTTCCCGGAGTTGTGCAGACATCCGGATCTCTCGGACAGGGGCTTTCTGCTGCAGTGGGCGTTGCAATCGGCAAGAAGATGGACAATGACCCGCATCTTGTGTATGTTCTTGTCGGCGACGGGGAATGCGAGGAAGGCCAGATCTGGGAAGCAGCCATGTTTGCCTCCCACCATAAGGTGGACAATCTCATAGCAGTGACAGACTGGAACAGGCAGCAGATAGACGGAAATATCAATGATGTTGCAGGAGTGGGGGATTTGAGGCCGAAGTGGGAGGCATTCGGATGGGCTGTGCTTGAATGTGACGGACATGATTTCGGTTCAATCCTCAAGACCTGTTCTGATGCAAAGGCAGCCTGCGGCCAGGGCCGTCCTGTCATGATTCTCATGAAGACGGTAATGGGAGAAGGGGTTGACTTCATGGCCGGGACCAACGAGTGGCACGGCAAGGCTCCGAACCAGGAGCAGTGCGGGGTGGCCCTGTCTCAGCTTGAGGAGACCTTGGGCGACTATTGACGGCCGGCCTCAATCAAATCGGGAATATATTCGGAATCATATCAGAAAATCATGCGGAAATGAAAAAATATATAAATACCGGCAACAAGGATACCAGAAGCGGTTTCGGTGCAGGACTTCATGAGGCTGGCAAGAGAGACCCGAGAATCATGGCTCTGTCGGCGGATCTCGCCAGTTCAGTCAAGATGGATGCATTTTTCAAGGAATTTCCGGACAGGTTCATCCAGTGCGGTATTGCGGAAGCCAATATGATAGGCGTGGCTGCAGGCCTTGCCATTTCAGGAAAGATTCCGTTCGCCGGCTCCTTTGCCGAGTTTGTCACAGGCAGAGTCTATGACCAGATTCGTCAGGAGGTCGCATACGGACAGGTGAATGTCAAGATTGCCGCATCGCATTCCGGACTTACTCTTGGAGAGGACGGGGCGACTCATCAGACCATGGAGGACATCGCCCTGATGCGCGCTCTTCCTGGCATGGTGGTCATCAATCCATGTGACTATAACCAGACGAAGGCCGCCACTTTGGCTGCTGCAAAATATGTCGGACCGGTATATCTCCGTTTCGGCCGGCCGGCAATGCCTAATTTTACTCCGTTTGACCAGGAGTTCATAATCGGCAAGGCCGTAATGATGACGGAAGGCACGGATGTGACGATATTTGCCACGGGGCATCTCGTCTGGGAGGCGCTTCAGGCTGCCGAACAGCTGGAGGCGGAAGGCATTTTTGCCGAAGTCATCGATATCGCGACCATCAAGCCTCTTGATGCCGAGGCTGTCGTGGCTTCTGTGCGCAAGACAGGTGCCGCCGTTTGCGCAGAGGAGCACAATGCTGTCGGCGGACTGGGTGAAGCCATAGCATACGCCCTTTCCGGCGGTTGTCCTGTTCCGCTTGAGTTTGTCAACGGCGGAGACAGATTCGGCCAGTCCGGTACCCCGGCGGAGCTTCTGAAAGCATACGGCCTTGATGCAGAGCACATTGCTGCCGCTACCAGAAGGGCAATCGCAAGAAAGAGGATATGACTGTCGCCGCGGGCAGACGATGAATGACAGTGAGATATACGCCCTCTATGTTTCCGGCGATTGTGAGAAGGCGTTCAATGAGATCGTAAAGAAATACAGCGAACGGCTCTATTGGCATATCCGCAGTTTTGCATGTTCACATCAGGATGCAGATGACATCCTTCAGGATACATTTGTAAAAATATGGAACGCGCTTCCCTCATTCCGTGGAGAGGCGCGTCTTTTTACATGGATATGGCGCATTGCCACCAACCAGGTGCTGAACCATATCCGTCATGAGCGGCTCAGGAATTTCCTGACACCTGTTTCCGAGGCTCGTCCGTATCTGGAAACTCTTGAGGCTGACCCGTATTTCAATGGCGATGATGCTCAGAAGCGTCTTCTGGCTGCAATAGAGAAGCTTCCTCCGAAGCAGCGCATGGTCTTTGTCATGCGTTATTTTGAAGAACTTGAATACAAGGATATTTCAGAAATCATGCATTCTTCTGTCGGTTCCCTGAAAGCATCTTATCATCATGCGTATATGAAAATCAAGAAAGAAATCTCCGGGGATTCATGAGATTTTTTCATTCCCCCGTTTAACCTTTTCATTGTGGCGGTGTCCAATGAGTGTTTTGTGCAACAAGAAGCAGAATTATGAAAAAATTGCCATACGATGTGCCTGACGGCTATTTTGGTTCACTCCAGGGGCGGCTTGCATCTGTCTGCGGGGACCGGCCTGTGCGGAATAGGGTCCTGTATGCCGGAGTGGCAGCCTGTCTCGCAATAGCAGTTGTCTGCGGTTTCCTTTTTGGGGGCGGCAACCGTGCGGCTGATGCGGATTATCTGTATGGTGACGGCGGGCTTGCCGTGTCGGGGCTGTCTGCGGATGAGGTCTATGAAGAGTTTCTCTATTCGGATCTGATTCCTGAGACTGACCCTGATTTGTTTTTCTACGATGAGTCTGCTGAATATTATACGGACGGGACGGATGAGGCGGGAGCAGGGAATGACACGCTGATGATTGATGATTTATAATGATTTAAATGGAGACGATTATGAAAAGATTTGTTTCAATGGCAGTATTTCTGCTGATTTCTGCGGCAACAACGGCATATGCCCAGCCCCCGCATGGAAAATGTGACAATGGCTGGAGAGACCGCATGAGGACAGAACGCATTGCTTTCCTGACGGAGGCCATGGACATGACTCCGGAAATGGCAGAGAAGTTCTGGCCTGTATACAATGATGTCCAGAATCAGAAGAGAGACGCCCAGATGAAAGTTATGGATGCATATCGCGTCCTCGAGGAGGCTGTCAGGTCCGGAAAGCCGGAATCCGAAATGACGGCAGCCCTGGACGATTACCTGAAGGCCCTCGCGTCAAGGCGTGATGTCAACAAAAAAGCAGAAACCAGACTCAAGTCTGTCCTTTCTGATGCCGAACTGGCAAAATATTATGTGGCAGACGAGAGATTCCGCCGCGAACAGGTGCACAGGCTGCATCATGGTCCGCGTCCGGACTTTGACAGGAGGTCTTTATAGGCTTGTGAGGAAATTGGACAGCAGGGACCTGTAGTCTTCGGACCAGGTCCCTGCTTCTTGTATGGATATGGTCTCTTCCTGAAGAGTCCCCGGCCGTTTTCTGGAAAATTCCGTCAGAATCCTTTTCGGCTTTTTCCTCGGGACAGTTTTTATGTTGATGAGTCTGGACAGATATAATCCGTCTGCGGCGGCGGTGCGTGTCAGTGCGGTCCTTTCCTCAGAAGGAAGAATGAGAGCCAGTCTCCCGTCTTCGCTGAGATACTTTTGGGCAAAGGTGATGATGTCTCCCCAGGAAAGTGATTCGGAATGCCGTGCATGGCAGCGCCTTGGGTCCGGAGCTTTCAGGTCTCCGCCATAATATGGAGGATTGGAGAAGATCATGTCAAACCTTGCTCCGGCTTTCCCGGATGTATTGCCTCCGGCAGAAAAATTGCCTTCAATTGACGTCTCGAAATCCTTCAGTGAGGCGTGGACGGCAGCCAACTTGTCTTTCCAGTCGCTTCTTCTGAAATTCTCATCCGCTTCTGCCGCCGAGTCCTCGTCTATATCTATCCCGGTAATGCGGAAGTCGGCCGCGGCCGGATTATGATTGCCGGTCAGCTCCGATAGTCTCTGGGCAGCCATCAAAGCTATGGTTCCGGTCCCTGTCCCGATGTCCAGCAGCCGCCTTTCCTTCCCGCTCAAGGACATGGCTGCGCCAAGAAGCACCCCGTCGGTATTCACTTTCATCGCAGACCGGCGGTTGATGACTGAGAATCTCTTGAATCGGAAGACTGTTTCTTCCGATGCCGTATCCTCTGCCTTCTGGCTGCAGGTATCTGTGTCCGGGGTGTCTGTTCTTATGTCCGTGCTGTCAGTCATGTATTTTCGTCTTCTGTCAGAAAAAGCCCGTCTTTCATGAATAATGTCCTGTCGCACATCCTGGCAAGTTCCGGGTCGTGTGTGACGATTATTATTGTCTGGCCGTATTTGTCTCTCAGCCTGAAAAACAGTCTGTGCAGGTCTTCTTTGGTCGCCGAATCAAGGTTGCCTGACGGCTCATCGGCAAAAAGCACGGCCGGGTTGTTTACAAGGGCCCTTGCTATTGCGACCCTCTGCTGTTCACCTCCGGACAGTTCTGCCGGCTTGTGGCTGTATCTCTGCGACAGCCCGAGGTCATCAAGAAGGCTTTCGGCCTTTGCCTTTGCCTCTTTTTCCGACTTGCCGCCAATCAGGGCCGGAATCATGACATTCTCAACCGAAGTAAATTCTGGAAGGAGATGATGGAACTGGAAAACAAACCCGATATGCCTGTTCCGGAATTCGGAGATTCTGTCCCGGCCCAGATTCAGCACATTTGTGCCTCCTATCATCAGTGTCCCTTTGTCAGGACGCATCAGTGTCCCGAGAATCTGCAGTAACGTGGATTTCCCTGCCCCTGACGCTCCCATGATGGACACAACTTCTGACTGTCCGGCTGTGAAGTCAATCCCCTTGAGGACCTTCAGTTGACCGAATGATTTTTCAATGTCATGCGCTTCAATCATTTGTCTATGCTTCAATTATTCATTGGTTGCCCAAACATTTCCCAAAGATAGATATTTTAAAAAATATTATAAGAAAGTATTTAAAATTTTGGATATTCAGAAATTAGATGTATCTTTGCAGTCCACTTCAAACAATCGGGGTGTGGCGCAGTTGGCTAGCGCATCTGGTTTGGGACCAGAGGGTCCTGTGTTCGAGTCACAGTACCCCGACTTTAAGAAAGAGCAATTGATTGATTTTCAGTTGATTGCTCTTTTTTGTGCAATGAGGCGATTATGCACGAAATAGTTGGTGGTAATGATGGGGAATCACGGATCAACGGAAAATCCATGCAGATTTCGTAAACGCGCCCGGTGGACATGTAAAATGACCTCCACCGGCCGTGATTTTCCCGCAAAAGTGTGGCCAATGGCATTTTCAAAATGCCGTCGGGCGCGAAAATCCCGCAAAACCGTGCCCGGTGGACAGCATTTTGGTGCTCCACCGGGCGCGCTTCAGAATGACCTCGTGTCGGCAAGACTCTTCCGGTGTTTACAGAAAGAGTGGTCACTTGGACATTTGGGGTGCCTGTGTCAAAATGTCAATTAACCAAGTCGGTAAGGTATAATGCCTTGAATGCGGGACGGCAACAAGGGACTGTAATGCCTGTTTCAAAAAAAAGACCCGTTCTGAAATGAAACGGGTCTTCTGATGCGCGGAGAGATCGGGATTCGAACCCGAGATACGATTTTGTCGTATACACGCTTTCCAGGCGTGCCTCTTAAGCCACTCGAGCATCTCTCCAATGACATTTGTCCTGAAACGGGTGCAAATATAGGGATTATTTTTCGTATTAGGAAAAATTTTAAATTGTCGCATGATTGAGTCGGATGCTTGTCCGGGAAATGGACAGTAGTTCCTGAACGGGGCGGTGTACGGGAAATGGTCTGTGCTGCTGAGGTCCGGTATCTGAAAGAAAAGGAGGACGACAGATGTCATCCTCCCTTAAATCTTTTTTTTGAAAGTTGCAATCTTTTGAAAGCTGCAATTTATTCTGCCGGAACAACTGCGGTCGGGTCAGTTGCAACTGCTGTTGAATCTGCAGCTACGGCTGTTGTGTCAGCTTCAGTCGCGCATTCTGCTGCAGGCTCGGCTGCTTCAACTCTTCTTGTGAGTTCCATGGCCACATTTCCTTCTGCGTCACAAATCTGAAGGACATCAGTGCTGACAGTCTTTACTGTGGCGGCAGTGTTGAGGGCGTTGAGGACCTTGGCCTCGAGTTCCATGAGTTCCTGCGGACCGGCCATCATTGTTGTGGCTGCCTGGCTGAATGAAAGGCTGTCGCCTGCAAATGTATATGTGCCGTTCATGATGTTGCATCCGGCATTTCCGTGGAAACGGCCTTCGGCTGTGTTGAATTCAATGAAAGGAGCGGCGGCAGAGAGGGAATCGCTCAGAACCACCTGTTCTCCGGCGACAGAAGTGATGTCCCATGTGCCGTTGAGCTCAGGCTGGCTGCAGCATGAGGATACGGCAAATATGCCGGCAGCTGCTGCAAGGACTGCGTAAAAAACTTTTTTCATGATTATTGTTGTTTTATAGTCAGACGCAAATATATAATAAAATCCGTATGTGTGAACACATTATAAGGAAAAATTTGATTCCGTGGGAAGATAATGAAAAGTCCGGGGATTCAATCTCTCGACCCTTCCCCGGACTATCTTGTTGTCAATCCAATATTTATGTTTAACTAAATTTTTCTTTCGGATCCAATATATGCGAACACCATGCCAAAGTGCGTGACAATTTGAATGCATTTTTACATGGCTGCGGCAAAATTTCAAAACAGATTCGTACCTTTATGGAAAATTTCATGTCATGTTCGGCAAGAATGTTTCGGAAAGGGAGAAGTCTTTGCTGCCGGTTGTTGCCGCTGCAATATATGCGGCCGCAGTGCTGCTGTATTTTCTTCCTGTTGATATTCCATATAAGATTTCGGTTCCGACGGTTGTCATTGCCGCAGTGTCTCTGCGCATTCTGCCGTGGCAGATGAGTTTTGCCCTGATTGCTTCCGCGCTCGGCGACATCAGCGGGGCCGCAGGGAGTTTCATGGGGCAGGTTGAGTTTTTTTCTGTGGCACATCTGTTCCTGATAATGTTTTTTGTCCACAGGTGGTTTCATGACAGGGCGGCTTTTGCCAGAGCCGGAGGGCATCATCCGGAGACGAAGCCGGCACGGATAATTGTGCTTGCCGCAATAGTCCTGGGAATCCTTGTCTTTGCGATGATCAGAATCGTATCTGATGCGCCGGCCGGTATCGTCCGCGGATGCGTGGCCATGTATGCGGTAATCATCTGCATGATGCTTTTCTGCGCACTTGTCCAAAGGAGCCGGGTATATGCCGCGGCTGCCTTTCTCTTTGTCTTTTCAGATGCCGTGATAGGGTGGAATGCCTTTGTCGGGCAGGTGAGGGGAGAGAAATATTTGATAATGCTTCCGTATTATGCCGCCCAGCTCATGTTTTTCCTTAGGGCGGCGCATTTCAATGTCTGCGGATTTCTAAAAAAGAAATGAGGCCATTTCAGCTGCGGCCGCATGCCCCTTTTTTCAGAATTTTCGGGAATGTCATCATGAATATGATTGTGCAGCAGACGGCTGCAGTGGCGTCAGCCATACTTTCTGCGGCGAACACACCTTTGACACCCCAGAGGCGGGGGAGAATAAGTGCAAGCGGGATGAGGAGGATGACTTTTCTCAGAAGGGCGATGAACAGTGATATTTTTGCCTGTCCCAGGGCCACAAAGGTATTCTGGCATGCCCTCTGGAGCCCGAATATTGTCATGCCTGCCAGAAATACGGGCATCATCTGCCTGACCGTGTCCTTGAGAAGGGCGTCGGAAGTGAACATGGCTGCCACCTGACCCGGAAAAATAATCATGAACAGCATTACGGCGGCATTGAAGGAGAACATGGTGATGAGGGAGATTCTGAAACATTCGCGGACTCTTGCCGTGTAGCCGTGTCCGTAGTTGTAGCTTATTATCGGGACAAATCCCTGGGCAAATCCTGTGATGGGGACACTCCCGAACTGCATTGCGCTCTGGAGAATGGTGAGGGAGCTGACATAGATGTCTCCGAATTGTTTCAGGCTGCCGTTAAGGACGAAGCCGACAAGGCTTTCAGTTGAGGCCATTATGAACGGCGATATGCCCAGCCCGAGGATGGATAAAGTGATGGCTGGACTGAATTTCAGATATTTGCGGGACAGATTGAGAGAAGCCTCCGAAGAAAACAGGAACCGCAGTACCCAGGCGGCGCTGCATGCCTGAGAGATGACTGTCGCAATTGCCGCCCCTTTCACCCCCATCCCGAAGCCGAAAATAAACAACGCGTCAAGCACAATGTTGAGGGCTGCTCCTATGAGTATGGAGCACATTGCAATGCCGGGCCGTCCCTGAATGCTGATGAAAGAGTTCAGGCCAGTGGCTGTCTGGACGAAAATGGTGCCGAGCAGATAGATTGAAAGGTATTCGGTGGCATAGCCGATTGTGTTTTCTGAAGCCCCGGTAAAGAGCAGGAGCGGCTTCATGAAGGCATATGCCGACAGAGAAGTAACAACGGTGAATGACACGAGAAGGATGAAGCCGTTTCCCAGAATGCGTTCGGCACGTTCCCTGTCTCCCTGCCCGAGGGCAATGGCGGCAAGCGGGGCCCCGCCTCCTCCGACAATTGAAGAAAATGCAGAGATGAGAATGATGACAGATGTTGTCACTCCCACCCCTGCAAGTGCGTCTGTCCCTATTCCGGGAATATGTCCTATGAAAATCCTGTCAACAATGCTGTACAGCAGATTGGCTATCTGTGCGGCAACGGCAGGAAGAGCCATTCTGAATACCAGTGGCAGCATCCTGTCTGTCCCGAGCCGTTCTTCATAAGCATTGCCGTTCATTTCATGCCGCTGTCATGTCAGTCCAGAGACTTCTCGTATCTGTCCAGGGCTTCCTTCATCTTTTTCCTTCCGGCATCGGAGATTTCCTCTGCCCGTGCATAGTCGGATATGGCGCCGAAGTCATCAAATGGCATGTTCACAAGGATGTCCGGAGGGGTGATCTTCAGTGCGAGTCTGGTATTCACATGGTTCATGAGGCTGAATGTGCGTCCCAGAACAGAAAAATAATTGTCTTCCTCATTCAGGAGCTCATTCTGTTTCGGGTCCGGTTCCATCGCATGTTTCAGCATCCTGATGCCTTCGTCTCTGGCAAGCTTCATTTTGTCTCCGAAAGACAGGCTGTCATTGTGCCGCACGGAGTCAAGGACATTTTTGGTGATTTCTGCGCTGGCTTTGTCCCGTGCTTCCTTTTCCGCCTCCTGTTCGGCGTCCTCCCGGAGAATCTGCCGCACTTTGTCCACGTCGATATCATTGACATTGATTGCGACCATAATGTCTCCGTCTGTCCTTTCCACCCTGTCAAGAGGCATTGTGTTGGCAATGCCTCCGTCAATCAGGGTACGGAAACCGTATTTTACCGGACGGAACAATGACGGGATGGAGATGGATGCCCTTATGGCCTTGTACAGATCGCCTTTGTCAAAGACAACTTCTTCTCCGGTGTAGAAATCAGTTGCAATCGCCTTGTATGGAATCTCAAGGTCTTCTATGTTGATGTCCGGGACAATGCCTTTCATGGCTTCAATGACCCGGTCCCCGCCAACGAGATGATTCTTGCTGACAGTCAGGTCCATGAGCCGGAATACTTTCCAGACCCCGAGCGAGAAAAGCCATTCTTTTATTTCCGGAAGTTTGCCTGCGGCATACATGCCCCCGATAAGGGAGCCTATTGATGTTCCGGCTATAGATGTGATATTATAGCCTCTGTCCAGGAGTTCTTCAATTGCCCCTATGTAGGCGAATCCTCTTGGCCCTCCGCTTGAAAGGACTAATGCTACATTCTTTTTCATGGCCGTATGGTATTTTGGTTCATTTTTCCTCCGGGGTGCCGGGTCCGCTCCAGATGTAGACTTTGTCGGAGCGGCGCAGTTTTCCGCCGCATGATTCAAGAAGCTTTGCCGGCACGGGGATTGAGCAGCATGTTCCCTTTTCCGCCTTGTCGGCAGTCTTGAGGTCAACACGGATTTCATCGGCTGTCATTTCAAGTACTCCTGTAGACGGGCCCATGACCAGAATCCTGTCTCCTGCATGCAGCGGCGCAGATTCAATGAGGATTTCCGCAACGCCTATTTTCCCGAACCAGTTGGTGATCTTCCCGCAATAGACTTTCCTGCGCGTGGCCTTGCTGCCGTATACCTCGCTCCATTCCCCGAGCCTTGCTCCCATATAGTATCCGTCCCAGAATCCTCTGTTGAACACTTCTTCCAGTTCTTTCTTGAGGGCGGCCGCCATTTCCCTGGTGTATGTGCCGTCGCATACGGCGTCTGCCGCCCGGCGGTAACAGGATGCGGTGCGCTTGACATATTCGGCGGACCTGGCCCGGCCCTCAATCTTGAATACGGAGACTCCGGCATCTATTATCTTGTCCATGAACTCTATCGTGCACAGGTCTTTCGGTGACATTATGTATTTGTTGTCCACCACAAGCCGGTTGCCGGTCTCAAGGTCGGTGACCTCGTATCCGCGGCGGCATATCTGGTAGCATGAGCCGCGGTTGGCTGAAGCCCCGTATTCGTGCAGGCTGAGATAACATTTGCCGGATATGGCCATGCAGAGTGCCCCGTGTGCGAACATCTCTATTTCTACAGGCCGACCCGAAGGTCCCATGATGCCTTCCCTGACTATTCCTTCCTTTATTTCCTTTACCTGATGCAGGTTGAGTTCCCTTGCCAGCACAATCACGTCCGCAAATTGTGAATAGAACTTCAGCGATTCAAGATTGGAGATGCTCAATTGTGTGGAGATGTGGACCTCAAGCCCGATTTCCCTTGCGTACGTTATGGCCGCCATGTCAGATGCGATTACGGCCGTGATGCCTGCGTCCCTGGCTGCATCGAGGGTCCTTCTCATGTCGGCAAGGTCTTCATTGTAGAGGACTATGTTCAGGGTCAGGTAGGATTTGACACCATGGCTGCGGCAGATGCTGCATACCTCCGCGAGATCCTCAGGCCTGAAATTGTTTGCGGAGTGGGATCTCATGTTGAGGTTTCCGATGCCGAAATATACAGAATCGGCACCTCCCTGGATTGCCGCATGGAGGCATTCGAAGTTGCCTGCCGGCGCCATTATTTCAAGTTCCTTTCTTGTCATTTGTTTCTCCCGAGAAGTCTGTCGGCATATCTGTGCAGCATTTCATATCGGACCTTGCCGAGACCTGTCATCCCGACATTTTCCATGGCATTGGCATGAAACCGTATGATTTCATATTTTGCATCTTCGTCTACTCCGAGGACTTCAAATATGTCTTTGATTTTATTGACTTTGGCTGTTTTCTCCGCGTCATTCGACACCGGCATGCCCAAGGCGCGGAGCAGTGCCTGTTTCCCGTGCTCGGGGTCTATGGCTCCGGATTTTTCCATCTCCCCGCTTTTCTCCAGCGCCCTTGTGAGCAGCCATGTCTTCTTGTTGTTGACAATGTCTCCGCCGATTTTCTTTCCGAACACGGACTGGTCCCCGAATGTGTCAAGATAGTCGTCGGTTATCTGGAACGCCAGCCCGAGGTCATATCCGAATTTATACAGGTAATCGCATGTCCTGGCATCGGCGCCGGCAATCATGGCACCCATCTTGGCCGAACAGGCTATGAGCACGGCAGTCTTCAGACCTGTCATTTTCATATACATTTCCATCGGCACTTCGCTTTCGGACTCGAAGTCCATGTCATACTGCTGGCCTTCACATACCTGGGCGGCGGTGTCGTTGAACAGCTGCAGAATGGCCGGCAACTTGTCAGCCGGGGCTTTCGCAAGCCTGCGATAGCTGTCTATGCACATGACATCACCGGAGAGTATGGCGGTATTCCCGTTCCATTTGCTCGCCACGGTCGGCATCCCCCTGCGCATCTCCGCCTTGTCCATGATGTCGTCATGGATGAGCGTGAATGTGTGGAATACCTCGATTGCCGCAGCCGGCTGCAGGATCTCTTCGCAGAAAGAGTCCTTGAAGAGGGAATATGTCAGGAGACACAGCCTGGGACGGATGCGTTTGCCCCCGATGCCGATCATGTATCCGAGAGGATTGTAGAGCCCGGAGGGCTCAGCCTTGAAATCTATGGTCTCAAACAATTCCTTGAGGGACTCTTCGATCTGAGATTCGCTGATCATATCCAGATATGTTTTATTTCGGATGAATTTATTAAGACAAATGTAATAAGAATCTCGCAGAAGAGAGTTTGATATTCATTAAAATTTCAGAAAAAATATTCTCTTGAATTTCCTTTGCCCCCGGCTTTGCGTATATTTGCAACGGATTATATGAATCCGGCCAATTGCCAAAATGAAGACTGCAACAATAGTAAAACATACCGGAAGCCATTATCTTCTTGCAGAACTGCCTGACTGGAATCTGTTCCCGGCGGTCCTGCGGGGGAAAATCCGGCTCAAGGGGAGTCCTGCTACAAATCCGGTGGCTGTCGGGGACAAGGTCCTGTTCGAGTTTGACGGCAAGGAAGGCGAGATGCCTTCCCCCGAACATCCTGCCGTCATCATCTCGGTGCTTCCGCGGAAGAACTATATGATAAGGAAATCCGCCAATCTGTCAAGGCAGGCACATATCATTGCGGCCAATCTGGACAGGGCCTTCATTGTCGTCACCATGAATTTCCCGGAAGTCAAGCTCCCTTTTCTGGACCGCCTGCTCGTGACATGTGAGGTATATGGGATTCCGGCCGTGATAACGGTCAACAAGACAGACCTCTACAATGAAGATGACCTGGCCCGGCTCAAGGTCTTCCATGAAATATATGAAGGCGCCGGATATGAGGTGCTGGATGTCTCGGCGCTGACCGGAGAAGGAACGGATACAGTCAGGGAAATGTGCAGGGACAGCGTCTCTCTGTTTTCCGGAGTGTCCGGTGTGGGAAAGTCTTCCCTGATCAAGGCTGTGGATCCGACGCTGTCTCCGAGGACAGGTGAAATTTCAGAGGCTCATCTTCAGGGGAAACATACCACAACTTTCTATGAGATGTATCCTTTGGCATCCGGAGGCTTCATTATTGACACCCCCGGAATCAGGGGCTTCGGGCTCGTTGATTTGTCCAAGGAGGAGATTGCCCTGTATTTCCCGGAAATGAGGAGAGTTTCCGCCGGATGTCGGTTTGCTCCGTGCACACATACTCATGAGCCGGGATGTGCTGTCAAGGATGCAGTCGCGGCCGGCTCCATAAGCCCCGAAAGATATGAGTCCTATCTCGGCATGCTTGATGAAGGGGGAAAATACCGTTGACGGCAATGGAGAATATTAACAAAAGCATACTCAAGCTGGCTGTGCCCAGCATATTGGCGAATGTCACTGTCCCTCTTGTCGGCCTGGTTGACATGGCGGTCGCCGGACATCTCGGCACGGCCGGTACTTTGGAGACGGCGTCTCTCATAGGGGGGATTGCCGTAGGTGCCATGCTGTTTGACCTGCTGTACTGGAATTTCGGCTTTCTCAGGGCCGGTACCGGGGGACTTGTGGCACAGGCGTACGGCGGCGGTGACATGGCGCAGGCCGGGAAGATTCTGTCCCGGGCCTTGGGTCTGGCGCTGATGTGCTCCCTGTTTCTGATTGTCGTGCAGGTGTTGTTCGTCAAAGGTGCATTTCTGGTCGTGGATTGTTCTCCGGAAGTCAGGGAACTGGCTGCAAAGTATTTTTATATACGCATCTGGGCTGCTCCTGCAACCCTGTCCCTCATGGCACTAAAAGGCTGGTTCATCGGCATGCAGGATGCCGTCAGCCCGATGGTGACTGATCTTGTGGTGAATATCCTGAATGCCGGGGTGAGCATCATCCTTGCCCTGGGCCTCAGGACAGGGGGATTGGTATTTGACGGGATAGGGTTCGACGGGATAGCATGGGGAACGGTGGCGGCCCAGTATTCCGGACTTCTGGCGGCGGTGGTCATCCTGGTTGTCAAATACAGGAAGAAGATTGCAGGCTCATTTGAGGCGGCCGACATGCTGTCTTCATTTGTCGGGAAAGGAGCAAGGGAGTTCTTTTCCCTCAATCTGGACCTGTTCCTGAGGTCCTTGTGTCTGATATGCATCTATATCGGGTTCACATCAATAGCCGCCTCATACGGGGATCTTGCTCTCGCTACGGCAGCAATATTGATGAAGCTGATGATGCTGTTTTCGTATTTTACAGACGGCTTTGCGTATGCAGCTGAGGCTTTGGCAGGGAAGAGCATAGGCGCACATAATCCGGCCCGTCTGATGCTGGCTGTCCGCGGCGTCTTCAACTGGAGCATGATACTCATGGTCATGGCGGTGGTTGTCTACGCGCTGTGCACCACGGCTCTTGTCGGCCTGTTGACTGATGATGATGCCGCAGTCACCGATGCTGCAGGGAAATATCTCATCTGGCTTATGGCTATGCCTGTCCTGGGGTGTGCCGCGTTTGCCTGGGACGGGATTTATATCGGCGCTACTGCGTCAAAGCCTATGCGCAACGCCATGCTGTTGTCTGCAGTATTCTTTTTCCTGTCATATTTTGCCTGGACGGCTGTGGCAGGGCATGACAGGGATGCATTCTTCGGCGAGTCGGCCATCCACGGCCTTCTTTTCGGATACCTGGTGCATCTGGCAGTCAGAGTGATATATCTGCAGTCGAGATTCCGAAAAGATGTCCTTCCTCTCGCGGTCCATAATCCGGATGCCGGTCAGGCATGAGTGCAGGAGGAGAAAAAATTCTACAAAATGAGTCTTTACAGTTTTTACAGAATAAGCAGGCCTTCGGCGGACAAAGTCCCGCAGGCAGAAGTAGAATCTACATATAAAAGATTGCGGTCCAGAACTTTCTGGGGGGCGGTCGTGGCCTATAGCCTGTATTATGTCTGCCGCCTGAGCCTGAGTATAGTCAAGCAGCCTCTCATTGACGGGGAAATCTTTACTGCCGGACAGCTCGGGGTCATAGGCTCATCGCTGCTGTTCGTGTATGCTGTCGGGAAATTCATGAACGGATTTATTGCCGACTATTGCAATATAAAGCGTTTCATGGCCACCGGTCTGCTTGTGTCGGCCGTAGCAAATCTTATTCTCGGACTTCTGGGGCTCTTCCACGGAGCCTCGGGGATGGCGTCCGCGGTATTCTTCATTTCATTTGCCGTGCTTTGGGGAGTGAACGGCTGGGTGCAGTCCATGGGATCGCCTCCGGGTATCATAAGTCTTTCCAGATGGTTCCCCCTCTCCAAAAGGGGTACTTACTACAGTTTTTTCTGTTCCAGCCCGTATCTCGGAGAATTTCTGTCTTTCATAATCGTCGGCCTCGTGGTGGGAGCCCTCGGATGGCAATACGGTTTCATCTTCGCGTCGCTCGGAGGCTTCATCGGCGCCGCAATCATCATTTTCTTCGTGAGTGATACTCCTGAAAGCAAAGGACTTCCGTCCGTGCAGGAACTTTCCGGAGAAGAACTGAAGGCGGAGGACAAGATGAGGACGGCGGAGATACAGAAGTCCGTGCTGAAGCATCCGGGCATTTGGATTATAGCGGCGTCAAGTGCATTTGTCTATATCGCCAAATATGCCATAGCCAATTGGGGCGTGCTGTTCCTTCAGAAAGAGAAGGCTTTTTCGCTTGAGTCCGCGACGCAGATAATTGCTTTTTCGGCAGCCTTGGGGGTGCTGGGGACAATTCTCGCAGGATGGCTCTCTGACCGGGTGTTCAGGGGAAGCCGCATCATGCCTGTGATTATTTCCGGGCTTCTGAGCTTCATTTCGTTCGGACTTTTCCTGTTCGCGGGCGGCGGATATGTCGCCAATGTCATCTATGTGTCGACATTCAGTCTTGCTGTCGGTGTGCTCTACTGCATCATCGCAGGCCTGATGGCCATGGACATAGTGCCGAGAAAGGCTACGGGGGCTGCCCTCGGGATAGTCGGCATATCCAGCTATGTCGCCGCCGGCATTCAGGACATAGCCAGCGGCTATCTCATCCAGGGGTATACGGAGACAGCGGCGGATATGGCTGATGCAGTCTATAATTTCACTCCTGTCTCACTCTTCTGGCTTTTTGCGATGTTCATCGCCTTTGTTCTTCCGGTCGTCAGCTGGAAGATGATGAAAAGGAAATAAAACCATATATTTGGAACATATAGCCGATAAACCATGGAATTGATAACACGAATCGAATACCGGACATCATGGGGACAGAATCTTTTTCTCCGGTCCGGAGACAGACTTTACCCGCTTGAATATACTGAAGGAGACATATGGGCCGGGACCATATCTGGTCTGAAACCCGGGAAGCCGTTTGAATACCGTTATGAGGTGCATCAGGAAGGGGTGTGTATCCGGTCAGAATGGGAGTCCCACAGGATTGTGACTGGAGAGGAAACTGCCGGCAACGGCTCAGAGATTCATTACTGGTCAAAGACCCGGCTTGAAGTCAGGGATTCCTGGCTGGATGTTCCTGAGGGTCTCCCTCTTCAGTCGGCTCCATTCAGAAGCGGGGTGTTCTCTCTTGTCCCGGGAAAAGTCTGGAAAGCTGCCGGTACGGCGGTCCCGGTGTTCTCACTGAGGTCGGAGAAGAGCTTCGGAGTCGGGGAGTTCAATGATCTGAAGCTGCTTGTGGACTGGGCGGCGGCCTCCGCCCAGAAGGTCATCCAGCTTCTGCCTGTCAACGACACGACGATGACCGGGACGTGGGAGGACTCGTATCCATACAATGCCAATTCCAGCTTTGCCCTCCATCCTCAGTTCATGCATCTTCCGGATGCGGGTGTCGTTGAGGATGAAGAGTATCTGCGTCTGCGGGATGAACTGAATGCACTTCCTCAGGTGGATTACGAGAGGGTGAACAGAGAAAAGATCAGACTTCTGCGCAAGGCATTCAAGAAGACATGGAAAAGAGTGTCCGGCACAAAGGCATACCGGAAATTCGTTGAAGAGAATGCTCCCTGGCTGCTGCCATATGCTGCCTGGTGTATGCTCCGGGATGATTTCGGGACTGCCGACTTCAGCCTCTGGAAATCAGACAAAGGGGATTTCAGAACACATAAGCCCGAGAAAGTGCAGGAATATGTATCTGCAAGACAGAACGAGTCGGATTTCTGGTGCTTTGTGCAGTATCATCTTCATCTTCAACTTTCTGCAGCACGGGACTATGCCCATTCCAAAGGGGTGGTTTTCAAGGGAGATCTCCCGATTGGAGTGAGTCGCACAAGTGCTGACGCGTGGGTGGACAGCCGGCTTTTCTATATGAACTGTCAGGCCGGGGCTCCGCCTGATGCCTTCTCGGCGGAGGGCCAGAACTGGGGATTTCCGACATATAACTGGGAAGAAATGGCCAAGGACGGCTATGCCTGGTGGAAATCACGCCTGAAGACGATGTCACAATATTTCGATGCATTCAGGATTGACCACATACTGGGATTTTTCCGTATCTGGGAGATTCCTTCGGATGCCGTGCACGGGCTTCTGGGGCATTTCAATCCTGCCATGCCGTATTCTTCGGAGGAACTCTCCCGTCTGGGCTTCGACATGTCGTCAGGAAGATATTCGCAGCCGTATATTGATGATTTCCTGATTGACGGGGTGTTCGGGGAATATGCCGCCGAAGTGAAGAAAAAATATGTTAAGGCCGGCCGTCTCAGGAGCAGGTATGCTTCCCAGAGGAAGGTGGCTGAGGCATTTCCGGGGCAGGACGGCAAATCCGTTGCTCTCAAAAACGGCCTGATGCACATTCTCGACAATGTCCTTTTTGTCGAGGATCCGAAGAAGAAAGGATTCTGGCATCCGCGCATAGCGGCCCAGTACACATACAGCTACAGCCTTCTGGACGAGTACCGGAGGAGGGCGTTCAACAGGCTCTATGACGATTTCTTCTATCGCCGTCACAATGCGTTCTGGAAGGATTCGGCGATGCGGAAGCTTCCGTACCTTCTGACTGCTACCGGAATGCTTGCCTGCGGGGAGGACCTCGGCATGATACCTGACTGCGTGCCTGACGTGATGCGCGAATACAGCATACTGTCGCTTGAAATCCAGCGGATGCCGAAGAATCCCGGCGAAGATTTCGCCGGTACGGCCGGCTATCCGTATTATTCAGTCTGCTCTACATCGACGCATGACATGAATCCTATAAGAGCCTGGTGGGAAGAAGACAGGGCTGTGACAGACAAGTTCTGGCATGAAGTGCTCGGGGAGCAGGGGGATGCCCCGTGGTTCTGTGAGCCATGGATATGCCGGCGCATAATGAAGATGCACCTTGGCTCTCCGTCGATGCTGGCAATATTTCCTCTGCAGGACTGGCTTTCTATGGACGGGGACCTGAGGCTTGAAGACCCGTCGGCGGAAAGAATCAATGTGCCTGCCGTCGCCCGGTACTACTGGCGTTATCGCATGCATCTGACTCTGGAGGACCTGCTCTCCCAAAGCGGATTCAATGCTATGGTGAAGGAAATGGTCACATCTTCCGGCCGGTAGGCCGGCTTCCTGTAAATGACGGTATGGAGGCATCTGACTATATATCAAGAGTGGAGCCGCTTTCCTGGTGGACCGGGATGAAGACCCCGCTGCAACTGCTTGTCAATGGCAAAGACATTGCATTGTGCGATGTCCGCATTGAGCCGGACTCCGCTCTTCTTTGTCCTGACGGAGGCTGCGGAGTAAAAGTGACGGCAGTCCACAGGGCGGACAGTCCCAATTATCTTTTCGTGGACGTGGATGTCGCTCCGGATGCCCTGACGGGAACTTACAGTCTGGTGTTCACGAGAGACGGTGAGAGCTTCAGGTATCCGTATGAGATTGCCCGGAGGGCAGAAGGCTCGGCTCTCCGGGGGAGTTTCACGACGGCCGATATGATATACCTCATCATGACGGACAGATTTGCCAATGGAGACCCGTCCAACGACTCCACTCCGGATACGGCCGAGAAGGCTGACCGCAGCGGATTCTTTGCCCGCCATGGCGGTGACCTGCAGGGAATAATCAATCACCTTGACTATATCTCCGACCTCGGGGCTACGGCCATATGGTGCACGCCTGTGTTGCTGGACAATGAACCTGCGGGCTCATACCACGGCTATGCCTGCTCGGACTATTACAGAATCGACCCCCGCTTCGGCACAAATGAGCTTTACCGTGAGTTCGTGGACAAGGCACATGCCCTCGGGCTGAAAGTAATAATGGACATAGTTACAAACCATTGCGGGGCCGCCCACTGGTGGACGGAGGACCTTCCGTTCAAAGACTGGATACACAGGTTTCCGGAATATACCGGCACATCCAACTGCTTCTCGGTCAATATGGACCCGAATGCCTCGGAGTATGACCTGAATATCCAGGAAAGCGGCTGGTTTGTCCCGTCCATGCCTGACATGAACCTTGACAATCCGTATGTCCTCAACTATTTCAAGCAATGGGCAGTGTGGTGGATAGAGTATGCAGGCCTTGACGGCCTCAGGGTGGATACATATCCCTACAACGAGAAACAGCCCATGAGTGAGTGGTGTGCATCAGTCCTGGCGGAATATCCGGATTTCAACATAGTGGGAGAATGCTGGACATCTTCGATTCCCCAGCTGGCCTATTGGCAGGGCGGCAATCCCAATAGAGACGGCTTTGATTCACACCTGCCGTCGATAATGGATTTTCCTCTCCATGAAGCCGTCCGGGCTGGAGTCCCGACCGATTCCCGTGCATGGGGAGAAGGAATGGCCCGGGTCTATGACTGCCTGTCGCATGACTTTGTGTATCATGACCTGTCCAAAATGATGATTTTCCCCGGCAACCATGACACGGACCGCATAGGGGATGTGCTGGGGCGCAATGCCGACAGGCACAAGATAGTGATGACCATGATGGCTACCATGCGCGGAATCCCGCAGCTCCTCTACGGGGATGAGATGATGTTTGTGTCAAGGGACATGTCAAAGGGACACGGAGGTCTCCGCGTGGACTTTCCGGGAGGATGGCCCGGGGATGAACAGAATTTCTTTTCTCCGGAAGGCCGTGCCGCAGCCGGGGCCGGCACTGACGGCAAGCCGGTTCCAGAGGGGCAGATTGCAGCCCTCCATGACTTTACAAGGCATCTTTTCCGCTGGAGAAAGAACAAGCCTGTCATCCACAGAGGAAAGACCATGCATTTCCTGTCAAGGGACAACACTTACGCCTATTTCCGCTATGATACCACCGACGCCGTCTTCGTGTTCATCAACAATTCCCGCGGAAAGAAAAAGATTCCGTGGTCACATTATTCGGAGATAGCGGCGGGCCTGCATGACGGGCGCAATGTATTGACGGGCGAGCCTGCGGAGGTCTCGGATTCCACCGTCGTGGGACCGAGGCAGGTGCTTGTCATTGAATATAAGCGGAAGCCTTTGTAAATGCGCATCAGTTCAGCACCACGCAGTCAAAGTATTTTCTGAAGAGTTCCTCTGCGCTTGATAGCTGTTCCCTGGTGTTGAGGGGGACAGCTTTCAGTTTGTATTCCTGCCCGAGAGATTCGTATTTGTTGACGCCGAGTGTGTGATAGGGGAGTATCTCCACTCTCTGTATCATCCTGTAGCCGGATTTGAGGGCGCCGCTGTCAGGAGTCCCAGTGTTTCCGAAATGTTCTCCGAGAGCCTTGATGTCCTCCGCGAAGTCGCTGTATCCCGGAACGAGCACATACCTGAGCCAGAAAGGTTTGCCGTGCTCCTCCATCCATGCGGCAGTACGGAGTGTCTGTTCATTGCTGCGGCCTGTAAGTGCCTGATGTCTTGTGGGGTTGAATTCCTTGACATCAAGCAGGACAAGATCCGTAAGTCCGAACAGTTCCTCTACATCACTGTTCCACACGCCTCCGTTAGAGTCCAGACATACATTTATGCCGTTTTCATGCAACTGCCTTACAAGCGGCACAAGTGCTTTGGCCTGTACTGTCGGTTCTCCTCCCGAGAATGTCACTCCTCCGCGTTTCCCGAAGAAAGGCTTCTGCCGGACTGCCATCTGAAGGATTTCATCGATGTCAGTCTCTGTGCCCCCTTCAAACGGAATGGTGTCCGGATTGGCGCAATAAAGGCATCTGAACGGGCATCCCTGCAGAAAAACGACGAGCCGGAGCCCCGGCCCGTCGTATGTTCCCATTGATTCGTATGAATGTACTTTCAGGGTCATATCTGTCTGAAAATTCCGAATTGACGGAAGATTACATAGACTGGTGGAAAGTGCGGGCGATGACTTCCAGCTGATGCTCCCTGCTCAGCTTCGTGAAGTTCACAGCATATCCGGAGACTCTGATTGTCAGCTGAGGGTAGTTCTCAGGATGCTCCATTGCGTCTTCCAGCATTTCCCTGTTGAGGACATTCACATTGAGGTGATGGGCACCCTTGGTGAAATAGCCGTCCATCATGGTGACAAGGTTCTCCACTCTCTCTTCTGCTGTAGGGCCGAGGGATTTCGGCACAATCGAGAATGTGTTGCTGATGCCGTCCATGGCGTCATGGTAGTCAAGCTTGGCGACGGAGCTGAGGGAAGCGATTGCACCATGGCAGTCGCGGCCGTGCATAGGGTTTGCTCCCGGAGCGAATGCGACTCCCTTTGCCCTTCCGTCCGGCGTTGCCCCTGTCTTCTTTCCGTACATCACATTTGATGTGATGGTAAGGAGGGAAAGTGTCGGCATTGCATTCTTGTAGACCGGAAGCTTGCTGAGTTCCTTGCTGAAGAAATGCACGAGGTCCACAGCCAGAGAATCAACCTTGTCGTTGTCGTTTCCGAAACAAGGGTATTCGCCCTGAATGTCGAAGCCGTCAGTGAGGCCGTCGGCATTGCGGTGAGCAGTCACTTTCGCATATTTGATGGCGGAAAGAGAATCCACCGCGATGGAGAGACCTGCCACGCCATATGCGAGGTTGATTTCAGGATTGGTGTCGATGAACGCCATCTGTGAGCGCTCATAGTCGTATTTGTCGTGCATGTAGTGGATGATGTTCATGGCCTCGTTGTAGACCCTTGCCACTTCATGCAGCACTTTCTTGTAGTTGTTGATGACTTCCTCAAAGTCAAGCACATCGCTCTTGAGAGGCTCGATTCCCTTGACCATCAGAGTGCCTGTGTTCTCGCAGCGACCGCCGTTGATGGCGAGCAGGAGAGCCTTTGCGAGGTTGGCACGGGCCCCGAAGAACTGGATGGCCTTTCCTATGGCCTGATATGAAACGCAGCAGGCGATGCCGTAGTCGTCGCAGCTGCGCACATGGCGCATGAGGTCATCGTTCTCATACTGGATGGAGCTTGTGTCCACTGACACCTTGGCGCAAAATTCCTTGAAACCTTCCGGAAGTTCCGGACTCCAGAGCACGGTCATGTTAGGCTCGGGGGCTGGCCCGAGGTTGTACAGGGTCTGCAGGAAGCGGAATGAAGTCTTTGTCACCTTCACTTTGCCGTCGTTGAAACGGCCCCCGATGGACTCTGTCACCCATGTCGGGTCTCCTGCGAATATGTCGTTGTAAGACTGCATCCTCAGGTGTCTTACCATCCTGAGCTTCATCACGAACTGGTCAATGAGCTCCTGCGCGAAGCATTCATCGATGATTCCGTGGTCGAGGTCGTACTGGATGTATATGTCAAGGAATGAAGATACATTGCCAAGGGACATCGCCGCCCCGTCCTGTTCCTTGACGGCGGCGAGGTAGGCCATATATACCCACTGTACAGCCTCGTGTGCATTCATTGCCGGCCTTGAAAGGTCCAGGTCATAATATGACCCCATGACTTTGATTTCATTGAGGGCCCGGATCTGCTCTGAAACTTCTTCCCTCAGCCGTATCGTGGCGTCTGTCATCGGTCCGGTGAGATTGTGCAGGTCTTCTTTCTTGGCTTCAATGAGCCTGTCGGCGCCATATAGGGCAAGCCTGCGGTAGTCGCCGATTATACGGCCTCTCGAATAATTGTCAGGCAGACCAGTAAGGAATCCGAGTGATCTGAATTTCCTGATTTCCTCTGTATATACGTCAAACACGCCGTCATTGTGAGTCTTGCGGTAGTGTGTGAAGATTTCCTTTACCTTAGGGTCAAGTTCCACCCCGTTTTCCCTGCAGGCCTTTTCCACCACTTTGTATCCGCCGAAAGGCTTGATGGCTCTCTTGAGCAGCTCGTCGGTCTGAAGTCCGACAATGAGCTCGCTTTCCCTGTCAATATAGCCGGCCTTGTGTGAAGTGATGGTCGAGATGGTCTTGGCATCAATTGACCGTATGCCGTTGTTCTTCCTCTCCTGGTCAAGAGCGGCGAGACATTCGTTCCAAAGTTTCTTTGTCCTTTCGGACGGTCCTTTCAGGAATGATGCATCCCCGGTATAAGGGGTAATGTTCCTGTAGACGAAATCTGACACATCGATTTTGCGGCTCCATGCGCCGTCATTGAATTTCTCTCTGATTTCCATAAACAAACTGTCAGTTATTGTTACCTCTCAAAATTTCAAGGCGCAAAGATAACTGATATTTTTAATTATTCAATTTTATTTGGACTGGCAGAGTCCGACTTGTCTGACAGGCAGAATCCGGCCGGAGAGGCGTATTCAATGGCAGCGGCATCCCTCGGAGTGACGGCATGCATAAGGTCAGAGAGGGTATCCCCCAAAGGGCGCTTCCTGTACCATCTTTGGGGACCCTCTCTTCAATGTCATTCTCCCGGAGCCTCTATTGCCAGTCTGTTGGCAATGACTTCATATACTTGCCTTTCAGTTCCGTCGCCTGCCGTGTATTTTGAACTTTTCAGCCGTCCGCACACATAGAGCGGCACGCCTTTGCCGATCCTGTTGAAGTCAGGCATCCCTTTGCCGGCCCACGCCACTATATTGTGCCAGGTGGTCTCCACTACAGCCTCGCCGTCCTTGGTCTTGTACATGAAGTTGGTGGCCAGGGAGAACCTTGCTACCTGACTGCTGCCAACCGTCGAAATGCGTACATTTCCCACATTTCCCCTCAATTCGATTCTGTTCAATTGTTCCATAATGTGATAATTTTGTTCGGTATTTGTCCGCCAATGATTTTGTGCGCACTCATCGGTCAAAGGCAAAGTAATGCAAAATATTTTATCCGTCCATGATGTCCGGATGATACACAGCCGGCATTTTCTGTTTTTTGCAGTTATTTTTTCTCTTTTTTGAGAACATGTATTTTTATTTTCATTTTTCCGGTTGTGAAAATTTATTTTTTGAAGACAGCGGTATGACATAAAAAAATTTAAAATGAAAAGAAAAAGAAAAATCATTGTCCGGTCATTATAATTTCACCACATTGATTTGTCCCTTTGTCTGTCTTTTCCCACATTTGGACAAACAATGATGCCGATATGGATTACAGGAAAAATGAAGAGAACCGTCAGTTTTCGCTCTGTCTGGAATGCGGGGATAAAATCCATTACGGAAGGACAGACAGGAAGTTCTGCTGCGAGAGTTGCAAGAACCGGTACAACAACAGGAAGTCCAGGGACAGCCGCAATGCAAAGCTCAGGATAATCAATGCCTTGTATAAAAATTACAAGGTCCTTGACCGTATGCTGAAGCTTGGCCTGGAGTCAATGGATCTGACGGAACTCAAGCATCTCGGCTTTGACCCGGCTTTTGTCACATCTTACAGGAAGTTCCGCCGGCATGATGAGTTCTGCTGTTTTGACATCCGGTTCATCATGACACCCAATAAGATTTATTCCGTTTCCAGACTTCATGGGTCTTTGGATACGGACAATGATGCCGATGAACAGGAAAAATCCTTACATTCGCATCCGGAAAGCAATAAATAGGACACAAATATGAAAGACGAACGAAACCCTCTGTTGGCAGATTCTCCGTATCCTTATGGGGCTCCGCAGTTTGACAGGATAGACAACAGCCATTATCTTCCGGCATTTGAGGCGGCCCTGGCCGAGGCCAGGGGAGAAATAGATGCAATAGCGGGCAATCCGGATGAACCGACATTTGAAAATACCATAGAGGCTCTTGAGTACAGCGGCCGTACTCTGGACAGGGTGTCGGAAATTTTCTTCAATATTCTGGAGGCCGATACCGATGACGAAAAGCAGGAAATCGCGGAGAAGGTCTCTCCGATGCTGTCGGCATTTTCAATGTATGTGTCAATGAATGACCGACTTTTCAGCCGGGTGCGAAGTGTGTATGAGAGGCGGGATTCACTCTCTCTGGAGCCGGACAGCAGGAAACTTCTGGAGGATACCTGGAAATCATTTGTCCGCAGCGGTGCTGCTCTTGAAGGCGAAGCCAGGACAAGATTCGCGGAATATACCGAACGGCTCTCGCTGCTGTCCATCCAGTTCAGCAAGAATGTGCTTGCGGCGACCAACGCATATTGTCTCCATATAACGGATGAGTCCGGCCTTGAAGGGTTGCCTGACTATGTCAGGGATATGGGAAAGGCATCGGCAGAGGAGAGAGGCCAGGAAGGATGGGCATATACTCTTGAATATCCGAGTTTCAATGCATTCATGAAGTTCAGCCGCCGGAGGGATCTCCGCCGTCAGATGTATATGGCGAGGGCCTCCAGGGCTTTGGACGGAGATGGCGGCAATGCCGGCATCATCGGAGAAATAGCTTCTCTCCGGCTTGAAATGGCAAGGCTTCTCGGATACAGGACGTATGCTGACTATGCCCTGGAAGAAAGGATGGCAAAGACCCCGCAGGCCGTGGACGGATTCCTTGCCGGTCTGCTGGCCAGGACCCTGCCCTTTGCCCGCCGGGAAGTATCGCAAGTGCAGAAATATGCCGTTGAACACGGATTTGAGGAAGACAGGCTTGAGCCATGGGATTTTACATTCTGGTCAGAGAGGTGCCGGGAAGAGAGGTATTCGTATAATGAGGAGCAGCTGAAGCCGTATTTCAGGCTGGAGGACTGCATATCCGCTGTCTTCGGGCTTGCCGGCAGACTCTATGGTCTGAAATTCATTGAAAGGGATGATATTCCTGTATATCATAAGGATGTCAAGGTATATGATGTGAAAGACGGGGATGGAAGGCATCTTGCCCTTTTCTATGCCGATTTCTTCCCGAGGCCGTCCAAGAGGGACGGGGCATGGATGACGGAATTCCGCGGCCAGAGCATCCGTGACGGAGTGGAGGAACGGCCGCTGATAAGCATTGTCACCAATTTCACAAAGCCGTCGGCCACATCGCCGTCTCTGTTGACACACAGCGAATTTTCCACTTTTCTCCATGAGTTCGGCCATGCGCTTCACGGAATACTTGCCGAAGGCCGGTATCCGTCTCAGACAGGGACGAATGTGGAACGGGATTTTGTGGAACTGCCTTCGCAGATAATGGAAAACTGGGCCTGTGAACCGGAATATCTGGCATCCTTCGCCAGAGACTACAGGACTGGGGAGGTCATTCCGGATTCCCTCGTGGACAAAATAGTGGAATCACGGAATTATCTTGCCGGGTATCAGCAGGTAAGGCAACTCCAGTTCGGGATTCTCGACATGGCATGGCATACGATGGAGGATGCCTCGGCCTGCAGGGCTGCATCAGGAGACTTGTGCGGATTTGAGGGCAAGTCACTGGAGGGCTCTGCCGTGCTGCCGTATGTGCCGGGGACGGCGATATCCCCGTCGTTCGGGCATATTTTTTCAGGAGGGTATGCCGCCGGCTATTATTCATACAAATGGGCAGAAGTGCTGGAAGCCGATGCCTTTTCTCTTTTCAGGAAGAACGGAATATTCGACAGGGCTACCGCCGATTCCTTCCGCAGGAACATCCTTTCCCGCGGAGGGTCGGAAGATGCTGCCGTGCTGTACCGCAACTTCATGGGCCGTGACCCTCAGCCGGAGGCCCTGATGGAAAAATTGGGGCTGACGGATGCAACATTTCGGGCAGATGTCCGGTCTGATATGTAAAAGATGATTCGAATATGAAAAAGATTTTTATTGCAGCAGCCGCTTTGTCGGCAATTGTCTTCGTCTCCGGGTGCGGAACAGAAATCAATTTGTCCGGTGTCGAGAAGACGCGGACTCATGCCGTTGCGGACAACTATACTTCACTCCGCATTTCATCTGCCATATCCGCGGTCCTGTCCGCAGATGCCGATTCAGTGAAAATTATTGCGGACGGGAATGTAATCGATTATGTGTCCGTAGAGCAGCAGGGCGGGGAACTGGTCATTTCTGTAAAATTCCCTTCAGCCTTCGGCCTTGTGCGGGACGGCTTTGATGTCAGGGCAATTGTGCCATGCAGTCCGAGTTTGTCAAAAGTGAAGGTCAGCGGAGCTTCAGGCCTTACTGCCGACAAGGCTATAGAGGCTGGGGTGCTGTCTGTCCGTCTTTCAGGAGCATCGTCTTTCAGTGGGGAAATAATTGCAGATACCGCACATCTTGTCATTTCCGGGGCAAGCGATGCCCGTCTTTGCGGCCGCACCCTGTCATGTGACATTGCCGTGTCCGGAGCCTCTTCCCTCAAAGGCCTGGACGGGAATTTTCTGGAGACGGATGTCGCCGACATTGACATATCCGGGGCAAGCAGTGCCCGGTTTGTATGCAATGACACTCTGTCCGGAGCCGTGTCAGGGGCATCTTCGGCAATATGCGGCGGAGATTCCGACTGGTCGGTATCAACAAGCGGCGCCTCCTCGATAAAAAGGAAGTGATTCTGCAAATCGGTGATTCTTCAGTCTTTCCGGGCTGAAGCTGTGTCTTTGCGCGGATCCTTGAAAATCAGGGCGAAGAGAATGGCCACAAGAAGGGCATATCCTGCGAAGATGTACCATACCGTACTCCAGTCTCCCATGGTGTAGATGACGCCTCCGATATCTTCCGTATGGGTAAAGCCGTTGACTACGGCCTGGGCGCCTATCATCCCGATTGATGCCCCGAGCCCGTTGGTCATGAGCATGAACAGGCCCTGTGCGCTGGAGCGGATATCCTCAGTAGTCTTCTGGTTGACATAGAGACTGCCGGAAATGTTGAAGAAGTCGAATGCGACTCCATAGACTATCATGGAGAGGATGAACATCCACACTCCGGCCCCCGGGTCTCCGAGCCCGAACAGTCCGAATCTGAATACCCATGCAATCATGGCAATCAGCATGACATTCTTTATGCCGAACCGTTTCATTGCAAACGGTATGAGAAGGATGCCAAGTGTTTCTGACACCTGAGATATCGAGATCAGTGCATTGGCATTTTCCGCGCCGAATGTCCCGGCAAATTCCGGAATGGCCTTGAAGCTGGTGATGAACGGATTGGCATAGCCGTTGGTTATCTGGAGGGCGACTCCGAGCAGCATCGAGAAGATGAAGAATACGGCCATGTCCTTGTTCTTGAAGAGAGTGAAAGCCTTCAGTCCGAGCGCATCGGCAATACTCTTCTTTTCTTTTGCCGCCTTTACCGGGCAGTTCGGGAGCGTGAAAGCGTAGAGCATGAGCACGAGTCCGAGAAAGCCTGAAGTGAGAAACTGCCAGTAGGTGGACTGGAACTGCACTCCGTCTCCGTCTCTCATGAAGTTGACGAAGAGCATGCTGCATATGAAGCCAATTGTGCCGAATACCCTGATCGGAGGGAAGTCACGCACCGTGTCATATCCGTTGTCTTCAAGGATAGAATATGCGACGGAATTGGACAGTGCGATTGTCGGCATGAAGAATGCCACACTCAGTGAATACAGGGGAAAGAGGATGCCGAATTCGACGGATGCCCCGGCAGTCATTCCATAGTATCCTGCCGCCAGCATGGCCACTCCTGCGATTCCGTGGCAGAGGCTGAGGACTTTCTGTGCAGGCATGAATTTGTCTGCTATTATTCCTATTATGGCGGGCATGAAGATGGAAACGATGCCCTGCATTGAATAGAACCACCCTATGTTTTCCCCGAGCCCGGCCTTGCCGAGGTAGTTCCCCATTGAAGTAAGATATGCACCCCAGATGGCAAACTGGAGGAAATTCATTATAATCAGTCGTGTGCGTACAGCTGCGCTTTTCGTTTGCATAATGTCGTCAATTATATGGCGGGAACAAATATACGAGTATTTCTTCAACTTTTGCTATCTTTGGCGTTTGAAAAAGGATTCCGGATGAAATTTGTCAAGACACATGCAGATGCCGCTTCGTCCGCCCGCTGCGGCATTATAACGACGGACCATGGTACCATCGAGACCCCGATTTTCATGCCTGTCGGCACCGTGGGGTCCGTCAAGGGTATCTATCACAGGGATTTGAAAGAGGATATCGGGGCGGAAATCATTTTGGGCAATACCTACCATCTGTATCTGCGCCCTGGCCTTGACATACTCCGCAAGGCAGGTGGCCTCCATAAGTTCATTTCCTGGGACAGGCCGATTCTGACCGACAGCGGGGGATTTCAGGTCTTTTCCCTTTCTCCCATCAGGAAACTGACTCCTGACGGCTGCACATTCAGGTCGCATATAGACGGCTCCAAGCATGTCTTTACTCCTGAAAATAATGTTGACACCCAGAGAATTATCGGTGGAGACATAATAATGGCCCTTGACGAGTGCACGCCAGGGGACGCTTCGTGGGACTATGCGAGAAAATCCTTGAATCTCACTAAGTCATGGCTGGAGAGATGCATCAGGCATTTTGACAGCACAGAGCCTCTGTACGGGTATTCGCAGACTTTTTTCCCGATAGTCCAGGGGTGCGTATATCCGGACCTGAGGCGGGAGGCTGCAGAGCATGCGGCATCCTTTGACCGGGAGGGCTACGCCATCGGAGGGCTGTCTGTAGGCGAGACTACAGAGCAGATGTACGAGATGCTTGAAGTCGTCTGTCCGATTCTGCCCGATGACAGGCCGAGATATCTCATGGGAGTCGGCACGCCTGCCAACATTCTTGAGGGAATTGCCAGGGGAGTGGACATGTTTGACTGCGTCATGCCGACACGCAACGGACGCAACGGCATGATATTCACATGGGACGGCATCATGAACATGAGAAATCTGAAATGGGCCGACGATTTTTCTCCCCTCGACCCGAAAGGCTCTTCATTTGTTGACAGGACATATACCAAGGCTTATCTGCGCCATCTTTTTGTGGCAGGGGAAATCTTTGCCGGGCAGATTGCCAGCGAACACAATCTTGCATTCTATCTGGATCTGGTCAGGGAGGCGAGAAAACACATTGTTGCCGGAGACTTCGCTTCATGGAAAAATGAAACTGTCAGACGGGTGATGACAAGGCTGTAGGAATCGACCCATTGCGTCGGGAATTTAAACCATCGGGACATGGAACTGAAACCGAGACTGCTTGATCTCTATATAATCAAGAAATTCATATTCACTTTCTTTATTGCGCTGCTGCTCATCATAGGCATCGTGATAATCTTTGACATAAGCGAGAAAATCGATGACTTCGTGAGCAATGAAGCTCCGATAAAGGCCATAATATTTGACTATTATCTGAATTTCATTCCATATTTCATGAACATGTTCAGCCCTCTGTTCGTGTTCATTACGGTGATTTTCTTCACTTCCAAGATGGCCTCCAACTCGGAGATAGTGGCAATTCTCTCATGCGGAATAAGTTTCCACCGGATGATGGTGCCCTATATTGTATCGGCCACTTTCATCGCCCTGTTTTCCTTGAGTCTCAATCTGTTTGTCATCCCCCAGTCCAATGCGACCCGCGTCGAGTTCGAAAGCAAATATATCAAGGGACACAGCAAGAAGACGGCCAGGAACATTCATTATCAGATAGCCCCGGGGCAATTCGTCTATGTGGAGTCCTTCAGTTCATGGAACAACACCGCCTACCGTTTTACCCTTGAGGAAATCAGGGACAACAAGCTGGTCTCCAAATTGTCTGCGGAGACTGCGGTATGGGACAGTACGGCCGCCTGCTGGAAGCTCAGGAAATATTTCATCAGGGACTATACTTCTGCTCTCGGTGACCAGGTGCGCAGCGGCTCTCAGCTTGATACCGTGATAGACCTGAGCGTCAAGGACCTCTATATACAGGAAGGAGAGGTGGAGACTCTCTCATACAAGAAACTCAATGAAATGATAGATATCCAGAAGATGAGGGGCGATGCCAATGTCAAGGTCGCCCTTATCGAGAAACATACCCGGTTTGCCCTTCCGTTTTCGGCCTTCATCCTGACGATAATGGGCGTGGCTCTTTCATCAAAGAAGCGCAGAGGGGGAATCGGGTGGAACATAGGAATCGGAATTGCCTTGAGTTTCTCTTATATTCTGTTCCTGCGTTTCAGCCAGATGTTCGTATATACTGATTTCCTTCCTCCCGGAATCGCGCTCTGGGTGCCGAACATTCTTTTTGCCTTTATTGCAGGATTCCTGTACAAGATAGCTCCTAAATAAAAGACCGGCTCCCGGCTTTGATCTGATAATCATCAAATTGCCGGGAGCCGGACCGGTGTCCGGGTCTGCCTGTGCGGACATGAATCCGCAGCCGTCAGTCAGCGAAGATGCACCAGCCGAACGGGTCTTCGATTTCCCCGTACTGGATGCCGGTGATCATGTTATAGAGCCTCAGGCTCTTCGGCCCGCATTCTGTCTTTGAACCGAAACTGTATGAAGTGATCTGGTCTGATTCAAGGAAAGGCTTGTCATCGACCTGATAGACAGGAGTGATTACGACTGCGGTGCCGCATTCTCCCACCTCCTCGAAGGTGCTGAGTTCTTCCACTTCAACAGGTCTTCGCTCCACAGTCATCCCGAGATATTTTGCCGCTGCCTCAAGTGATTTGTTCGTGATTGATGGAAGTATGGAGTCCGACTTCGGAGTGATGTAGGTGTTGCCCCTGATTGCAAAGAAGTTGGATGAGTTGAACTCGTCGATGTATTTCTTCCGGGCAGGGTCAAGGTAGAGGACAGCCTTGTAGCCGAGCTGATGGGCGATGTTGTAGGAACAGAGGGATGCCGCATAGTTCCCGCCGAGCTTGTAGCATCCGCAGCCGTTCGGCGCGGCCCTGTCATAATTTCTTGCTATGACGACATTGATAGGCTCAAGATTTCCGCCGGTATATGCCCCTACAGGAGAGCAGAGCATCATGAAAAGGCAGTCCTTTGAGGAGTTGACGCCGAGCTGGGGGTTGATGCCTATTAATGTCGGCCTGAGATAAAGGGAAGCATGGGAACCGTATGGAGGGAGAAAGTCAATGTTCTCCTTTACAGCGCGGATACACATGTCGATGAACATATCCGTGGACGGGGCCTCTATGCCGAGGTATTTTGCCGACCTCTGGAGTCTGGCAGCATTCTCATCCGGTCTGAAAATGCGGATTCTTCCGTCCTTGCATCTGAATGCCTTGAGTCCCTCGAAGCATTCAATGCTGTAGTGAAGGGCTCCGGCGAAGGAACTGATGGTAATGTCGTCGTTCGTGCGGCTTTCGACTTCTCCCCATTTCCCGTCCTTGAACATGCATGTGAGGATGGTGTTTGTCTTCGTGTAGGAAAAAGTCAGCTTTGTCCAGTCTATGTTTGCCATGTTGTACCTCCTTTAAATCAATATTTCAAAAAGTTTGTTGTTTTCGTTGATGTACTCGTAAGTGATGTTGTGCGCTTTCATCCGGTTGATCAGTGCGACATAGTCATCTTTGGATGCAACCTCTATGCCTATGAGTGCAGGTCCGTCTTCCTTGTTGGTCTTTTTGATATACTGTATGTACACAAGATCGTCCCCTGGGCCGATTACATCCCGGACAAAAGACAGTATCGCCCCCGACTTCTGCGGGAAATTGACGATGAAGTAGTGTTTGAGGCCCTCAAACAGCAATGATTTCTCCCGGATTTCCTCCATCCTGGTAATGTCGTTGTTGCTTCCGCTCACGATACATCCTACCCTCTTTCCTTTGATTTTGTCGGCATAGAACCTGAGTGCCGCCGACGAGAGTGCCCCGGCGGGCTCCACGACAATAGCGCTCTTGTTGTACATCTCTATGATGGTGGAGCATACTGCTCCCTCCGGAACTGCCACGATGTCATCAAGTACCTTGCGGCATACTTCATATGTGTATTCTCCGGCCTTTTTTACCGCCGCCCCGTCAACAAACTTGTCAATGTGCGGGAGTTCGACTATTTCCCCCTTGTCTATGGCGGTCTTCATGCATGCTGCTCCGGCAGGTTCTACTCCTATGAGCTTTACTTCAGGCCATATCTGGCGAAGATAACCTCCGACTCCCGCGGCCAGTCCGCCTCCTCCTATGGGAATGAACACATAGTCAAGGGGTTCCTTGCACTGACGGGCGAGTTCCAGTCCGATAGTCCCTTGGCCTTCAATGATTTTCGGGTCGTCAAACGGCGGGATGAAAGTCTTTCCGCTTTTCTGTGCGTATTCTGTCGCCGCATTGTTGGCCGCATCGAATGTATCTCCTGTAAGCACGATGTCAATATAGTCCTTGCCGAACATCTTCACCTGTTCGATTTTCTGCTTCGGAGTCGTAGTCGGCATATAGATGGAGCCCATAATCTGCAGCTTGTTGCATGAAAATGCGACACCTTGTGCATGGTTGCCTGCGCTTGCACAGACAATCCCGTATTTCAGGACATCCGGCGATATTGAACGGATTTTGTTGTAAGCCCCCCGTATTTTGTATGAACGGACAATCTGGAGGTCTTCCCTCTTGAGATAGACGTCAGCCCCGTATTTCCCTGAAAGATTGTTGTTTTTCATCAATGGGGTAGGCTCGATTATTTCCCCGAGAATTTCGGCTGCATTCTCTATGTCCTTGACGGACGGAAAATATTTTCTTTCAGACATTTTCTTATTATTTTTATCTAAAAAATCGTGTTATATACAAAAATATGACTAAAAGAGGAGAAATCCTAATGAATTGTCATCAAATTTAGTCCAGCATGACGACGGCAACCGACCTGTGGCTGAACACGAGTTTCACAGTGTCTTCTGATGCTCTGTTGAGGGTCGCCTTCCACCAGTTGTCAAAGACAACATTGTCTGTCGGCCAGACAAGCCCTTCCGAATGTATCCGCAGAGAACTGTCGGGAGAGAATATGGATACGCTTCTTCCTTCTCCGCATTGAAATTCCGCGGTGTCTGTAAGCGGAAAGATTGTCTCATAGTCGGATATGATGTCGAAGGTCACCCCTCTGGCCTCCGGATTATACGAACGGGCGTACTCCATGAGAAGAGAAATATTTCCTATCGTATGGTCTGCCCGTCTGCCTGTCGCTCCGATTATGTGTATTTCGGATATGTCCGGGAATCTGCCGAGGGTGTATTCGAATGCCTTTGTCTGGTCATTTGTCTCCTGGTCGGGATTCCTGACAATGATGCCGGCGTACTCCTTCTGTCTCTTTTCCGAGAGTGAATCCATGTCTCCTACTATGGCATCAGGGATTCTCGCCTCTTCCGAAAGTGTCCGGGAGTATCTGAGATATCTGTCGAATGCCCCGTCGCAGCAGATTATGTAGTCGGCATTACGGACAATATATTTCGGGTATTCTTTTTTGGGGAATTCTCCGTTTGCTATGATTACTGCACTTTTTCCCATCGTGTTCAGATTTTCATTTTGCCGGTTTCCTCCTGGGCGGGAATGACTTTCCATATCTGGGGATCCCTGAATCCTGCCAGAAAGTCCCTTATGCCCATGCGTTTCTTTCCTGACATCTGAAGCTCTGTGACGGATATTGCCCCGTCCCCGGAAGTTACGGCCATCCATGATTTCCCGTCAGAGAGGATTGTTCCCGGTGCAGGCTTTGCCGCAGATGCGGATGTGGATTTGCCGTCTGATGCCGCCATCAGAGCAGCCAGCTCTTCCTCTGTCAGTTTCTCGCTTCTGTATATCTTGACCTGGACCGGAGCACTGTCCTCTTTCCCGATTTCCATATATGCTCCTGGATAAGGGGACAGCCCTCGGATGAGATTGTATATGTCTTTGGCCGGCATATTCCAATTGATCCGGCACAGTTCTTTCGTCAGTTTAGGTGCCGGCTTGAGCACTTCGTCTCCCTGGATGAAACTTTTCTGAAGGCGCAGCTCGACATTCCCTTCGATAATTGTCTCGACGGTCTGCACGACAACCTTGGAGCCGAGGTCCATGAGCCTGTCATGCAGGTCTCCGGCTGTGTCTGTGTCAGATATCCGGCACTGCTCCCTGAAAATGATGTGTCCGGTGTCCATGCCGTCGTCTATCATGAAAGTGGTGACTCCGGACATATGTTCCCCGTTTATTATTGCCCAGTTGATCGGCGCTGCACCCCGGTATTGAGGAAGCAGGGCGGCGTGAAGGTTGAATGTGCCGAGTCTCGGTATCTCCCAGACGGCTTTGGGAAGCATGCGGAATGCCACTACGACAAAGATATCGGGCCTCCATGCCTTCAGGGCCTCAATGAATTCAGGATCTTTCAGCGAGAGAGGCTGCAGTACCGGAATTCCGTGCTCCACTGCATATTTCTTTACGGGGCTTTCATTGACTTTCAGCCCTCTGCCGCTGGCCTTGTCTGCCACAGTGACGACTCCGACAACATGATATCCTTGCCTTATCAGTTCATCAAGAGGGGCGACGGCAAATTCCGGCGTGCCCATGTAGACTATGCGTGTCTTTCTTATGCTTCCCATTATTTTCATCTTTGCTTTCTTGAACCATGTCTTCATGCTGTCGGTGCTGAAAATGGACGAGTCGTTGATGGCTTTCCATGTAAGGAAGATGCCTATCGGGAACAGCACGTATGATGATATGAATACTCCTCCGGCTGCGGATATGGCTCCGTCATTCGCAAGTTTGGTTCCGGATATGTCTATGACCCAATAAAATACGAAGAACAGCACGGATATGATGGCCGGAGTTCCCAGTCCCCCCTTGCGTATCAGGGCCCCGAGCGGTGCGCCTATGAAGAAAAATATAAAGCAGGCGATTGCCACGGCGAATTTCTTGAGCTGCTCGACATCGATTCTCCGGAGTGTATAGGTATAGTAATATGTTTCTCTTGAGAAAGTGGTGAGCTGGGATATGAACTCATTGGTATGTGAAATGGCCTTTTCGTATCCTTTGATTTCCTTGTCGAGACTTTCCCATTCACCTGCGCCTTCATACTTGAACGGGACACTTATGCTGCTGTGTATGGATGTGTCGAGCTGACGGCTGTATGAAAGTATTCCGCTTTTCATCAGCCTGTCCAGATGGTCGGCCTTCGCTTCGGCCCGAATATTCCCGATTGAATCCTTTCCATGTGTCAGCTGCTTGAGATTCATGGACTTGACCTGATCTCCGAATCTGTCTTCGTCAGACTTCTGGAAAGCATAGTTTTCAAGAGGAATGACGAGCTGCTGGCTGCTGAATTCTGATTTCTGCAGCTGCAGGGTCGTGTCTCTGAATTTTCTTGTGTTGGTCTCTTCGTAGTTGGCTCCGTTGTAAAGGATGAATGTCAGGTAGCTCTTGTCCTTGGACATGTTCATCACTGCGGAGTCGGCCAGCGTGAGGCTGGTGTTTCCCCTCCTGTCCTTGTGCCCGTAAACCATGACATCATGCATCATGCCGGTCTCTTCGTTCCTTGAGGCTACGCGGAGAGTATAGCCTTCGATGCCGTCATAGAAAGTCCCTGTGGGAATCTTGATTTCCTCTTTGGTCTTCCCTATGTCGTCCCTTAGTGTATATATCTTGTTATACGCAATAGGGACGAGGTCATTGGTGGCGAAGAATGTGCCGACGCTTATGATGAATGACGTGATGACAAGCGGAGCAAGTACCCTGCTCAAGGATATGCCGGCCGCCTTGATGGCAAGCAGTTCGTTGTTTTCACCCAGGGTCCCGAGTGTCATCATGGATGACAGCAGGGTCGCAAGAGGCAGCGACAGCGGCATGAGCGTCGCGCATCCCCATCCGAGAAATTCAAGAATGACCTTGAAGCTCAGCCCTTTCCCTACGAGTTCATCAATATACAGCCACAGGAACTGCATCATGAGGATGAAGATGACGACGAAGAGGATCGCGAAGAACGGTCCTATGAATGACTTCAGTATGAAAATGTCGAGCTTCTTCATCTGCCTGGATTTGCCTGACCACAAGGAGGCCGGTCCATTTTATCTGACTGCAAGTTCTATCATTGTGTCAAGGGCATCCTTGAGTCCGGCTGTGTCCTTGCCTCCGGCCGTGGCAAGGCCTGGCTGGCCTCCGCCTCCTCCGAGGATAGCCTTTGCGGCTGCCTTTATGTCCCTGGAAGCATTGTGCCCTGCCTCCACAAGGTCCGGCGAATACATCAGAAGGAGCTGCGGCTTGCCCTGATATTCAAATGCTCCGGCTACAACCATGTTGACCGTCTCTTTCTGGAGCATCATGGCTGCATTCTTGAGCATTGCTGGATCTATGCTGTGGGTGAAGGTCACCACATTCACTCCATTAATGAGTCTGCTTATCTCGGTCAGCGTCTTTTTCAGTGCCGCAGCCTTTTCCTTTGCATTGGCTTCTATTTCCTTCTTGAAATGCTCATTCTCCTCAATCAGTTTCTTTACCGAGGCGGCGAGGTCCGGTGCATTGTTGAAGAGGGCTCTCGCTGAGCGGAACATGGTCTCCATCACATCCACAACGTTTTCCGCATCCTCGCCTGTGGCGGCCTCAATGCGTCGGATGCCTGCCGCTATGGCCGATTCGGACACTATTTTGAAGAACCCGATCTGTCCTGTGGCTGCTGCATGTGTTCCGCCGCAGAGTTCTATGGAATCACCGAATCTGACCATCCTTACCCTGTCCCCGTATTTTTCTCCGAAGAGAGCCATCGCCCCGGCGGCCTTTGCCTCTTCCATGGTGGCGGCCCTGTTCTCCTGAAGAGGGCTGTTGAGCCTGATGAGTTCGTTTACCCTTCTCTCCACGCGGTCAATCTGTTCGTCGGAAAGCTTCTCGAAATGGGAGAAGTCGAATCTGAAATAGGTAGGCGCCACATACGAGCCCTTCTGCTCCACATGAGAACCGAGAATCTCTCTCAATGCCTTGTGCAGCAGGTGTGTGGCGGTGTGGTTGGAGGCTATTTTCCTCCTCCTTGCCTCATCCACCTGAAGCGTGAATGCCCCGTTGCAGTCTGCGGGTATCTTTTCTGCAATATGGATGGTGAGGTTGTTTTCCTTTATGGTGTTGAGTATTCTGACCTGTTCCCCGTCGGCGGCTGTGACTGTCCCGGTGTCTCCGACCTGTCCTCCCATCTCGGCATAGAACGGTGTCTTGTCAAAGACGAGCTGGTACATGACTTTGTTCTTTGCCTTGACGGTGCGGTGGCGGACCAGGGATGCCCCGCTGACTACAGTCGTGTCATATCCGTCAAATTCGACATTGTCGCATTTGTGGAACTCGACCCAGTCCCCGGATTCAAGCGCCGTAGCGTTTCTCGCCCTTTCCTTCTGTTTCTGCAGCTCCTTTTCAAAGCCTTCGATATCAATTGTATAGCCGTTTTCTGAAGCAATGAGCTCGCTGAGGTCTATTGGGAATCCGTATGTGTCGTACAGTACAAATGCATCTTCCCCTGAAATTACTTTTGTGTCCGATGACTTGGCCATGATGCTGTCCATCAATCTTATTCCTCTGTCAAGTGTACGCAGGAACGCCATTTCTTCTTCTCTGATGACCTTTTCGATGAGGGCCTGCTGGCTTGCGATTTCCGGATAGAATTGTCCCATGTCGTCCACAAGCTGTCCGACAAGCCTGCAGAGGAACGGCTCGTTGAATCCGAGGAAAGTGTATCCGTAGCGGACTGCCCTCCTGAGGATTCTCCTGATGACATATCCGGCCTTGACATTTGACGGGAGCTGGCCGTCCGCTATGGAGAAACTTATTGCGCGGATGTGGTCTGCGATTACCCTCATTGCCACTTCCGTCTTCTCGGACTCATGATATCCGTGTCCGGAGAGTTCTTCTATCCTGTGAATCATTCCGGTGAAGACGTCGGTGTCATAGTTGCTTGTCTTTCCCTGGAGGGTCATGCACAGCCTCTCGAATCCCATTCCCGTGTCGACATTCTTGTTCGGAAGCGGCTCAAGATGCCCGTCTGCCTTGCGGTTGAACTGCATGAAGACAAGGTTCCAGATTTCTATCACAAGGTGGTGGCCCTTGTTGACAAGCTCGCGTCCCGGTATCTCTTTCCTCTCCCCGTCGCTCCTGAGGTCGATATGGATTTCGCTGCATGGGCCGCATGGACCGGTGTCGCCCATTTCCCAGAAATTGTCATGCCTGTTGCCGAAGAGAATCCTGTCCTCCGGGAGATATTTCTTCCATTCCATGAGGGCTTCGGCATCCATTTCAGTGTGGTCTGCCGCATCCCCTTCGAATACTGTCGCATAGAGCCTGTTCTTGTCAATCCGGTAAACCTCTGTCAGAAGTTCCCAGGCCCATGCTATGGCTTCTTTCTTGAAATAGTCCCCGAAGCTCCAGTTGCCGAGCATTTCAAACATGGTGTGGTGGTACGAATCATGCCCCACTTCTTCGAGGTCATTATGTTTCCCGCTGACTCTCAGACATTTCTGACTGTCAGTAACTCTCTTGTATTTCGGTGTGCTGTTGCCGAGAAACCAGTCCTTGAACTGGTTCATGCCGGCATTGGTGAACATCAGTGTCGGATCGTTTTTCACGACCATGGGTGCCGACGGGACAACTGTGTGCCCCTTGGATGCGAAAAAGTCCAGGAAAGCCTGTCTTATTTCTTTTGAAGTCATATTGCTCATTGTATCTGTATCCAAATTACCGCGTATATTTTCAAATAACTCGCAAAATTATAACTTTTTTGCAAATAATGGACTATATTTGCGCCATGTCAAAAAACTGGAAGTACAGATTCAACAACGACACCCTTTCATACGAGATGGTGAGGGAGCGTACTGCCCGCCGTCGTGTTTTCAAGAGTATCTTTCTGTTTCTGGGCAGCATTGCGGCTACATTCCTGTATGCGTGGATATATACTTCAGTACTCGGGAAGGAGCTTCCGAAGACGGTCATCATCAAGAAAAACAATGCGAAGTGGAGCTCCCGCGTGGAAATGATGAACCGTCAGCTTGACAGATATGACGAGCTCCTTCAGGCATTGTCAGTCAGAGACAACGACATCTACCGGGCAGTGTTCGGCATGTACGAGATTCCCGCAGAAGTCCGGAATGCCGGCTTCGGGGGAGTCAACAGATATTCTTACCTTGACTATGGCGGCGGCTCGGGTCTTCTCAAGAAAACCGTAGTGCGGCTGGATGTGCTTACCAAGAAGACATACCTGCAGAGCAAGTCGTTTGACGAGATTGCGGCAGTGGCGAAACATTCCGGGGATATGGTGCTCTGCGTACCTGCCCTTGCGCCGATATGCCCGGTACCCGGTTCATATCATATCTCAAGTTATTATGGCCGGCGTACGGATCCGGTCTACGGGAGGACGGCCTTCCACGAGGGCATAGATTTCGCCATGCCTTCAGGCAACGGCATATATTCCACTGCCGACGGAGTGGTCGAGAGAGTCCGCCATGATTTCTACGGCTATGGAAACTCTGTCATAGTTGACCACGGATTCGGCTACAAGACGAGGTATGCCCACATGAAGTCCATCTCGGTGCATGAGGGAGATGTTGTCAAAAGAGGCTCTTTCCTGGGGCTTTCCGGCAATTCGGGCAAGTCCACGGGCCCGCACCTGCACTATGAAGTCATTTATAAGGGAAGGCAGGTCAATCCTATAAACTATCTTGATCTGTCCATGGATCCGTCTGAATACATGTCTCTTGTGGACAAAGTCAAAAGCGAGCAGTCATGACGGGCCGGTATGAAATCGACAAGGATGACTTCAGAATCAGGAAAGTCCGTCCTTCTGCCGCGAAAATCATACGCAGATGTCTGAAATATTTTTTTGTCAGCATCGCACTGGCGGTCATTTATTATGTCTTCTTTGCCCTGTTCTTCAGCACTGATGCGGAACGCCGTCTCAAGCAGGAGAACCGGATGTATGCCAAGCTTTATCCTGATATGGTGGAGAAAGAGGCTCTGCTCGGGGATGTAGTTTCCGGCCTTGAGGCCAGGGACAACGGCATATATAAGGAGATTTTCAATTCGTCGTCACCGCTCGCTCCCGATTTCGGATATGCTTTCTTTGTCGAGTCCGGAGACTCTGTCTCTGATGAAGGAATAGTCAGATATACGGAGGCAAAGCTCCGTAATGCCGTCAGGGGAGCGGCGGAAGTGGATGCCGTGCTGCATGAGATTCTTGAAAAGTGCGTTGACCTCCAGGACTCCCTGCCGCCTCTTGTGCTGCCGCTCAAAGATTTTCCTTATGTCCAGACAGGGGCGTCGACCGGGCAGAAAATGAGTCCGTTCTACAAGGTCTACCAGAAGCATAACGGGCTTGACATGATTGTCCCTTCAGGCACTCCGGTATATTCTCCGGCTGACGGTGTTGTCCTCAGGACAGTCCGTTCCGGCCGTGAGTCAGGCAATGTCCTTGAAATCGATCACGGGAACGGATATGTCACGCGCTATGCCCATCTTAAGGAAATACTCGTGCGCAGGGGACGGGTAGTGAAGAAAGGGGATCTTGTGGCTACAACAGGTTCATCAGGCAAGTCATTTGCGCCGCATCTGCATTATGAAATAATAAGGGATACCATTCATGTCGACCCGGTGAATTATTTCTTCGGCTCCGTGTCTCCGGAAGAGTATGTCGAAATGATGATTCTCGGGGAGAGCGTAGCCCAGTCGATGGAGTGAATGCCAGGCTAAGCAGGAGTCTTATATGAGTAAGAGCAATGGAAAAGCTGTATTATACTATTGGTGAAGTGGCTCGGATTCTCGGGGAGAATGTCTCCCTTGTGCGATTCTGGTCCGATTCGTTCCCCAAGCTGCTCCGGCCCCGGCGCAATGCCAAGGGCAACAGGCTGTATTCTCCGGAGGATGTGGAGACATTCCGTCAGATTCATTTTCTTGTCAAAGTCTGCGGGATGACCCTCGGGGGTGCATACAGAAAGCTGCTCCAGGACAAGGACAAGGTCGGGCAGGCCGCCCGCATGATGGAGCTTCTCCTTAAACTCCGTTCGGAACTGGAAGAAACGCGGAAGAATCTGTAATTGTCAGAATGCCATGGAAAAAATCAGAGTCAAGGATGTGACGGCGGCAATAGAGGAATTCGCCCCGCTGTCGCTGCAGGAAAAATGGGACAACAGCGGTCTGTGCATAGGGTCGCCTGATGCATCGGTGAGTTCGGTGCTGCTGGGGCTGGATTGTACGCCGGAGCTTGTGGATGAGGCGGTTTCGGTCGGGGCTGACATGATTGTGACCCACCATCCGCTGATATTTTCAGGGCTGAAGAAGATAGCTCCGGAGGACCCCGTCGGGCTGGCCGTGATGAAGGCGGTTTCGGCCGGGATTTCGGTCTATGCCGCCCATACTTCTGCGGACAAGGTGATTGCCGGAGTGAGCGGTGCGATGGCGCGCAGGCTGGGGCTCGTGAATATAGAAGTGCTTGATGCTGAAGATGACGGTGTGGGATTGGGCACAGTCGGAGATTTCCCGGAGCCGATGGATGCCCGTGCGGCAATAGAATTTGTAAAGGAAAAATTCAATCTCGCGGCTGTACGGTCATCAAGACCTGTCGACTGTCTTATATCAAGGGTGGCGATGTGTGGCGGTGCCGGAGGCTCCCTCATCGGGAAGGCCGAGGAGGCGGGTGCGCAGCTGTATCTCTGCGGGGACATATCCTACCATCATTTTTTCACGAGGCCAGGCTTCATGATAATGGATGTCGGACATTATGAGAGTGAGATAGAGATAGTTGATATTTTATTTGCGCTGTTGAAGAAAAATTTTCCTACCTTTGCAGTCCGAATTACGGAGAATCTCCGCAGCAATCCGGTATATTATTTTTAAGTACAGTACTTTATAAAGATATTATTTTAAGCGACATGGCCAAAAAGACTAAAAAAATCGAGACTCCCATAGACCAGAGGGAGACTTTCGTGTCCATTCAGAAAAGTTTCGCTGATTCAGACTTGAGCGTTGAGGAGAAGCTCAAGACCTTGTATGCCCTGCAGCAGGCAGATACTGAAATAGACAAGATACTTCAGCTCCGCGGAGAACTTCCTGTCGAAGTGGAAAATCTTGAAAATGAGATAGCTGCCCTCAAAGCCAAGGCGGCCGGCATATCAGCGAGGATAGACGAGGCCACAAAGTCAATAGCCGAGTACAAGCATAATATCGTGGACTACAATGCCCAGATTGACAAATACAAATCCCAGCTGGACAATGTGGCCAACAGCCGTGAATATGACTCACTCAACAAAGAGCTTGAGAATCTTGACCTTCTCTGTCAGATAGCCCAGAAGAATATAGACGAGACCAAGGCGGACATTGCTTCCCGGAAGACCGACCTCGAGGCTCTGAAGGAAAAGACAGAGGTCAAGAACGAGGACCTCAAGGCCAAGAAGCAGGAGCTTGAGACAATAGTGGAGTCGACTTCCAGGGAGGAAGAAAAGCTCAGGGCCGGCCGCGATGCATGTGCGGCTAAGATTGATGCCAGGACGATGAGTGCATACGAGCGCATCAGGAACAGCTGTCACAATCATCTTGCGGTTGTTTCCGTGTTCAACGGCGACTCCTGCGGAGGATGTTTCAATACAATCCCTCCTCAGAGACTGATTGACATCGCATCAAACAGGAAAATGATTGTCTGTGAATATTGCGGCAGGATACTGGTCAATCCTGACTTTGAATAGGATTCATGGCAGAAGAAAGAAAGCGGAGATCTTCGCGTAGAAACGACAGCGTGGATCTTGAGATGCTGGGGCTTGAGGTGGGAAACAAACCGCCTCAGGCTCTTGATGTTGAAGAGGCTGTCATCGGCTCGATGCTGATTGAGCCGAACTGCGTCGACGAGGCCATGGAGGAGCTGACTCCTTCGTGCTTCTACGATGAGAAGCACAGGATGATTTTCACGGCCATTTCGGCCCTCGTAAATGAACATTCGTCCGTTGATGTCCTTACTGTCACCCAGAAACTCAAGTCCCAGGGCAATCTTGAAATCATCGGCGGGCCGGTTGCCCTTGCCCGGCTTTCCCAGAAAGTCGGCGCTGCCGCACATGTCGAATACTATATCAAGATACTGAAGCAGAAATGTATCCAGAGGGAGCTCATAACTGCTTCATATGACATTCTCCGCAAGGCATACGACGAGACAGTCAATGTCGATGACCTTATAGACATATCGCAGACGAAGATTTTCGCGGCGATTCAGAACAATGTCAGACGGGATGTTCAGGAGATAGGTTCTGTCTACAATCAGGCCATCAATGACATAGAGCGTCTGCAGGAGACCACCGGGATTAGCGGGGTCCCGTCCGGATACAGGTCCATTGACGATATAACCTTCGGATGGCAGCCTTCCGACCTCATCATTCTTGCGGCCAGGCCTTCTGTCGGAAAGACGGCCTTTGTGCTCAATATTGCCAGGAACGCTGCCGTGCAATATAATATGCCGGTTGCTTTCTTTTCTTTGGAAATGCCTTCCATCCAGCTTGTCAAGAGACTTATGGTGAGCGAATCCGGATTGAGCGCCGACAAAATCAAGGGCGGACAGAAGCTTGCGGACTATGAATGGAAGCAGCTTGAGGAAAAGTGCAAGAATCTGGCCAAGTCCCCGCTGTATATCGATGATACCCCTTCTCTTCCAGTGATGGAATTCCGCTCCAAGGTCAAGAGGCTTGTCAAGCAGAAAGGGGTCAGGCTGGTAATAGTCGATTATCTGCAGCTCATGCAGGGCCCTTCGGAGCTCAGGGGGATGAGGGAGCAGGAGGTGGCCGCCATTTCAAGGACACTCAAGGCCACGGCCAAAGAAATGAATGTGCCGATTATCGCACTTTCACAGTTGAGCCGAAACGCCGTGCAGCGCACCGGGGGCAACAACCGGCCTCAGCTCAGCGACCTCCGCGAGTCCGGCTCCATCGAGCAGGATGCCGACATGGTAATTTTCATCCACAGGCTTGACTATCAGGGGCTGTCGGAAAATGTCGAGGACAAGGGAAAGACGCAGATAATCATCGCCAAGCACAGAAACGGTGAGATAGCGGACATCGACATGATGTTCAAGGCATCGGAAGTGAAGTTTGTCGAGATGCAAGAAACTCTTGTCAGTCAGGCGGAAAGAATGTCAGCTGTACCCTCGAGGATGAACGATGAAGACTCTCCGTTTGTCTCCCCGTCCGGAGCATTCGGCTCGGACATGGGATCAAATTCCGAGTTCTGACGCGTCTCTGATGATATCTTAATATTCAGACAGGATTTGACGATGGTGCGCTTCCTTTCAGTTGCAGTTTTTCTGGCATGCATGGCATATCAGTCTCTTCATGCAGAGAATGCCGGCAGAGATACAGTGTCCACAGGATGCATCCCTGTCCGTTCTGTCCTGGAGGAAGATCTTGCCTTCTGTGCCGGGGAGAGGCTCCGGTTCACAATGCATTATGAATGGGGCGTCATCAATTCTGACGTCGGAAGGGCTACGGTACAATTGGATACATTGACATTCGGCACAGACAAGGCATTCCGCTGCATTGTGCTCGGAAGCACGACAAAGCTCTTTGACCTTTTTTTCAAAGTGCGGGAGGATTTCAGGTCCTGGTTCACCACAGACGGCCTGCGCCCCCTGAAATTCACCAGAGATACCAGGGAAGGGAAATATTTTGCCGTGAATGAATACAATTATGTGTGGGATGGTACAGCAGACCCATATATTTCCGCTGACGTGTATTCATCCTCAAGCGGCCGGAGATATCTGGAACTGCCGCTCGACGAATGCACATATGATCTTCCTGCTCTCTTTTTTCTTGCGCGGAACATGGATTTTGACAAAGTCATCCCGGAAGTCCGGTATCCGATGACATTTGCGATAGATGATGATATATATAATGTATATTTCATTTTGCACGGGAGGGAACAGAAAAAGATAAAGGGACTAGGCACCGTCAACACAATAAGGTTTTCGGCAAAACTGCTGGCCGGGAATGTCTTTACCGGAGACGAAGACCTCACGATCTGGATTTCTGACGATGACAACAGGATTCCGGTGCTGTTCGAGGCCCCCATCCTCGTGGGTACGGCGAGCGGCAGGCTTGAAGGCTGGTCGGGTCTGAAGCATCCTTTTTCATCATTGGTAAAAAAGAATAAATAATATTCAGATATGGCGAAAGATGAGATATCCCACATAGGGAAAATTGTTGAGATAACGCCGGAAATGACCACAGTGGAAATCATTTCCTCCTCGGCGTGCTCTGCCTGCCATGCCAAAGGCGTGTGCGGCGTATCTGAGGAGCAGGTCAAGCTTATAGGAGTTCCGACAGACCCGTATACGCTCCGCAATGTGGGCGATGAGGTGCTTGTCGTGCTCCGCCGTTCCATGGGACTGAAGGCCGTATGGATATCTTATGTGATTCCTTTGCTGATTTTAATGATTTTAATATTATCTTTGTCCCCCGTTATCGGTCACGAGGCATATGCCGGACTGATAGCGATAGGTGCGGTGGCCTTGTATTATCTGGTCATCTACCTTTTGCGCGGACGACTGTCAAAGGATTTTGTGTTCTATATAAAAAATAAAGAATAGAAATGACAACAACAATTATCTGGACTATTGTGGCCGTTACCCTCATGGGCCTGCTGCTTGCCGTGGTCCTCTATCTTGTCGCGAAGAGATTCAAGGTGGAGGAAGACCCGCGCATAGACGAGGTCGAGAAGGTGATGCCCGGTGCCAATTGCGGAGGCTGCGGATTTGCCGGCTGCCGAGCTTTTGCCCAGTCATGCGTCGAGGCTCCGAATCTGGACAACAATTTCTGTCCTGTCGGAGGCAATGAAGTTATGAAGAAAGTTGCTGCCGTCCTCGGTATGGAAGTCACTGAAAAGGCTCCCATGGTAGCTGTGGTCCGCTGCAACGGAACATGTGAAAACAGGCCGAAGACCAATGAGTACGGCGGATACCAGTCCTGCAAGGTCAAGGCAGCCCTCTACAGCGGTGACACCGCCTGTCCGTTCGGCTGTCTCGGGTGCGGGGACTGTGTCGCAGCCTGCCAGTTCGGAGCTCTCTCCATGGATCCTGTCACGGGGCTTCCTGTTGTGGACGAGGAGAAATGCACCGGCTGCGGCGCCTGTGTCAAGGCTTGCCCGAAGAATATCATCGAGCTGCGCAACAAAGGCCCTAAGGGCCGCAGGGTATTCGTAAGCTGCGTGAACAAGGACAAGGGCGCAGTTGCACGCAAGGCCTGCAAGGCAGCCTGCATCGGATGCGGCAAATGCGAGAAGGAGTGTCCGTTCGGAGCCATAACTGTCGAGAACAATGTGGCATACATTGATTTCAACAAATGCCGTCTCTGCAGGAAATGCGTGGTGGTATGTCCGACGGGGGCCATCCATGATGTGAATTTCCCTGCTCCGGCCCAGAAACCGGCACCGAAGCCAGCTGCTTCGGCAGAAAAACCGGCCACGGGAAAGCCGGTGGTTGAAAAACCGGCTGCTGAGAACAATGAAAAAAATTAAGGAGCACCAGATATGAAGAAGACATTTTCAATAGGCGGCGTACATCCGCATGACAGCAAGATAGCCGCCGGAAGCAAAATCGAGACATTGCCTCTTCCGAAGACTGTGTTCATCTCCATGAACCAGCATCTCGGTGCACCGGCCAAGCCGACAGTAGCCCCTGGCGACAGGGTAAAGACCGGACAGGTGATCGGAGAGCCGGGCGGATTCATCTCAGCCTATGTCCATTCCTCTGTTACAGGTACAGTGAAGTCTGTCGGCCCGTATAAGGACCTTGCCGGAAACAATGCGGTCCATGTGGAGATTGCCGTGGAGCCGGACGAGTGGATGGACGGAATAGACACTTCGGACACCCTCGTAAAGGAAATCCCTGAAGACAGGCAGTTCATTGTGGACAGAATCAAGAACAACGGGGTGGTCGGCCTCGGCGGTGCGACTTTCCCTACCCATGTGAAACTCTGCCCTCCGCCTGAAAAGAAGGCAGAATGCCTGATTCTCAATGGTGCGGAATGCGAGCCATATCTGACTTCCGACTACCGCATCATGCTTGAGCAGAGCGAGAAGATAGTCATAGGCGCGGCCATCATGAAGAAAGTGCTCGGTGTCAGCCGTGCGGTGATAGGAATTGAGGAGAACAAGCCTGAGGCCATCGTCAGAATGTCTGCGGCAGTCGCGTCTCTCCAGTCTTCAGCAAAGGGATATGACGGAATCGAGGTCATGGTCCTGAAGAAAAAATATCCTCAGGGAGGTGAAAAACAGCTGATAGATGCCGTAATGCACCGTCAGGTGAAGTCAATGGGACTTCCTATTGACGTCGGCGCCGTCGTGCAGAATGTCGGTACATCCCTTGCCGTGTACGATGCTGTGCAGAAGAACATGCCATTGATTACCAATGTGCTGACTGTGACCGGCAATTGCCTTCCTGCGGGCAGGCAGAAGAACTATCTGTTCAGAATAGGCATCCCTCTTTCTTTCATTGCCGAATATGCCGGAGGCATCCCTTCGGAGGCCGTGAAGGTCGTCAGCGGAGGCCCTATGATGGGAAAAGCCATATCCAACATGGAGGCAACCACCCTGAAAGGCTCTTCGTCTCTGCTCTATCTCACGGAGGAACAGACGGCAAGAAAGCCCGAGAGCAACTGCATCCGCTGCGGCAAGTGCGTCGAGGCATGTCCTATGGGGCTTGAGCCGTATCTGCTCAACAAGCTCGCCCGCAACAACATGATGGATGAACTGGAGCAGAATGCCATCCAGGACTGCATAGAGTGCGGCTGCTGCCTGTATTCCTGCCCGGCGAACATTCCTCTTCTGGATGTCATCAGGGTAGCCAAGGGTGAGGTCATCAGAGCCATGAGGGCAAGGACAGCACCGAAAAAATAAGGAGTATCCATTGAATAAAATTGAGACAGAAAATGAATAAAGTATTGGTTTCACCCTCACCGCATATACACGCGGATGTCTCCACTGCGAGAATAATGCGTGATGTGGTGATTGCGCTCCTGCCGTCGGTGGTCGTGTCCATCCTCTATTACGGATGGTCATCCGTCATGCTGCTCGCAGTCAGCGTCATTACTTGTATCCTTGTGGAATATCTCATCACGAGATTCCTGATGAAGAGCCAGTGCACCATCAGTGACTGGTCCGCTGCCGTGACAGGCGTGCTGCTTGCCCTGAACCTTCCGCCTGCCTGCCCGTGGTGGGTGGCCATGATTGGGGCAATCTTTGCGATAGGTGTCGTGAAGATGACTTTCGGTGGCCTTGGACAGAACCTCTTCAACCCTGCCATCGCTGCCCGTGTCTTCCTGCTCGTGTCATTCCCGGTGGCCATGACCAACTGGGCCCGCCCTGCCGGATTCATCAATGTCGACGCGACTTCCGGCGCGACCCTTCTCGGGACTGTGAAGGAAGGGCTTGCCAAAGGCGACAGCCTCAGCCAGATATTCGCTGCAAATGATTTCTCTTATCTCCAGACCCTTTTCATCAATATCGGAGGCTCTGCAGGCGAGATTTCCGCGATAGCAATCCTCATAGGCTTCATCTATCTGCTTGCACGCAAGGTCATCAGACCGCACATAACGCTTTCCATCTGGGCAACCGTCATCGTGTTCTCAGGCATATTCTGGTTAGTGGACTTGCTTTGGATGAAAGATGTTATGATTTACACCGACCCTCTATTCAATCTCCTCACCGGAGGTCTTCTCCTGGGTTCCGTATTCATGGCGACCGACTATGTGACATCTCCTATGAGCACCAAAGGCGGGATTGTATTCGGTGTCGGAATAGGACTTCTCACAATGCTGATAAGGTACTTCGGTTCGTATCCTGAGGGCGTGTCATTCGCCATCCTCATCATGAACTCCGTGGTGCCTCTCATCAACAAGGCATTCAAACAGAAAAAATACGGGAGGGCATAGATTATGGCAATACAGTCATCATTGAAAAACATGGTTTTGAGCCTCGGCGTCATCTGTCTTGTGAGCTCCGGCCTGCTTGCCGGGGTATATGCCCTGACCAAGGCTCCTATAGAAGCTGCGGCTGAAGCGAAGACCAACAACGCCATCAGGCAGGTGCTTCCTGAATTTGACGGTGCCCCTGAACTGAAAACCATTGAGGCGGACGGCAGGACAATCAGCTATTATGCAGCCTCAAAGGGAGGTGAAGTCATCGGATATGCTGTCACGGCATCTGCCTCGGGCTTCAGCGGCCCGGTATCCCTGATGGTGGGAATCACCGCAGACGGCATCGTCTATAATACTTCAGTGCTTTCACAGAGCGAGACCCCGGGACTCGGCGCAAAATGTACCGAACCGGCTTTCGCTGACCAGTTCAAGAATCTCAATCCAGCTGCGACAAAGCTTGCCGTGAAGAAGGACGGGGGAGACATCGATGCCATCACGGCTTCGACAATCACATCCCGGGCATATGTCGCTGCAGTGAACAATGCCCTTGCAATATATGAGACAATAGTCTCAGGCGGTGTTCCGGATATATCCGCCGGGACTGAAGCCCCGGCGGAGGATCCTGCTGCACAGACCGCTGAAGAAAACAAATAACGGAGGACAACACAATGGGAAAATTCAAACTTATTACCAAAGGACTTGTAAAGGAAAACCCTACATTTGTCCTGCTGCTCGGAATGTGTCCTACATTGGCCACCACGACTTCAGCAATGAACGGAATGGGTATGGGCCTCGCCACGATGTTCGTGCTCGTGCTTTCCAATATGGTGATTTCCGCCACGGCCCCGTATATCCCGGACAAGGTGCGCATCCCGTCATATATCGTAATCATCGCGGCCTTCGTGACCATCCTGCAGTTCATAATGCAGGCCTATACTCCGGCCATGTATGAGACTCTCGGACTGTTCATCCCTCTTATTGTGGTGAACTGTATCGTGCTCGGCCGCGCCGAAGCATTCGCCAACAAGAACTCTGTCATCGATTCCGCCTGTGACGGCATAGGCATCGGGCTGGGCTTCACCATGTCGCTCACAATCCTCGGCCTTGTCCGCGAGATTCTGGGCAGCGGCTCTGCCTTCGGCTTCAAATTCATCGAAGGCGACGGCATCATTGCATTCGTGCTCGCTCCGGGAGCATTCCTTGCTCTGGCATATCTGATAGTGATATTCAGGAAAATCACCAAAATTGAATAAGAGACCATGGAATATTTGATAATAATAATATCGGCGATATTCGTCAACAATATTCTGCTCGCGCAGTTCCTCGGCTGCTGTCCGTTCCTCGGAGTCTCCAACAAGCTGAGCACTGCCGTCGGAATGTCTGGTGCAGTGTGCTTCGTCATCACTCTTTCGACACTGGTGACTTATCTCCTGCAGTATTATGTGCTTGTGCCGCTCCACATCGAGTTCATGCAGACCATCACATTCATCCTTGTGATTGCTGCCCTCGTGCAGATGGTAGAAATCATTCTGAAGAAGATCAGCCCGTCCCTCTATCAGGCCCTCGGCATCTTCCTTCCGCTGATTACCACCAACTGCGCCGTGCTCGGTATCGCGCTCATCGTCGTCACCAAGGAGTTCACATTCGGCGGCGATCCTCACATGCTCAACCTTGCCGAGTCTGTGGTGTATGCATTCGCTTCATCCCTCGGCTTCGGCCTTGCGATGATTCTCTTTGCCGGCCTTAGGGAACAGATAGCACTCAACAAAGTGCCCAAGCCGTTCAGGGGCATTCCTATTGCCCTTGTCACCGCAAGTATCCTCGCGATGGCATTCATGGGATTCTCCGGAATGGTATAGCATTGAAAGGCGGAGCACTTGTTGCCGTGCCTGATGAAAATACCGCGCCCGTTGGAAGCATTTTGTACCTTCCAACGGGCGTGTTTTTTCAGCAGAAGTGTGGCCGTTGGCATTTTGAAAATGCCGTCTGGCGCGAAAACCCGGCAAAACCGCGCCCGTTGGACAGTATTTCACTTACTTCTTCCAGCATTTCCTCAATTGTGTCATACAGCGGGACTCCGTATCGGGCGCAGGTGATGCGGACATTGTCGTGGCGGTAGAAATCGGGCTCGCAGGCGACATACAGCTTGCCGGAGCGGGCAAAGAGTCCCATTTCAAGCAGGGTTATCGGGGATTTGCTTGTGCCGATGATGTACATTATTATGATGTCGGCCTGCTCGAGATGTTCGAGTTCCCAGTTGACCTGATAGTCCATTTCTCCCGGCTTGCTGCCGTCCCAGTTGCCTTGGCGCGGATTGAATAGGATGTATTTCCCCGGCAGGGAAGAAAAATATTCAAATGCCTCCGCCTGCCAGTCCCGGCTGCTGCCCATGTCAATTGTCCCGGCAAGAAAGATTTTTGTGAAGCCGGATGTGTCCGCGGACGGGAGGCTTTCATGGGGCTTCAGCATATACGTTATGTTACGGCCGGTTATCTTCTGCCTTGCTCCCAACTCATGTTTTGCTTCCGGCTGTCGTCTTGTTCCGGACAGAGCCGCATCGGGGATGAGAAATGCAGTCACCAGAAAGATGCAGGCAGCTGCAATCGTATGCTTCCTTTTCATGTAGTTTTATTTTGTCTGGGCATGACTGTATCAATGTCTGTGCTGTATCAGTATCTGTGCTGTATATGGATTTTCCTACAGGGACTGCCCTCCGATGAATTCCCTCATTATTGAAGTCGGCGGTATGGCGGCAATCTCGTCTGGGGAGAGTGCGACTACATATTCCAGGAATTTCAGGAGCCTGATGGCTTCCGTGAATGCCGGGGAATGCGGGGGAATGCGGCGGAGGAGGGGTTCGGCGTAGTATTTCAGGAGCGGGAGCTCGAATATCATGGCAGAATTGAAGACCGCGTCGGCATTTTCCTGAAACGGGAATATGTTGCGGTTCTCGCCGCGGCGTACGCTGTGCCATCTCATTATGGTGCCTTCCGGAGTGATTCCCCTGACCCTGTTGTCCCTTACCATCCTTCTGAGCATCCTGTTGTCGGAAGTGGATATGTTGTTGTTCTCATCCAGCGGAAGGGATGTAAGGGCCGACACATAGACCCTGAAAATGCGGGAGTTGTCCACAGCCGGTGTCATTGCGGGATTGAGGGCATGGATGCCTTCCATGAAGAGTATGTCATTGTCCGTGAGCTGCATGAAGTCCCCGTCAAAAACCCTTTTGCCCGCCTTGAAGTCGAATTTCGGCAGTTCTGCCCTTTCTCCGTTGAGCAGGGCGTTCAGCTGGCTGCTGAGAAAGTCAAGGTCCATGGCTCCGAGGGCCTCGAAGTCATACTCTCCGTTCTCGTCCTTCGGCGTATTCTCCCTGTCCACGAAATAATTGTCAAGTTCTATCACTTTCGGGTTCAGGCCGAGCACTTTGCACTGGATGGCGAGCCTCTTTGACGATGATGTCTTTCCGCTGCTGGAAGGACCGGCGATGAACACAATCTTCACCTTGTCCCTGCGGGCGAAAATCTGGTCGGCAATGTCGGCATATTTCCTCTCGTGAAGGGCTTCGGCTATGTTGATGAGCCTGACAGCGTCTCCGGAAGTTATCGTCTTGTTGAGGGTCCCGGCGCCGCGGACATGCATTATTGAGCACCAGTCGGCATATTCCTTCAGGGCGGCGGCTATCTTGGACTGCCGTTTCAGAGGCATGACCCTGCTGACATTGCCCTCGGCAGGATACTGCAGGCAGAAGCCGTTGTTGAAGCCGATCAGGTCAAAGACCTTGAGATATCCAGTGGACGGCACGAGCGGCCCGTAGAAGGTGTCGGCATGCCCTCCGAGGGTGTATACGCTGCAGGTGAATTTTCCTATGGACTTCAGAAGTTCCGCCTTGTCCGGCTGCCTGTTGCCGAGAAAGACTTTCTTCGCCTCGTCGCAGTTCATCTTGAACTTGTGGAAAGGAAGGTCGGCGTCAATTATTTCCTGAACTTTTTCTTTCAGGGTCTCTACCTCACTGTCTGTCACATAATACACATCAGGGTGGCCGTCTTCCTTGGCTTCCGGGGCGCGGAGCTCGCAATACAGGCCGCTCGGAAGGGAGTATTCTATTGCAAGAACCTTGTCCGGATAAAGTTCCCGCACGGCGTTCTGCAGCACGAAGCAGAGGGAGCGCACATAAGTCCTGCGTCCGTCCGGATGGTTGTAGCCTATGAATTCCACCTGCCGTGACACAGTCAGCCTGAATTCCAGTTCCTTGAGCTGATGGTCCACCAGAGCTGCGATTACGGGCAGGTCAACCCCGTTGCTCTCGTCACGGACAGTCCTGCATATCCTCTCAGAAAGTTCTGACAGCGGGGTGCCGAGCATGACTTCATGCATTTCCCTGTCGTTTGCGCAGAATATTCTCGTCGTTTCCATATTATAGTATTTCTTTCAGGAATGGGCCGGTGACTGATGCCGGGTCTTCGGCAAGCTGTTCCGGCGTGCCCTGTGCAATTATCATTCCTCCTTTCCGGCCTCCCTCAGGGCCCATGTCGAATATATAGTCCACGGTCTTCAGGACATCGAGGTTGTGCTCTATGACAATGACTGTGTTTCCCTGGTCCACAAGCTGCTGCAGCACTCCGAGCAGAATCTTTATGTCTTCGGAGTGCAGGCCGGTTGTCGGTTCGTCAAGGATGTAAAGGGTGTTGCCGGTGCTCTTTCTTGCGAGTTCTGCGGCAAGTTTCATCCTCTGGCTTTCGCCTCCCGAGAGAGTGACCGCAGACTGCCCGAGCTTCACATATCCGAGTCCGACATCCGTGAGGGCCTTGAGTTTCTGGCTGATGGCGGGGATGTTGCCGAAGAATCCGTATGCCTCGCTTATCGGCATCTCAAGCACATCGTTGATGTTTTTCCCTTTGTATTTGACGGCAAGGGTATCGTCCTTGTAGCGGCGGCCGCGGCATTCCTTGCATACCACATTGACCGAAGGCAGGAAGTTCATCTCAATCACCTTGATGCCGGCGCCCTTGCATTCTTCGCATCTGCCTCCAGGCACATTGAAGGAGAATCTTCCGGCCTTGAATCCGCGTACCTTGGCATCCGGGGTGGATTCGAAGAGGCTGCGTATGTCATTGAATACTCCCGTGAATGTGGCCGGATTGCTCCTCGGGGTACGCCCGATGGGGCTCTGGTCTATCTCAATCAGTTTGTCGATGTTCTCCAGACCCACGATGTCCCGGTAGGGGAGCGGCTGCATCCTGGCGTTGTAGAATTTGTTTTTCAGGATTGGCATCAGGGTCTCGTTGATGAGGGAAGACTTGCCGCTGCCGCTGACTCCGCTGATGCCTATCAGAATGCCGAGAGGGAAGTCGATGTCCACATTCTTCAGGTTGTTGCCGCAGGCGCCGCGGATGCCGAGTGTAAGCCCGTTGCCTGTCCTTCTTGATGCCGGCACTTCGATTTTCTTCCTGCCGGTCAGGTAGTCGAGGGTGATGGACTGACCTATGATGCAGTGCTTCATCACTTCCGGGTCTTCAGAGAAGGTTTCCGCAGCTTCTTCTGCTGTCCGGACTGTGCTGTCCGGACCTGTCTTCAGCAGCAGGTCCACCGGAGCCGAAAGACAGATGCGGCCTCCGTTTTCTCCTGCCCCGGGTCCCACATCCACGAGCCAGTCGGCGGAAAGCATCGTCTCAGTGTCGTGCTCCACCACCATGACAGAATTGCCCTCGTCGCGGAGATTCTTCAGAGATGCGATGAGCTTCCGGTTGTCCCTCTGGTGCAGGCCGATGCTCGGTTCATCCAGGATATAGAGCACATTGACAAGCTTTGAGCCTATCTGCGTGGCAAGCCTGATGCGCTGGCTTTCCCCGCCGGAGAGAGAAGCCGTCGCCCTGTCGAGGGATAGATATTCAAGCCCCACATCCAGAAGAAAAGACACCCTTTCCTTCAGTTCCTTGAGTATGTCGCGGGCTATGAGCTTCTGTCTGTCCGTGAATATCCCTTCAAGCGAGTCCAGCCATGTCCTGAGGTCGGAAATCTCCATTGCGGATACTTCGGATATGCTTTTGCTGTCAATCTTGAAATATTCAGTCTCTTTGTTGAGCCGTGTGCCGTGGCAAACCGGACAGACTATCTTGTCGGATATGTCATCGACGATTCCGGGATAAGACACCATCTCTGAAGACGAGCCTTCCCCGATTCTGAAAAGTTCATCAGAGCCGAACACGAGGAGGGAAATGATGTCGTCCCCGAGCTCTCCCACGGGGTCATACAGGGAGAATCCGTATTTTCTCGCAATCGAGCGGATGATGTCGAATTTCTTCGTCTGGCGGATTTTCCCCAGCGGTATCAGGGCTCCGTCGGCTATGGAGACAGTCCTGTCGGGGATGATTGAGTCCATGTTGACGTCGACAATCATTCCGAGTCCCTTGCAGTGCGGACAATAGCCCTGCGGGGAATTGAATGAAAATGAGTGCGGCGCCGGCTCAGCCAGGGAAAGTCCCGTGTCCGGGCATACGAGATGCTTGGAATAGTGCTGGAGTTCACCGGTTTCCATGTCCATGACGGCGAGGGAACCCTTGCCGAGGTTCAGGGCAGTGCAGACGGAGTCCTTGATTCTCTTCTCATCCCTTGCGGTGGGCTTGAGCTTGTCAACTATGAGCTCTATGAAATGTGGCTTGTACCTGTCCAGAGCGGAGACCTCGGAAAGGTCGCGGATTTCGGAGTCTATCCTTGCCTGTGTGTATCCGCGCTTGCGGAGCTGTTCGAAGAGCTCCTTGTAGTGTCCCTTGCGCCCTTTCACGAGCGGCGCAAGCAGGAGGCATTTCTTTTCACGATAGTTCTCCATGATCAGGGAGACTATCTGCTCGTCGGTGTACCGGACCATAGCCTTTCCTGTGGCAGGGGAATATGCAGTCGAGGCCTTGGCATACAGAAGCCTCAGGAAATCATATATTTCTGTGATGGTGCCTACAGTGGACCTCGGGTTGTTGCCGGTGGTCTTCTGCTCGATGGCTATGATGGGGCTGAGTCCCGTGATGCTCTCTACGTCAGGCTTCTCAAGAATGCCCATGAACTGCTTGGCATACGCGGAGAGCGTGTCCATATATCTGCGCTGCCCCTCCGCATATATGGTGTCAAAGGCAAGCGAGGACTTCCCGCTTCCGCTGAGCCCCGTGATGACCACGAACTCATTGCGCGGGACCGAGAGCGACACATTCTTGAGATTGTGGGCCTTGGCCCCTATTATTTCTATATATTCTCTTTTTTTGTCCATACAGGGATTCACTCTTCTTCGTAAGGCTCGTTGAACGGCTGCAGGAAAGGGTTCTTCGTCCTCTCGTCGGTGATGGTCGTGTGCGGGCCGTGGCCAGGAATCACCTCCACATCTCCGTCAAGGACAGTCAGTTTGCTGAAAATCCCTTCCATGAGCCTGTCATAGTCGCCTCCCGGATGGTCGGTGCGGCCGATTGCTCCTGCAAAAAGCGTGTCACCGCTGAAGAGGACTTTGTCCTCCCTGTCGTAGAAGCATACTCCTCCAGGGGTGTGCCCCGGTGTGGAAAGGACTTCAAGCTCCGTTTCCCCGAACTTTATCCTGTCCCCGTCATGGATATCTTCGGTCTTGACGTCGGTCGCAGGTGTCTTTAGCCCGAACATCCTGCAGAAATGTCCGGCATTGCCGAGCGTCTCCTTGTCCGCAGGGTCCATGTATACCGGCACTCCGAGCATCCCGGCACATTCCTTCAGCCCGAACACATGGTCAAAATGCGCATGGGTCAGCAGAATCTTTGTCGGCCTGAGTCCCTTGGCCCGGATGAATCCCATGAGTTCGTCCCTCTCCTGAGGAGAATAGAATCCCGGGTCTATGATGACACATTCCCCTGTCCCGTCCCATGCCACGCTGCAGCACTCATGCAGGGGGTTGAAATAGAAATTCTTTATCTGAAGCATATTCTTGTAATTGATGAAATCAATGTCTCAAATTTACTCATTTCTTTTTATCTGTCTCCGGGCATTTCAATTTATTTTCGGGAAAATGTACCTTTTTGTGGCCGATTTTTATAGGAAAACGCACCTTTTTGATGGTAAAATTTATAGGAAAACGCACCTTTTTGTGGATAAAAGATTATTTTTGCAATTGAAAAACAAATAGATATGTTGTACAGGAAGATTAGCAGGAGACTTAAGGAATATTTTTCATCCGGTTCGGACAGGCTTTTGGTTATAGACGGAGCAAGGCAGATCGGTAAATCTTATATAATCCGGGAGATTGGTTCGGCCATGTTCCCGAATTATATCGAACTGAATATGGAGGAAGACAAGGTGGGACAGCGTTTTTTTGCTGAAGCCAGAACTTTGGATGATTTTTATCTGGCACTCGGAGTTGTTGCCGGGGACAAGATGAAAGACAGAAAGTCTACTCTCGTGTTTATCGATGAAATTCAGGCTTATGACCACCTTCTTACTCTTGTGAAGTTCCTTATGAAAGATGGTAGGTTTACCTATATCGCAAGTGGTTCCCAACTCGGCATTTCGTTGAAGAACACAAGTTCGGTACCTGCCGGCAGCCTTGATGTCGAGCATATGTATCCTATGGATTTTGAGGAGTTCCTGTATGCAAATGGTGTCGGTGAGCCTGTAGTACAGTTCATGAGGAGCAGTTTTTATGAGAAAAAAGCACTGTCGGAGGCATTGCATGACAAAATGCTTGATTTTTTCAAGAAATATCTCTTGGTAGGCGGACTTCCCCAGGCCGTGGATTCGTATGTGAAAACCAAGAACATCGCTGAGTTCAGGCGCGTGCAGAGTGAAGTGCATTCCATGTACGGCATTGATGCGTCAAAATATGAGGCGGAGCATGGAAAAAGGCTGAAAATCCGAAGAATATTCGATATGATACCTTCATCTCTTGAAAACAGGAAGAAAAGAGTCGTGATAAAGGATATCGAAGGAAAAACATGGAAGCGCTCGGATGATTATACGGATGAATTCGAATATCTTATTTCTTCGGGAATTGCACTTGAGGTAAAAGCCATAAGCAAGCCATCGTATCCTTTGGCAGAAAACAGCGGGAAAAATCTTATGAAACTGTATCTCAATGATGTCGGCATACTTTCAGGGATATACTACCGCAATAATGTCAGAGCCGTGATGTCGGATGTAAAAAGCATCAATCTCGGTTCAGTATATGAGACAGTTGTTGCACAGGAACTGTTTGCCCACGGGTACAATCTGTATTATTACGACAATAAGAAGAACGGCGAAGTCGATTATCTTATAGACGATTGCGACACTCTGTCAAATATTCCACTTGAAGTGAAATCAGGTAAGGATTACACTATACACAGTGCTTTGGACAAGTTCATGTCTATAGAGGAATACAATGTCCGGAATGCCTATGTGCTGTCCAATGAACGTGAAGTGTTTGTTAAAAACGGCATTACATATATTCCTATATATTATGTGATGTTTTTCGAAAACGCACCGGTAGCCGAGGAGTTGCTTTTATAATCCTTGATTCGCTAAAAAAATGTATTGGATGCCATAGTCCCTGACATTGACCTGAGTGCGTTGGACTAAGAAATTGTTTTGGCTTTTTTCCCGAGCCATCTGCGCAGAGGCTCGTCGTAGAACTTCAGGCAGAGCCATGCGAGGACGATGCTGCCGATGATGACTGCGGCGGCTGCGGGCCATGCCTGGCTGAACGGAATCCTCTCTTCTCCGCCCCACAGCCATGCATAGAACAGGTACATCAGGGGGTAGTGCACCACATAGACCGGATATGAAATGTCCCCGAGGAATCTGCACACCTTCGATGTGACCTTGTCGGTGGTCTTTCCTGAGGCCCCGAGCCATACGAGGGCGGGGAAGATGAAGATGGTGCAGACGGCTTCATAAAGCCCGTTCGTCCACAGCCTGTCTTCGCCTCCGATGTGCGGGAGGGAAAGCAGGACGGCCGTTATGGCGCTGCATATCCAGAATGCCCCGCGGATTTTCACCGGACGGAATATCCTCGACATGAGAAGTCCGATAGAGAAAGAGAACATCAGGCGGAGGAAGCCCCCGAGGAGATTCCAGTCAATCATTGACCAGCCGACCCCGAGATGCCCGAATCCGGAGAGATTGCCTATGGCGAATGCCCCGAGCCCGAGCCCTGCTGCTGCCACGAGCACCGTCAGCCATCGGGTGGACATTTTCCTTATGAAAAGCGCATAGAGTATGTTGCCGATATATTCGAAGAAAAGCGACCAGCTCGGGCCGTTCAGCGGGAACATCTCGTTGTTGCCCCTCACATCCGCCCCAGTTCCGGGTACGGCCGGCAGGAGGAAAAGGTTGAGGAGAAAGGCTATGAGCACCATTGTCAGCGGCATCTGTGTCCCGTCCCATCGCCGGCATCCCTGGATACAGTACGCCGCAACCCCGAGCACGGCCCCCATGATGACCATCGGATGCAGCCTTATGAGCCTGCGCCTGAAGAAACTCTTCAGTGTCAGCGATGTCTTCCACCTGTCATCGTAGGCATATCCGATGACGAATCCCGAAAGTATGAAGAAAAAGTCCACGGCCAGATACCCGTGGTTGACATGCTGGTCCATCGGACTCGTGGCGAAGCCTTCGCCGATGTGGTAGAATATCACTAAAAGGGCGGCCACGCCCCTGAGCCCGTCAAGGAGTTCGTAATGAGGCTTTGAGTCTGAAAATACCGGGGAATTGTTGTCTTTCATCATCTGTTTGTCAAGGTTTCTGCCGCATGGTTGCGCCATCCGCACCTGCTGTTGTGCCGACGGAGACCGCAAAATTACAGAAACTTTTCCGATTGGGATTTGACCGCTTGGCTAAAATATCTATTTTTGTAATCGAAAACTCTGTCATAGACTGACATAAATTTCCGTTATCATGACGCATATTGAAAGAAAAAAATATCTGGACGAACTCATATCCTTACGCCATAACGGTATGATCAAGGTCATAACAGGCATGCGCAGATGCGGCAAGTCCTATCTTCTTTTTGAAATATTTGCCTCTTGGCTAGAAAAAGACGGCATTGCTCCGGATCATATCATAAAAGTGGATCTGGAAGACTATAGGAGTCGGGAAATGAGAAATCCCGATAATCTGTACGCATTTGTGGAAAGTCGCATTACAGATGACTCCACGTATTATCTCTTGTTGGACGAAGTCCAGATGCTCTGTCATTTCGAGGATGTGCTGAACGGCTTTTTGCGTATGCGGAACATGGATGTGTATGTGACAGGCAGCAATGCAAAGTTTCTGTCAAAGGATATAGCTACGGAATTCCGGGGACGCGGTTTTGAAGTAAAAATGTATCCGTTGAGTTTCGGCGAGTACATGTCGGTATATTCCGGAACCGTTCAGGCAGGCTTCAATGAATATATGCTGTATGGCGGTCTTCCGCAGATATTGTCGTACAATACGGATGAACAGAAAGCGAAGTTCCTGAAGTCATTGTTTGACGAGACCTATATCAAAGACATCAAAGACCGTTATGAGATACGCAAGGACGATGATTTGGAGGAACTTGTCAACCTCCTGGCTTCCGGTATCGGCGCACTCACGAATCCGAACAAGCTGGCGAACACATTCAGGAGCGAGAAGAAGTCCTCCATATCATACGATACTGTCAAAGAATACATTGACTACTTGTGTGATTCGTTTCTGATAGAAAAGTCCACGCGCTATGACATCAAGGGTAAGCGGTATATCAATTCCCCATACAAGTATTACTTCATGGACTTGGGGTTGCGCAACGCCCGTATCAATTTCCGTCAGTCGGAAAGAAGTCATCTGATGGAGAACATGGTTTACAACGAATTGCGGATACGGGGGTTCAATGTGGATGTCGGTATAGTTCCGGTGGTGCTGACCGATGAAAACGGCAGGCAGCAGCGGGCCAGTCTTGAAGTCGATTTCGTCTGCAATCTGGGAAGCAGGAGGTATTATATACAGTCAGCCTACAGGATGGAGTCTGACGAGAAGATAAGACAGGAATGTGCCTCCTTGCTGAAAGTGGGCGATTCGTTCAAGAAGATTATAGTCATCGGAGAAGAAAGCCCTGTCATACGGGATGAAACAGGCATTACAACCATCAGTATTTACGACTTCCTGTTAAAAGATAATTCATTGGAGTTATAATTCAGTACAAGTCGGATAAATGGTAAAGAGTGTGCGGGGAATCCGGTGGACTTTGTAGATGAAATTCCGCAGATTTTAATTAAGTTTGTCCCCGAAATAAAAAATTCTGAAATATGCATATAGCGGTAGCCGGAAATATCGGGAGCGGCAAGACTACTCTCACCAAGATGCTTGCAGCTCATTACAAGTGGACTCCGAGGTTCGAGTCAGTGGACTACAACCCTTATCTCGCGGATTTCTATGAGGACATGGAGAGGTGGTCGTTCAATCTCCAGATATATTTCCTCAACAAGAGGTTCAAGGATGTGGTGGAAATCTCCAAGTCTCCGGATGTCATCATCCAGGACAGGACCATCTATGAGGATGCCAGGATATTTGCCCCGAATCTTCATGCGATGGGGCTGATGAGCACGAGGGACTTTGAGAATTATTCCGACCTCTTCGACCTGATGATGTCTCTGGTCAATCCGCCTGACCTGCTGATTTACCTGCGCTCGTCCATACCGAATCTCGTCAATCAGATTCAGAAGCGGGGCCGGGAATACGAGAAGAGCATAAGGATTGACTACCTCACAGGACTTAACGAGCGATATGAGGCGTGGATTTCAGAATACAGCCACAAGCTCCTCATCCTGGATGTGGACAGGATAAAGTTCGAGAACAGGCCTGAAGATTTTCAGGAGATAACGGACAGGATTGACGCCGAGCTCTTCGGTCTTTTTGCCGATGTGCAGTAGCAGTCTTTTCAAATGCCTCCGGCATCCGGTCTTTATGGGACCGGTCATTTCATTTTGCATCAAATAATCAAGAAGATATGGCAGAAAGAATCACCATCATCCAGTTTGTGGAGAAATACACAAGGCAGTTCGCCTCCAACACTTTCCTGTGGGAAAAAGTCGGGAAGGAATGGACGGCCACGACATTTGGGCAGACCAGGAAGGAAGCATACCGCATTGCTGCGGGGCTCATGGCCCTCGGGGTGCAGAAAGGGGAGAAGGTATCCCTCCTTTCCGAAGGCCGCAATCTCTGGGTTCTCGGAGAGCTGGGCATCCTTTATGCCGGGGCGGTCAATGTGCCGCTGTCAGTCAAGCTTGAGGAAAGCAATGACCTTGTGTTCCGTATCAGGCATTCCGACTCGAAATATGTCATGGTATCCGCACAGCAGCTCCCGAAGATCAGGAAGATCCTTGCCGACCTCCCTCTTGTGGAGAAGGTGATAGTGCTGGACGACCTTGACAAGTACGGGGACAGGGAGATGCCTCTGTCGGAAATCCGGAAAATGGGAGATGCCTTCCTCTCGGAGCATGAGGACATGTTCAGGCAGAGATATGAGTCCATCGGCCCCGACGACTATGCCAACATCAGCTATACATCCGGTACCACGGCTGACCCCAAGGGAATACTCCTGACACACAGGAACTACACAGCCAATGTGGAGCAGGCGCAGTCGGTGATAGGCGTGACACCTCAGGACAGAATGCTGATAATCCTGCCTCTGGACCACTGCTTCGCCCATGTCGCCGGATTCTATACGATGATGTCCTACGGGGCCTCGATAGGCACGGTGCCGGCAGGACGGACTCCGATGGAGGCGCTGCGGAACATTCCGATGAGCATACAGGAGCTGAAGCCTACCGTGATGCTGAGCGTCCCTGCCCTTGCCAAGAATTTCAAGAAGAACATAGAGACTGGAGTAAAGGCCAAGGGAGCGAAGGTGGAGAAACTGTACCATTTCGCCCTCAACATGGCAATAGCCTACAATAAGGAAGGCTACAACAAGGGCGGCATCACCCAGTTCTGGAAAAAGCCTCTGCTTGCATTGTTCGACAAACTGATTTTCAAGAGCGTGCGTCAGGCTCTCGGCGGACAGATGAAATTCTTCGTCGGAGGAGGCGCCCTGCTCGACATAGACCTTCAGCGGTATTACTATGCCATAGGAATCCCGATGTACCAGGGCTACGGACTTTCCGAGGCCACGCCGATTATCTCGGCCAATGCCCCGGCAAGGCACATCCTCGGCTCTTCGGGATGCGTGGTGAAGCCTATGGATATAAAAATCTGCGATGCCGACGGCAGGACATTGCCGTACGGCGAGAAAGGGGAGATTGTCATCCGCGGGGAGAATGTTATGGCCGGCTATTGGAAGAACCCGAAGGCCACGGCCGAGACCGTAGTGGACGGCTGGCTCCATACGGGGGACATGGGCTATATGCGCGACAAGGACTTCCTGTATGTGGTGGGACGCTTCAAGTCGCTGCTCATCAGTGCTGACGGAGAGAAATACAGTCCGGAGGGCATAGAGGAGTCTATGGTGGAGAATTCGAAGTACATCGACCAGATAGTGCTCCACAACAGCCAGGACCCGTATACCATAGCCCTTATGGTGCCGAACAAGGATGCCCTCAGGGCGTATGTGAAGGCGACTTCCCCGGAGATGGACCCGGATTCTGCGGAGGCCAAGGTACTCATGCTTGAAAAGATTCAGAGTGAGGTGAATTCATACCGCAAAGGCGGGGCCAATGCCGGCGCTTTCCCTGAAAGATGGCTTCCGGCTGCAGTCTGTGTGCTTCCTGAGCCGTTTACGGAAAAGAACCACATGGTCAACAGCACCATGAAGATAGTCCGCGGCAAGGTTGAGAAGGCATACGCGGAGAGGATGAAATTTGCCTATACTCCGGAAGGGAAAAATATTGTCAACGAAATGAACCTGTCGTCGCTGTAGCGCGGATGTGCTTCGGCGGCGACTGTAATTTACAGTTATGGATTTTGAGAATCTTGTGCAGGTGCGCCAGAGTGACAGGAAATACAAGGCGCAGCCTGTCGAAAAGGAAAAGATAATGAAATGCCTGGAGGCGGCCCGCCTCTCCCCGTCGGCCTGCAACTCGCAGCCGTGGAAATTCATCGTGGTGGATTCGCGCCAGCTTCTCGGGCAGATGGCAGATGCTGCCTGCGGCACGGGCATGAACAAGTTCACATATCAGGTGCCGGTGATGGTGGCCGTGGTCCTTGAGAAAATGAATGTGACCGCCAGAATCGGCAGCATGCTCAAGGACAAGGACTACAGCATGATGGATCTTGGCATGGCGGTGGAGCATTTCTGTCTGCAGGCGGCGGAACTCGGCCTCGGGACATGCATCATGGGCTGGTTCAACGAGAAAAAGATAGCCTCGCTGCTCGGGGTGCCGAGGGGAAAGCGCATCCCTCTGCTGATTTCCGTCGGATATCCTGACGGGCCGACAAGACAGAAAATCCGCAAGGGCATGGATGAGATTTCATCATGGAACAAATACTCAAAGGGAGCTTCTGCGGAATAAGCATCACAAAGTGTATTAAAATCTCAATACAATACTATGAAATCTTTGGTGTCAGGTTCTCCAGTTGGGGGAACCGTCAGATTATTGATGACTGCATTTATGATTATGGGAATGACTGCGTGCGGACGGACAAATCCGTTTCTTTCTGACTGGGATACCCCGTATGGGCTGCCTCCGTTCGAGGAAATAAAGGAAAAGGATTATATACCGGCCATAAAGATAGGTATTCACCGTCAGGAGGCTGAAATTGACGCCATAATTGCCAAGAATGACAAGCCGACATTCGGGAATACGATAGCCGCATTCGAGCAGTCCGGGGAATTGCTTGACAAGGTGACCGGAGTCCTGTTCAATGTGGCGGAATCCGATGCCACGGAGTCCATGCAGAAGATTGTGTCGGAGGCCATGCCGCTTCTGACTGAGCATCAGGACAACATCTACATGAATCATTATCTCTTCTCCCGTGTCAGGGAACTTTATGACACGAGGGAGACTCTCGGGCTGACGGAGGAGCAGAATGCCGTCCTTGAAAAAATCTACAGGACATTTGTATCCAACGGTGTCGCCCTCGATGAGGAGGGACAGGGCAGGCTGAGGGAGATAAACAAGTCCCTTGCCGCCCTTCAGCAGCAGTTCGGGAACAATCTGCTTGCGGAGACAAATGCCTTCCGCATGATACTCACGGATTCCTCACAGCTTGAAGGACTGCCTGAAACCGTGATGTCCGCCGCTGCGGCTGATGCTGCGGCAGCCGGAATCACGGCCAGGGACGCAATGAAGATTACCGGGGCTGAGAATGTGTCGGAAGGCGGGCCTTGGCTCTTTACCCTGCACAATCCGAGCTATGTGCCGTTCATGACATACAGCGCGAGACGGGACCTGCGTGCGGAAATGTTCAATGCATATTCTTCAAGGGGCAGCCGCGGGAATGCTGAGGACAACAATGCCGTCGTCCTGAAAATCGTCAGGCTGAGGATAGAGAAGGCAAGGCTCCTGGGGTATGATACTCCTGCGGATTTCATACTTTCGGACAAGATGGCACACGATGCCGCGACAGTCGACGGCTTCCTCGGCGGAATCTTTGCCCCTGCCGTGGCCCGGGCTGAAAAGGAAGTGGCAGTGATGCAGGAAATCATGGATGCCGACGTCAAGGACGGAATCCTTCCTGACGACAGCACTTCGGTAATCCGTCCGTGGGACTGGGCCTATTACGCCGAAAGGGTGCGTCACAGGGACTACGAGCTCAACGAATCCCTCATCAAGCCTTATTTCAAGATGGAGAATGTCCGCGAGGGCGTCTTTGCCGCGGCCCACAGGCTCTACGGACTCAATTTTGAGAAACTCGAAGGCATCCCTGTCTATCATCCCGATGTGGAAGGCTTCAAGGTGACGGATTCGGACAGTTCCTTTGTCGGTGTCCTTCTTACTGACTATTATCCGCGTCCGGCCAAGAGAGGCGGGGCATGGATGAACAATTTCCGCAACCAGTATGTGACGAAAGACGGGGAGGACATAAGGCCGATTATCGTCAATGTGGGCAATTTCACCAAGCCTTCTGCCGGCAAGCCGTCGCTTCTTACCCTTGACGAGGCTGCCACCATGTTCCATGAGTTCGGACATGCCCTGCACGGACTCCTGAGCCGGTGCACATACAAGGATGTGAGCGGCACCAGTGTCGCCCGCGACTTCGTGGAACTCCCGTCCCAGCTCAACGAGAACTGGACTCTGCAGCCTGAGACTCTTGAAATGTACGCAAGGCATTATCAGACAGGAGAGGCAATACCGGATTCGCTTGTCGCAAAAATCCGCAGTGCGTCGACATTCAACCAGGGATTCATGACCACAGAACTCACTGCAGCCGCAATCCTTGACATGCGCTGGCATGAACTCACTTCCGTCTATGTGCCGTCCGACTGCCCGTTCGCATCTGGGACTCCGGCTCCGGAAGGCGCCCTGGCAGGGACTCTTGTCATCGGAGGCAAGCCGAGGACTCTCGGGACATCCGGTGAGCTCCGCCTGATTGACCCGTCGAAGTTCGAGGCATATGTCATGGCTGAGGCCGGCCTTATTGACGAGATTATCCCGAGATACAGGACTACATATTTCAACCATATCTTCAACGGCGGCTACAATGCCGGCTACTACAGCTACCTGTGGGCGGAAGTGCTTGACAAGGATGCATTTGAGCTCTTCAGGGAAAAGGGCATCTTCAATACGGAAGTGTCGATGTCATACCGCCGCAACATCCTCGAGAAGGGCGCAAGCGAAGACCCGATGGTCCTCTACCGCAGATTCCGAGGCTCTGAACCGGACCCGGGTGCGCTGCTCCGGGCAAGAGGTCTGGAATAGAATCACTTTTTAATCAAAAAATCATAAAATTACATGAAATTCAAAAATTTGTTTTTGTTCGGGCTCGCGTCGGCTGCCCTCCTGGCCGGCTGCAAAGAAGAAGAGCCTGTAGTCACTCCGGCTATTGAAGCAAAGCCAGAAGTACTTTCTTTCATAGCGGGGGGGGCTACTAAAACAGTAACCATTACAGCCAACGGCGCTTGGGAAGCAACAATCGATTATGATGAAAATTCCGGATGGCTTTCGGTATCACCCGAGGCCGGCGAGGCATCTGACAATGCGGTGAGTGTAGAAATCACTGCCCGGGAGAACACCTCTTCCGAAGTCAGGAATGCCACTGTCACTTTCACTAATTCCACAGCATACGTGAAGGTGACCGTGACCCAGACGGGAGCCGAGGAGGGCGGAGGAGATGACCCTGACATTGAAAAGGAAATAGTGGATGCCACTGTGGCGGAATTCCTTGCCGCAGACCCTGATGACAACAGCAAGCTGTACCGGCTCACAGGTACGGTGGCTGACTTGGGTGTGGTTTCCCTCAAGTCGTTTACCCTTGTTGACGGAGAAGATGAGGTGTCGGTGCCTGCTCTTGCTGAAAGTGCAGAGTCCACGGCGGATGCCATCGCCAAATATGGCATCATGAACGGAGACAAGGTCACTCTCGTGGGTGTCCGAGGAGAGCTCGGCGGACAACCTGCGGTCACGGATGCATACTATGAGTCCCATGAGCAGGGCGGAGAGGATGTCCCTCAGGAGCCGCAGAAAGTTTCAATACAGGAATTCATCGATGCCCCCGAAAGTGATGTCCGTCTTTATCAACTTACAGGCACCATTGATAAGCTTGAGGACCTCGGCACTATGCATTCCTTTATGCTTGCGGATGAAGGGAATGTATCAGTGCAGGTATGGGGCCTTGATGAAAGTGCAGAGAAAGATTCGGATGCATTTGACTGGATTGACCTTGAACAGGGCGACAAAGTGACACTTGTCGGGAAAAGGGGCAGCTTTGACGGGACACCGCAGGTCCATGGCGCATACTATGTCAGCCATGAAATCGGACTGAGATATTATGATATGCCGGATGTCATCGGCCTTGAGCCCGGCCGCGCCGTAAGGACCGAGGGGCAGGTGCTCGGCATAGGCTCCGACTGTTTCGTGTTCGGCTACACCTCTGATGCCGTAGTCATCAATGACCCTGATGCCCTTGCCGGCCTTGAGTTCGGAGACAGGCTCACGGTAGAAGGTACGACAGCCTCTCTCTACGGTCTCACTTCACTTGAAGACGTGACTGTCGTCTCAAACAGCCCGGACCAGATATATACGCTCGCAGCCGAAGACCTGGAATCCAAGTTCGGTGAAATCAAGGGAGGCAATGTGAGGTATGTCAAATATACCGGTACGGTCACTGCTTCCGGCTCTGACTACACCATTTCTGTCAGCGGCAGTACGGGCCACCTCGTTTCAGCTCCGGCGTCAGTCGACCTTGCATCCCTTGCCGGCAAAGAAGCCGCCCTTGAGGCCTTCTACATCGGCGAAGACGGCAATGACTTCTATCTCATGCCGGTAAAGGCCCAGGCAACTTCAGCGGAAGTGTTCTTCTATCTTGACGAAGATGTCATGAATAACGGTCTGGTCATTCCGGCAGGGCAGTCTTCAGTCACATTCACTGTATATGCTTCTCCGGAAGTGTCATATTCAATCAGTGTGGCAGCAGGATGGGAGTTCTGGGAAGACTCATACTCTGTCACACCGTCGACTGGAGGCAAAGGCACGGCCGAGTATACCATTGTTTCCGGCAACGGCATCAATACTGATTCCCGGCCGCATACTGCCGATGTGCGCATTGTCGTCAACAACGAATACAAGGATCAGCTCGACCCTTATCTATATGATGTGACATTGACTCATATGAACGGCACGGAAGAAGGCGGCGACGGAGAGGACGGCTCTTTCGTCAAGATGACCGGGGCCCTCGCCGACTATTCCGGCACATATCTGATAGTCTTTGAGGAAGCCTCTGTGGCATTTGACGGCTCCGCCAACTCTGCCAAACTGAGAAGCGGGCCTACAGTTTCAGTTTCCATTGCATCTGATGAGATTGCAGCCACTGACGACTTGAAAGCTTCTGCCGTTGAACTGGTCAAGGAAGGAGACATCTATTATCTGAAGACAGCATCCGGGTATTATCTTTACAATCCGACTGCTTCGGACATGATTATGGGAATTGAAATACTTCCGGCAAACAAGACCATTTATCAGCAGAAAATAGAGTATACTGACGGTCATCATAAGATTTCGACCGCATCGCAGGGCAATGTGCTCATGTATTATAACAGTGCAGCCAAATTCTATGGCTCGTCAAATTACTCTTCGCCCGATTATCAGAAGCCTGTTCTCTACAGGCTCCAGTAATCAGTCTGCTGAGACATGATAATCCGCAAGAGCATGCCGCCGTCGGCATGCTCTTTTTTAATGAAAGTGCTGTAGCGGTGACGGTTTCTTACAAATTTTTGCTTATTGCCTCTAAAATGTTGATAAAATTTAATTTGTAACTTAAATTTAATTTTAGATTCCGTTGGTTTCTGATATTAAAATGTATAAATTTGCGTTCCGGTTAAAGCAAAAGGCGAAAACAACTATTTATATCTAATACCGACAGGTTATGAAAATCAGGAATTTACTGTTTATTGGCCTTGCGTCTGCAGTTTTGTTTGCGGGATGTAAGGAAGATGAGATTCAGGAATCGCCTTCTCTGAAGGTTGAGCCTGCTTCTCTTGAAATGTTCTCAAAACAGGGGGGGGAATCTGAAGTACAGACAGTATCCCTTACTGCCAACCGCGAGTGGAAGGCAAATTGTGAAGAAGACTGGATTCATGTTGAACCTGCTTCCGGTCCGGCGTCCGCTGATGTTCAGACAGTTTCAATCTATGTGGATGAGAATACGGAAATGCAGCGTTCTGCTGAGGTTATCTTCACTATAGGTGTGACTGAAAAGTCCGTGACTGTGACTCAGGAGGGCATTGATGTAGAGTATACCCCACTCTCTGAAATCAGGGCCCTGGCAAAGGATACCGAGACTCAGGTCAAGATTGACGGCTCTGTATTCATAAAAGGAGTTGTGGTATCCAATCAGTCGGAACTTGACAATCTCACATCAAACAAGAGCATCTACATTCAGGACGAGACTGCCGGTATTCAGCTGTATTTCGCTGAAGATGCAGAATATGTCCGTGGAGACGAGATTGCTGTGAATGTTTCCGGACTTATGATTTCTTTCTATGGCGCTGCCATGCAGATTGTTACGGAAACTGTTGTCGGTGAGGATGGAAAGACCCAGACCACAGGTGTTCCTAACAATGCTGCGACATTGCTTTCTTCCGGAAATGAGATTCAGGCAAAGGAAATTTCAATGCAGGAATTCATTTCGTTCTCATACGAGGGGCAATATGTGTCCATAACTGATCCTGTCCAGGTGGTTGAGGCTGATCTCGGCAAGACATTCGTTCAGGGAGACTCACACACTTCAATCGGGATGACAGACGCAGACAACAACAAGTTTGAAGTCCGCTCATCGAAATATTCGACTTATGGAGATGAAACGGTTCCTGACGGCTCAGGCCTCATCAGGGGCATTGCCTCAAGATTCAACAGTACTCCGCAGATAATCTTCTCAACTTCAGAAGACTGGAAGGGACTTAACCAAGAGAGATTTGATGTTGAAATTGTTGATCCTGTTCCTGATAATGCCGTATATTATAATGACTTTGACAAAGAGAAGGCTGTTGAAACTTCTGACAAATGGCCTTATCTTGACCAGTTTGACGGTTGGAAGAATGAGACCGGATCCGGAGCTTCCGATGTGACATACGACTTTGCCGGTGTATCCGTAAGATCAAATTCAACATCTGACAGCAATTATTCAGATTATGCCGGGTCTGGAGTGAACAACATTCTGTTCGGCACCGACGGTCATTTCCAGGTCGGCAACATTGCCGTTGAGGCCGGAAACTATACCATATCGTTCGGTACAGAAAGATATCTTTATGGCGCAGACGACAATACTTTCAGACCGGATGAATTTCATGTTTACATAAGTGACAACGGCGAAAGATGGGTTGAGCTCGAATACTCGTTCCCGAACGGGTACAAGAACGGGAGATGGGATCTTGCATCTTCTACATTTACCCTGCCTTCCGGCACATCTGTACTGTACATCTACATCAGTTCAGACCTTTCCGGCGCACATCGTCTCGATGACCTTGGCCTTGCTCCGTCAGAGACAGCCGGCACTGAAATAGATTTCTCGAAAGGCACTGATATCGGCGGAGGAGAAGATCCTGAGCCGGGGGAGGAAATGACTATAGCAGAGGTCAAGGAGGCATCTGATGATACTCCGGTATTGACTTCCGGTACTGTCATGGCCAAATATGCAAGAGGATTCATCATTACTGACGGGACAGAAAATCTGCTTGTTTTCCAGGGCAGCAATCCTTCTTCAATGCCGGAAATCGGCGATGTCGTCACTGTTTCAGGTGCCAGGGACACATATTCTGGCCTTGCACAGATAGGCGGAACGGTAGAATTTGAAGTCACAAGTTCCGAAACCATAACATATCCTGATTCATATCCGTCTCCGGCAGTCTATGAGGGAAGTGCATTCAACGGCATTGGCAATGACCTCGGGGACGTTGAGTTCATACAATATACAGGTGAACTCGTGAAAGACGGCAGCTATTACAATGTCTCCGTTGGCGGGGCCACCCTTGAAGGTGGGGTCACTTATCCGGACTCCGACCTCCAGAATAAACTCAACGGCTTGGTGGGCAAGGAAATCACGGTGACAGGATATTATCTCGGACTGACGAACGGGAAACAGACGGTAAGTACGATGGCCGTCGATCTGTCCGAGGCTTCTCCGTCAGGAGGTGAGACATTCTCCGTTTCTCCTCTGGAACTGAAATTTACCGGAGAAGGAGGCACTGGCAGTCTCACGGTTTCCGCAAGCGAAGGTGTAGCCTGGACTGTGTCGACAGATGCCGAATACCTCACGCTGTCGGTGGAGAATGGCACTGGCAAAGGCGAGGTGCAGGTTACCTGTGCTGAGAATACCTCAGAAGCAAGGACAGCTGAAATAAAACTTTCCACGACTGCCGATGTGGCTCAGAAAGAATATACAGTTAAAGTGTCCCAGACTGCTGCCGGCGCCTCCGGCCTTGAGTCCCTTACAGTAGAGGAATTCCTAGCCAAATCTGAGGGCAGTGAATACTACGAGCTGACCGGAACGGTTGTGAATATTTCAAATACACATTACGGGAACTTCGACCTTGTTGATGAGACCGGTTCAGTATATGTCTACGGGCTTGTGGAAAGCGAGGGTGCGGCTGACGGAACATTTGAAAACCTCGGGCTTAAGGAGGGCGATGTGGTCACAATTGCCGGAAAACGTTCATCATTTAATGGTGACCCTCAGGTAGGAGATGCCTATTATATCTCTCATGTTCCTGGTGAACTTCCGGGAATCAAGGATGTAACGGTTGCGGAATTTCTCTCATCCCCTGTCGGTGTCCTTCAAAAATATCGTCTGACAGGCCGCATTGAGAATATCGTAAATACTACTTACGGTAATTTTGACCTCGTGGACGCGACAGGCTCTGTTTATGTGTATGGTCTGAAGGCCAGTGAAACGGCTGACAACAAGTCATTCTCCTCTCTCGGGCTGAAAGAAGGCGACATTGTTACCCTTGTCGGTACAAGAGATGAGCACAACAATGACCCGCAGGTTGGCAATGCATACTATGAAACCCATGAGGCCGGACTGACATTCTCCGTTTCTCCTCTGTCACTCAATGTTTCAGCTGAGGGAGGCACTACAAAATTCTCCGTTGAGGCAAGCGACAATGTCGCATGGACAATCACGACTACGGATGATGTTCACCTTACTGTCATTTCCGGCGGAACAGGCTCGAAGGATGTCACTCTGATGTACCGCGGCAATGAAGGCCCGGATGCCAAGACAGCCGACATCACAGTCTCCACTACCGCTGATGTGCCTGTCAAGTCCTACACAATCAAGTTCAAGCAGTCTGCTCCTGGAGCAGCAGAAAGCGCCTGGACATTGGTGTCAAGTGACTCTGAGATGACATCAGGAGAATATGTGATACTCTGTGATTTCAGCAATGTCAGCGGCAAATCGGGAGTATGGGCATTGTCCAATGCCGAAGGGACAACCAAAGGATCCGTAAAAGCATCTGATATTTCAACTATAGGCATTTCGGAGAGTTCCAATACTCTGGACGGTGTGACGGACGGATATGTCTGGACAATTACACAGAGTGCTGACGGCTATGTTATCCGGCCGAAGAATAATGACGGCATAGGGCTTGGAGTTATCGCGGATAATAACGGCTTGAGGAATAACGCAGACAATAAAGATTCCGTCTGGTCAATGGCGAAGGTTTCAGGCTCATGGGGCTGGGAAATGTCAACATCAGATCCGAAAGGTGATACCCGTTATTTGTGCGGATATGAGACTGATAACTGGAGAACATATAAGGCCATCAGCAGTTGTCAGACCAAGAACTGGGAAATCAGAATCTATAAATTGAATTGACAGCTTTTATAATTTTCAAAATCAAAGGGATGCCCCGCCTTGGGGCAGCCCTTTGATTTTCTGATTTATTCTCCTTTTGGGGAAATTTTCATTTGATTTTTATCCGGATGCGATTTATTTTACGATTGAAGAAATTTTTGCCGGCAATGCTGGCTGCGGCCGTGATGTCTTTTGCCGTTTCCTGTGAACAGTCGGACATTGCTCCTGCGCTCAAGATGCAACAGACGACGGTGCCTTATACGGCCGGACGCCAGAGCGTGTCGGTCGAAGCCTCGGGGAACTGGGTGCTTGCATTGTATTTTCAGGATGATGACCAGTGGGCAAGCCTCAGTGCGGAGTCCGGCAGCGGGAGCAGGAATGTCGTGCTTGAGTACGGCGAAAACAACTCTGAGAAGGAGCGCAAGGTGAATATCGTGCTCACGGCTTCCGGCACTGATGTTGTGCTCGGGTTCACCCAACTTCCGGAGAATAGCGCAGAGCCTGAGCCTGACCCCGACCCCGATCCTGATCCCGATCCTGATCCCGATCCTGATCCCGATCCTGAGCCGGCTGTATTTCCTGGATGGATGGAACTTCCTGCCGTGAAGGAGACCGAAGACTGTCATTTCTACTCGCATGACATGCGGGTGGCCGGCCGGACATGCAGGAACTATTCTTTCCTGTGGGACAGGGACAATCTTGTGTCTCACTGGGTGGCATATCCTCTGAACTCGTTCCTCATCGGAAGCGGCAGCAGGACGGATGACTGGGATTATGACCCGCTCGTGCCGAGGGATGAGCAGCCGACACTTTTCCATGGTTATGACGGAGGCTATGACAGAGGTCATCAGCTCCCGTCTGCCGACAGATATACTGACAATCCTTCGACATTCTATTTCACCAACATGACCCCGCAGCTCGGAAGCCTCAACCAGAAGATATGGGCGAATTTCGAGGTGCAGGTCAGAGCGTGGGCCAGGGCTTGCGATACTCTCTATGTGGTGACAGGATGTGTGCTTGAAGGCAGCAGAGGCAAGGCGTATGACAACAACGGCAAGGCTGTGACAGTGCCCGGCGGATATTACAAGGCCCTTCTCTGCTACAAGAATTCGCCGAGCTTCGGTGACGGAGGCTATGTGGCTGCAGGATTCTATTTTGAGCACAGGGGCTACAGCCAGACCGATGTCACTTCGGACATGAGCATGTCCATTGACGAACTTGAGGCGAAGACCGGACTGGACTTTTTCGTCAATCTGAAGAAAAAATTGCCTACGCTTTCGGACAGAATTGAGGCAAAGGATCCTGAGACCGTCAATTTCTGGTGGAACTGACCCTGCCCTGCGGCCCCTGTAAACGATAATCATCAAACAGCAATATGAGAAAAATCACAATCATTTTATCTCTTCTCTTGATTTCATTGGCTGCGACTGCCCAGGAGACCAAGGTCAAGAGCTATGTCGTCGGGTTCTACAACCTTGAGAACCTTTTTGACACTTATAATGACCCGGCAAAGAACGACGAGGAATTTCTTCCGGACGGCAGAAACCAGTGGACTGAAACAAAATATCAGAAAAAGCTGCATAACATGGCCACTGTCATAAAGTCGATGGCGGAGACCAACGGCAGATTCCATTCGGTCTTGGGGGTCAGTGAGATAGAGAACAGGCTTGTGCTGGAGGACCTTGTCAGCCAGCCGGAGATTGCATCCGCCAATTATCAGATAGTGCATTATGACAGCCCGGATGTCAGGGGTGTTGATGTGGGTCTTCTCTATCGCCCGGACCAGTTCAAACTCCTGGACAGTGAATCGATTCCTTTTGACTTCAACAGTCCAGGCATAGAGTTCTCTATGGAGGGCGAGGACAGGGTGTCTTTCAAGACCAGGGACATACTCATGGCCCACGGCCTGCTTGACGGAGAGCAGTTCGCCTTTTATGTCGCCCACCTTCCTTCCCGCATCGGCGGAAAGGGCTGGGACCTGAGGAGCCGCGGAGCGGAAATCATCTATGACCATGCATTGAAGATGATGTCGCAGTATCCCGGCATCAAGATAGTGGTGATGGGCGACATGAATGACAATCCGACTGATGTCAGCATGACACAGTACATGCATGGCAAGGAGGAGCCGGGGCAGGTGGGAAAGGAGGATTTCTTCTCTCCGTTCCGGGCAATGCTCAAGGCCGGCTATGGTTCCCTTGCATATCAGGGGACTTGGAACATCTATGACATCATCCTCGTCAACGAGGCTCTCGTCAATGCCCCGGACGGCGGATTCAGAATCAGGCCGCTCGGCAAAAAAGGATTCTACGGTGTCGTCTATAAGAAGCCGTTCATGATGACCCAGAGAGGACAATACAAGGGTACCCCGTTCAGAACATTCTCAAACGGAGCATTCATCGGCGGATACAGCGACCATCTCCCGACCTACATTGTCCTTGAAAAAGAAGTTAACTGAATATTATCTGGAAAAATATGAACAGAAAATTATTGTCAATCTTATTTATGGTCATTCTCGCCCTTCCGGCCGCTGCCCAGCAGCAGGACAGGCGCAACAGCTACGGAGGCAGGATACAGTGGTTTGAGAACCTTGTTACTGAAGATAAAGGCGGAGTCGAGGGAACTGTCGTGAACAGAAGCGGCCGTGCTCCTGTGGCTGACGCGCTGCTCAATCTCTGGCGCGGCGACAAGCTGATTGCCGAGGCCAGAGTTGCCGAAGACGGATATTTTATATTTGACAATCTCCCCAACGGGGAATACCGGCTGGCGGTCTCTGCTCCAGGCTTTATGTCCACGGAGGTAAATGTCTCTGTGGAGGGCTTTGTAAAGGACCTCATATTCGTGTCTATGGTGCCAAGCACCATTATTCCTGAATTCGACGAGTCAAGTTTCGTTGAGTTTGACATGGAAGATTCAGGCTATGATGACGCCCCTTCCATCCTGTACGGCAATGATGTCTATTCAAGCATCGCAGGCTATGGCTTCAGTTCCATCCGCTTCAAGAACAGGGGATACGCGAGTGAGTCACAGGATGTGTACCTGAGCGGTGTCAAGATGAATGATGCCATCACAGGATATACCCCTTACTCTCTCTGGTCAGGCCTGAATGAAGCCATGAGGAGCAAGGAGACGACCATAGGTTCCCAGCCTTATGAATACGGGTTCGGAGGATACAACGGTGTCACGAATATCCTTGCCACCCCGTCCAATGTCCGCAAGGGATGGAGATTCAGTGCACTGACCAACAGTGCCCTCTACAGGTTGAGGCTCATGGCGACATACGCCTCTGGAGAGCTGGACAACGGCTGGTCTTATGCTTTCAACGTGTCAGCCCGTCTCGGAGGAAATGACTGGGTGAAAGGCATCTATTACCGGTCGTTCGCATATTATGCCGGAGTGGAGAAAAAATTCGGGGACATTCACCGTCTGAGTCTCGTGGCATTCGCCGCTCCAGGCCAGAGAGGCGCCCAGAATGCGTCCACACAGGAGGTTTATGACCTTGTAGGAGACAATATGTACAATTCCAACTGGGGCTATCAGAACGGCAAGCTCCGCAATGCCCGTGTGCGCAAGACACATGAGCCGGTGTTTATCCTGAAATATACCGCCACTCCTCTTGAGAATCTCGAGGCTTCCGCCACTATTCTCTACAGGACAGGCAAGAACGGCTATACGGCAATGGACTGGTATGATACATACGACCCGAGGCCGGACTACTACCGCAATCTCCCGAGCTACTTCTGGATGGAAGACCCGGACTACGGCAGGCAGGACTATGCGAAGTACGAGGCTGCCCGGGAAGCCTGGATCAACAACTGGAACAGCACGCAGCACATCAACTGGGACCGTCTCTACAATGTCAATTACCACAATGTCGATGCGGACGGCCTGAGCCGCTCGAAGTATATCATAGAGGAGCGCCGCACGGACCAGAATGACCTCAATCTCAACGGCAGTGTCAAGTGGCGCATACGCGACTGGGTGACACTCACCGGAGGGGTCAACTACAGGTGGAACAGGACAGAGTACTATAAGGTCGCGGATGATTTGCTGGGAGGAGACTATTATGTGAACATAGACCAGTTTGCCGAGAGAGACTTTGCCTCAGACCCTGCAATGATTCAGAATGACCTTGACTATTATTTTGCACATGGCGCGGCGCAGCAGCTGAACCGGGGAGACAAATACGGGTATGATTACTATGCGAATGTCCGCAATGCCAATGTCTGGGCGAATGCCACCTTTGACTACGGCTCATTCTCCGGATATGCGGCAGTCGAGACCGGCTATTCGATGTTCTGGAGGGAAGGTCTTGTCCGCAAAGGCCTTTTTGCCGGACTGGATGACGAAGGCAATGAAATATATAGCCCTGCGACAGGCAATCTCCTGACATCATATGACAAGGACGGGCGCGTCATCACATCCAAGGGCCGTTCTGATGTGGCGGCGTTCTATACCTATTCCGCAAAGCTCGGTGCAAGCTGGTTCTTCACGGGAGGACACAGGGTGTATGCCAACGCAGGCTATTTCAATGATGCCCCGACCTTCAACCAGTCATTCATCTCTCCGAGGACAAGAAACACCCTTGTGGACGGTCTGACTACGACAAAGACGGTGACTGCGGACATCAACTATACATACAGCAACAACGGCTATGACATCCGTCTGACCGGATTCTGGACCAAGATAATGGACCAGACCGACATGATGAGCTTCTACGATGACTCGCAGAATTCATTCACCAACTTTGCGATGACCGGCATCGACCAGAGGCACATGGGCATTGAGCTGGGCTTTAAGATTCCTCTCTATCTTCAGAATCTCTTCCTTCAGGGCGTCGTCAGCTGGGGTGAATATATCTACACTTCAACTCCTCTCATGACCCAGACCGTGGACAACAGTGCGGCGGTCATCATTGACAATCAGCCGGTGACCTACTGGAAGAGCCATCCGATTTACAAGCAAATCTCTGTGGACGGCATTACCATGTACGACAGGGATGTCAACGGGAACTTTATCCTTGACAGAGAGCAGAAACATTATGTGCCGAGCACACCTCAGCTCGCCGTAGACCTCGGCCTGCGCTACAGGACCAATTCATACTGGTTCTTCGAGGTGAACGGACAGTTCTTCGCCAATTCCTATCTTGACATGAACCCTCTGTACAGGACTATGACAGCAGTCGCCGGTCCTGACAATGCAATGACCGACATGGCTCTCGCAGAGCACAGCAACGGCTGGTTCCTGAATCAGAATATGGCAGACAATATGGGCCTTACCCCGGAGGAAATAGAGTACATGGCCGCCCAGGAAAAGTTTGATCCCGTATTTCTCCTCAATGCCAGTGTCGGCAAATCCTGGTACATTGACCGCAAGTACAACTTCGGATTCTCCCTTGAAGTGAAGAACATTCTCAACAACAGGGGAGTGAAGACGGGAGGATATGAGCAGACCCGTCTCATTGACAGCGAGAACTACGACAGATACTACAGGTTTGACCCGAAGTATTTCTACATGAGCGGAGTCAACTATATGCTCAACCTGTATTTCAGGTTCTGACAGACTGTATTATGACAACTGACAGAAAATATAAGAAATCAATTATATGAAAATAATGAAAATATATAGATTGGCAGCAGCAGCTGCGCTTCTGGCTTCAATGACACTGCTCCCGTCTTGTGAAGAGTTTGATCCGGTTTTTACCGGAAAATATCCTCTGCCTGAGTCTTGGGAAGAGGTTGAAATGACTCCGACAAAGACTATAAAGGAACTGTGCGAATTGTATAATCAGGGCAGCCCGCTTACTTTAGAGGAAGACATTGTCATCGGAGGCAAAGTCTGTACATCCGACCAGGTCGGCAATTTCTACAGGAGCTTCTATATTCAGGACGGCACTGCGGGAATCGAGATAAAGATGGGCAAGACAGGCCTGTACAACGAATACAAGATAGGGCAGACAGTATATGTCAAGTGCAAGGGCCTGACTCTCGGAATGTACGGTTTCAGCTCAAGCTCCTCCTACGGCGGGCAGGGTATGGTGCAGCTCGGCTGCGTCGACCCGTCGGGGGAGTACGAGACATCCTATATTGAAGTCCAGTCCATTATTGACGAGCATATTTTCAGGGGGGCGGAAGGTACTCCGGATGAACCGATTGTGCTTGAAGAAAACCAACTGCCGGGTAAGAATGACAATCAGACCAGCAACGAGTTCATCGGCCGCCTGGTCACAATCAAAAACCTCAGATATGCCAACGAGGTGTTCGCCCTTCTGTACATCAACCCGAATCTGGAGCATAAGGATTCCAAGAACAGGGTATTCCTTTCCGATGAGCAGCATAATATCACCACTTGGGCGATGAGTGAGCAGAATGTCATACGGCATCTTCGTGCGGGCGACTGGGACGATGTGCTGATAGGCAATTCCAATGACCAGAGTCCCGATGAGACTGTCGCCAAATATAAGGACATCATGATCCGCTATGCCACCCCGGCAAATGTGAGCCAGTATTTCACTACTCCGGGCGGCACAGAAATCCAGATCCGCACCAGCGGCTACTGCCGTTTCGCCGACCTGGAGATTGACCCCGAAGTCCTTGCCGGCCGCAAGACCATCGATGCCACCGGTATCCTCACCATGTATCAGGGCAGCATACAGTTCGTCCTCATTGACCAGACCGGCATCAAGGTGAACAACTGAAGAAGTGTGCCCGATGGTATTTTCAAAATGCCGACGACCACGATAATATTATAATATTGCGCCCGGTGGATTCTCCGCCGGGCGCTTTATAAATTATAGGGATGTTCAGAGTCTGGCTATTTTAATCGCCGCCTCCGTCACCTCTCTGCTATCTCACATAGCTCGTAAGGAACTGCACATTGCCTTCAGGAACGACTTTCACTCCCTCGGTTGAGGCAGGGATGAGGACAGTCTCGCCCTTGCGGACGGTCTCGGTGTGTCCCTCATTGTCGGTGATGACTGCGCCGCCTTCTATGCAGATTATTATGAGGAAAGAATCAAGAGCCTTGAGATCAAGGTCATATTCTTTGTCAAGGTCATAGAGGGATGTGGTGAAATAGTTGCAGTCCACGAGCACATTCTCCCTGTCCTTGCCTTTCTCGTAGCGGGTCTTGTAGTCCGGATATACCTTGTAGTCGATGGCATCCTTTGCAAGGTCGGTGTGGAGCTCGCGCGGCTTGCCGTCGAGGCCGAGGCGTCCGAAGTCGTAGATTCTGTAGGTGATGTCGGATGTCTGCTGGATTTCGGCGATGAACGAGCCGGAGCCGATGCTGTGGATGCGGCCTGCAGGCAGGAAGAACACGTCTCCCGGCTGGAGGCTGAAGTCTTCAAGGACATCAGTGATTGTGTTGTTGTTGACTCTCTCCACATATTCTTCAGGGGTGATGGACTTCTTGAGTCCGGCCATCAGGTGTGCGCCAGGGTCTGTCTCCACCACATACCACATCTCTGTCTTGCCCTTGGAGCCGTTGTGGCGTCTGGCGGCAAGGGAGTCATTCGGATGTACCTGGATGGAAAGGTCCTGCTTTGCGTCTATGAATTTGATGAGGAGAGGGAACTGGTCTCCGGTCTTCTCATAGTTGGACTTGCCGATGAGCTTGTCCTTGAATTCCTTTATCAGGTCGGTGATGGTCCTTCCGGCGTATTCGCCGTTGGCAACGACTGACTCATTGCCTTTTACACCTGAAAGTTCCCAGCTTTCTCCTATGTTGTGCTGGTCTGTGCTGATGGATTTGAACGGGGCAATCTTTTCTCCTCCCCATACCATCGACTTCAATATCGGTCTGAACTTAAGAGGATACATGTCTTATGGTGTTTTGTGTATATGGTCTTGTTGTCCTGTTATTGTCTTGCAGCCTTGTCAAGCTGGTCAAGGGCGAAAGTATATGCTCCTGTGGAGATGGCCTTGCTGGCTCCCATCTTTGAGATTGCAACGCCTATGCGCTTCTGCGGGTCGTATGACACTTCTCTGTCGGTGCCGTATACCTTGATGTAGCGCTGCTCCCCGCGGGCGAACTCGGCAAATTCCTCATCGCTGTCAAGGTCGTAGACTTTCATCTGTACCCTGTTGAGCTCTTCTCCGGAGAGGGTGCTGATTTTACTCCTCAATGATTTGAGCAGACCCGGCATGATGTATTTCTTCGCAGCTGTGATGCCGCCTCCGATGACAATCAGACCGTCGATGAGCGTCACGGCAGTTGCCATGGCATCTCCTGCAACTTCACCCATTTCAAAGAATGCCCTGGCTGCCGCTTCCCGGTCTCCTTCTCTCAGTCCTTCGGCCACATCGAAGATATCCTTCGGCTCCAGGCCGTGGTCCGGGTTGCCCGAAAGCTCGCCGTAGACTCTTTTCACGGCGCGCACGGCGACGCCCTCTTCCACGATGACCCCGTTGATCTTGCTGTGAGGCAGGCAGAATGTCTCCACGCAGGAGTTGTCGCCTCTGTTGAGCTCACCGTTGATGACAGTCCCGATGCCGAATCCTGTACCGAATGTGTATCCGATGAGGTTGTGATAACGCTTTTCGCTGCCGGCTTCCTTCAGCCTTTCGTTCGTCTCGGGTAGCATGCCTCCGAGGGCTTCCCCGTATGCGAAGAGGTCTCCGTCATTGTTGATGAAAACCGGGATGCCGAACTTGCCTTCGAGGAACGGCCCCAGCGCAACACCGTCCCTGAATGACGGGAAGTTCGGAAGATAGCCTCCGATGATGCCGTGAGGGTAGTCTGCCGGTCCCGGGAAAGCGAAGCTGATTGCCACCGGTTTCTCTTTCAGCTTGTTGATGACAGAGCTGAATCCGATGACCATAGTGTCAAGACACAGGTCAAGATTATTGGCATTTGAAGGAAGGGTTATCGGGTCCACGATGAATTTTCCTCCCTGCATTGCCCCGAAAACCATGTTTGTCCCGCCAGCGTCAAGGGTCAGCACGATACGGGAATCTGTCTGGAAATTTGCCATTGTGCTATCTTTTTGTGATTTTCTTATCTTACAAATTTAACAACAAAATTTCATAAATGGCATTTTTCATATATTACGGATGAAATAAATGCATTATAAATGCTGTGTCAAAGGACTGCAACAAATTTTCTGATGTTTTCAAGTCTTTTGGCAAATGTCTTGTCCTGTCTGGCTGTCTGCATGTTGAAGTCAAGCTGCATGCGCATAAGCAATCTTGCATCAATGCCCAAGGCCGCTTCAAAAACAAGAGCCGTCTGTGTCGTCAGTGGCCGGCGGCAGTTCAGGATATCATTAAGAATCTTATATGAGATGCCGGTCTGTTCTGACAATTTTGTCTGTGACAGATGCCGGTATTCAGTTTCTTCTTTCAGAAGTTCGCCCGGATGTATGGGGCGCTGACATGTATATTTTCCCATAATTCCGTTATTTATAATGGTTTGATAATTCCAGAATGTTACATATTGTTACTGTAGTTTCCAATGCAACATCTTTTACTGTGAATTCAATTCGGTATCGGTCATTGACTCTGACAGAAGAAATTCCCGCCTTGTTTCCTTTCAGTACTTCGTAATTAAGAGACTTGATGGAATAAAGGTCTTCTATCTTGCCCGCTTGTTCAAGAGTCTTGATACGCAATTGGTATCGGGAAATGATATCAGGCTGAAAGCGGTGTTTCTTATCTTTTGTCTTGCCAGTCTCATACAGTTCCCTTAAATATTCTTGTTCAAAGTTAATCTCCATGGCCTCATGTCTGAATCACTTTGCAAATATATTACAAAAAACACAAACTTCCACAAAAAAAGTGGAAGTTTGTGTTTTTGTCCGGCCCAAGCCTAAATTCGCTCAGATGAACCGGTATGTGTGAGGTCGCCTTTAGACAAGCGGCTCTCCCGTCATGGCCTCCGGCTGAGGTATGCCCATCAGCTTGAGGATGGTAGGGGCGACGTCGGCGAGTTTCCCGTCTTTGACATGCTCGACTCCGGCATTTATCACGATGAACTGTACCGGGTTAAGCGAGTGCGCGGTGTTAGGGGAGCCGTCCGCGTTGTAGGCGTGGTCGGCGTTGCCGTGGTCGGCCGTGAGGAGGACAACATAGTCGTTGGCAACAGCCGTCTCGACGACTTCCCTTACGCATTTGTCGACCTTGGCGACGGCCCGGCAGATGGCGGAGAATACGCCGGTATGGCCCACCATGTCTCCGTTGGCGAAATTGAGGATAATCATGTCCTCTTTGCCGGTGTTCAGCACTTCAACGAGCTTTTCCGTCACTTCCTGTGCGCTCATTTCCGGAAGCAGGTCGTATGTAGGGACCTTAGGTGATTTTACCAGAATCCTGTCCTCGTTCTCGAACTGGTCTTCACGGCCGCCGTTGAAGAAGAATGTCACATGGGCATATTTTTCTGTCTCGGCGATGCGGAGCTGGCGCTTTCCTGCCTTTGCGACTGTCTCTCCGAGGGTGTCCTGCACATTTTCCTTGTCAAAGAGGATGTGCACGCCCTGGAATTTGTCATCGTATGGGGTGAAGCAGCAGTAGTAGAGAGGAAGGGTCTTCATGCCGAAGTCCGGCAGGTCTTCCTGGGTGAGCACGGAGGTGAGCTCCCTTGCCCTGTCGTTGCGGAAATTGAAGAAGATCACTGCGTCGCCTTCCTGGATTGTTCCGAGGGCATTCCCTTCGGCGTCAGTGACTGAAACAGGCTTGATGAATTCGTCGGTGACGCCTTCGTCGTATGATGCCTGGATTCCATCTGTGGCGGAAGTGAACTTTGCCCCTTCTCCCTTTACGAGGAGGTCGTATGCGAGCTTGACCCTTTCCCATCTCTTGTCGCGGTCCATCGCATAATAGCGTCCGCAGACTGATGCGACCTTGCCGGTGGTCCCGGCCATCTTTTTCTCAAGTTCTTCCACAAAGCCCTTGCCGCTCTTCGGGTCCGTGTCCCTTCCGTCCATGAAGCAGTGCACGAAGACTTTGTCAAGATTGTACTGCTTTGCGACTGCCAGGAATTCATATACATGCTCAAGGGAGCTGTGTACTCCTCCCATTGAGGCCAGTCCCATGAAATGGAGCTGTTTCCCTGTCTTTGCCACATAGTCGTATGCTGCCTTTATCTCTTTGTTGTCAAGGAGCTTGTGGTCGCGGCATGCCATGTTTATCTTCACGAGGTCCTGATATACGACCCTGCCGGCTCCGAGGTTGAGGTGGCCGACTTCAGAGTTTCCCATCTGGCCGTCAGGAAGTCCGACATATTCTCCGCATGCCTGGAGATGTCCGGTCGGGTATTTTGCCCTGAGTGAATCGATGTAGGGAGCGCCCTGGGTGTAGATGGCATTTGTCCAGTTGTGTTCGCCTTCGCCCCAGCCGTCAAGAATCATCAAAAGTACTTTTCTGTTCATGATATTATGATATTTTGTTAAATTTGCCGGATTGACGGGCTATGCCCATTCAAGTGCAAAGATAATCATTTGCCCGAATAGGCGTTAATCAAATCGTTCATTTTGAAAGCAGATTAATTCATCAATATTATGACAGGATGGAACAGGCGCAGGCGCAAGGACGGCGGCCGCAAAAAAGAGAAAAAGGAGAAACGCAGTTTTCCGGAATTCACGGGCCGCGTGCAGATGACGCGGGAAGGCTATGGCTTCATCATAGTTGAAGGGGAGGAAGATGACATATTCGTCAAGGCGTCCAAGATGAGAGGTGCCCTGAACGGGGATATTGTCAGAGTGGCGGTGACCAAGGAAAAGACTGACCGCCAGCGCAAGGAGGGCGAGGTTCTGGAGATTCTGGAGCGTTCGTCCAAGCCATTCGTCGGCATCCTTCATATTGTTGGGGAGCAGGCGTGGGTGCTCATGCAGAGCAGGGTGATGCCATACGACATATCCATCCCTGTTACGGGTGCCTCGAAGTCAGCAGCTTCAGGCAAGACCGCGCCCGCTGTCCCGGTGACAGGCTCCCTGAAGAAAATAGGGGACGGGCTCTATGCCGTGACGGGAGTATATGAGACAGTGGACGGCAGACGGCAGGAACTCCGTGCGAAGCCGGGAATGAAAGTGGCCGCCCTGGTGGACAAATGGGACAAGAAAGACTCTGACCCCGTGGGACATCTTACTGATGTGCTCGGCGAGCCGGGGGAGAACGACACCGAGATGCACGCCATTCTTGCTGAATTTGCCCTGCCGTACAGGTTCGAGCCGGAGGTCGAAAATGCGGCGGACGGCATTTCGGACGAGATAACCGCTGCCGACAGGAAAGAAAGGCGGGACTTTAGCGATGTGCTGACATTCACAATAGACCCTGCGGACGCGAAGGACTTTGACGATGCCCTGTCGTTCAGGAAGCTTGAAAATGGCAACTATGAGGTCGGTGTCCATATCGCCGATGTCACCCATTATGTCACTCCGGGGTCGGTCGTGGACAAGGAGGCCCAGGAGAGGGGGACATCTGTGTATCTGGTGGACAGGACTGTCCCGATGCTTCCGGAAAAGCTCTCCAACAAGCTCTGCTCCCTCCGTCCGAACGAGCCCAAGCTCTGTTTCTCGGCCGTCTTTGAAATCACTCCGCTTGCCAAGGTCGTGTCGCAGTGGTTTGGCCGCACGGTCATCAATTCCGACTACCGCTTTGCCTATGAGACCGCACAGCAGATTATCGATGCCGGAGACAAGGCCATGGGCATGGAGTTCCGCGGCGGTACTGACGGCAGGCAAGGTGTCGTCGGGTCAGCCATGGGAGAGGGCGTCACCACCGGCTGCATCATACCTGACAGTCTGAAGGAAGCCGTGCTTGTGCTTCACGGCCTTGCCTCCAGGTTCCGCAAGAAGAGGTTCGCTTCAGGGGCCATCAGCTTCGACCGCCCTGAAATGAAAGTTGAGGTGGATGAAAAAGGCCGTCCGGTCCGTGTCTACCAGAAAATCAGCAAGGAGGCCAACTGGCTCATCGAGGAGTTCATGCTCCTTGCCAACAGAAGTGTGGCGGAATTTGTCGCAAAGGGCTGCCGCTATCCTGCTGTTCCCGGAACAGGACTGGGCTATCTGTGCATATCTCCGGAGGAAGCGGCCAAGGCTGCCGCCAAATCCAGGGCAAAGACATTTGTCTATCGTGTCCATGACGAGCCCAACAGGGAAAAGCTCGAGGGACTCCGCTCCTTCATACATAATTTCGGCTATGAGATGGGACCGACCGAGAACGGAAAGGAAATATCCCGTGAGCTCAACAGTCTCTTCTCCAGGGCCAAGGATACTCCTGAGTACAATGCCATAGAAATGCTGTCGCTCAGGACAATGGCGAAGGCCCGCTACAGCACCGACAATATCGGGCACTACGGCCTGGCGTTCAAGTACTACACACATTTCACCTCTCCGATCCGCCGCTATCCTGACATGATGGTGCACAGGCTGCTTGCCATGTATCTCTCCGGGGCGGACTCGCAGAAAAAAGATTACTACGAAGGGCAGTGCAAGCATGCGTCCGAGCGCGAGATAATCGCAGCCGAGGCCGAGCGTTCAAGCATAAAGTACAAGCTTGTGGAATTTATGCAGGACAAGGTCGGCTATGAGTTCGAGGGCCACATTTCCGGCCTGACCGAGTGGGGAATGTATGTGGAGATAGAGCCGACCAAGATAGAGGGAATGGTTGCCCTGAGGGACATCACTTCCGACTATTTCGAGTTTGACCAGGACCACTACCGCATCGTTGGCAAGCGCTCAAAGGTCGTATACAATCTCGGGGATGCCGTCAGAATCCGTGTCAAGAAAGCCAATCTTGACCAGAAACTCCTTGACTTCGAGCTTGTCGAGACCGGCAATGAGGAGCGTATTGGGAAAGACGGCGATGCTTTCGGAAGAGACGGCGGCAACTCTATGGCGGACCGTTATCGGGAAGACGGCGATGCCGGGAAAGGCCAATCCCAGGTATCTGGAAAGAATGCCCGCAAGGAGAAAATCCGCAAGGCCATCAAGGGATCCAAGCGCAAGGCTTCCAAGTCCGGAAAATCGAAGGATGGCCGGACTTCCGGTAAATCTGTCTCCGGAAAAAAGAAGGACAGCCGTTCCTCCGGGAAGAAGAAATAAATGATGTTGCCGCGCCCGGTGGACAGAAGACGCGTATGATGGACAGAAACCGCGCCCGGTGGAGACAAAAATGATGTCCACCGGGCGCGATTTTTATGCAAAAGTGTGCCTGATGGCATTTTCAAAATGCCGACGGGCGTGAAAATACTACAAAACTGCGCCCGGTGGAGCTATAAACTTGCTTCCACCGGGCGCACTCTCTCTTCAGGCGTATTACCTTTCAGTCCTCAGCCGCGCTATTGCTGCATCTACAGGAGGGCATCCTTGACCTTGGCCCTGAACTGTTCCTCCGGCATTGAGCCAACGGTTTTTACGGGCTCTCCTTCAACAGGTATCAGAAGGAACATCGGTATGGACCTGATGCCATAGCTTTTGGAAAGGTTTCTGGCATTGTCCACATTTACCTTGTAGACATTGATTTTCCCTTTGTAGTCAGAGGCAATCTTTTCAAGGACCGGGGACATCTGGCGGCAAGGCCCGCACCAGTCGGCATAGAAGTCCACGATTGCAGGCCTGTCACCGAGATATTTCCACTCTTCTGTGGTAAAATCCTCGACCATGGCCTTGTACTCATCCTCGGAGAGGAGGATGACTTTGCCTTCTTCTTGCTTTTCAACTGCTGCAGGAGCATTGCCTGTGCCTGTATTCCCGGCCGTGACGGTGCCTGCACTCATGTCATTGGCTGTCAATAGTCCGGCCAGCATTGCGGCAGCCGTCATGGCGGCATAAATTGAAGTCTTCATGATTGGCTTCATTTTTCCGGATTATCTGTTTTCCCGGATTATCTCTGGGCGAGTTGTGAGTCAATGAAGAAGAGTCCTGACTCGCCGGCTCTCTTGATTTTGGCGACGATGTCCGAAGCTGTGGCTTCTTCTTCTACCTGCTCTCTGACGAAGCCCCAGAGGAAATCCTGGGATGCCTTGTCTTTTTCTGCTGAAGCTATGTCAACGAGGTCGTTGATGAGTTCCGAGACATGGCATTCGTGCTTGTACACATGCTCGAAGACTTCAAGCACACTGCCCCAGCCTGCAGGGACAACATCTATCATGCTGACCTTTGCCTCTCCGCCTCTCTTTATGAGGTAGTGGGCGAGTTCGTTCGCATGTTCTTTCTCTTCTTCGGACTGCTTCATCATCCAATGGGCGCATCCTGACCATCCCTCTTTCTCAAGGAAATATGACATCTGAAGGTAAAGGTTCGATGACCAAAGCTCAGCGGTAATCTGATCGTTGATGGCTTTCTGGAGTTTTTCTGTAATCATGGTGTTAAAATTTAAATTGTTCTTTTTTAAAATTGTCCGTTTACTTTTCTCAGACAGCCTTCTGTCCGTCTGGGGCTCCGTTTCCGGCACCGGAACAGGGGGTCTGCAATTCCGATGCCGCCGGTTGTCCGATTGACATTTTGACATTAAATAAGTAAAATTGTCATGCCTCCCTGCCTCCGACGATTATCCTTGAAATATACGGCGTGTGGTGGCAGTAAGGGATGTATGCGAATGACGGGAGCGGCTTCGTGATGATGAGGTCGGCTCTCTTCCCGGCGGTGATTGAGCCTGAGAGATGGCTGACCCCCATCGCGTATGCCGTGTTGATGGTGCAGGCGTTGAATGCTTCTTCCGGAGTGAGCCTCATCTTGATGCATCCGAGGGCCATGACGAATCTCATGTCTCCTGACGGGGAGGACCCGGGGTTGAAGTCAGATGCCAATGCCAGGGCAAGGCCTGCACGGATGAATTCCTTGGCCCTGCCGTAGGGGAGGTTCGAGAAAAATGACGCTCCGGGGAGCATGGTCGGCATAGTGTGCCTGCTCTCCTTCAGGACTTGGATTTCGGCGTCCGTCGTCTGTTCAAGGTGGTCGACGGACAGGGCGTTGTGCTCTGCCCCGACCTGTACGCCTCCGGATACTGCAAGTTCATTGGCATGGATTTTCGGTGGGATTCCGTATCTTGCGGCTGCATCAAGGATTCTTCCGGTCTCTTCAGGAGTGAAGAATCCCTTGTCGCAGAAGACATCCACAAAGTCGGCGAGCCCTTCGGCCGCCACTGCCGGAATCATTTCGCGGCAGACCATGTCGACATATTCACTCTGTCTGCCTGCGTATGCCCTGCCCACGGCATGCGCGCCGAGGAATGTGCTCCTGATTTCCATGGGGAAATCTTCTTTCAGCCGGCGGATGACACGCAGCATCTTCAGTTCATCTTCCGTAGTCAGGCCGTATCCGCTTTTGATTTCAATGCTTCCGGTCCCGGCTTTCATGACTTCTTCCGCACGCATGGCAGACTGCCTGTAGAGCTCGTCTTCGGAGGTTTCATGCAGCAGGTCGGCCGAGTTGAGGATTCCTCCTCCGCGTGCGGCGATTTCTTCGTATGAGAGCCCGTCAATCTTGTCCCTGAATTCCCCGTCCCGGCATCCTGCATACACTATATGAGTGTGCGAATCGCAGAATGACGGCAGGACAAATCCTCCTCCGGCGTCAATGACGGAATCAAAGGTGCCGCAGCAGGTGTCTTCAGCCTCGCCGGCAGGACCGAATGCCTCGATTTTGCCGTCCCTTAAGGTCATCCATGCGTTTTTCTGCGAGCCAACCCGGGACATTTCCTCCCCTTCCTTCTTTAGGACATTCTCGGGGAGGATTCCGAAGATTTCTCCTATGTTTTTTATAAGGGTTCTCATCAGCTTCGGTGTCTACAGATTGAACGGCACCAGATTGTATTCCCGGAGGAATCTGATTGTCTTTTCAATCAGAGGGTGCATGTACTGGTCGTCGCTGATGAACGGGACTTCCTTGCGGTAATGGGCGAAGATTTTCTCGATTGTCCATGATGAACGGAGCGGCCTGCGGAATTCCAGGGCCTGGGCGGCGTTCATCAGTTCGATTGCGAGGACGCGCTCGGTGTTGTTGATGACCCTGACGAGTTTGGTGGCGGCGTTGGCGCCCATGCTCACATGGTCTTCCTGCCCCTGTGACGACGGAATCGAGTCCACCGAGGCCGGGGTGCAGAGCCCTTTGTTCTGGCTGACGATGGAGGCCGCTGTGTACTGCGGAATCATGAAGCCGCTGTTGAGGCCGGGATTGGCGACGAGGAAGGACGGAAGCTCCCTCTGTCCGGAAATCAGCCTGTAGATTCTTCTCTCTGAGATGCTCGCAAGCTCGCTCATGGCGATGGCGAGGAAATCCAGTGGCAGGGCAATCGGTTCCCCGTGGAAGTTTCCGGCGGAAATAATGAGGTCTTCGTCAGGGAATACGGTAGGATTGTCCGTCGCGCTGTTGATTTCGGTCTCCAGTACGGACTTGACATAGCGGAGGGTGTCTTTGACTGCCCCGTGGACCTGCGGAATGCATCTGAAGGAATAAGGGTCCTGGACATGCTCTTTCTTGCGGCTGATGATTTCGCTGCCGTCCAGAAGCTCGAGGATGCGCGCCGCCGTGTCCGCCTGCCCCTTGTGCGGGCGGACTGCATGGACCTGAGGGTAGAAAGGTTCGATTCGTCCGTCGAAGGCGTCCAGTGACATGGCTGCAATCCTGTCTGCCCATTCGGAGAGCCTTTCACATTTGATGACGGCCCAGATGCCGTGTGCGCTCATGAACTGTGTGCCGTTCAGTAGGGCAAGGCCTTCTTTGGACTGCAGCCTTATCGGTTCCCAGCCGAGTTCAGCCCATACTTCTGCGGCCGGCCTTGTCTGTCCTTTCCAGTCCACTTCGCCGAGTCCGATGAGGGGAAGCGACATGTGGGCGAGGGGGGCAAGGTCTCCGGATGCGCCGAGCGAGCCCTGCTGATATATCACCGGCAGTACATCGTTGTTGAACATGTCCACAAGTCTCTGTATGGTCTGCAGCTGTACTCCGGAGTTTCCGTATGCAAGCGACTGGATTTTCAGCAGAAGTATCAGCCGGACAATTTCCGGAGCCACTTTCTCTCCGGTGCCGCAGGCGTGCGACATGACAAGGTTGTGCTGGAGGGCAGAAAGGTCGTCTTCCGGGATTGTTATGTTGCAGAGCGAGCCGAAGCCGGTGGTCACGCCGTAGACCGGCCTGTCCATGTCCTCCATCTTGGAGTCGAGGTATTCCCTGCACTTGATGATGGCCTGCCTGGATTCTTCACTGATTTCCAGCTGGTACCCCTTGAAGAGTATTTCCTTGATTCTGTCTGTCGAGAGTCTTCTGTTCGATATCTGGTGTATCATCATGTATTGTCTTGATAAAATGTGTTGTCGGGATAAAATATATTGTCTTGATGAATTCAAATGATGCTGAGCTGTCCCATGTCATTCCCGGCAGTCTGCGGAAGATGCGCCGGAAATGGCCTGCCTCACGAGGTCTTCGTCCGCGAGGTTCGGCATTGTCACTCGCAGTCCCGGGGTGCGCTCCATCTCGCGCTGAATCGAGTGCATTGCTCCTTCGTTGCGGGCCCAGCTCCTGCGGGCGATGCCGTTGTTCACATCCCAGAACAGCATTTCGCGGATGTGTCTTGCGGAGTCTTCGGATCCGTCTATTACCATGCCGAAGCCGCCGTTGATGACTTCACCCCAGCCTACTCCGCCGCCGTTGTGCAGGGATACCCATGTCGCGCCCCGGAACGAGTCCCCGATTACATTCTGGACAGCCATGTCTGCCGTGCGGTTGGAGCCGTCGTAGATGTTGGATGTCTCCCGGAACGGAGAGTCTGTGCCGGATACGTCGTGGTGGTCGCGGCCGAGCACGACCGGCCCCCTGAGTTCCTTTCTGGCTATGGCTTCGTTGAAGGCAAGGGCTATCCTTGTCCTGCCCTCGCAGTCCGCATAGAGGATTCTGGCCTGGGAGCCGACCACAAGATTGTTTCTCCCGGCCTCTTCTATCCAGTGTATGTTGTCTTCCATCTGGCCTCTGATTTCCTCCGGCGCGTGGGCTGCGGTCTCTTTCATGGCCTTTACTGCCAGTTCGTCCGTCTTCCTGAGGTCTTCCGGGTCCTGGGACATGCACACCCAGCGGAACGGGCCGAAGCCATAGTCGAAGAAGAGGGGACCCATGATGTCCTGGACATAGGAAGGATATATGAAAGTGCCGTCGGGCTTCACGATGTCTGCCCCGGCGCGTGATGCTTCAAGCAGGAAGGCATTGCCGTAGTCGAAGAAATACATTCCCTTGGCTGTAAGCCTGCCTATGGCGGCGGCCTGTCTCCTGAGGGATGCCCTGACGCATTCCTTGAATCTCTCCGGCTCCGCGGCCATCATCTTCCTTGATTCCTCGTATGTGTATCCTGCAGGATAATATCCTCCTGCCCACGGGTTGTGGAGGGAGGTCTGGTCTGAGCCGAGGTCCACACGGATGTCTTCTTCCCCGAGCCTTTCCCAGAGGTCCACTATGTTGCCCTGATAGGCGAGGGAGACGGTCTCCTTTTCCGAGCAGGCCTTCCTGATGCGCGGGATGAGTTCGTCAAGGGATTCATGGATTTCATCGACCCATCCCTGCTCAAATCTTTTTCTCGCGGCCAGTGGGTTTATTTCCGCCGTGACGCTCACTACTCCGGAGATGTTGCCCGCCTTCGGCTGCGCGCCCGACATTCCGCCGAGCCCGGATGTCACGAAGAGCATCCCCTTCATGTTGTCCCTTGTCGCCGGGATGCCCCTTTTGCGCAGCTGCATCCTGGCTGCGTTCATCACCGTTATTGTAGTCCCGTGCACTATTCCCTGAGGGCCTATGTACATGTAGGATCCGGCTGTCATCTGCCCGTACTGCGACACTCCGAGGGCATTCATCCTCTCCCAGTCATCCTGTTTGGAATAGTTCGGGATGACCATGCCGTTGGTGACAATCACCCTCGGGGCATCCCTGTGGCTCGGGAAAAGTCCAAGGGGATGGCCCGAGTACATTACGAGGGTCTGCGTGTCGGTCATTTCCGACAGGTAGCGCATTGCCAGCCTGTACTGTGCCCAGTTCTGGAAGACGGCCCCGTTGCCCCCGTATGTTATGAGCTCGTGAGGATGCTGTGCCACACGCGGGTCCAGATTGTTCTGTATCATGGCCATGATGGCCGCGGCCTGGCGGCATTTTGCCGGATACATGTCAATCGGGCGGGCATACATCTCATAGTCCGGACGGAATCTGTACATGTAGATTCTGCCGTAGGTCTTGAGCTCGCGGGCGAATTCCTCCGCAAGGACTGCATGGTGCTTCCGGGGAAAATATCTCAGCGCATTCCTGACGGCGAGGACTTTCTCTTCTTCCGTGAGGATGTCCTTGCGCACTGGGGCATGGTTTATTTCATTGTCGTAAGGCTTCGGTTCCGGGAGGATGTCCGGAATGCCTTCGGCGACCGCTTGCCTGAATTCTTCTGTATTCATGTCGGATTATTTTATTTTCCCGTCGACTATATCCAATATTTCCTTTTCAAGTCTTGCCGCTTCCGCCGCAAGAGCCGCTGCCTCGTCCGCAAGCCTGTCCGCTTCTGCCTTGTCGGAAAGCCCGGCCGCGTTGATGCGGACATTGAGTCCGGCGCCGAGTACGGCGCTTCTTGTGGCAAGTGCTCCCACTCCGGCATCGGACACCGAGTTCGGATTGCCTTCGAGGGCCATGCATTTCAGCAGAGGAAATGCCTTTACGGCCGTGCGCATTGTCTTCAGGGGAACTTCCGCAGCATATCTTGTGGCTTTCTCGATGGCTGCCTTCCTTTCTTCGGCTTCTTCAGGCGTGCCCTTCGGAAGAGCATATGCCGCCATTATGCCGTTGAATGCGGCTGTATCTTCGTCCACAAGGGCAAGTAGGTCCTTCAGCGCGGCCTGGCCCTGCTGCGCAAGGTCGGAGAATTCTTTCCATCTGTCGTCCCATCCCGGCTTGTGGGCCGAAAGGTTTGCGACCATTGTGCCGAGTGCGGCGCCGAGAGCCCCCATATAAGCGGAGACAGACCCTCCTCCCGGGGCAGGGGATTCCGATGCAGTCTCTTCGGCGAAGTCCCTGCATGTCATTCTTATCAGCTTTTCTCTGGCAGCCAGCTCCTTGTCGTCTTCCATCATGTATTCGATGACCTTTTCCCTCGGGTTGAACGGCCTGAGGTCATCGAGGCCCATGGACTTGACGGCTATCCGTATTATTTCTTCTTCGGAGATGCCGGTGGAGCGGTGCTGTTTCTCAAGGAAATATTTCCCTGCATCGATGAGTGACCGCTTCGGGATCAGCCCGACGATTTCGGTGCCTGTCACGCGGAGCCCCCTCGCTTGGGCAGCCCGGCAGACTTCATCGAACGCCTTGTGCAGGGGAGTGGCATTGATGTCTGTGATGTTCATCGACACCTGGGCGATGCCGTATTCGTCTATGTACCATCCAATGGCCTTGCATCCCTTGAGGGTGCCCGGTATCATTACCGTCTTGCCGTCGGCGTCTTTGACAATTTTTCCCGTAATCGGGTTGCCTTCCCTCTTCGGGCGGCCTTTTTCCCTCACATCGAATGCCACTGCATTGGCGCGCCGCGTCGAGGTGGTGTTGAGGTTGAAGTTGACGGCTATGAGAAAGTCCCTTGCCCCCACATTCGATGCTCCTGACAATGCCGCCTTCTCCGTGAATTGTCCGGGACCGAAGTCCGGGGCCTTGTCCGGCGAAGACATTTTTTCCGGCAATGCCTCATATTCTCCGGCCCTGCAGACGGCGAGGTTCTTCCTTTCCGGCCTGAAGGCCGCCGCCTCGTAGCAGTAGCACGGGATGCCGAGTTCATTCCAGATGCGTTCCGCCAGTTTTCTGGCGAGTGTGGCGCATTCTTCAAGCGTGATTCCGGAGACGGGTATGAGGGGGAGCACATCGGTGGCTCCGGAGCGCGGATGGGCTCCGTGGTGAAGTCTCATGTCAATGAGTTCGCCAGCCCTCTTCACTCCGCGGAAGGCCGCCTCGACGACGGATTCGGGCTCTCCCACGAATGTGACGACAGTCCTGTTGGTCGCCTCTCCCGGGTCGACATTCAGTATCCTGACGCCTCCTGATTTTTCTATCGCTTCTGTTATTGACCTGATGGTTTCCTTGTTGCGTCCTTCGCTGAAATTAGGGACGCATTCTATGATTCTTTTCATTGCCAATGTCTTTTTCAGGGACCGGTGTCGCTTCCCGGTCCCGGTTTACCTGTCGCTTTCCAGCTTGTGGATGGCAAGCCCGCTCCTGAGCTTCGGTTCGAACCATGTTGTCTTCGGCGGCATGATGTTGCCGGAGTCGGCGATGTCGACGAGCTGTTTCATGGACACCGGATAGAGGGCGAATGCCACGGCCATTTCTCCGCTGTCCACACGGCGGGCGAGCTCGTCCAGTCCCCTGATGCCTCCGACGAAGTCTATTCTCTTGTCTGTCCTGAGGTCTTTGATGCCGAGAATCCTGTCAAGCACGAGGTCGGAAAGGACTGTGACGTCCAGGACTCCGATAGGGTCGGAGTCATCGTATCTGCCTTCTTTGGCATCAAGCGAATACCATTTTCCTGCGAGGTACATCGAGAAATTGTGCAGACGGGACGGCCTGCATGCCTCATGCCCCGGCTTTCCGCTGCTCTTCTCCCGTCCCCCGAGCTCTGTGACGGAGAAGTCGTCCGAGAGCCTGCGGAGAAATTCTTCCGGGGACAGGCCGTTCAGGTCCTTGACGACGCGGTTGTAGTCTATGATTTTCAGCTGGCTTTCAGGGAAGGCGACGGCCATGAACCAGTTGTATTCCTCCTGCCCCGTATGGTTCGGGTTTCCTGCTTTCTTTTCTGCCCCGACTCTTGCTGCCGCGGCTGTGCGGTGATGGCCGTCCGCCACATAGAATGCCGGGATTGTGCTGAATATCGCAGTTATCCTATCTATGTCTTCCGGACTGTCGATTATCCAGAAACGGTGTCCGAAACCGTCCTCTGCGACAAAGTCGTATTCCGGCTTGCGTGCGGTGTATTTCCCGACAATTTCAGAAGCCTCCTCATTGTCGGGATAAGAGAAGAATACGGGTTCGATGTTGGCGTCCTGGATGCGGACATGGATCATCCTGTCGTCTTCCTTTTCCTTGCGGGTGAGTTCGTGCTTCTTGATCCGGCCTTCGGCATAGTCGTCCGTATGGGCGCAGACCACAAGCCCGTACTGTGTCCGTCCGTCCATTGTCTGGGCATAGATGTAATAATACGGCCTCTCGTCCTGGACGAGCCACCCGTTGTCCTGCCATTTCCGGAAATTCTCCACGGCCCTGTCATATACTTTGCCGCTGTGTTCGTCGGCGATGGGCGTAAAGTCTATTTCCGGCTTTGTGATATGGAGCAGGGACTTCTCCGATGCCTCTTTTCTGGCTTCCTCCGAATTCAGCACGTCGTATGGACGGGCTGCGACTTCTTCCACAATCTCTTTGAGCGGCCTGACCGCCGCAAAAGGCTTGATTCTTACCATAGGTGACTGTCTTCTATTTTGCGTTGACCTGGAAACGGGTGCAGCCTGTGGCAAAATATTCCACTATCTGGCGTGCGGCCGCAAGGCCTGCGTTTATATTGGCCTCGGCTGTCTCTGCCCCCATTTTCTTCGGAGTGGCGAATACCCTTTTCCCGAATTTTTCATTGAGCTCTGCCTGGCAGTCCGCCGCGATGTCCGTGACATATTTCAGGCCAGCCCTGTCCGAGAGCACTTTCACGAGTTCCGCCTCGTTGATGACTTCCTTGCGGGCCGTGTTCACCAGGCATGCCCCGTCAGGCATGAGCGACAGCAGGTTGTAGCCGATTGAGCCCCGCGTCTCGGCCGTAGCCGGGATGTGCAGGGAAATGAAGTTGCATGAAGAATACATTTCTTCCAGCGTCGTGGCCGGGACCACTCCGTCCGCAAGCATCTTTTCGGCCGGGACAAACGGGTCGTATGCCATGACTTCCATCCCGAGGGCCTTTGCCTTTGCCGCCACGAGACGCCCGACATTCCCGTATGCCTGTATGCCCAATTTCTTTCCGCTGATTTCTTTTCCTGTGCCAGGGGTGAAACAGTTCCTCGACATGTATATCATCATGGCGAGAGCAAGTTCCGCAACGGCATTGGAGTTCTGTCCCGGTGTATTCATCACCACTATTCCCTTCTCTGTGCAGGCATCAAGGCTGATGTTGTCATATCCGGCCCCTGCCCTGACTACGATTCTCAGTTTCGGAGCGGCGGCAATTACTTCCGGGGTGACTTTGTCGGAGCGCACAATGAGGGCGTCCGCATCGGCTGCCGCATCAAGAAGCTGCTGCCGGTCGGTGTATTTCTCAAGCAATACGGTCTCATGTCCGGCTGCCTGGCATATTTCCTTTATTCCGTTCACTGCAGCTGCTGCAAACGGCTTTTCAGTGGCTATCAATATTTTCATTTTTTCAGTCTTTCAAATTCCTGCATGCATTCAACCAGAGCCTTTACGCTCTCTGCCGGACAGGCATTGTATATGGATGCCCTGAATCCTCCGACGGACCTGTGCCCCTTGATGCCGGCCATGCCCTTTCCTTTCGCGAACTCAAGGAATTCGTCCTGCAGGGACTCATGTCCCGGTGCCATTACAAAGCATACGTTCATGATGGACCTGTCTTCCTTTGCGGCGGTACCGATGAAGAGGCTGTTCCTGTCTATCTCGTCATAGAGCAGGGCGGCCTTCTCTTCATTAATCTTATGGATGGCTTCCACTCCGCCGATGCCCTTGAGCCATTTCAGAGTTTCCTTCATGACGAAAATAGGGAAGACCGGAGGGGTGTTGAACATCGAGCCTTTGTCGACATGCACCCTGTAGTCAAGCATGGTAGGGATGTATCTGCTGACCTTGCCGAGCGCGTCCTTGCGTACAATGGCGAATGCCACGCCGGCAGGACCCACATTCTTCTGTGCACCTCCGTAGATGAGGGCATATCTGCTGACGTCTACAGGACGGCTCATGATGTCCGAGGACATGTCTGCAATCAGCGGCACCGGGCAGTCAATGTCATGCTTTATTTCAGTTCCGTAGATGGTGTTGTTGGTGGTGATGTGGAAATAGTCAAGGTCTGAAGGGATTTCATAGCCTTTCGGGATGTAGCTGTATGTCTTGTCCGCTGAAGATGCCACTGCAAAGGCATTCCCGAGGCCCTGGGCTTCCTTCAGGGCTTTCTTCGCCCATACGCCTGTCTCAAGGTAGCCGGCCTTGTTCTCAAGGAAATTCATTGCCACATACAGGAACTGCATGCTTGCCCCGCCTCCGAGGAAAAGCACTTCATGTGTGTCTGGGATGTTCAGTAGCTCTTTCCAGAGTGCCCTGCATTCGTCCATCACTTCTCCCCATTCCTTTGAGCGGTGGGACACTTCTATGACTGACATGCCTGTCCCGCAGAAGTCTTTCAGGGCTTCTATCGAATTCTCGATTGCCTGGTCCGGGAGCACGCACGGCCCGGCGTTGAAATTATGTACTTTTTTCATGTTACGGATTGAAATTAAAATCGGATGTAAATGTAATGAATTTTTTAATATAGCCCCTTGATGTCTGTGATTTTTTCGCAGTAGTGACAGAGGAGTGATATTTCATTACCATTTTCCATAGTCGTGAACCGTGTCTTTACAGGCTGATGGTTGGTTATGCATTTGGGGTTCATGCATTTGGCTATCCCCTCTATTTCATGGGGCATGACGAGCTTCCTTTTCTCCACCACCCTGAAGTCCCTGATGATGTTGACGGTGGCCTTCGGCGCCACAAGGGCGAGCTTGTTGAGTTCCTCGTCCTCGAAGAACCTGTCCGCTATCTTTATTATGCCCTTTTTTCCGAACAGCTTGCTGTTGAGGTTGATGCCTATGGTGATCCGGTTCTTTTCATCCATGAGGTTCAGTATCTCGAGAACCTTGAATACATTTTCCGACGGTATGTGGTCGAGCACCGTCCCGTTCTCCAGCGCGCTTACCACGAGTTCTTTGTCTGTATGTGTCATGATGTGATTGTTTTAAAATTATCTGTATCCTAAGAGGTAGGCGATGATGGCCATGCGGACATAGAGCCCGTTTTCCGCCTGCTTGAAGTAATATGCGTACGGAGTCTCGTCCACATCCTGGTCAATTTCGTTCACTCTCGGCAGCGGATGCAGGATTTTCATGTTCGGCTTGACATTTCCGAGCATTGAGGCCTCAAGCCTGTAGACATCCTTGACTTTCTCGTATTCCATCGGGTCCGTGAAGCGCTCCTGCTGCACCCTTGTCATATAGAGGATGTCGCAGTCGTCCAGATGTTCTTCCAGAGAATTGGTCTCGGAATATCCTATGTGCTTTTCATCAAGGAATTTCTTGTATTCCACCGGCATCTTCAGCTCTTCCGGCGCCGTGAATATGAACCGGGGGTTGAAAAATGACATTGCCTGCAGGAGAGAATGCGTGGTCCTGCCGTATTTGAGGTCGCCCACCATATTTATGGTCAGGTCTTCGAGCTTTCCCTGTGTCTGCTTGATGCTGTAGAGGTCAAGCAGAGTCTGCGACGGATGCTGGTTGGCTCCGTCGCCTGCGTTCACGACAGGGACCGAAGCGACTTCGGATGCATATCTGGAACTGCCTTCGAGCGGATGCCTCATTATTATCATGTCCACATAATTGGATACCATCTTGATGGTGTCCTTGAGCGTCTCACCCTTGCTTACGCTGGTGTTGGTCGCATCCGAGAAGCCTATGACCTTGGCCCCAAGTCTGTTGACCGCCGTCTCGAAACTCAGGCGGGTTCTTGTCGAGGGCTCAAAGAATATGCAGGCTATTACCTTGCCTTCCAGAATTTTCTGAACCCTGTTCTGCTCGAATTCCCTGGCGACTTCCAGGACATGGAGGATTTCATCCTTGGTGAAATCTCTGATTGAAATGAGGCTTTTTTTCATTTTTCTGTATTTAGTGTCACTCTTGTTTTTTCTTTGTCTGCATTGTCCTGCCGCCCGGCCGTCTTCAGACCTCCGTGGCATCGCATCCTTCTATGTCTCCGGCTCTTTTCAGAAATTCCTGCTCCAGCGACAGCCTGACATTCACTTCCATGGAGCATTCCATCCCGAAGTTCTGCTTTCCGGGGGCAAGGGCGAGGTCTTTGCTCATTTTCATCACATCATTCATGCTCAGATAGCCGAATGTGAGTCTGAATCTTTTGGATGCAAGCTTTTCAATGATTTCTGCCTTGTCAAGGGCGTCGGCGGCAGAGGTCCGGTAAGCTCTGATGAGACCCGGTATGCCGAGCTTTATGCCTCCGAAGTACCTTATGACCACAATCAGGATGTCACTCAGCCCTCTTGAATCAATCTGGCCGAGTATCTGTCTTCCGGCGGACCCGGACGGCTCACCATCGTCATTTGCCCTGAAATGTTCACCCCCGCATCCGAGTCTCCACGCATAACAGTGGTGCCTGGCGTCGTGGTATTCTTTTTTGAGGGAGACAATGATGTCCTTTATTTCTTCTTCTGTCTCAATGGGATAAACCCGGGCAATGAATCTGCTGCCATTGTCCTTGAACAACCCTTCGGAGGGGGAGGCTATGCTCCTGTAGGTGTCCTGTATGGTATTGTCCGGTCCGTTCATTCCGAATCCAAATTTAGTGCTTTCCTCAAGATTTTACAATATTGAAACAATATTTTCCGAGGATAGAAATATTTTGTACCTTTGGCATCGCATTTTCCGGCCCGGATGTGTCCGGACCGCTGTATTGCGGAGTTTTGTCGTTAAATTACTGATGGTATGATACTGAAGTACAGAGTTTCTCTTCCCGGCATAAAAGGTTTTTTCCGGGTCTATGAAGTGAATGCCAATGCCACTCTCTATGCTTTCCACAAGCAGATGAGGGCTGATATGGATTTCCCTCAGGACCAGATGGTGCTGTTCAAGGCCATGGACGAGGACGGGAATGTGTCTGCAAGGTACGGCATTTTCAATCTTGGAGCAGGGACGATAGATTCGGTTACCCTTGCACAGACTCTGAAGAAAGGTGAGGTCTCATTCGTTTATTTTTATGACACTACTAATGCGAAGAGTGTCACTGTTACATACGAGGGTGAGGCGGTTCCGCGTGAAGGTGTCATCTATCCTCTTCTCGTAGAGTCCAAGGGACCGAATCCTGTTGAGTTTGAGAACGGGTATGTCGCCTTCGAGGATCTCCCGGATGACAAGAAAAAGGCTCCGGAGGAAGACTGGGAAGATGAGGATGACGGCGGCGATGATGACGGGAAGGATGTCCCTGAAGAGGCAGAAGAAATCTATGACGAAGACGAAGGGGACGAGTAACGGGAAAAGGCTTGTCATCGTATTGGGTCCGACTGCCGTAGGCAAGACGGATTTCAGCATAGAACTCGCCCGCAAATACGGCTCTCCTGTCATTTCGTGCGATTCAAGGCAGATTTTCAAGGAAATGACCATCGGGACGGCAGTCCCCTCTGCTTCACAGCTTGCCGCAGTGAAGCATTATTTTATCCATTCACATTCGGTTGAGGACAATTATACCGCCGGGAAATATGAACTGGAGGCGGTGGCTCTGATTGAGCGGCTGTTTGCCCGGGGGCATGATACCCTTGTGATGGCCGGAGGGTCGGGATTCTATATTGATGCCGTATGCAAGGGACTGGATGATTTTCCTCCGGCGGATCCCCGGCTTCGGGCAGAATTGTCCGCGCGGCTCAGGAGTGAAGGCGTGGAGTCTTTGAGATTTGAGCTCCGCCGCCTTGACCCTGAAAGTTATGATGCCATTGACCTTGCCAACGGGCAGAGAGTGGTCCGCGCCCTTGAAGTCTGTCTTATGACCGGCCGTAAATTTTCGTCGTTCAAGACCTCGGCAGTCAAGAAACGCAGCTTTTCCATTGAGAAAATCGGCTTGACCAGACCTCGTGATATTCTATATGACAGAATCAACAGGAGGGTAGTCCGGATGATTGATGACGGTCTTGTGGATGAAGTAAGGTCTCTTGTGCGCTACAGGTCTCTGCCGGCCCTGCAGACCGTCGGCTATAGGGAGATGTTCAGTTATCTTGACGGGGACATTTCCCTTGACCGTGCTGTGGAGCTCGTCCAGCGCAATACAAGGCATTATGCCAAGCGGCAGATGACATGGTGGGGTCGGGATCCTGAGATAGAGTGGTCGGATCTCGGTGATGCAGAATAAAAAAAAGAAGAGCGGCCGCTCTTCTTTTTTTGTCTTTCAGGACAGGTATTTCTGTCATTTCTGACTGAACCTTTCCGGGCAAGTCCGCCTGTCAGAACGGAAGGTCATCATCCTGACTGTCGTCGGCTGCTGCCGGTGCAGGGGCTTGTGTATTCCCTGTCTCCTGGACTGGAGCTGCTGCCTGAGGAGCAGGGGCCGAAGCCTGGCTCCCGTCCGTGTCAATTCTCCATGCGCGCAGGTCGGTATACCATCTGCCGTTGTATTCCCGGCTGCTGATGTTGAACGAAACCTTTACGGAATCCCCGATCTGGAATCTTTCAAGGTCTTTCACCTTGTCTTCGCCCCACACGCTGAAGCATGCCTGCGACGGATAAGACCCTTCCTGATATTCAATGATAAACTCCTGTTTTGACCAGTTGCCCCTCTGCGAGACTCCTGTCTGGACATTGAGTTTTCTGATGATTTTGCCTTCTATTTCCAATGACATGGCGGATTACTTTTTGGCTGCATCCTTCTCTTCTTCAGCAGGAACTTTGCCGACCTTCACTACTTCAATATCAAAGAGGAGTGTGGAGTTTGGTCCGATGTTGCCTGTCCTGCGTGCGCCGTATGCGAGAGAGTCAGGGACGAAAAGCTGGATCTTGCCGCCTTCCCCTACATGCTGGAGACCTTCTGTCCATCCTTTGATTACTCTGTTGAGGGTGAACCTTACAGGATCCTTTTCCTTGTCGGACTCGTCGAATACGGTGCCGTCAAGAAGGGTTCCGGTGTACTGTACGAATACTGTGTCCTTAGGCCCCGGCTTGACATCGTTTCCGGCCTCCATTATCCGATACTGGAGTCCGCTGTCTGTTGATACCACGCCATCCTTCATCTTGTTGTCCTGCATGAACTTCTCTCCTTCAGCCTTGTTGACGGCGGCTTCATATTCATTTCTCTTTGTGAGGAAATCATTGAAGAGTCTGTTCATCTCCATAGGATTGATCTTGAACTGATTGTTGAATTCAGGATCACGCTGGTTGCCTTCGGCGTTGATGAAGTCCATCATGCCTTTCTTGATTTCGGCATAGTTGAGGTCTTTCCCGAAGTTGTAGCCTTTGATGAAGGATCCGAAATTGATGCCGATGAGATAGCTGACAGAGTCAGTCTCGCTTGCTGTAGGCAGCTCTGCGTCTACCTTGACATTGCTTCCTGTGCTGGAGTTGCAGGCAATTGTCATTGCCGTGCATGCGGCAATAGTTGCAATTGAAATAAAGATTCTTTTCATGTCTTTTGTTTTATGTTGTTTTCTTTTTTTGCGCAATTATGCAAATATCGCAAAAAAATCAGAAAATCTCTCTGTTTTGGAAAAGAATCTTAATGGTTCTGCATTTCTTCTGCAGTCCGGGGCGTCCTGCATGTAATGCTCAGGGCAATTATTCCGAGTATTGCGGCAAAGGCGGAGGTCAGCAATATGCTCATTTTGCCTATGTCTGTGATGTTCGGGTCGGAGAAGGCCAGGCTGTTGATGAATATCGACATTGTGAAGCCTATTCCTCCGAGAATACCCATTGCCGCCACTTGCGGCCATCTGATGCCGTCAGGCAGAGACGCCATCTTGAATTTTACGCCCAGCCAGCTGAGCAGCAGAATCCCTGCCGGCTTCCCGAGAAGGAGGCCGAAGAATATGCCGAGGCTTACGGCAGGAATCCCGTTCCCGGCAAAACTTGAGAAGTCCAGGGCCACACCGGCATTCGCAAGGGCAAACAAAGGTATGACGATGAAATTCACGAACGGACGGAGCCCTCTTTCGAAGCGGTGCATCAGCGAGTCATTGTATCCTCCGGAATGTCCTTTGGACGGTATTGTCATCGCCAGCAATACTCCGGCTACGGTGGCATGTATCCCGGACATATATATGAAATACCAGAGAAACAGTCCTGCCGTTATGTAGAAATACCTGTTGTCCAGCTTGCCTCTGTTGAAAAGGAACAGGATGACGAGGATGATGCCGGCCAGGACAAGCCATCCGAAGTGCAGTGCATGTGACGGATAGAAGATGGCGAGCACGATTATGGCTCCGAGGTCGTCGACGATGGCCAGGGCGGTAAGGAATACTTTCAGTCCCGGATTTACCCTGCTGCCGAGAAGGGAGATGATGCCTATGGCAAAGGCAATGTCAGTCGCCATCGGAATACCCCATCCTTTGGCAGAGTCCGGATTCCCGGCGTTGAATGCCGTGTAGATGAGAGCCGGCACTATCATTCCTCCTATGGCCGCCATGACCGGCAGGGCTGATTTCTTCAGGGATGAGAGCCTGCCTATGAGCATCTCTTTCTTGATTTCCAGGCCGACGACAAAGAAAAATATTGCCATGAGGGCATCGTTGATCCAGTGTCTCAGGCTCATTTCTATGGAAAAATCACCTATGGTGATGCTGCCTTCCTTGTTCCACATCTTGTCAAACCATGCCGTTTCGGGGAATGAAGCCATGGCTACGGCTATCAGTGCGCAGGCAAGAAGGAGAATGCCGACGGCGGCTTCGTTGTGCAGGAGGGCATTCAGTGTGCCCTGCATTTTTTTCCCGTTGGTGGTAGTGTCCATGGTCAGAAATTTACAGTTCCCCACAAAGGTACAATTAAAAAATCCTATGATAAAATATTTGCAACTGAAAAATTTTGACTATCTTGGTAAAAGTTTTAATCAACAGTTCCTATGGATATTGACTCGTCGATGCTTCATGCCAAGCTGAAGGAGTTCTTCGGCTTTGATACTTTCAAGGAAGACCAGGAGAAGATCATTAAGGAGCTCGTCTCCGGACACAATGTATTTGTGCTCATGCCTACGGGCGGAGGCAAATCCCTGTGTTATCAGCTTCCTGCCCTGGTGATGGAAGGTACGGCGATAGTCATATCCCCGCTGATAGCCCTAATGAAGAATCAGGTGGATGCCATCAGAGGGTTTGTCTCAGGCAATGACGGCATTGCCCATTTCCTCAACTCTTCGCTTCCCCGGGCGCAGGTGAATGAAGTGAGGGCGGATTTGCTCTCCGGTGTGACCAAGCTTCTCTATGTGGCCCCGGAATCCCTTACGAAAGAAGAGAACGTGAGCCTCCTCAAGGAATTGAAGATATCATTCTATGCCGTGGACGAGGCGCATTGCATCTCCGAATGGGGACATGATTTCAGGCCGGAGTACCGCAGGATAAAATCAATCATTGACGAGATAGGACAGGCTCCGGTCATTGCTCTGACGGCAACAGCTACCCCTAAGGTAAGGAGTGACATACAGAAGAATCTCGGCATCATGGATGCAAGGGTTTTCAAGTCGTCATTCAACAGGCCGAACCTCTATTATGAAGTCAGGGACAAGGTTGATACCAAAAGGGACATAATCAAGTTCATAAGACAGCATCCCGGCAAGTCGGGAATCATATATTGCCTGAGCCGCAAAAAGGTGGAGGAACTGGCCGAACTCTTGAATGTCAACGGGATCAAGGCTCTTCCGTATCATGCCGGGCTCGATGCCAGGACAAGGGCTGCCAACCAGGACAAGTTCCTGATGGAAGAGGTGGATGTGATAGTTGCGACAATAGCGTTCGGCATGGGCATAGACAAGCCTGATGTCAGGTTCGTGATACATTATGACATTCCGAAGAGCATAGAGGGCTATTATCAGGAGACAGGTCGGGCCGGCAGGGACGGCAAGGAGGGGATATGCATTACATATTACAGCTACAAGGATATCGTCAAGCTGGAGAAATTCATGCAGGGCAAGCCTGTCGCCGAGCAGGAAATCGGAAAACAGCTCCTACTTGAGACTGTGGCATACGCCGAGTCCAACCAGTGCAGAAGAAAAATGCTTCTCAATTATTTCGGGGAAGACTATCCGAGGGACAACTGCGGTTCCTGCGACAATTGCCTGCATCCTAAGCGTCAGTTTGACGGACAGGACGAGATGTGTATGGCAATCCGTCTGATCAATTCCCTTCCCGAGCATTTCAAGCTGGAACATCTTGCCAACATACTGGCCGGCGAAACCAATTCTCTGATCAAGTCATACCGTCACGACAAGATTGAATTTTTCGGCGCGGGGAAGGACCATTCGGTCAAGTTCTGGTGTGCGGTGATTCATCAGGGCCTTATCAATCATTTGCTTGACAAGGAGATAGAGTCGTATGGGCTGATAAATGTCACTGAGGCGGGACTGGAGTTCCTTGCAAATCCTCATCCTCTCATGCTTACTGAAGAGAGGGAGTTCGCCGAAGGTGATGACGACGATGATGATGTTCAGGCTCTTGCCTCGGCCTCCAAAGACGGGGGCGGCGATCCGGTGCTTCTTGCCATGCTGAAGGACTTGAGGAAGGACATGTCCAGGAAACTGAACCTTCAGCCTTGGATTCTGTTCGGGGATCCGTCTCTTGAGGATATGACGATTCTTTACCCCGTGTCAGTCGAAGAGCTGAAGGCCTGTCAGGGTGTCGGCGAGGGCAAGGCAAAGAAATTCGGGAAGGAATTTGTCGACCTGATAAAAAAATATGTGGAGGAAAATGACATTGCCCGTCCCGATGATTTCATAGTGAAGTCGGTGGTCAACAAGAATGACAACAAGGTATATATCATACAGAGTATAGACAGGAAGCTTCCGCTTGAAGATATTGCCGATGCGAGGGGGCTTGAGATGGAGGAGCTCCTTGATGAGATAGAAGGCATTGTCGCTGCCGGCACAAAGCTGGACATCAATTATTATATTCTCCAGACTGTCGATGATGATGTCGTCGCTGACATCTATGACTATTTCCGGAATGATGCGGAATCGGATTCTCTGGAAGACGCCATAAAGGAACTTGGTCCGGACTATGACGAGACGGAAATCCGCCTGGTCCGCATAAAGTTCCTGAGTGAAGTGGCCAACTGACCTGTTCCGCAGGCGCTCTGTCCTGCCGTGTGTCTGCTGCCCGATCAGAGCAAATCCATCATCAGCCTGCGTCCCTCAAAGTGTGAGGCGTATCTGAACCCGGCAGATTTCAGAAATTCGGCGAACATGGTGAATTTGTCCCCGGTGCGACCGTCATCGTGAGAATCAGAACCGAGGCTGATGGCTTCGCCTCCCAATTCTCTGAATCTCAACAGAATATTCTTGTCCAGCACAGGGGTGCGCCCGTGATGGTCCTGGTATGTCTTTGTGTTGATTTCAATGGCTTTGCCGTTTTCGGCAAGATATTTCAGCATGGCGTCGAAAATGTCGCTGAAATCCCGGTAAAGGATGCTGGCCTGCGGATATGGGGCATATCTGGCGACATAATCAAAGTGCCCCATAATGTCAAAATCTCCGAGCCACGTCATCTCTTCGTAGATTGTTTCCAGATAATGTCCGTAAGCCGTTTTCCAGTCTTTCCCTTCGTAATATCCCCCGTAGAACGGGTCTGTGTCGTCAAGGTAGTGGACAGAGGCAATCACTTCATCGAAGCTGTATGCGCCGAGAAAGTCCCGGATCTGTTGTCTGCAGTTTTTCTGGAGCCCGATTTCCACGCCGCTCAGCACCTTGAAGTCTGCCTGAAGCCTTTCCATGCCCGGTTCATGGGATACGGCGCCGGTCATGAAGAGCCTGTTTACCCTGCTGATTTCTTCCTGCTGCGCCAGAGTGTCAAATGTCTCCGGCACAAGGTTTTCATGTTCCGCCTTCATCGGAGGGACAAAGAAGTCGCAATGATCCGTGAAGCAGATGCCTGCAAGGCCGTGTGCCAGTGCGGCCGATGCGGATTTCCAGACTGTCGTCCTCTTCCCGTCGAAAGAGAATTGGCTATGGTTGTGAGTGTCGAATAATCTTCTCTCCGTCATTTCTCTGCCGGTCATTTTAGCTCAACCCTTCTATTTCTCCGTCGACAATGTCTATGTGCAGGGCCTGGGGATTCTTCGGCAGTCCCGGCATGCGGATGATGTCTCCGGCAATTGCCACAATCATTTCCGCCCCCGTATTTATCACTATGTCCTTTATGCTGAAGTTGAAGCCGGAAGGAGCCCCGTATTTGCTGCTGTCCTGGGAGAATGAGTACTGGGTCTTGGCTATGCATACGGGGAAATGCGAGATTCCCATTTCGTTGATTCTGCGGATTTTGTTCCGGGATGTCTTTCCAATGGACACAGAGCCAGCCCCATAGATGTTCTTGGCTATGCTTTCTATCTTCGATTCAATGCTCTGTTCGTCTGAATATGTGAACTTGAGCGGGCCGGACGGATTCTCCTCAATTGTCTTGACCACAAGGCGGGCAAGCTCCTCCGCTCCTTTGCCTCCTTCTCCGTATGCGCTGTTGACGGCAAAGCCGACTCCGAGCTCGTCGCAGTGCTTTCTCACAATCCCGATTTCCTCTTCGGTGTCGGAGGCATAGCGGTTGAAGCAGACGATGACGGTCTGTCCGAAATTGCGCAGATTGCGTATGTGGCGGTCCATGTTTGCAAATCCCCTTATGAGCCCTTCGGGATCGGGGGCGTCGATTTTGTCCTCAGGGACGAAGCCGTGCATCTTGAGGCCTCTCAGGGAGGCAACGAGCACTGTCAGGTCCGGACAGAGCCCGCTTTTGCGGCATTTTATGTTGAAAAACTTTTCTGCTCCGAGGTCTGCCCCGAATCCGGCTTCGGTGACGGTATATTCTCCGAAAGTCATTGCCATTTTCGTGGCTGTCACAGAATTGCAGCCGTGGGCAATGTTGGCGAACGGGCCTCCGTGCACAAAGGCAGGGGTGCCTTCGGTTGTCTGGACAAGATTCGGATGTATCGCGTCCTTCAGCAGTGCCGTTATCGCTCCGGCTACACCGAGGTCCTTGACCGTGAACGGCTTGTCGTCAAATGTGAAGCCGAGGGTAATGTTTTCTATCCTTCTTCTCATGTCCTCAAGATCAGATGAGAGGCACAGGATGGCCATCAGTTCTGATGCAGGGGTGATGTCAAATCCCGACTGGCTTGTGATGCCGTTGGTCCTCGGGCCGAGCCCGGTGACGATGTTCCTGAGAGACCTGTCGTTTACGTCAAGGACTCTTTTCCAGAGGATTTCCTTGAGTCCTGCACCGTCTCCCTGATGCTGGTACAGCCAGTTGTCCAGCAGGGCGGCAATCATGTTGTGGGCTGATGTCACTGCATGGAAGTCCCCCGTAAAATGCAGATTAATCTTGTCCATCGGCATTATCTGGGCATATCCTCCTCCTGCTGCCCCTCCTTTCAGGCCGAAACAAGGCCCGAGTGACGGTTCGCGGAGAGCGACTATTGCTTTCTTCCCTATCCTGTTCAGTCCGAGGGCAAGTCCGACGGATACTGTTGTCTTGCCTATCCCTGCTTTTGTGGCGGTGATGGCTGTCACGAGTATGAGCTTGTGCCGTCTTGCCCGGCTGTCGTCGGAGAGCGACTCCGGGACTTTCGCCATATAGTGCCCGTAAGGTTCGATTTCGTTTTCCGGAATACCTGTCATTGCGGCTATTTCGGTTATTTTCTTCATCCTGATGCCGCGTGCGATTTCAATGTCGGATTTCATGCCCATGATTTTTAGAGTCCCTGACGGTATAATATTAGTTGAGTATTCAGCGCGCTAAATTACTGAAAATTTTCCTAAATTTGCAGAATTGAATATTTCGGATTATGATTACTTTCGGATTCAGGAACAGATGGGGCGGTATATTGAGGTCTGTTGCGGCAGTTGTCCTCGGAATCGTTATGATTGCTCTGCCGTCCGATTCACTTGAGATACTGGTCAAGGTCCTTGCGGCCATGCTCATTGCATCCGGGCTGGTGTCTTTGATATTTGGCATCAGGTCCAGGCAGTCCGGCGTTCTTGGCCTCATGCTTTTCAACTCGATAGTCGATGTGCTTATCGGTGTGCTGATGTTTTGTTATCCGTCTTTTGTGGCCGGCTTTATTGTCATTGTGCTCGGCGCCCTTTTGCTCGGAATGGGGCTGCTGCAGTTCCTTTCCCTCATAAGTGCATCAAGTTTTGTCAAGGTGGGGTTCGTGGGCTACATTCTGCCGGTGATATGTGTCTGCGGAGGTCTGCTGATCATTATTCAGCCTGAAGTGATTGCTGCGGTGCTGACAGTTGTGGCCGGGGTTGTGCTTCTGATTTACGGCCTCTCTGAGCTGATAGCCGGCTGGAAGATGCATAAGGCGATAGAGGTGTATGAAATAAAGTTCGGCGACGGAAACCGGACCGGGGGAGGAACCGGCTCTGCAAGTGATACTTTCAGTGATGCCGTTGATGTCCAGTTTGAGAAGGTGGAGGATAAAGACAAGGATGATACCGAAGGAGACAGTAGACAGGATAATTGATACCGCAAGAATAGAGGATGTTGTAGGGGATTTCGTCTCTCTCAAAAGGAGAGGGGCGAATTTTGTCGCATGCTGTCCCTTCCATAACGAGAAGACTCCGTCGTTCTATGTCTCCCCGGCAAAGGGAATCTTCAAATGCTTCGGTTGCGGAAAGTCCGGTACGGCCGTAGGATTTGTCATGGAACATGAAAGTCTTCCTTATGTCGATGCCCTCAGATACCTTGCCCGGAAATATGGCATTGAAGTCGTTGAAAAGGAAGTTTCTGCCGAAGAAGTGATCAAAAGGCAGAGGCATGAAAGCCTGCTACTGGTGTCGGAGTTTGCTGCGGGATTTTTCCGCGATTCCCTCAAGGGCAGAGAAGGCAGGGCCATCGGATATGAATATTTCCGTTCGAGGGGACTTGAGGATGCGACCATAGAGAAATTCGGCCTCGGATGGGCTCCGCTGAGCAGGCATGCTCTTGCTGATGCGGCCAGGGCTGCCGGATACAAGGAAGAATATCTGATAGATACGGGCTTGTGCGTCAGACGGGATGACGGGACTCTTACGGACAGATTCTATGACAGGGTGGTGTTCCCTATCCATTCGGTTGCCGGGCGGCCGATAGCATTCGGATGCCGGACGCTGAAGACAGACAAGGCTGTGGCAAAATATGTCAATTCCCCGGAGACGGACATTTATGTCAAGAGCAAGTCCCTGTACGGGATATATTTTGCCAAGAATGAGATGTCAAGGCAGGACAAATGCCTGCTGGTCGAGGGCTATCTTGATGTGCTGTCCATGCACCAGCTCGGAATAACCAATGTGGTGGCATCCAGCGGAACATCTCTGACGGTGGAGCAGATTCGCCTGATGAAGAGATTCACGGAAAATGTCACTATCATCTACGACGGGGACTCTGCAGGAATACATGCCGCATTGCGTGGAATTGGCCTGGTGCTGAAGGAAGGAATGAATGTAAAGGTGGTGCTGCTGCCTGACGGGGATGACCCGGATTCCTACTCCCGGAAACATACGCTGGAAGAGGTGACGGCATTCATAGCCTCGCATGAGCAGGACTTCATAGAGTTCAAGTCGGATATTCTGATAGGCGAGGCCGGAGACGACCCTCTCAAGAAAGCCAATCTGATCAATGACATCGCCGATACAATTGCCCTTATTCCTGATGCGGTGAAGCGGTCTGTGTATCTTGATGTGTGCAGCAAAAAGTTCGGCATAGACCAGCAGATACTCTTTGACCGGGTCAGCAGCACAAGGGGAGGAATCCTGGCTGAAGAGAAGAAGCAGAATGATGCCCGCCGGGCCAGGGAGGCCGCCGGCGGGGAGCCGCAGCCGGCTGAAACGCAGCCGCATCGGCCTGATTATGTCTCGGCCCCGTCTGCACCGGCGGGACTGACGCTTGACGACACATATCTGGCGCCATGTGAAAAGGAACTGCTTGGCTTCATAGTGGAGTCGGGGTCGGATCCTCTCTTGTTTGACAGGGATTCGGAGTATTTTGAAGAAGGGGATCCTGTCTCTGTCGCCGAATTCATTGATTCGGCATTGGCGGCCGATGATTTTCAGTTTGTCAACACGATATACAGGAAAGTCTACGATGCATATTTCAGAATGTATGACGATGGGCTGACACAGATGCAGATACGGAATAGGCTGATGAACAATGAGGACAAGGAGATAGAGGCGGTGACATCGGATCTGCTCGTGGACAAATACATGATTACCGTGGAGGATTACCGCAATTCTCTTACGTCCAAGGCGACAATGCTTGTCATGTATGTCCCTAAGGCTGTAATGACATACCAGTCCCGGAGGCTGGATGAAATGCTCAATGACAGTTCGTCCCGTCTTGAGACTGCCGGAGATGACATTCAGCTGCAGATGGACATGCTGAAGAGAATAGATATGCTGAACAGGCTGAAGACAGCCATAAACAATAAATTGGGGCGGGTCTGAGCGGTAGCCGCAGATGACGCCTGCAACACTTGAAGATTTATCATAACCAAGACAATAATACATCTGAAAATGAAGAAAGAAGTATACAAGAGAACTCTGGTCACATGTGCGCTTCCATACGCCAACGGACCGGTCCATATCGGCCATCTCGCCGGGGTGTATGTGCCGGCGGACATCTATGTCAGGTATCTGAGGATGAGAGGGGAAGACGTGCTCTTCATCTGCGGCTCCGACGAGCACGGGGTGCCTATTACAATCAAGGCAAGGAAAGAGGGCTGCTCTCCCCAGGACATAGTGGACAGATACCACCGTATCATCAAGGATTCCTTCACCGGCCTGGGAATCAATTTCGACATCTACTCCAGGACCACATCCCGGGTGCATGACCGTACGGCTTCTGAATTTTTCCGCCGGCTGTACGATGAGGGAAAATTCGTGGAGAAGGAGAGCGAGCAGTTCTACGACTCCGAGGCGAAGACATTCCTCGCCGACAGATATATCGTCGGCACATGCCCGAAGTGCGGGGCCGAAGGGGCATACGGGGACCAGTGCGAGAAATGCGGGAGCACGCTAAGCCCGGATGAACTCATCAACCCTAAATCCGCCCTCAGCGGCAGCGAGCCTGTCAAGGTCAGGACGAAGCACTGGTATCTGCCGCTTGACAGGTATGAGCAGTGGCTCAGTGAATGGATTCTTGACGGGCACAAGGAATGGAAGACCAATGTATACGGTCAGTGCAAGTCCTGGATTGACGGGGGGCTTCAGCCACGTGCCGTGAGCCGTGACCTGGACTGGGGAGTACCTGTCCCTGTCGAAGGTGCGGAAGGCAAGGTGCTCTATGTGTGGTTCGATGCTCCGATAGGATATATCTCCAACACCAAGGAACTGCTTCCGGACTCCTGGGAGAACTGGTGGAAGTCCGAAGATACGAGGCTCGTGCATTTCATAGGCAAGGACAACATTGTCTTCCATTGCATCGTCTTCCCGTCCATGCTGAAGGCATACGGGGATTTCATTCTCCCGGACAATGTCCCGGCCAATGAGTTCCTGAATCTTGAGGGCAACAAGATATCGACGTCGAAGAACTGGGCCGTATGGCTCCAGGAGTATCTGAAGGAATTTCCGGGACAGGAGGATGTGCTCAGGTATGTGCTCTGCGCCAATGCCCCGGAGACCAAGGACAATGATTTCACATGGAAGGATTTCCAGGCCCGCAACAACAATGAGCTGGTAGCCATCTTCGGCAATTTCGTGAACAGGGCAGTGGTCCTGACCCACAAATATTTCGGAGGCATGGTGCCTGCCGACAAGAAATCCGAGCCTGTCGATGACGAGACACTTTCCCAGATTCCGGCAATGAGGGCGTCCATTGAGAAGAACCTTGCGAACTACCGTTTCCGTGAGGCGCTCAAGGAAGCAATGAACATCGCCCGCCTCGGCAACAAGTATCTGACCGACACCGAGCCGTGGAAAGTGGCGAAGACTGACATGGACAGGACAGCCTCCATCCTGAATGTGGCTCTGCAGATATGCGCTGACCTTGCCATCGCGTTCGAGCCTTTCCTTCCGTTCTCCGCAGAGAGACTGAGGAAGATTCTGAATGTCGGGCTTGTCGCCGGGTCCGACCACAGGGCCGGAGAAGGGGCTCCGACTGAAAATTTCTATCTCCCGGGCGAATCCTGTGCAAGGCATACTTCATCCGAAGCCAATGCCGCATATCCGGAAGCATGTGTCCGTCCGTCCGCAGAGGAGTATCCTGTAGTGTTGTCATGGGGGCTTCTCGGCATGGACAGCCTGCTTCCTGAAGGTCATCAGCTCAATGCTCCGGAACTCCTGTTCAGCAAAATCGAGGATTCCGTGGTGGAAGCGCAGACAATGAAGCTTGACGAAATCAAGAAGGCCAACGAAGCCGCTGCCGCCGAAGCCGCCGCCCTCAGAGTCACTCCGCAGAAGGCCGAATGCTCTTTTGAAGACTTCGGGAAAATGGACATCCGCACCGCTACGGTACTTGAGGCCGAGCGTGTGCCGAAGACGGACAAGCTTCTGAAGCTTACCATTGACACCGGAATTGACAAGAGGGTGATTGTCTCGGGAATCGCGGAATATTATACTCCAGAACAGATGGTCGGAAAGCAGATATGCATCCTTGCCAACCTCACTCCGCGAAAAATCCGCGGCATAGAATCCAAGGGCATGATTCTCATGGCCCGTCAGGGTGACGGCAAGATGCGTTTCGTCACCCCGCAGGAGACGCTTGCAAACGGAGCGGAAATAGGATAAATCATCAGATTCAGGATATGACAATAGTTCAGAATAAGGATTTGACCGCATGGAACACTTTCGGACTGAAGGTGTCCTGTGCCTGTTTTGTGGAATATGGTTCAGTCGCGGAGCTTGAGGATCTGTGGAAAAGGAACCGTGACGGACTCGGCCTTCCTGAAACGGGCGGTGCCGGGGACGGAACAGCATTCCCGAGGCCGATTCTGCATATAGGCAGAGGCAGCAATCTTCTGTTTACAAAGGATTTCCCGGGAACGGTCTTCCATTCTGACATTAAGTTCATTGAAGTAGACGGAGGAAGTGATGCCGTTTCTGTTGAGGTGGGAGCAGGTGTGCTGTGGGATGAATTCTGCCGCTGGTGTGCGGAGCAGGGACTATGGGGACCGGAGAATCTTTCGGGGATTCCCGGCGAGACAGGGGCCGCGGCAGTCCAGAACATCGGGGCGTACGGCGTGGAAGCCAAGGATTTCATCCGCCTGGTAAAGTGCTTTGACTGCATCACAGGAAAGACTGTCGCCTTCAAGGTCTCCGAATGCAGATACGGATACCGTGAATCAATTTTCAAGACATCGGCAAAAGGCAGATATGTAGTGACTTCAGTATGTTTTTCTTTGTCTTCGGACTCCCGTCCGAGGCTTGAATACGGGCATGTCCGTTCTGCTGTTGACAAGGTTCTTGAAGATTCCGGGAAGCCGCTGACTCCGGCTATGGTGAGGGATGTCATCCTGTCAATAAGAAATTCAAAACTTCCGGATCCGGCAGATGTCGGAAGTGCCGGAAGTTTCTTCAAGAACCCGGTTGTGCCGAGGTCGGACTATGAGAGAGTGGCATCAATTGCCCGCATCAGGCATGGTGACGACTGCCGGGTGCCGCATTTTGATGCCGGTTCCGGATTCATAAAGATCCCTGCAGCATGGCTGATTGACCAGTGTGGACTGAAAGGATATAGGGACGGCAATGCGGCTGTCTATGAGCGCCAGCCTCTGGTGATTGTCAATCTTACCGGCGAGGCTGCTCCTGAGGAAATTCTTGCTGTGGAAAAGAAAGTCTCGGATACGGTATTCTCCAGATTCGGCATCCGGCTGTATCCGGAAGTGGAACACATTTGACATTTTATTAATAGTATACTGCCATGAGTTCATTTGTAGTGGAAGGGGGGCATAAGCTCAGCGGAATGATAAGGCCGCAGGGAGCCAAGAACGAGGCGCTGCAGGTCATCAGTGCAGTCCTGCTCACTTCGGAAGAGGTGACTATATCCAATGTCCCGGAAATCCTTGACATCAGAAATCTTATCCTGCTCCTTGAAGGCATGGGGGTGAAGGTGCACAGGGCGGAAAAAGGGAAATATACTTTCAAGGCTGACGATATTGATGAGGAATATATCGAAAGTGAGGATTTTGTCCGGAAATGTGCATCGTTCAGAGGGTCTCTCATGGTTGTGGGGCCTCTTCTGGCCCGTTTCGGGCGGACCTGGTTCCCTAAGCCGGGAGGAGACAAGATCGGCCGCCGCAGGGTGGACACGCACATAACCGGAATGCTCAATCTCGGCGCAGAACTCAAATATGATGCCGACAGAAGGGCATTCTACCTCTTTCTTCCGGAAGGCAGGCATCTTGCCGGCAGATACATGCTTCTTGACGAGGCTTCTGTCACGGGGACAGCCAATATTCTGATGGCTGCCGTATTGGCGGAAGGCACAACGACAATATACAATGCGGCCTGTGAACCGTATATACAGCAGCTTTCCCGCATGCTTGTCAGAATGGGGGCAAAGATTGAGGGGATAGGTTCCAATCTGTTGAAAATCACCGGAGTCCCTGAACTGACAGGGACAGAACATACCCTTCTCCCGGACATGATTGAGGTGGGCAGCTTCATCGGCATGGCCGCCATGAACAGGAGTTCAATCACAATCAAGGACGTGTCATATTCCGATCTGGGAATGATACCGGACGCATTTCGCAGGCTCGGCATCAATGTGGAGCAGAGGGGAGATGACATTTTCATCCCCGAGCAGGACAGATATGTCATAGAATCTTTCCTTGACGGTTCCATAATGACAATATCCGATGCCCCATGGCCCGGGCTGACCCCGGACTTGCTCAGCGTGATGCTTGTGGTGGCTACCCAATGCAAGGGAAGCGTGCTCATACATCAGAAAATGTTTGAGAGCAGGCTGTTCTTTGTGGACCGGCTCATAGACATGGGGGCACAGATTATATTGTGTGATCCGCACAGGGCGGTTGTAATCGGCCATGACCACAATTTCACCCTCCGGGCCAACAATATGCTTTCACCGGATATCCGTGCCGGCATAGCAATGCTCATTGCCGCAATGTCGGCGAAAGGGACAAGTGTCATAGGAAACATTGAGCAGATAGACAGGGGATATGAGGACATAGATTTGCGGCTCAATGCTTTGGGGGCAAGCATAGCCCGCCAGTAGAAGCTTGGCCATGTCGCCTGACCCTGTGTCCGGGACCCATGGTCCCGTCAGCCCTTCTTTCTGATGATGTTGAGGCCGTCCCGTACCGGAAGAATCACAGATTCAACCCTCGGGTCGGCCATTACCATGTCATTGAATCTGGCGATTCCTACTGTCTGCCGGTCCTGGGGAAGAGGGTCCAGGCATACTTTCCCGTCCCATAGGACATTGTCTGCAAGAATGAAGCCTCCCGGGCGTACCATATCAAAGACCAGCTCATAATATTCGCAATATTCCCGTTTGTTGGCATCAATATATACCATGTCATAGAGCCTTTTCCCTGTCAGTTCTGCAAGGGTCTTCCTGGCGTCGCCGATGTGCAGTGTGATTCTGTCTTCAAGTCCGGCCCTGTCAAAGCCTTCAAGAATAAGCTCCTCAAGTTCGTCATTTGCTTCCAGCGTATCCAGATGTCCTCCCTGCGGCAGCCCGGCAGCCAGACATACGGCAGAATAGCCCGTAAATGTTCCGATTTCAAGTATGGACTCTGGGCGGAGCATCTCCACCAGCATGGTCAGAAACCGCCCCTGGACAGCCCCGGACAGCATCCTGGCATGATTTGTCCGGATGTTTGTCTGGCATTCTATCCATGCCAGAGCCTTGTTGCCCGGGTCGGAATGTTCTGTGATGTATTTGTATAGAGTGTCCATGTCAATAGGGGGTTGTCATGTGTATCAGACGAAGATCAGGGTTGAAAGTCTGCCGCCGTCAAACAGTTCGTTGGCCATTTCCATAATATTTCCGGAGGTGATGGCTTCTATTTTCTCCTTTGTCTGCCCGTCGTCAGGTATGTGGCCGTATGTCATGAGGCTTTTCCCCATGGAAAGACATTGCGTCTCCCCGTTGTCGGAGCTGATTGCCAATTGTCCGAAAAGCTGCTTCTTTGCGGCATTCAGAGCCTTGTCGCTGAACGCCCTGGTCTTGAGTTTCAGGAGTTCTTTGTCAATAGCCCTGATGCATTTGTCCAGATTGTCTTTGTCACATCCGAGGCTTATGGTTACAATGCCGGAATCCGCATATTGCGTATATGTGCATTCTACTCCGTATACCCAGCCGTATTTCTCCCGGAGAATCGAATTCAGGATGGAGTTGGACGCAGGTCCTCCGAGAATATTGCACAGGAGGATGGTCGTCAGTCTCCTGTGTTCTTCATACAGAGACGGGGCCGTGGTCCCTATTATGCAGTTTGCCTGATGGTTGCGTTTGGAGACTTTCTTTGAGAACATCGGGGCCTCCGGCCTGAAATATCCATGCCCGGACACTCCGGCATTATTTGTGGCGCATCCGCAGTCCTTGCCGAAGAATTTTTCCGACAGCGAGAGCAGGGATTTTTCCATTTTCGCCTCGTCAATGTCGGCCACAACGGTGAATGCCATTTCCTGCGGGGTGAATTTTTCCCTGACGAATTTCAGCAGTTCCTCTCTTGTGATTCTTTTTACTGATGCCACGGTGCCGAGTATAGGTCTTGACAGCGGGTGGCCGGAAAAAAGCTGCTCTTCGAATTTGTCGTATATGTCTTCGGACGGTGTGTCTTTGTACGAATTGATTTCATCGATGACGACACATTTTTCTGTCTCTATCTCATTTTCAGGGAATGTGGCTTGCGTGGCAAGTTCAAAGAGAAGCGAAGCGGCCTTGTTCAGGTCCTCCTTGAGTACGGTCGCGTGGAGGACGATTTCTTCTTTGGTGGTATATGCATTGAGCTCCCCTCCGAGCTTGTCAAGGCAGCTGTTGATGGCTCTGGCATTTCTTTTTTTCGTCCCTTTGAACAGGGTATGCTCCACGAAATGGGCAATGCCGGGATGGAAGCCCTCTTCATCCCTTGTGCCGCATCTGATGCTGAGGGCACAGTATCCCACTGCCTTCCCGCTTTTCTTTACGGCATATCTCATGCCGCATGCCGCCTTTCCGCATTTCATCAGCAATCCGTTTTTGTACAGGACTTTATCTTCGTCCGGCAGTTATTCTCATAAGGTCTTCCGGAAGAAATCCCGGGCCTGCCTTTTTTGTAATCCTGTGCTTCTTGAAATAGTACAGTTCATGAGTGCCAGCATCTATCAGCATCTTATAGCAGAATGATGATCCTGCCGTAGGTTCGGAAGGCGCAACTGTATAGCTTATGAGGGTGTTCTCCATGTTGCCGAGCATGAGGTCGTCCGCCCCAGTCTCGTCGGAGAGAATGATGCCGTCGTGAAAATACTGGCTGAGCATCTCTTCCGTGACTTCGTCGGAAAGGTCATCTTCGGAAAAGACGATGGACATGTCCCGGGCATCAGACATATTGCCGGATGCTTCGGAAAGAGAGGAATATGCGGATATGCTGCTGGACAGGACATGGATTACCTGTTCCTGCATGATGTCGATGAGTGCCGGAAGGAAAATCATTTCCCGGCCGGACGGATATCTCGCCGAACATAATGGGATTGAGACCAGCTCCAGCATCTTGCCAAGACCCTTGTCTGCCTTTTCACCCCCCTTTATGAGGGTGAGCATCTGGATGCCCGGCTCCGGCTCTTTCCTGAACCGGCTCTTCACGCACAGCAGAAAGTAGTAGTCGCTGCTTTCCTTGAGAGAATTGAAGTCCTCAAGCGTGCAGAATTCATACGGAGAGATGTTCCATCTGGTCCGGATTTCTTCTGACAGTGCAGAGTCAAAGAACTCATTTCCCGTCAGGACTATCTTTGTCGTCTTTTCCTGGAAATCTTCAATTTTTGCGTCTTTTGTGACAATCTGTGCCTGTGCCGACATTATCAGCGGCATGGCGGTCATAATCATCAGAAGCAGTATTCTTTTCATGTCGGTAATTTTCCTCCGGATATTTCTTGTCCCGATAAGGCTGCAAAGTTACAAAAATATGCTTAAATTTGTCGGCTATGACAGATTATGTAGTATCAGCACGAAAATACCGTCCGGAGAATTTCGAGTCTCTGGTGGGACAGGACAATATTGCCAGGACACTCAAGAATTCCATTCTGAGGGGGCAGCTTGCCCATGCCTATCTGTTCTGCGGCCCGAGAGGTGTGGGGAAGACCAGTACGGCAAGGATTTTTGCCAAGACAATAAACTGCTCGAATCCCGGTCCGGATATGGAGCCTTGCGGCAAATGTGAGTCTTGCATTTCTTTTTCAGAAGGGCGCTCATATTGTATCCATGAGCTTGACGCGGCATCCAATAATGGTGTGGATGACATCAAGGCTCTTATGGAGCAGGTGAGGATACCTCCTCAGGTCGGCAAATACAGCGTATATATCATAGACGAGGTGCACATGCTGTCGCAGGCTGCCTTCAATGCTTTTCTCAAGACTCTCGAGGAGCCGCCTGCCCATGCCATATTTATTCTTGCAACAACAGAAAAGCACAAGATACTCCCTACAATCCTGTCACGATGCCAGACATACGACTTCAACAGGATAACCGTCGACAATATAGTCGGGAATCTAAGGCATATTGCTGATCTTGAACATATAACAATAGATGACGAATCCCTGCATGTCATAGCGATGAAGGCTGACGGGGCCATGAGAGATGCCCTTACAATCTTTGACCAGACCGTGGCGTTCTGCGGGACCGATGTCAAGTATCAGGATGTGCTGGCCAACCTGAATGTCCTTGATTATGAGCATTGTTTCAGTCTTGTGGATGATTTCCTTGCGGGGGATTGTCCGTCTGCTCTGCTGAAATTTGACGAAATCCTTACCAAGGGCTTCAATGCGCTTTACTTTGTGTCTGCACTCAGCTCTCATCTGAGAGACCTGATTGTCAGCAAGAGTTCCGGTCTTGATGCATTGCTGGAATTGCCTGACTCCCTGAAGAAAAGATATAAGGCCCAGGCAGACAGATGCCCGATGAAGTTTCTGTATGATGCCCTGGCTCTGACTGTCCAGTGTGAGACCGGCTACAGGCAGAGTGTGAATCCTCGTCTGCATATTGAGTTTGCCCTCATGCGGCTGTGTGCCCTGTTGAATCCCCTTCAGCCGGAACAGGCCCGTCAACCGGCACGGGAATCGCAGGCTCCGGCTTCGCCTGCCGCCGTGCAGGAGGAAAAGCCAGTCATGGAGAAAGAATCTGCCGTAGAGAAAGAACCTGTCGGGAAGGAACAGGCTCCGGCTGAAGTGGCGGCTGAAAGTCCGGTGTCCGCTGAACGTCAGCGCCGCCGTGCGGCAAAGTCCGTCTTGTCCATAAAGGAATTGTCCAGGGAGGATGCGGCAGACGGAAGTATGCAGGCTGCATCCCGGCAGAAAGCGGAGAAGGCTGAGATACCGACCGATGAAAGAATTGAAGCCGGATGGCAGGAACTGATCCGCACATATTCTTCCCAGCCGAGGCTTGCAAGCGCACTCGGGGCTTCAAAACTCGAATATGAAGCCCGGGATGACGGCAAGACGGTAATATTCAGAGTCGTCAATGTAGCCCAGAAACAATGGATTGAGGAAAAGCGCCTCAGGGAACTTGAAGCGGCACTTCAGAAATCGGTCGGCTCGTCCGCAATCTCTCTTCGTGTGGATGTCATTCCCGATGACAGCAGTAAAGTCGAAATCCCGTACACCCAGACGGAACAGGCACAGGTGCTGATGCAGCAGAATGCTGAACTGCGGGAGCTGATTGTGGATCTCGGCTTTGACATAAAATGACATTCACAAGTCAATCAGGATCTATTGAGCAAATCAGATATGTAATCATCAACAATAATATCCCATGAAACTGCGTTGCGAAAATCTTGTCAAAAAATATGGTGTCCGGACAGTCGTGAAAGGGGTGTCCATGGAGGCTGAGCAGGGTGAGATAGTCGGATTTCTCGGGCCGAACGGAGCCGGCAAGACGACCAGCTTCTACATGATAACCGGCCTGATTGTCCCCAATGGAGGACGGATATTCCTGGATGACGAAGACATCACCTCCCTGCCCATGTACAAGCGTGCACAGAAAGGTGTAGGCTATCTTGCCCAGGAAGCATCGGTATTCCGCCGTATGTCGGTCGAAGACAACATCATGTCAGTGATGGAGATGAAAGGCTACAAAAAGGCGGAGCGGAAAGAACGGCTGGAGTCCCTTATAGAGGAGTTCGGTCTGCAGAAAGTACGCAAGAGCCTCGGTATCCAGCTCTCGGGAGGAGAAAGGCGCCGCTGTGAAATAGCCCGTGCCCTGTCGATTGACCCCAAGTTCATTCTGCTTGACGAACCGTTCGCAGGAGTTGACCCGATAGCCGTGGAAGATATACAGCATATCATAGCCAAACTGAAATACAAGAATATCGGCGTAATCATCACAGACCATAATGTCGGCGAGACACTCGCCATCATAGACAGGGCTTACCTCCTGTATGAAGGCACGATTCTCCAGAGCGGCACTCCTGAACAGCTCGCTGCCGATGATGAGGTCCGCACCAAGTATCTTGGCTCCAACTTTGTGCTCAAGCGTTCTGTCGCCCTTGACAGTCCAGCTCAGGGCAGCAGTTCAGGTCAGTAGACATATGTCCTGACATCATCGGCGGTAATCCTGTCTCCGGAAAGAATCAGAAGCCTTTCCACCACATTGCGGAGTTCCCGGATGTTGCCTGTCCATGACTTGTCCATAAGGAGCCGCATGGCTTCCTTGTCGACTTCTCTTTTGGGCAGAGCGGATTCTGAACATATCTGGTCCATGAAATATTCAACCAGGAGAGGGATGTCGGACTTTCTTTCATCAAGTGAAGGCACATTGATGACAATCACGCTCAGTCTGTGGTAAAGGTCTTCCCTGAAATTCCCCCTGGCGATTTCTTCTTTGAGATTCTTGTTGGTTGCGGCGATAACACGTACATCCACGGTTATGTCCTTGTCGCTGCCGACTCTTGACAGTTTCTTTTCCTGAAGTACCCTGAGAACTTTTGCCTGGGCGGCGAGGCTCATGTCTCCGATTTCATCAAGGAAAAGAGTCCCTCCGTCGGCCTGCTCGAATTTCCCCTTGTGCTGCCTGATGGCTGAGGTGAAGGCCCCTTTCTCATGGCCGAAAAGTTCGCTTTCAATCAGTTCGGAAGGTATGGCGGCGCAGTTTACTTCAATATATGGCATGGCTGAACGGCTGCTCTTCTGGTGCAGAGTCCGGGCGACAAGTTCCTTTCCCGTGCCGTTCGCTCCGGTCACCAGTACTCTTGCATCAGTCGGAGCCACCCTGTCTATCATTTCCCGGATGTGCTGGATTGCCGGAGAGTCGCCTATCATCTGCTGCCCGTATACTTTTTTGGTAAGCCTTCTGGTCTCGGAGACAAGGGTGACCTTCTCGGTGGCATTCTTTATTGTTATAAGTATCCTGTTGAGGTCCAATGGTTTCTGGATGAAGTCAAAGGCGCCCTTCTTTATGCATTCGACTGCAGTGTCAATGTCCCCATGTCCGGAAATCATTATTATCGCCGAGTCAACGCCGTCATTGTGGAGCTTGTCAAGTACTTCCACCCCGTCCATCCCGGGCATTTTTATATCGCAGAAAATGACATTGTATTTTTCCTTTTCCGCCATCTCGCATCCGGCGGAACCGTCTTCCGCCACATCAACATCATAGCCTTCATCCGAGAGGATTTCTTTCAGCGAGTTCCTGATGGAACGCTCGTCATCGATAATAAGAAGTTTCATCTGCTGTAATTTTCGTGTGCATACAAATATCGGACATTTTTTATCAGTTTGCATAAAAATTTATAATTTTGTCAGCTAAACATGTACTGATGCGTATACCTGACATTATCATTGCGGTCGACGGATATTCTTCCACGGGCAAGAGTTCTTTTGCGAGGCTGATTGCGCGTGAGTTCAGTTTCCAGTATCTTGATTCGGGGGCCCTGTATCGCGGAGTCACCCTTTTTGCCATAGAAAACGGCCTTGTTTCTTCAGACGGTACGATTGATGTTCCGGCTATGGAAGCTGCGCTGGAGACTCTGGACATTCATTTTGAAGGCTCCGGAGACGGAGGCTGCACTTTCATGGGAGACAGATGCATAGAAAAGGACATAAGGACTCTGACGGTTTCCGGCAAAGTGAGTCCTGTGGCTGCCATGCCGCAAGTAAGGGAGTATGTGGACAGACGGCTGAGGCTTCTGGGCAGGAAGAAGCGCGCCGTGCTTGACGGGAGGGATATCGGGACCACGGTCTTTCCGGATGCCGAACTTAAGATTTTCATGACGGCCGATGTTGAAGTCCGGGCCATGAGAAGGATGAAGGAAATGCAGTCAAAGGGAGAAGATGTCAGATTCGAGGATGTCCTGCGCAATCTCCAGGAACGGGACTACATTGATTCGCACCGGGAGGTGTCGCCTCTTGCCAAGGCAAAGGATGCAATAGTGCTTGACAATTCCCGGATGACTCTGGATGACCAGATGGTATGGCTCAGGGACATCATGCGCAAAAAGTTCAATTTGACGGACAAGGACTAAAGCTTGTATTTATGAGCATAACCGTAGATATTGACAGCAATTCGGGATTCTGTGCGGGAGTCATCCGCGCCATCGGCAAGGCCGAGGAATTTCTGGACGGCACTGCCGGAAACGGGAAAAAACTCTTTTCTCTCGGGGCAATAGTGCACAATGATGCTGAACTGAAAAGGCTGGAAGACAAGGGGCTCGTATGCATTGACCGCGACGACCTCGACGATATGCTTGATGCGGATGGCGAGAATCTGCTTATCAGAGCTCACGGAGAGCCTCCCCAGACTTACACGAAAGCCCGTGCCCATGGGTTCACGGTTGTCGACTGTACATGTCCGGTAGTCCTCAAGTTACAGAAAAGCATAAGGGAGGCATATGCGGAGCTCAGGAACAGGAACGGTCAGATTGTGATTTTCGGCAAGCCGGGTCATGCTGAAGTGCTTGGACTGATAGGACAGGTAGACGGCAATGCCGTCGTGATAGAGGACATGAGAATGCTTGTCGATGCTGTTGCCTCCGGCTCCATTGACCTCAGGCGCCCGGTCGAGATTTTTTCGCAGACGACAAAGAGTCCGGCAGAATATGCTTCGGTATGCTCTCGTCTTGAGCAGATGATGGCTGACGCCAATGAACTCTCCATAGAAAGGTTCAAGGGAACGAAAATGTTTGTCCGCCACAACACAATCTGTTCTCAGGTCGCGACTCGCCATGCCAAGCTGTCGGCTTTTGCTGTTGAGCATGATATTGTGATTTTTGTGTCCGGAAAGTCCAGTTCCAACGGAAAGGTCTTGTGTGAGAGATGCAAGTCCTTGAACATCAGAACATATCATATCGATTCGCCTGATGAGCTCCGAAAGGAATGGTTCCGTCCGGACGATAAGGCGGGCGTCTGCGGTGCCGCTTCCACTCCGAAATGGCTGCTTGAAGACGTGGCGGCAGAGATACGGTCATATAATGACAAGTAATTGATTCCGACAGGAAATGGTCGGATTCCCGTAATCTTCAGAAAATTTTGCAGAATGACCGACAATTTATAATTTTGCAGCCGCAAAAACTTACAGTCAATCATTTAAACGAAATATTTATGGCAACAACAGCTGATTTTAAAAACGGTCTTTATCTCAATTTCAACGGCAAGCCTTGCTCAATCGTATGGTTCCAGCATGTCAAGCCCGGCAAGGGTCCTGCTTTTGTCAAGACCAAGCTCCGTAACCTTGAGAACGGGCGTATTCTTGAAAACACATTCACTGCCGGGGCCAAGATTGAGACAATCAATGTGGAAAGAAGGCCTTACCAGTTCCTTTACAAGGATGAGGACGGATACAATTTCATGCATGAGGAGACCTTTGAGCAGATACATCTCGGTGAGGATATTGTTGACAATGCAGACCTCATGAAAGAGGGTCAGCATGTGGAGATGATGTTCGTGGCTGACGAGGAAAGATGCCTTACCTGCGAGCTTCCGACATATGTTGAGCTTGAGGTTACCTATACTGAGCCTGCTGTGAAGGGAGACACTGCATCCACAAGTGCACTCAAGGAGGCAACTCTTGAAACAGGGGCCACCATCATGGTTCCGCTCTTCATCAACCAGGGAGAGAAAATCAGGGTCAACACCACCGACCGGTCATACGGCGAGCGTGTAAAATAGTCCTCATCTGAGTTTCGGAAGGCGGACGGTGAAGCATGCACCTTTCATTACGAAGGAACGCTGATAGAGTATTTCCCCGTTGCACTTCTCGACAATATTTCTGCAGATAGCAAGACCGAGGCCTGTCCCCGAACTCTTTGTTGTAAAGTTCGGCGTGAAGAGTTTCCCGAGATTCTCCTCTTTGACTCCCGGCCCGTTGTCTTCAAATACGATGTCATAATAGCCGTCTTTCATGCTGTTGCGTATGAAGATGGCTATTTTTCCTTCTGCCGGCTCCCTGCCTGCCTCGTAATCTTCTTTCTGCTGTATCTCGATGGCCTGGATGGCATTTGTCATCAGATTTACGAATACCCGGATGAGCTGAGGCTTGGGAGCCATCACCATGGCATTGTCAAGCCCCATGTAGGATATGGATATGTTCTCCCTGTTGTCAAAGATAGTCAGTTGTTCCCGGATAATCTTGTCAAGATCCAGCTCCACAGGCTTTTCACTGTAAAGCTTGGCGAATGTGGAAAATTCGTTGGCCGTGTCTGTGAGGATGTCGATGTGCTCAAGGATGACAGAGGACACCTTGTCGAATTTTTCTTCCCATGACGGGTCATTCTTCTGTTTCAGCCGTATGAGCCTCTGTATCTCAAGTTTTATCGGAGTCAGGGGGTTCTTTATTTCATGGGCCACTTGTCTGGCCATCTCGCTCCAAGCCTTGTCCCGTTCAGCCTGTGCGAGTTTCCTTGTGCTGTCGGAAAGGTCGTGCACCATCCGGTTGTAGGCCTCCACAAGTGTGGATATTTCATCTTCCCGCTTGTATATGATGTATTCGAGGCCATGGATGTCAGTCGTGTTCATTTTCCGTCCCATCTCAAGTATAGGGCGGAACATCCCGTTGACTATTGTGGTTGACAGAATGACGGTTGCGGCCAGCAGGATTATGAAAAGATTGATGATGGTGGCCGAGTGAAAGAATGCATCTCTCTTCAGGTCATAGCCCTGGTCGGTATATGGCGCATTGAGTATTGCCACCAGTTGCCCGCCTGCATTGAACAGCGGTGCGTACAGGGAATAGAATCTGTGTCCGGCGAATTTTTCGCGGCTTATGTATATCCTCTGGTTGCCGTATACTATATTGTAATATGCGTCCTGGTTAATCCTTGAGCCGAATATGCTCATGTCAAAGATTTCAGGAGTCGTGGACTTGAATATTTTTCCTCCCGGAGTGTAAATGTTTATGTCGGACTTGGCCATGCTCCCGGCTTCGTTCATCAGGTCGGAAAATTCGCGGGAATTGAGGTCATGATAGTCTGACGCATATTTCACCCTTGATTCCAGCATTGCCTTTATGGTGTTTATTTTGCTGGACATAAGGTTGTACATGCTGTTCTCATTGCGGTTGTAGACAAAGGTCACGCTGGTTGCCGTCATTATAATCAGCGTCAGGAAAAGTGCCGTGCACATTACCGTATTGATTCTTGACCGGTAGTAATTTCTCTTGAAAGTATGCTTTCTGTCTTTCTTTTTCTTCGAGAAAATATACAGGAAGCCGAATATGATGAGTACCAGATAAGAGAATGTCATGAAATACATCATGATGCCGCGGACAGGTCTGGAAATGACAATTACCTCATTGTCAGATACCCAGTTTACAAAATGCTTGCTTTTCTTTATCTTGAAGATGTCTATTTTCTGTCTGGACGGCATGTCCCCGCCGTCATTTCCGGATATTACGGCCGGGTATGCATAATTCCCCCTGTATGCCACAAGTCTGCCGGAAATGTATTTGGCATAGGAATACAGCGGCGGTACGGATACGGTTCCGGCCTTGCCCCCAATGGCCGGGATGTCCATGTATCCCCGATTCTCTGAATACGCTTTCGGCTTGACTTCCAAGAACATGCGGGTGATTCCGGATTTCTCCGAATAATATATGAACATTCCGATATATCCCGGTATTCCGTTTTCGTTTACATAGAAGAATCTTGAGTCATCTGCGAGAGGGGACCCGGTCCTTATCCGCCTGTTGAAATATTCCAGGCAGTTCATCTTTTCTCCCGAATCAGATGTGACCATGCCTGAATTAGGGCAGAGGGTGACGATGATGTCATAATTCTGAGAGATTCCTCCGAGGTAATTTTCTGTGATTCTGTTCAGAATCATCATGCTGCTCATGGTTTCGCCGGACAGGGTGGACAGGAACGGGTCGCCTGCAATCTCATTTTCAACTGACCGGAGCTGAATCTCTATCTCAAGGTCTCTGTCGACGGCCAGCCGGTTGGCCCAGACACTGATTCTGTCTTTTTCTTTCTGGTATCCGGTGATTGCCGATACTGCCGTGAGGTATCCTGCGCATGCTATCGCATAAATGAACAGGAATTTGACGGAGAATGCATTGTATTTTATGTTGAAATAGTATCTGAATACAGGCTTGAGCATCTGTATCAGAAGCAGAATGGAGAAAAATATGGCTGTGTAGGACAGGTAGACGAGGACTGTATACAGGGTAATCTGATTCCACAGATACAACTCAAGCGATATGCTGGAGTTGACGGCCAGGCTGTTGATGCTGAAATGCACATAGACGCAGGTGAGAAGCAGGATGAACAATATGGCTGCCGTGTACGCGAGCCTCGCGGTATTCGTATTGGTCCTTCGTATTATTCCGATGAATTGCCTCCGTGCCAGAAATATGCACAGGATACACAGGCAGATGGCCGTGTTCAGGATAATCATTGCCCCGAAAGAATACAGTATCCTGCCTCCAGCATAAATTGTCGGAGAAAAGAATTCATAATCCACCTGCTTCCCCAGAAAATACACGGTCGTTGTCATGCCGGTCAGGAAGATTATGGTAATTATGAAATTCCGGATTGACCTGCGTGCCCAGAACCACAATATCACGGCGACGGTAATGAGCAGAAGCCCAATCCATCTCAGCATGGAGTTGGCAAACAAGGACTTCGGGGCGGTCAGGTCTGCAAGTATTTTGAACATCGGCTCTCCGCCGATGCTGACAGTTGAGCCGCCTGTTTCATTAAGCGGACAGATATCCTGCCAAGAATCCAGTTTCAGCCTCGGGTTGACGCCGTTGCCCATGTCTCCAATGCCCTCGAGCAGGGAATTTTTGATTTCCAGGCCTCCGACGATACGGCAGTCCACATTGTCCGAGACAATCTTTGCCACATACCATTTGGGGCCAAGATTGACATAGCTGAAATGGTCGGTGATTTCAGTCAATGGAGACACCATACTTGACCTCAGGCTTGAGAATCTCTGGAAAATCAACCTTGAGGCAATGTCATCGTTCAGAATGGGGAACTGATTGTTCCAGGACTGCAGGGTGTCATATACATACCTGTAGACAACCATGTCTTCAGGCAGGTCTTCGAGCTGCATCCATTCGGAATGATCGGACTCCATGGCTTTCCGCATGTTGCCGTCAAGAATTTTCAGCCTTTTTTCCAGAATCTTTTCCGTCCTTGCTGCCATATGTTCCGAATCCGCAGAAGAAGTGGACATTACCATAGACAGAAGGAATACAAGCACAGCTGCGGCTATACAGAATTTATAGCCGTTCTTCACAATATATTTCTTTGTTCCCGACATTTCTCATTCATGATGATAAGGCAGTCCCCGTATGATTGTGAATGCCCTGTATAGTTGTTCCGTAAAAATTACCCTGGCCATCTGGTGGGAAAATGTCATCCTCGACATGGAAATCAAGCCGCTGCTTCTGCCGTATACTTCCTTTGAAAAGCCGTACGGCCCGCCGATGACAAAGACCAGGTCCCTTGCTCCGGCATCCAGCTTCTTCCCGATTGCCCCGGCCCATTCCACCGATGAATACTCCTTGCCGTGTTCATCCAGCAGGATTACCTCGTCGGTGTCCTTGAGGTTTTTCAGGATCATCTCTCCTTCTTTTGTCTTGACCTGCTCCCTGCTCAGCGATGATGCATTCCTGATGTCCGGAATCTCCCTGACCGTGAACGGCACGAAATGGCTGAGCCTTGCCGAATAGATTTTAAGCCCGTCAGCTATCCAGCCCCTCTCTGTCTGGCCCACTGTAAGCAAAGTGATCTTCATTTGTCCCGTATTAAAGATGTCAGGAGGCAAAAATCTTTTGCCATCCAAAATGTCTATCCTCCAAAATCTTGGCGGCAGATACAAAGTTAAGGATGTGGCTCGGTATTTGCAACAGTCAGGCGCGGCGATTTTGATTTCCATACAATCCGATGGGCAGGCTTCTGATGAATATCAATATGTTTGTGTGTGCGGTGCTTTTCTGCGCGTCAGCAGTTCCGGCATCCGCCCAGGACGGCTCATATGATGTTTTCGTCCCGATTGCCAAATACCTCGGGCAAGGCAATGCCGAAAAGCTTTCCGCATGGTTCGCCGACAATCTTGAAATGGCAGTCCTGGCTCCCTCCAACGCATCAAGCCGCAGTCAGGCCCGTCAGATTCTTGAGGCATTCTTCAACTCCTATACCCCCCGTTCATTTGAAATCACCCATACTGCCGGGCGTTCCCATTTCAAATATGCTCTCGGCTCACTCAATGCCGGAGGCGAGATATTTCTGGTCACAATATTTGTGTGCCGGTGCGAAGAGGAGTATTCGATTCAACAGCTGAAGATAGAAAGGATGAAATAGTCCCGGTGTATTGGCCCGTAGTGATGTCTTGAGTTTGGCACAGGATTTGTTAAATGTTAAAACCGGTTAGTTTAGTTGTTAATAATAGGGTTATAGCGAAAGAAGAGCGGCTCTGAAAAGAGTTGCTCTTCTTTTTTTCTTGATGCCTGTTCTCTCGGCGGCATCTATTTCTGCCTCATGAAGATTCTCACCGGACAGCCCGTGAAGCCGAACTTCTCCCTCAGCCGGTTCTCGAGGAATCTCTTGTAAGGGTCCTTGACATACTGCGGGAGGTTGCAGAAGAAGGCGAAGGCCGGGGACTTGGTAGGGAGCTGGGTGATGTATTTGATTTTTACATACTTGCCCTTCCATGCAGGCGGCGGGTAGTTCTCGATTTCAGGAAGCATCTCCTCGTTCAGGACAGATGTCGGTATTTTCTTGGAATAGTTGCCGTATACCATGGCTGCGGCATTCAGGACATCCATGATTCTCTGCTTTTTTATGACTGAAGTGAAGATAATCGGAATGTCGTTGAACGGGGCGAGCCTTGCCTTCAGGCTTTCCGTGTATTCCTTGAGGGTGTTGCTGCTCTTTTCGAGGGTGTCCCATTTGTTTACGACAAGGACGCATCCTTTCCGGTTCTTTTCGATAAGATTAAGGATGTTCATGTCCTGGGCCTCGAGTCCGGTCTGCGCATCAATCATGAGGATGCACACGTCGGAATGCTCTATTGCCCTGATGGCTCTCATCACGGAGTAGAACTCAAGGTCTTCGTGGACTTTCCCTTTCTTCCTCATGCCTGCAGTGTCCACGAGGACAAATTCGTGTCCGAACTTGTTGTAGTAGGATGATATGGAGTCTCTTGTGGTGCCGGCGAGAGGGGTCACGATGTTCCTGTCTGTGCCGAGCAGGGCATTGGTGAGTGAGGATTTGCCGACATTTGGCCTTCCGACAATGGCTATTCTCGGAACTCCCGGATGCTCATCCTCTGCTGCCGCGTCAGGAGGAAGGAGCCGCACTATCTCGTCCAGGAGGTCGCCTGTGCCGCCTCCGTTTGCCGCCGATATGCTCCATACATCTCCCAGTCCCAGGGAATAGAACTGGTAGGAGTCGTACATCTTGTCTCCGCTGTCCACTTTGTTGACGGCGAGTACGACCGGCTTCCTGCTGCGCCTGAGCAGGTCGGCTATCTCGGCATCATAGTCGGTGATGCCGGTGGCCGCCTCGGTCATGAAAAGGACGAGGTCGGACTCTTCGATGGCGGTGACAACCTGCTTGCGGATTTCCTCCTCAAATATGTCATCGGACCCCGAGGTATATCCTCCGGTGTCCACGACGGAAAATTCGGTTCCGCACCATTCGCATTTGCCGTAGTGTCTGTCTCTTGTCACTCCGGCAGTCTCATCCACAATGGCCTGTCTCATTCCCACGAGACGGTTGAACAGGGTGGATTTCCCCACATTCGGCCTTCCTACGATGGCTACAAGACTCATTTCTCTTCTCCTGAATTTTTTTCATAAATCCCGCATCCGGCGCAGTCCGAGCATCCGAGGTCGCTGCATGTCGGGTATTTCTTTCCGTTCTTCTTTCCCCACAGCCTGAGCTCGTCTTCCTTGGCACATCTGATGCCAAGCTTTTTCATCGCCGGGTTGTGGCTGATTTCCGTATCCGGGAACTGCCCGTTCTTGCGGAAAATTATGTTGAAGCACAGGCCGATGACGCTGATTCCCACCAGCAGCAGTGCGGCAATAAAAATCTTCATATCCAAATTATTGAATATGACAGGTATACGAATTGTCGCAAGGCGGCTGCCGAGCCGTACGCCGGCCTCCGCCAGGATTCTGTCAGAAAATGAAGCTGTCGCTTATCGGTTCGTAATTGTATACCTTGTCAATTATGTTTGCAAAAGTATCGGCCACGGACAGGACGGTTATCTTGCTCTTGTCCTTTTCCGGGTCCGGAGAGAGCGGGATGGTGTCCGTCACGATGACCTCCTCAAGGGCGGACTCGGCGATTCTCTCGTATGCACTTCCGGAGAACACGGCGTGGGTGGCACATGCCCTGACGCTCAGGGCTCCCATGTCCTTCAGTACATTGGCTGCCTTGGTCAGTGTCCCGGCAGTGTCGATCATGTCGTCCACGATTACGACATTCTTTCCCTCGACCTCGCCGATGGCGGTGATTGACCCGACCACATTGGCCCTCTCGCGGGACTTGTGGCATACTATGACAGGGCACTGGAGATATCTCGCGTATGCGTTGGCTCTCTTTGCGCCGCCCATGTCAGGGGCTGCGATGGCCAGGTCCTGTATGTTGAGCCCCCTGAGGTAAGGGAGGAAGATGTTGCTTGCATAGATGTGGTCGACCGGAAAGTCAAAGAAGCCCTGGATCTGGTCGGCGTGGAGGTCGCAGGTCATGACCCTGTCGCATCCTGCCGCATGAAGAATGTTGGCGACCAGCTTGGCTCCGATTGAGACTCTCGGCTTGTCTTTCCTGTCCTGCCTTGCCCATCCGAAATATGGCATCACGGCAATGACAGTGTGGGCAGATGCACGTTTGGCTGCGTCAATCATGAGCAGAAGTTCGAAGAGGTTGTCTGTAGGAGGGAAGGTGGACTGCACTATGAAGACAGTGGCTCCCCTGACACTTTCGTTGAGAGACGGCTGGAACTCTCCGTCGCTGAATGCGAGGACATCGGATTTTCCAAGCTCAATGTTCAGTGATCTTGCGATTTTCTCAGCAAGGGGTCTTGAACTCCTGCACGCAAATAATTTCATTTTGTGTTCGTTGTGCATCTTATATAGGGTTTAATGTAGTTATTCTTTCATTTTGTCCAGCAGACTCCCGATGTAGTCCAGTATTTCGTCTTTGCCGGCTCCGGTCTCCGAGGAGCAGACGAAAACGGGCGGCAGTTCTTCCCAGGATTCCAGCAGCCTTGCCCTGTTCTTTTCCATCCGGGCCGCAAGGGCATTGGGACCCAGCTTGTCGGCTTTCGTAAAGATGATGGCGAACGGGATGCCCCCTGTCCCGAGTTCCGTCAGGAAATCCATGTCTATTTTCCCGATGTCATGGCGGGAATCTATCAGAACAAACAGTATGTGCAGTTCTGCCGAGAAGTTCAGATAGTTCCTTATGACCTGCTCAAGTTTCTGCCGTCCGGTCTTTGACATCTTTGCGTAGCCGTAGCCCGGGAGGTCCACAAGATACCACTGCCTGTTGATGAGGTAGTGGTTCACGAGTTTTGTCTTGCCGGGGGTCGAAGATGTCTGTGCAAGCCTGCGGTTGTTGCACAGCATATTGATGAGGGAGGATTTCCCTACATTGGATCTTCCGATGAAGGCGAACTCAGGGAATTTCTGTGCGGGCTTCTCTGAAACTCTTGTGCTGCTGCCGGCAAACAGTGCTTCGGAAATCTTCATGGTCTGAATCTGAAAAATGTATCCTCTCTTTTCCGGTCTTTCGGGAAATCATATCCTTTCCTCGGGAACCGGGCGGCAAATATAGTGAATTTAAATTGACTAACCGGGGGAGTCATCGCGAAATTTCCTCATTTCCCTTGAAATGCTTCTTAAATCCCACTGCAATTTATGAAAAATTTATGAAATATTCATCAAAAAATTATATTGTCAAAAATAAATCGGCCGCGATGTCTGAAAAAATGTGTAAATTTGTAACGATACGGAGGTATGTGCCGATTGCGGCGCCGAAGCGTAATTTGGAATGATTTGTTCGCGTTATGGAAAAGGATATTGTCGACCTTTATGAACTGCAGACAAGACTGAAGGAGGGGGTAGAGCGGACATTCCCTGAAAAGGTGTGGCTGAAGGCTGAAATCAGTGCCGTCAAGGCCAGGCCGGGCGGGCACTGTTATCTCGAGCTGTCGCAGAGCGGAGACGGGGGGCTCGTAGCCAAGGCACAGGCCATCATCTGGTCATCAAAATACAGGATTCTCTCTCCGTTTTTCGAGTCTGTGGCAGGCAGCCCTATTTCAGAGGGAATGCTTGTCCTTGTGCGTGTCCAGGTGAATTTCAGCCAGTTGTATGGTCTTTCGCTCATTATAGACGACATTGACCCTTCGTGGTCTCTAGGGGAAAAGGAAAAGGAGAGGCTGCGTACTATAGCCAGGCTGAAGGAGGAAGGCCTGATGGACCTTCAGAAAGAACTTGCCCTCCCGTCGCTGCCTTATCGTCTGGCTGTGGTTTCTGCCCCGGATGCGGCAGGATACAGGGATTTCATGAGACATCTTCATGAGAATGACTATGGTTTTGTCTTCAGTACGGAACTGTTTCCCGCTCTGATGCAGGGCGCGGGGGCTGCTGTTTCTATGTCGGCTGCCATTGACGCGGCGGAGGCATCGGGAGAGAAATTCGATGCTTTGCTGATATTGAGGGGCGGGGGAGCGAAGCTGGATCTTGCCTGCTATGACGATTATGTGCTTGCCTCGCGCATTGCGCGCTGTTCCCTGCCTGTGCTGACGGCTGTCGGTCATGACCAGGATGTGCATGTGTGCGATATGGTGGCATGGACTTCAGTGAGGACGCCGACGGCTCTTGCAGACTGGTTCATAGACCTGTATGCGGGAGAAGACGCGATGCTCCAGTCCTTTGCCTCAAGGCTCAGGATGGCTTTCCTGAACAAGATAGCAGCGATGGAGAGCCGTCTGCAGCTGCTGGAGACCCGGATAAGGTCGGCAGACCCGCGGAATATACTGCGCAGGGGATATGTGCTGGTACTTGACGGCAGCGGCCATGTCACGCGCGGAGCCGCAGGGCATAAGCCGGGAGACCGGCTGACAATGATGTATCACGACGGCAGCCTCGGCTGTGTCGTCGAGTCAGCAGAACTTAAGAATAATATTTCTCAATAGAATGAAAGACGGAAACATACATGAAGACAAGCCTGCGGGGGCATTTGACTATGCGTCCGCTGTGGAGGAGCTGGAGAAGATAGCGGCAAGAGTCGAGTCCGATGATGTCGGGATTGAGGATATGGACAAATGCATCAGGCGTACTGAGGAGCTTATTTCCGGCTGCCGGAGGTATCTCCGCTCAGCCCGGGACAGGGCCGCCTCCCTGGATTCGGATGAGACGCCCGCACATCAGGGCAATGTTTGATGATATTTTTGATAACCACAAGATATACAGTACACTGACTATGGACAAGAAAAAGGAAATGATTTATGACAATGACCCCTGGCTTGAACCATATAAGGATGCGATAGACAGGAGGCATGAGCGGATTCTTGCCGAGCGCAGGAGAATTGCCGGAGAAGGAAGACTTTCTGACGCATGCAACAACCATCTCTATTACGGGATGCACCGGTGTGATGACGGCTCGTGGGTCTTCAGGGAGTGGGCTCCGCATGCCACCAAGATTTATCTCATCGGAGAATTCAACAACTGGAAGAGGACGGAGGCATACGCCTTGAGACCTGTGGGGGACGGGAATTGGGAGATTCGTCTTGAGTCAATGTTCCTTTCGCACGGGGAACTCTACAAGCTGTACATTGAATGGCCGGGAGGAGGCGGAGAACGGCTTCCTGCGTATGTGACAAGGGCGGTCCAGGATCCTGAGACAAAGACATTCTGTGCCCAGGTATGGGCTCCGGACAAGCCTTACCGCTGGAAATACGGACGGCCGGGCAAGAGGGAGCATCCTCTCATATATGAATGTCACATCGGCATGAGTTCGGAAGAGGAGAAGGTGTCGACATTCTCCGAGTTCAGGGAGAATGTGCTGCCGTATATAAAGGATCTCGGATATGACACGCTGCAGATAATGGCGCTCCAGGAACATCCATATTATGGCTCGTTCGGCTATCAGGTCTCCAACTTCTATGCCCTGAGTTCCCGCTTCGGGACTCCGGACGAATTCAAGTGCCTTGTGGACGAGGCTCATGCGGCCGGGATTGCGGTCGTGATGGACATTGTCCATTCGCATTCCGTGGACAATGAGCTCGAGGGGCTCGGAATGTTCGACGGGAAGGACGACATATATTTCTATTCAGGAGACAGGGGACGGCATCCTGCCTGGGGCTCGAGATGTTTCAACTACGGAAAATACGAGACTATGGCTTTCCTGCTTTCCAACTGCAAGTTCTGGATGGAGGAATATCATATCGACGGCTTCCGCTTTGACGGAGTGACCAGCATGCTGTACTGGGACCATGGTCTCGGAAAGGATTTTGTCGGCTATGACAATTATTTCAATGAGGGAGTGGATGAGTCGGCGGTGACTTATCTGGCGCTGGCCAACATGCTTGTCAAAGAAATGAATCCTGACGGCTTCACGATAGCCGAGGATGTGAGCGGAATGGCCGGACTGGCAGCCCCGTTCGAGGCCGGCGGCGTCGGCTTTGACTTCAGGATGAGCATGGGAGTGGCGGACAACTGGATAAAGTGGATCAAGGAACTTCCCGACGAAAAATGGAGCATGGGCGAGATGTGGTGGCAGCTCACCAACAAGAGGGCAGACGAGAAGACCATCAGCTATGCGGAATGCCACGACCAGGCTCTTGTCGGGGACAAGACCATCATCTTCCGCCTCATGGACAAGGAAATGTATTTCCACATGGATAAAAATTCCACTTCCGCAGTGGTGGACAGGGGAATTGCGCTCCACAAGATGATAAGGCTTGTCACCATGGCTACCGCCGGGGACGGTTATCTGACATTCATGGGCAATGAGTTCGGCCATCCCGAGTGGATAGACTTTCCGCGCGAGGGAAACGGCTGGTCATACAAATATGCCCGCAGACAATGGTCACTGGCGCGTCCGGACTATCTCCGATACAGGAATCTCCTTCTCTTTGACAAGGCGATGATTGCTCTTGCGCACAAGGAGTCTGTCTTTGATGCGCGCCCGGAGCTTCTGGTGCAGGATGAGGAGAAAAAAATATTAGTATTCAAAAGAATAAATTGTATCTTTGCGCTCAATTTCAATGCGACCGAATCTTTTGCCGACTACGGGTTTGCGGCTCCGGGCGGAAAATATGAGGCGGTCCTTGACACGGACGAGAAGGAGTTCGACGGATTTTCCAGATTGAAGAAAGGGGAAGAGCATTGTTCTGTGCGTGAAAAATCCGCCAACGGCGACCAGAAATATGAGGATACATTGTATTTGTATCTGCCTAGCCGCTGTGCCGTTGTCCTGAGGAAGATAGACTGAACCGGGAGTGAGATTTATTGGACAGATAATAATTAACCTTATAATATTTAAAGTATGGCTTTTCTTAAATTCAACAAGTCCGAGCTTGTCAATCTGGAATATTCCCTGAAAAGGGAGATCCTGTCGGCGAGCAAGACCGGAGCCTATTGCAACACATCCATTGTGGCCTGCAATACAAGGCGCTACCATGGACTTCTTGCCGTACCTGTGGACAATCTCGGGGGAGGGAAGTATGTGCTTCTTTCCGCACTTGACGAGAGTCTTGTCATGAACGGCAGGCAATTCAATCTCGGAATCCATTGCTATGGCGATGTGTATGAGCCGAGGGGTCACAAGTACATCATTGACTTTGATGCTGACCCGGAGCCTAAGATTACTTACAAGGTGGGAGAAATCCTTTTCACCAAGACCATTCTCATGGTGCCTGACAGCGATCAGGTGCTCATCCGCTACGAACTTCTTGAAGCTCCGGCCAAGACGACTCTGATTCTCAAGCCTTTCCTGGCTTTCAGGAGCGTCCATAGCCTTACTCATCAGAATCCGGAGGCAGAGACCGGATATAAGGATGTGGAAGGCGGGGTCTCATTCCGTCTTTATGACGGGTTCCCTGACCTTAATCTTCAGCTGAGCGCAAAAGCCTCTTTCAAGTATTCGCCTTATTGGTACAACGGCATCACATATTCTGACGAACTCAGGCGCGGCTTCGAGTGCAAGGAGGATCTCTTTGTCCCGGGGACATTCGTCACCGAGCTCAAGCCGGGGGATTCGATAGTGTTCTCGGCTTCGGTGAAAGCCGAGAATCCGAAGCAGCTCAAGCGCAGGTTCACCGACATCGTCCGCAAGCACAGTGAAATCCGCAGCTATCATGACCTTCTCGTGCATGATGCGGATCTTCTCAAATGTACCCGCAACGGACATGAGAGAATCAATGCCGGCTTCTCATGGCTCGAGACAGGGCTTCTGCGTGAGACAATCGAGTCACTTCCGGGCCTGACACTCTATGCGGGAGACAACGGCAGGGAGTTTGAGGAAATTCTTGACAATCTCGTGGCTGAGGAGCAGGACCGGCTTCTTCACAGGACCACTCAGGTGGAGGCTCCTCTGCGTCTTACTGACACCATACAGCAGTATATACATTATACCGGGGAAGAGAAGCGCATCTGGGAAAAATACGGAAAGCTCCTCAAGAACATCATTGACAGCTATGCTCCCGGCAAGCGCAATGAAATCACCATGCATCCGAACGGCCTTCTGTGGGCCCAGATGGACAGGGTTGCCCTTTCCTGGATGAATGCATATGTCGACGGCTATCCTGTGACGGAGAGAGCCGGTTATCAGGTCGAGACCAACGCATTCTGGTACAACGCACTGTGCTTCGCCCTTGACATGGAGAAGAAGTACGGGGCCAAGAAAAGCGCTTTTGCGGCAAGGTGGACTCATGTCCGCGAGCTGGTGGAACAGAATTTCCAGCCGACTTTCTGGAATCCTGAAGCCGGCTATCTCGCAGACTATGTGGACAATGCCGGACAGAATATGGATGTGCGTCCAAACCAGCTCTTTGCCGTCTGCCTGGACTATTCTCCGGTGGACGATGAAGTCAAGGCGGATGTGATTTCAGTCATCAACAATGAGCTCGTCACTTCGCGCGGTATCAGGACCCTTTCTCCGCGCAATCCGAAGTACCGCGGGGTATATGAGGGCTCGCAGCGTGACCGCGACCTTGCATATCATCAGGGATGTGCATTCCCGTCACTTCTCGGACCGTACATTGATTTCTGCTTCAAGATAATGCTGGGCTCCTCATTCTACAAGAAGGCCGAATACCTGACTGAAGGATTCTATGCGGACATCAACAAGCACGGTGTCGGAGCATTCTCCGAACTCTATGACGGGGACCCTCCTCACGAGGCCCATGGTGCTATCTCGTCTGCCTGCAGTACCGCAGCATTGCTGAGAGTGGATTATTTGATGAACAAATACAAGGAGGTGAAGAAATGAAAGTCCTGATGTTCGGATGGGAATTTCCTCCTCATATTGCGGGAGGACTCGGAACGGCCTGCTACGGTATGACGAAAGGGCTTGCCGTCAATGATGTCGACGTACTTTTTGTGATGCCTTCGGCTTCGGGAGATGAAGACCAGAGCGCCGTGACAATCATAAATGCCAGTGATGTCCCGGTGGATACGATGACGACATCGGTGGATGAATTCCTCGGGAAAGTTCAGTTCGTGCACATAGGTTCCAACATGGTTCCATATGTCGATCCGGAGGAATTTACATCAATGGTTGAGGAAGAAAGGAAGAAACAGATAAAGAGCTTCCGCGTGCAGTACGGCCAGAAATACAAATTCTCCGGAAAATATGGAGCGAACCTCATGGAGGAGGTCGCAAGGTACGCCATGGTCGGAGCGACGATTGCCATGCAGCATGCGGATGAGATAGATGTCATCCATGCCCATGACTGGCTGACTTATCTTGCCGGAATTGCCGCAAAAAAACTCACGGGCAAGCCGCTTGTCGTGCATGTCCATGCCACATCATTCGACCGCAGCAGCGATGACCACATCGATACCCGCGTCTATGACCTCGAGAAGAAGGGCATGGAGGCAGCAGACAAAGTCATTGCAGTGAGCGACTTGACAAGAAACATCGTCATCAACAAATACGGGATTTCCCCGGACAAGGTGGTCACGGTGCATAATGCCGTTGATTTCAGCGGACGCGAGGACATTTCCGTAGAAAGGGGAGTGCAGGACAAGGTCGTCACCTTCCTCGGACGAATCACTTTCCAGAAAGGTCCTGAATATTTCATTGAAGCGGCAGCCAAGGTGCTGAAACGCTGCAGCCATGTGCGCTTTGTCATGGCAGGAAGCGGCGACATGATGAACAGGTGTATCCGTCATGTGGCCCGCCTCGGTATTTCGGACAGGTTCCATTTCACCGGCTTCCTCCGCGGGGCGGACGTGCAGAAGATGTTCGCGCTTTCGGATGTGTACATCATGCCGTCGGTGTCGGAGCCTTTCGGAATATCTCCGCTTGAGGCGATGCGTACCAATGTGCCTTCTATCATTTCCAAGCAGTCGGGTGTGGCCGAAGTTCTGAAATATGCCATCAAGGTGGATTTCTGGGATATCGACGCCATGGCAGATGCCATCTACGGCCTGCTCAACTACCCTGCGCTTGCGGATATGGCGGCACGCTGCGGCTACGACGAGGTCAATACCCTCAAATGGAACAACGCGGCATACAAAGTCAAGAAAGTTTACGAGTCAGTGATAAAAAAATAAAATCCTAAATAATTATGAAAAAGAGCATTTGTCTGTATTTTCAAGTACATCAGCCAAGCAGATTGAGGTTATACAGATTTTTTGACATAGGGAAGGATTCCCACTATTATGACGATTTCGCCAACAGGACCATCCTCAGGAGGGTTGCACAGAAGTGTTATCTTCCGATGAATGCGCTCCTTCTTGAGATGATCGGACGTCATAAAGGTGAATTCAAGGTGGCATTCTCCATTTCTGGTTCTGTCCTTGAGCAGTTCGACAGGTATGCACCTGAGGTAATCGAGAGTTTCAGGAAACTTGCCGACACCGGATGTGTGGAATTCCTTTCAGAGACATATTACCATTCTCTCGCGTCCCTTGCATCTCCAGATGAGTTCAAGCATCAGGTAATGAAGCACAAGGAAGCAATCGAAAACTATTTCGGAGTCACTCCGAAGGCATTCAGAAACACTGAGCTCATATATTCAGACGCCATCGGTGAGATGGTCTATGACATGGGCTTCAAGACCATGCTGACGGAAGGTGCCAAGCATGTCCTCGGATGGAAGAGTCCTAACTATATCTATTCCGGCGCAATGGCTCCGAAGCTCAAGCTCCTGCTGAAGAACTCTTCTCTGAGCGACGACATCGCATTCCGGTTCTCAGACAAGAACTGGCCAGACTGGCCTCTCACAGGCGAGAAATATCTTTCATGGATAAAGTCCGCCGCCCAGAACGACGAGATTGTGAACCTTTTCATGGACTATGAGACATTCGGCGAGCATCAGAAGGCACAGAGCGGAATCTTTGATTTCATGAGGTATCTTCCGGATGTTGTCCTCAAGGACGGAGAATTTGAATTTGTGACTCCGTCACAGGCAGCCAAGAAGCATGAGTCGGTAGGAGTGCTTGATGTCCCGGATCCTATTTCCTGGGCAGATGAGGAGAGGGATGTCACCGCATGGCTCGGCAACGAACTTCAGAACGATGCATTCGGCAAGCTGTATGACCTCGGAGAGAAACTTTCGATAGTAAATGATGAGGCGCTCTGGTCAGACTATGGACATCTTCAGGAGAGCGACCACTTCTATTATATGTGTACCAAATTCTTCTCCGATGGGGCCGTCCACAAATACTTCAACCCGTATGATACTCCGTATGAGGCATTTATAAACTATATGAATGTGCTCAGTGATTTTATTTTGAGGGTTGATGATGCAATTTCGGTTTCTGATGCTAAATTTGCAGCCGCAAAGACGGAGACCAAAGGCAGGACAAGGTCTGCGAAGTCTTCCGCAACGAAGTCTGCTGCAAAGACTTCCGCAAAGGCAAAGACTGCAAAGGCATCTGCGAAGGCTGAGACAGCCGTGAAGGCTGCCGGCAAGAAGACTGCTGCTCCGAAGAAGAGAACAACAAAAACCAAATAAAACCAGATGAGCAAAGAATTGATCAGACCGGATTATCTGTTCGAGATCAGTTGGGAAGTCTGCAATAAGGTAGGGGGAATCTATACGGTCATCGCGACCAAGTCCCTCTACCTTAAAAGCGAATTAAAGAGGCACCATATTCTGATCGGTCCTGATGTATGGATGAACACGGAAAGCAATCCGGATTTTATTGAAGATACGCACCTTTACAGCGCATGGCGTGCTCAGGCAGCTGCAGAAGGTCTGGGAATCAGAGTGGGAAAATGGAACATTCCGGGCAAGCCGGTTGCCATTTTGGTGAACTTCAAGCAGTTCATTACCCAGAAGGACGAGATTCTCACGCAATACTGGAAGACTTTCGGCGTAGATTCGCTGACCGGCAACTGGGACTATATTGAATCCGCACTTTTCGGTTATGCGGCCGGGAAAGTGATTGAGAGTTTCTACAAGTTCAACCTGAGTCCTGCGGACAAGGTTGTCGCCCAGTTCCATGAGTGGATGACAGGTGCCGGCCTGCTCTACATCAAAGGTACGAAACTGCCGATAGCTACTGTCTTCACGACTCATGCCACTGTGGTGGGGCGCTGCCTCGCGGGCAACAATCTGCCTCTGTATGATGCCATGGGCGTATATAACGGTGACGCAAAGGCCCGGGATTTCAACGTGCTGGCAAGGCATTCTCTTGAGAAACATTCGGCCCAGAAGTCGGATGTCTTCACCACCGTCAGCGAAATCACTGCCGCCGAATGCAAGCAGTTCCTGGAAAGGGATGTAGATATCGTCACGCCGAACGGCTTCGAGAACAGCTTTACTCCTGCAGATGATGAAGAATACGAGAAGAAGCGTAAGGTCGCAAGGGCCCGTTTCGTGGAGATTGCGGCGGCAATGTCCGGGGAAGCGGTTCCGGAAAATTCCATATTCATCGGCATCAGCGGCAGATATGAATACAAGAACAAGGGAATAGATGTGTTCATCGATGCCCTTGACCGCCTGAACAAGTCTGACTTTGAAGGCAAGAGTATCCAGGCTTTCATCCTGATTCCTTCAGGGAACAATGGCCCGGACAAGGAACTTGTCGCCAAGCTCGGAGGAAACGGCTCGGAGTACGAGACAAGGACATCGCACTATCTTATGGATTCGGACTATGACATTGTCACCCGCCGCCTGAACGAACTCAATCTCTGCAACAGGCACGGAGACAAGGTGAAGGTGTATTTCATCCCGTCATATCTGAACGGCAATGACGGCATATTCAACATGCCTTATTACGATCTCCTCGTCGGCCTCGACCTCACCCTTTTCCCGTCATATTACGAGCCGTGGGGGTACACTCCTCTCGAGAGCCTTGCGTTCAAGGTGCCGACTCTTACGACGAGTCTTGCCGGCTTCGGCCTCTGGGTAAGGTCCCATTACGGAAAGGAACATCCAGGCATCAGCGTCGTCACCCGCAATGATTCCAACTACAACAATGTCGTGGAGGAAGTTGTCGGAAGAGTCAAGGAGATTGCCCGTCTGACCAAGGAGACAAGGAAAATATATATGGACAATGCCAAGGAGGTGTCGGAGATAGCTCTTTGGGAGAATAATATCGTATACTATAAGGAAGCCTATTCAAGGGCTCTTGAGAAAGTTATATCAGAAAATGGAGCATTCCCTGAGTCAAGGGATGATAAATCGATGCAGTATATTAAGATTGATGTGAATCAGCCGTCGTGGAACAGCGTGTTCGTTTCCCGCCATCTTCCTGACAGGCTCAAAGGACTTGAGATACTATCAAGAAATCTGTGGTGGTGCTGGAATGAATCAGCCAAGAATCTGTTCAGGACGATGGACCCGAAGGCGTGGGAAGCATCCGGAGAGAATCCTATTGCCATGCTTGACATGGTGAGCCTGAAGAGGTACAAGGCTCTGGAAAATGATGAGGTGTTTGTGGGTGCCCTTGATGCAGTGATGGAGGAATTCAATGCCTATATGGCGCTGAAAGCGGAGAGAAAGAGCCCTTCGGTGGCATATTTCTGCATGGAATACGGGCTTGACACATCATTGAAGATATATTCCGGAGGACTTGGAATACTTGCCGGAGACTATCTGAAGGAGACAAGTGACATGAACACCAATCTTGTTGCCGTCGGTCTCCTCTACAGATACGGATATTTTACGCAGATTCTCTCTTCCCAGGGAGATCAGGTGGCAAAATACGATGCGCAGGACTTCATGAAAATCCCTGCTTCGCCTGTACGGGACGCTTCCGGCAACTGGATGACAGTCAGCATCGCTTTTCCTGGAAGGAATCTTCATGCAAGGATATGGAAGGTGGAGGTCGGCCGTACTGACCTTTATCTTCTGGACACTGACTATGAGGAAAATCTTCCGGAAGACAGGTCCATCACCCATCATCTCTATGGAGGTGACTGGGAGAACCGTCTCAAGCAGGAACTCCTTCTCGGTGTCGGCGGTATCCGTGCCCTCAGGAAGCTCGGCCTCAATCCGGAGGTCTATCACTGCAATGAGGGGCATGCCGCATTCATCGGTCTTGAGAGACTGTACGAATATATTTCCAAGGACAATCTTGACTTCCCGGAGGCAATGGAAGTCGTAAGGGCTTCGTCCCTGTTTACGACGCACACCCCTGTCCCTGCCGGACACGATGCGTTTGACGAGGGTCTTCTCAGAAAATACATAGGACATTACCCTCCGCGTCTCAAGATTGACTGGCATACTCTCATGGGGCTCGGCAAGATCAATGCCGACAACCCTAACGAGAAATTCTCGATGAGCTATCTCGCCGCCAATATTTCTCAGGAAGTGAACGGTGTTTCATGGCTCCACGGCAAGGTCAGCCAGGAAATCTTCTCGGGAATGTGGCCGGGTTATCTTCCGGAGGAGCTCCATGTAAGCTATGTTACCAATGGTGTGCATTACCCGACATGGACTGCCCCTGAATGGAAGGATATCCATGCCAAGGTGTTCGGTGAGGAATTCAAGACACACCACTATGACAAGTCTTGCTTTGAAGGAATCTACAAGGTGCCGGACGCTGAAGTATGGAATGTGCGTACAGTGCTGCGTAAGAGGCTCATTGAGGCCATCAAGGACAAATTGTCCAATCCGGCGGCAACCAACCACTATTCTCCTCGCCAGATTGTGACCATCAAGGATACTCTTCGCGATGATGTGCTTACAATCGGATTCGCAAGGCGCTTTGCGACTTACAAGAGGGCACATCTGCTCTTCAGGGACCTTGACAGGCTCAATGAGATTGTCAACAATCCTGAACAGCCTGTCCAGTTCATATTTGCCGGGAAGGCACACCCTGCAGACAAGGCCGGACAGGACCTCATCAAGATGATTGTCGACATTTCAAAGCAGGAGAGATTCATCGGAAAGATTGTCTTTGTGCCTGACTATGACATAACTCTTGCCAAACTTCTTGTCCAGGGCGTGGATGTGTGGATGAACAATCCTACCCGTCCGCTGGAGGCTTCCGGAACTTCCGGAGAGAAGGCTGCAATGAACGGCGTGATGCATTTCTCCGTCCTTGACGGGTGGTGGGTCGAGGGCTACAAGCCGGGAGCCGGCTGGGCACTTCCGATGGAAAGGACATACGATGACCAGAACTATCAGGACGAGCTTGATGCCGCTACGATCTATACAATCATAGAGAACGAGATAGCTCCTACTTTCTATAAGAAGGAAGCTTCAGGCTACTCTCCGGAATGGATAGAATACATCAAGAACACTGTAGCCATGGTCGCATGCAACTTCACGACCAACAGGATGCTGACGGACTATATCAACCAGTACTATCAGCCGCAGGCAGTGCGCACTGCAAGTCTTGTTGACGGTGACTACAGCCAGGCCCGTGAACTTGCCGCATGGAAAAAGCACATGCGCAGGGAGTGGCAGAATATCGGTGTCGTTTCAGTCCAGAAGCCTGACAGCTCATTCTCTGATGTTTCCCTCGGCAACGAGTTCAATGCAGAGGTCGTCCTCAATATAGGTGATCTCCATCCGGAAGAAATCGGAGTCGAACTTCTCTTTGCCATGACTGATTCAAAGGGAAAGCTCCATATTCAGGAAAAGTACGAATTTACGCCTGTCGAACTCAATGTCGACGGCGTGGCCAGGTATCAGGCCCAGATTCTTCCTGAACGTACCGGAATGTACCAGGTGGCTGCGAGGATTTATGCAAAGAATCCTCTTCTGCCTCACAGACAGGACTTTGAACTTGTAAAATGGTTATAGCGACCGGATTTTTCGACGGTGTCCATACAGGACACCGTCTTGTAATAGACAAGCTGGTCGGAACAGCACAGCAGCAAGGGGATGAGAGCATGGTGATAACCTTCTGGCCTCATCCCCGTACTGTTCTCCAGTCCGGAGCCAGGACTCTGCGCCTTCTGTCAACAATGGAAGAGAAGACAGAAATGCTCAAGTCCTTGGGCGTTGACCATATAGAGGTCCTGAAGTTCACGCGTGAGTTCAGTGCCATGACATCTGAGGATTATCTCAGGGATATTGTGATCGGAAAATTCGGAGGCAAGACCATAATTCTCGGATATGACAACCGGTTCGGAAGCGATTCTCTTGACTCTGCACATGCGCGTATGGTAGCCGAAAGTCTCGGTCTGCAGGTAATGGATGCTCCGGTGGCTTCTTCTGAAGCCGGCACGGCAGTAAGTTCCACGAAGATCCGGGCTGCTCTCCAGGCCGGTGACGTTGAGGCGGCAGCCGTTATGCTCGGGTACAGATATTCTCTTCACGGAGTCGTCGTGGCCGGCAACCGGATAGGCAGGACAATGGGATTCCCGACTGCAAATATGCAGCTTTATGAGCCTCTTAAGCAGATACCTGCGAACGGAGCCTATAAGGTTGAGGTTGAAACAATAGGTGGCCGCTGGTCGGGAATGTGCAACATCGGCACTCATCCGACGGTGGGGGCCGGAAACATGAGGACCATAGAAACCAATATCTTCGGCTTTTCAGAGGATATATACGGGCTGGACATCAAGGTGACCTTCATCCGCAAAATCAGAGATGAGGTCAGGTTCGAGTCCATAGATGCCCTGAGATGTCAGCTTGAACGCGACAGAGAAAATTGTCTTGCAAGATGAGTCTCTTTTGCGAAATATCGCTAACTTTGTAACCGTTGAAGATTCGGAATTTCATGGATGCAGGAACAATACTCACTCTGCTGGCAATTATTCTGGCAATAGCCGGTCCTGTCATTGAGAAGAAGCTCAAGAAGGCAGGCAAGGTTGAACAGTCCAGGGAGTTCCGCAGTCTGATGGACACGATTACGGGCGACAAAGAGGAAAATGCCCCGGAATATGAATCAGGACAGGAAGCCGGGTCTCGTTCCGCAATCCCTCTTCCGGAGGTTCCGGATGTTCAGGAGTTTCAGTCTTCGTCCGGCAGCATTGTGTCAAGCCGGACAGTCCCGCAAGAACTTCTTGAGGGAGGCTACCGTTCCATCCGGGACATAATGGCGGAAAGACATAAAAAAAGTTCCGATGACATTCCGGAGGCTGCAGAGAAAAAGTTCAGCATAGACCCGAAGAAATTGGTGGTGTATTCTGAAATTATGAAGCCTAAATTTTAGTATTCTCAAAAACATTTGCTATATTTGCATGAGTTGCTCAAGGGTTCTGTGTCCGTTCACAGGACTCATTTTTAATTGTATAATTTAAATTTCAAGATATCATGGCATTACATTACATGACCCAGGAAGGCCTTGACAAACTGAAGAAAGATCTGTCCGAGGCCTTGGCCCAAAGACCTGTGATTTCAGCGCAGATTGCTGAGGCGAGAGATAAGGGCGACTTGTCTGAAAACGCTGAGTATGAGGCAGCAAGAGAAGCGCAGGGACTTTTGGAACTGAAGATTTCCAAGCTGCAGGATCTCGTTGCCAACGCCCGTGTGATTGACGAGTCCCAGATAGGCACGGACAAGGTGCAGATGCTCAACAAGGTAAAAGTCAAGAATCTTTCCAACGGACAGGTAGTGGAGTTTACTCTTGTCGGGGAGAGCGAGGCTGACTTTTCTGCAGGCAAACTTGCGGCTACCACTCCTATCGGACGCTCTCTGATGGGACATTCAAAGGGTGAGACCGTAGAGGCCAAGGTGCCGTCAGGAATAATTAAGTTTGAGATACTTGACATTACACTTTAGTTTTATGCCTACAGTTTTTACTAAAATTGCCAAAGGTGAGATTCCTTCATACAAAGTGGCTGAAAACGAGGATTTCTATGCTTTCCTTGACATAAATCCGCTTGCCGAAGGTCATACATTGGTCATCCCGAAGCATCTGGAGAAAGACTATATCTTTGATCTTGATGACAATACATATCTCGGTCTCTGTGCATTCGCAAAGAAAGTGGCCGTGGCTCTGAAGGCAGCCGTACCTTGCAGGAGAGTCGGCGTGGCCGTGCTCGGCATGGAGGTGCCGCATGTGCATATCCATCTTGTGCCGCTGCAGACTGAGCAGGACCTTGATTTCCGGAAGAAGAAACTTGAACTTTCCCAGGAAAGGTTCAGTTCCATAGCCTCCTCAATTCTTGCTGAATATGAAAAGCTTTAGATTCTGGAAAGCATTCGGCTTCTGTGCGCTCTTTGCCGCAGCTGTGTCTTCCCTCGTTTCATGCGGCGGCAAGGCTTCAATAGACGGAACGCTTGCGGACGCCCCTCTCTCTGAAGTTGTGGTCAAGAAACTTGACGTCAACAGGTATGTGACCCTTGATACCCTCAAGGTCGATTCTGACGGGAAGTATTCATGCCGGATTGACATCGAGAAAGGGCAGCCGGAATTTGTGTATGTTTTTTATGGGGACAGAAAAGTGGCATCCGTGCTTCTTGACAGAGGTGACCGCCTGACTGTCGTGTCCGATACAGTCGGCAATTTCACGGTCGAAGGTTCCGAAGAAAGCCGCAGATTTGCAGAAGTGGAGAAGGATTATGCCCGTTTTACGGCAGAATTTGACTCCCTCACAAACTGTCTTCTTGCACTGGAGCCAGATTCCGAGGAAGCGTCGCTTGTGAAGAAAAAAATTGGCGCATCATATATCGGATATTACAGGGACAGGCTCCGCTACATCATGGAGAATCCATACTCGCTCACTGTTGTTCCTGTACTGTATCAGGTTGCCGGTCCGGACAGGCTGCCTGTATTCGGGCAGATTACTGATGCCATCCATTTCAACAATGTGAGTGATTCTCTTGAGACGGTATATCCGGACTCCAGATATGTCGGGGCTCTCAGGGAGGAAGCAAAGCGCAGGTCTGGCCTGCTTGAGTTGAAGGTGCGCCTGCAGAATGCCGGGGAGACCGGGTATCCTGACTTTGAACTTGCGGATATCAATGCAAGGAAAGTCCGCCTGAGCGAGGTGGATGCCAAAGTGATACTTCTTCATTTCTGGTCATCTTCGGATGCGCTTCAGAAAATGTTCAACCTTGATGTGCTCAAGCCGATATATGAAGACTATCATTCGCGCGGGCTTGAAATCTATCAGGTGGCACTTGACGCGGACAAGGCTGCGTGGGCAAGTGTAGTCAAGGACCAGAATCTTCCGTGGATAAATGTCTGCGACATATCAGGGCTGAATGCCGCATCGGCAAGGCTCTACAATATATCGTCGCTTCCGGTGACCTTTGTCATCTCCGGAGACAGTCTTGTGAACGAAAAAGTCAGCGATGAGAAATCGTTGAGAAAGGCTCTTGACAAACTTCTTTAGTATTTGCGATCAGGGTGTCAGGTCAGAAGAGTTTCTTCTTGCTGACCGTGGCAACGAACTCCTTGAGATAGAACGGTTCAAAGTACGCTGTGTCTTTGAACCGCTTTTCTTTATATTCTTCCATTGCGGGAACAAGCATTGAGGATGCCTTCGGACAGCATTGGGCAAAATGAGCCTTCGGCGAGGTGATGACATCCGCGCATTTCCCTGCTCCGTCCCCTATGAAGAGCACATTCCCTTCCTGAAGTCTGTCTCCGAAACTTTCCGGGCCGATGATGGCAGGCTCGATGTCCGTTATCCTGTGTCCTTCCGTGTCAAATACAGCCGAATATACTTCCATCCTTCTGGCATCAATCATAGGCACGATGTATCTGCAGCCTTCTGGGATCAGACCTTCGTCAGAAGCTTGTCTTGCAAGGATTTCAAGGGTGCCGACGGCGAGCAGTGGAATGCCGGCTCCGAAGCATAGCCCCTTTGCTGTGGAGACACCGACCCTTAGTCCGGTGTATGAGCCCGGTCCCATGCTGACGCACACTGCATCGCAGTCTTTGACGGAATATCCCGTTTCCCTGAGCATTTCATCGATGAATACGGCTGTCAGGGATGCATGCTGCCTGTCTTCAGTGCTTTCCCTGTATGATACAATTCTGCCGTTCTCCGCAATGGCTGCAGAGCATAGGGCTGTAGATGTTTCAATCAGTATGATTCTGTCCATTGTATGCTGCATGATTGTTCTTGTGGATGAAAATATGCCTCCGGTCATGAGAACAGTCCCTGGAAATACGGGAAGACAGCATTTGCAATATTCAGAAACGGCCTGTAGAGAAGGGATTTGTCCAGATATGAGCCGTTGATTATATTCAATTCATTGTTAACCCAGTCAAAGGCAATGAGGACAGCCCCCAATATGAGGGTATATTTGACAATTGAGAATATGACGCCGAGAAGTTTGTTCAGCCAGCCGAGCATTATGATTTTGATTGTTGCCTCAAGCAGTTTCCCCAATATTGCAAAGCCGGCAGCCACAAGAATCAGGATGATGACGAATGCAATTATGTGGACAACGGGTGATGAGGTCCCGGTCAGGTCGCTGATCCATCCGCTGACCAGGTCGGAGAACTGGAAAGACAGCCATATCCCCACCACAATGGAGATGATGGCGATGACCTGTGCTATGAATCCCTTCCTGATGCCGAAGATTATTGCGGGCACGAAACAGAGCAGTAGAATAATATCCAGAACATTCATTTTGCAATAAAATTTTTATATTTGCAGATTGAAAAATTTTAAGAAAATTTGATTTCGCAAAAATAGATAAAAAATTTGACATTTGTCATGAAGTTCAACGAATATAAGGGATTGGATCTTGTTGCCGTCAACAACGGCATATTGGAGCGCTGGCAGAAGAACGGAGCCTTCAGAAATTCTCTGAAGGTGCGTGAAGGAGCTCCCGAGTTTGTCTTTTTTGAGGGACCCCCTTCTGCCAACGGCATGCCGGGTATCCATCATGTGATGGCAAGATCCATCAAGGACGCCATATGCCGCTATAAGACCCAGACAGGATACAAAGTGTCAAGGCGCGCCGGATGGGATACCCATGGGCTGCCGGTTGAGCTCGGAGTGGAGAAGATGCTCGGCATCACCAAAGAAGACATCGGCTCGAAGATATCCGTGGAGGACTACAACAATGCATGCCGCCGCGAGGTGATGAAGTATACCAAAGAATGGATGTCCCTCACGGAGAGGATAGGCTATTGGGTGGACATGGATGACCCTTATATCACATACGACAACAGGTATATCGAGACCCTGTGGTATCTTCTGAAGGATATCTACGGAAAGGGGCTGCTCTATAAGGGGTACTCAATCCAGCCGTATTCTCCCGCCGCAGGTACCGGACTCAGTTCCCATGAACTGAACCAGCCGGGCTGCTACAGGGATGTCAAGGATACTACGGCTGTAGTGCAGTTCGAGGTCATCAAGAATGAAAAGTCCCAGCTGCTTTACGGCTGCGAGACGGTGCCGGTGTATTTCCTGGCATGGACGACCACGCCGTGGACACTCCCTTCCAACACCGCATTGTGCGTCGGTCCGGACATCACATATGTGCGGGTCATGTCATTCAATCCGTACACAGGCGCTCCTGCCGTATATGTGGTCGCGAAGGCTCTGGTTGACTCTGTGTTCAATGCCAAGGCAAAGGAAATTGCCCTTGAGGACTACAAGCCCGGCGACAAGCTTGTCCCTTACAGGGTACTTGACGGCGAGTTCAAGGGCAGCCAGCTCGTGGGCATATCCTATCATCAGCTGATACCATGGTTCAGACCTGATGACGGAGCGTTCAGAGTGATTCCGGGAGACTATGTGACAACAGAGGAGGGTACTACAGGCGTTGTTCATATTGCTCCGACATTCGGTGCCGATGACGACAAGGTGGCCAAGGCAACAGGGGTGCCGCCTCTTATGGTGATAGACAAAAATGGGGAGAAACAGGCCCAGGTGGACAGAAAAGGCCGGTTCTATCGTCTGGAAGATATGGATCCGGATTATGTCTCGGAGAGAGTGGCTCCTGAATATGCGGAATATGCAGGGCGGTATGTCAAGAATGCTTACGATGCATCTCTTGCTCCGGATGCTCCGACTCTGGACATTGACCTTTGCGTGATGCTCAAGCAGCAGGGCAAGGCATTCAAGATAGAGAAGCATGTGCATACATACCCGCACTGCTGGAGGACGGACAAGCCTGTGCTCTATTACCCGCTCAATTCATGGTTCATCAAGACGACTGCAGTCCGTGAAAGGATGATGGAGCTCAACGACACCATACTCTGGAAGCCTGCTTCGACAGGTACAGGACGCTTCGGGAAATGGCTTGAGAACATCCAGGACTGGAACCTCTCCCGCAGCCGCTATTGGGGTACACCTCTGCCCGTATGGCGCACGGAAGACGGGAAGGAAGAGAAATGCATCGGCTCCCTCAAAGAACTGTATGCGGAGATCGAAAAAGCCGTAGTTGCAGGCTATATGTCATCCAATCCTCTGAAGGACAAAGGATTCAACCCTGATGACATGTCAAAGGAGAATTATGACAGGATAGATCTCCACCGCCCGTATGTCGACAGGATATATCTCGTGTCCCCGTCCGGAAAGAAAATGACGAGGGAAACGGACCTGATAGATGTCTGGTTCGATTCGGGTGCGATGCCTTATGCCCAGGAGGGACTGAGAAATCTTCATTCCCCGAAATTCGGGCAGACCGCGGACTTCATAGCCGAGGGTGTGGACCAGACAAGAGGCTGGTTCTATACGCTTCATGCCATCAATACGATGGTCAGCAACAAGTGCGCCTTCAGGAGAGTCATTTCCAACGGACTGGTACTTGACAAGGACGGCAACAAGATGAGCAAGCGCCTTGGCAATGCCGTGGACCCGTTCAAGGCCCTTGACAAATACGGCGCCGATGCCCTCAGGTGGTATATGCTCACCAATTCCCAGCCATGGGACAACCTCAAGTTCGATGAGGCTGGTGTCGATGAAATAAGAAGGAAATTCTTCGGCACACTCTACAATACATATTCATTCTTCGCCCTCTATGCCAATGTGGACGGCTTTGACCCGGACAAGGCCCGCAAGGTGCCTGTTTCGGAAAGGCCAGAGATTGACAGATGGATAGTGTCCCTGATGAACTCCCTCATCAAGGATGTCCGCGCCGCATACGAGGACTATGACATCACCACGGCAGGCCGTCTTGTCCAGGACTTCGTGTGTGACCATCTGAGCAACTGGTATGTGCGTCTGGGCAGGAAGCGCTTCTGGGGCGGCAATATGGATGATGACAAGCTGTCGGCCTATGAGACACTTTACGAGGTGCTCGTCACTGTCGCCAAGCTCGCTGCTCCTATAGCTCCGTTCTTTATGGAAAGACTTTATCTTGACCTTGTCCCTGGTGCGGAGTCTGTGCATTTCACATTCATGCCGGAGCCTGATGCCTCAGTCGTGGACAAGGACCTCGAAGAACGCATGGAACTGGCCCAGAGGGCATCATCAATGGTACTTGCCCTGCGCCGCAAGGTAAGCATCAAGGTCCGCCAGCCGCTTTCACGTCTTGTGATACCTGTCATCGGCAACAAGGTCCGGGAGCAGCTTGAAAAGGTCAAGGACCTGCTGCTCGGGGAAGTCAATGTCAAGGAACTTGAATTCATCTCCGACACCGCAGGCCTCATAACCAAGAAAATCAAGCCTAACTTCAAGACACTCGGCAAGGCATACGGCAAGCAGATGAAAGAGATTGCCGCCGCTTTCGCGACACTTTCCCAGGATACGATAACATCCATACAGGCGGCTGAGTCAGAAGGCCGGGGATATGTGCTGAACCTTCCTTCCGGTGAAGTGACTTTGAACAAGGGCGACTATGAGATTTCTTCGGAGGACATGCCGGGCTGGCTCGTGGCATCCGACGGACCGCTGACGGTAGCCCTTGACATCACCGTGACAGATGAACTCCGGCGCGAAGGGACAGCCCGCGAACTGATAAACAGAATCCAGAATCTCAGGAAAGACAGCGGATTCGATGTGACAGACAAGATTGAAGTGACCATATATGCAGGTGGCGAAAGCGCGGAAGAAATAGGCGCATCGCTGGAGTCATTCCGGGATTATGTCGCTGCCCAGACCCTTTCAAAGAGCATTGTGCTTGCTCCTTCTGAAAAAGCAGGGGAGAATGTGAGCCGGGTTGAATGGGGTGAAGGCACCCTGGACATGGCCGTCACGAAAATATAATCTGCATTCAGATTAAATATTAAGTTGCTGTTGCAAACAGATTGAATACAGAAAATCAATAAAAATTCTGATATTATGGCAGAAGAAAATAAAGCCAACGGACCTGAGCCTAAGGTACGTTACAGCGATGAGGAGCTGCAGGAATTCAAGGCGATTATTCTTGAGATGCTTGAAAAGGCCAAGAAAGAGTACAAGACTCTCAGGGATGTCGTCACCCATGGCTCGAGCAATGACATAGAAGACACGTCTCCGACATTCAAGGTCATGGAGGAGGGGGCTTCGACTCTTTCAAAGGAAGAAGCCGGCGCCCTTGCCCAGCGTCAGTACAAGTTTATCCAGAATCTTGAAGCTGCGCTTGTCCGCATTGAGAACAAGACATACGGAGTGTGCCGCGTGACGGGAAAACTTATTCCGAAGGAACGCCTCAGGCTCGTGCCTCATGCCACCCTCACAGTTGAGGCGAAGGAGATGCTCAACAAGAACAAATAGAGGATTGTTGTCTCTTATTATCTCTCCTTGGCTCATACTGAACAGGCATGACAATATCAAAAGGCAAGAAACTGCTCATCCTCGGCATATTGCTGGTAGTAATTGACCAGGTCATCAAGATTCTGGTCAAGACCAACATGTCAATAGGGGAGAGCATACATGTTTTCGGGGACTGGTTTCAGCTGTATTTCATAGAAAACGAAGGCATGGCCTTCGGCATGAAATTCGGCGGTACTGTCGGCAAATTCCTGCTTTCCCTCTTCAGGATAATCTTCTTCGGTGTCCTGGTGTATTGGATTTCCCGGCTGCTGAAGAAGCCGGATACTCCGGCAGGGGTGACGGTAGGACTCACCATGATTACCGCCGGAGCCCTCGGAAACATCATAGACTGTTTCTTCTACGGGCTCATCTGGGACTATGCCCCATTCATGTTCGGAAAAGTCGTCGACATGTTCTATTTCCCGATAATCGACACGACTTTCCCGGAATGGATGCCTCTTGTCGGCGGAAATCCGTTCAGGTTTTTCGCTCCGGTCTTCAACTTCGCCGACAGCTGCGTCACCTGCGGCACTCTCTATCTGATATTTTTCCAGTGGAAGTTCTTTGCAAGGGACGGGGAGGAAAGCAGACTCCAGAATCCATAGCAGAAAATATTTTGCGGATATTTGATGAAAATATTTGCATTGTGATGATTTTTCGCTATTTTTGCACTCCCTTTTGGAGAGATGGCAGAGTGGTCGAATGCGGCAGTCTTGAAAACTGTTGATCTTCACGGGTCCGGGGGTTCGAATCCCTCTCTCTCCGCAAGAAAAGCTTGAACTCGAAGAGTTCAGGCTTTTCTGTTTATATGAGGCGCGAGCCCGCTCGCAAGCCTCATATAAACAGAAAAGCACTGCCGGCTATGCCGGCAAGAGCTTTTCTTGCAAGGGCCCTGCGGCGAGCATTCAGGGAAAAAGCTTGCGCAGCAAGGTTAATCCCTCATCAGCCTCTGGTACGCGATTCTCGGAGCTCCGTTGTCAGTATATATTATGCCGCATCTTGTGAATCCGGCCTTTCCCAGAATTTTCTGCATGATGACATTGTCGGAGTGTGTGTCTGCCCTGAGGCTCGGCATGCGCTGCCCGCACCATTTTATGCAGGCCTCGGCAACACCGTGTGCAATGCCGGCGGACGCGAGCCTGTGGATAGTCCCGTATGGCCCGTCTGCCAGCCATCGGCCTTGCTCTATCACCTGATATGTCGGGTCTTCTCCTGTGATGAAGCAGAATGTTCCGGCGATTTCCCCGTCTGCTGTCTCGCAGACGAAACTGTGCCCGGCGGAGATTTCGGATTCAATCAGTTTTTCAGACGGGTATCCTTCTGTCCATTGTCCGGGATTCCCGTGCGCTGCCATGAATTGTCTTGCATGCTCATATATGTGCATCAGGGACTTGAGGTCATCATGGCATGTGGGTCGTATGTGAAAATGTGTCTGCTGTTCCATTGTTTTGGGGTCTCATGCGGATTATGTCCGTTTTTCTTGTCGGCTCAAAGTTAGCGGATATTTTTAGGATTAATTTGTAAATTTGCTTCTTGATTTTTAAACAGACTCGGGAAACAATAAATCTGACTGTAAAGACAGCCTGTCATGAAACGATTAATTCTGCTTGTTCTGATTTTTGCCGCGGCATCTCTGTCAATGGATGCGCAGCAGTACGAAGATGTCATCTATCTCAAGAACGGTTCTGTCATAAGGGGTATTATCATGGAGCAGGTTCCGAATGAATCCATGGAAATCCATACTTCAGACGGAAGTGTCTTTATCTGCGAAATGGCGGATATCCTGAAAATAGCGAAAGAGGAAGTCTTCAGCAGGAGACATGCCAAATCGTTCAATAAGCCCAAAGGATATTTCGGACTTGTTGAAATGACAGCGCCGACTGTTGTCGCGGGTGCTGATTTCGGATTCACTATGGTGAACGGATATCGGGTGGTGCCGCAGTTTGCTGTCGGAGTAGGAGTGGGACTGAAGGCATGTTTCTATGACGGAGGATTCTTCATGCCGGTTTATCTTCATTTGAGAAGCGATTTTCTCAACAGACCTGTCAGCCCTTATTTTGCCCTTGACCTGGGATATAATGTGCCTGTCTATTGGTATGACTATTATGGCCCGGTGATTGCCCCGTCTCTCGGAGTAAGCTACAATGTCGGCAAATTCCGCATGACCACAGGTCTGGAACTGATGATAAGCCCTTTATATGAGCTGAATTTCAAGATAGGATTCTCGTTCTGATCCAATAAAATTTTGACTGTTTTCACACAAAATATTTTAATCAGTCATTTTAATATTAATCAAATTAAAACTGCAGTTATGAAAAAATTGTTGTCTTTGACGATCTTGTGCCTTGTCTGCGCGACTGCGACAGCCCAGGTCTTTGAGAAAGGAGACAGACTCGCCGATCTTTCAATCGGAGTAGGCTCTGTCGATTTTGGCAAATCCTATACGACTTTTGACCAGCATTTCGGGATGGAATGGGGTGTCGCCTCAATTGCTGATGTCGTGACCATAGGAGTCGGCTTCACTGTCAACAATTCCTATGCTTCATTGGGAAAAGGAAGAATCGCAGGAACATATGATTATTACTATTCCAGATATGTCAACAGCGGAGTAATTGATTATGACCGTACCCAGCAGGTACATCGCGAAGGTGTCGGCTATGCGGATGCGGTGGTCTCCAGGGATGATGTAAATGCTCAGGCAACAGTATCTTTCCATTATTCGCCGCTTCCGAAGCTGGATGTATTTGCCAAAGTAGGAGCCGGAATAGGTGTGATGAACTATACAATCGGGAAAATATCCAATGAGGAAGGCTTCTCCTCCGACTCTCATTCCGGCTCTTTTGGTCAGGCTGGGTCTGTTATGGAGTATTCTTATAATGACCTTGACCATGTGAAATGGAGCAAGCCTAAGAGCAAGGCTGTTCCGGCCATTTCGGTTTATGCCGGTGCTGCCTACTATCTTACGGACAATTGGGGTGTCGAGGCTCTGTTGGGGCTGATATCCACTAATGTCTGGAACAATATTTCCTATGGAAATTCCTACGGCGTCTTTGCTGTCGGAGTGACATACAAGTTCTGATGCTATGTCAGTGGCTTGCGCTTGAGAGTCTCTGATATGCGATTCCCGGAGCCCCGTTGCCGGCATACATTATGCCGCATCAGGGGCTCCGGGTTTCCTTTGCGGCATATCGGGATAAACATACTTATTTATTGATATGGCTAATCTGCAGCGCGCTCGGTGGAGACTCCAAATGCTGTCCACCGGGCGCGGTTTTGCGGGTTTTTCACGCCCGTCGGTATTTTCAAAATGCCACCGGGCACACTTTTGCAGGAAAATCGCGGCCGTCGGAGGGCATTCCACCTGTCCACCGGCCGCACATCAGGAAATCAACATGGATTTGCCATTGATACGCAAAACTGTGGCGGCAATACGGTATCGCTACTTCAAGACACGAAAAAAGCACCTGCTGCTTGACTGCAAGTGCTTCATTTTCAATCTCTTCGTTTTAGCTCCTGAAGCAGGACTTGAACCTGCGACCCTCTGATTAACAGTCAGATGCTCTAACCAACTGAGCTATTCAGGAATTTGTTCCCGACAGTTTTTCTGAACGGGATTGCAAAGGTACAATAATTTTTTGATGCTGCAAACTTTTGGCTGAAATTTTCAATGATTTTATTTAATGTAAGGAATTTCACGGACTGCTATGTCAGAAATTCTGCGATAAGTGTTACCTTTGCAAGTCATTCGCGTAAAATTTGGTTGCTATGGATATTGATCTTCTGTCCAAGATGGTTAAGGAACTGATACTGGACAATGACAAGGTTTGTCTGCCGGGAATGGGATGTTTTGTCGCAGAAGTGGTTCCTTCTGTGTTTTCAGACAGAGGGTATACAATAAATCCGCCATACAGGAGACTGTCTTTCAGGACAAATGCGCCTGAAGACAGTCTCCTCGCTGATTTCTATGCGAAAGCCAACGTGATTGAATCAAGTGTTGCGGAACAGATTCTGCGAGATTTCATATCTGAGTTGAAGAATATCCTGACTGTCAGGAAAAATGTGGTTTTCCCCGGTCTTGGCCGGATGCGCGCGACCAGGGAAAACAATTTCTTTTTTGTCGCGGATGAGGATCTGGAAATTTTTCCGGACGGGTTCGGGCTGGAGCCGGTATCGCTGAAGACACATCAGGCGAGCAGAGAGGATTTCGTCTCGGCGGCAGGAGAGTTGAAGTCAATGATTGACGCAGGTTCCACTGGTTTCGCCGGTCCTGTTGAGCCTGTTGAGCCTGTTGATTCTTCCGATTCCTGCCTTGAAGATGATGCCTCGGTGGTGAGTGATTCAGAGGTGCCGGCAGAGAATACCGGAGGGGCTGAAGCCGAGGCGGTGGCTCCGGCGGATGAGCCGGAGATATCCCGGGACAATTCGGAATCCGCGGCATCGGAGCCCAATTCGGAAACATCAGGGGACAGCTCCCCTCAGGCTGCGGACAAAAAGAAGCACGGGGCAGGCAGGATTGTCCTGGCGGCTGCATTGATTGCTGCGGGAATTGCGGTGCTGCTGCTTGTCGTATACCTGCTGCTGGCATATCTGTGCCCGGACTTCATCAATTCCATCCTTTATGATGCCGACGAGCTCGAGGTTCTGAAGTATGGATGGCAATAGTTTGTTTGGATAGAAATTAAGTGTTACTTTTGCCGACGCTTTATCGGGATGCCGGTATCTGGGCCGGATTGCCGGTCATAAAAGTTGCAGGTATGAAAAACAGATATTCTCAAAAGTTGACAGTTCCTTGTTACCAGACTGACGCTGCCCAGCTGCTGAAGCCGGCTTCATTCATGGATCTGGCACAGGAGGCTGCAAATCTTCATGCAGATGTGCTTGGATTCGGATATGACGACCTGTCAAGGACGAAGGCCCTGTGGGTGCTTTCAAGGATGCATGTGAAATTTCTGAGGCATCCGAGGTGGAGGGAGAAAGTGAACTTCGACACATGGCACAAGGGTCCTTCAATGATGTTTTATCTCAGGGACTTCAGGATGTCTGACCAGGAGGGAAATGATCTGGTTCTTGCGACGACGTCATGGCTCGTGATAGATATTGACACCAGAAAGATTCTGCGGGGGCTTGACATAGAAAGCGACGGGAGCGTATGCACTGAAAATGCTGTGGATGTGCCGTGCGGAAAGGTACAGATGCCGCGCGGAGCCGAGCCGGAGCATGCCGGAGTGCATGTGGTCTCATATTCTGATGTTGACCTGAACGGACATACCAACAATGCAATGTACCTTGTCTGGGCGATGGATGCAGTTGACTATGGCACAGTGTCGGAGAAGCCGCTCCGGGAATTCAGCATCAATTTCAATCATGAGACCCGGCCGGGGGATATTGTGGAACTGTACAGGCTCCGTCATGATGACGGCGGGGATATCCGGTTTACCATAGAAGGGAAGATCGGCGACAAGCCGGCTTTCTGCGCTGAGCTGGTCTTCTGAAAATGAGACCGGAAGAGGACATTGTCCGACGGCGGGAAATTGATATTTCAGGAATAAACCATAATAGTACTATATGAAAGATTTGTTTTTTGGTCAGGGGACCGGGCATTCGATAATGCTTCTGGCTTTTGTGATAGCCGCGGGCCTGATGCTCGGAAAAATCAGGGTCAAGGGTGTGTCCCTCGGGTCCACATGGATTCTTTTTGTGGGCATTCTTCTGAGCCATTTCGGCTTCCGTGCCGATTCATCACTCCTGCATTTCCTCAAGGAGTTCGGACTTATCCTGTTCGTCTTCTCAATAGGTCTTCAGGTGGGACCTGGATTTTTCCATTCGTTCAAGAGCGGAGGACTGAAGCTCAACATGCTTGCTGTTGCCCTCGTGCTCATCGGAGTTGTCACCACTTATATTATTCATCTTGTCACTGGCGAGAATCTTGTGACATTGACTGGAGTCATGTCCGGAGCAGTCACCAATACTCCTGGTCTCGGTGCTGCGCAGCAGACTTATCTTGATGCGACTTCCGGGTCATTTGTCCATGAAATCAATACCGCCGAGGTCGCATCGTCGCTTGCTTCCGGATATGCCGTGGCATATCCTATAGGCGTGCTCGGTGTCATTCTTGTGCTCATGCTGACCAAGGCTCTCTTCAAGGTTGACCTCAAGAAAGAGGAGAATGAGATGAACAGCCGTGAGACAGGAATGGATTCTCCTCAGAGACTTGCATTCAGCATCAAGAATCCGGCTGTGTTCGGAAAGACAATTCTTGAAGCCAGCCATGCCATTGAGAACAAATTCATCATATCCAGGATATACCGCGACGGAGCTGTCACAGTACCGGTGGCCTCGACAGTCCTTCATGAGAATGACGATGTGCTCGTAGTCACAGCCCAGAGTTCGGTAGAAGCCGTCACAATGCTTTTCGGAGAGCAGATTGACATGCCGAAGGAAGCATGGGACAAGATAGATGCCTCCATGGAAGTCCGGAAGCTTACCATCACACGGACTTCTATGACAGGCAAGAAACTCAAGGACCTGAAGATAAGGACGACCTATGGTGTCAGCATCACAAGGGTGAACAGGGGCGGAATCGACCTCGTCGCCAATCCTGACCTGATCGTCCAGATGGGCGACAGCCTTCTTGTCGTCGGCCATGAAAAAGACATCAACAATGTGGCCAAGTTTGTCGGTAACTCAAGAGCCGGACTCAATCATCCGAATCTTATTCCGATATTCTTCGGAATTGCTCTCGGCGTACTTTTCGGGTCCATTCCTATTGTCATTCCGGGTATCCCTCAGGCCATCAAGTTCGGACTTGCCGGAGGCCCGCTCATCATTGCCATTCTTCTCGGCTATTTCGGTCCGAAGATGAAGATTACTACTTATACCACGATGAGTGCCAATCTGATGCTGAGGGAAATCGGTATTTCGATATTCCTTGCTGCAGTAGGTCTTGGTGCCGGAGAGAATTTTGTCAGCTCAATTGTAAACGGCGGTTACTGGTGGATTCTTTATGGTGCGCTCATCACATTGATTCCGACGGCCCTCACGGCAATTCTCGGAAGACTCCTGTTCAAGCTTAATTTCTATCAGATATGCGGTCTGGTATCAGGCAGCTGCACCAATCCTCCTGTGCTTGCCTTTGCCCAGAATGCCTACGGGACCGACTATACTTCAGTAAGCTATGCTACCGTGTATCCTCTGGCAATGTTCATGAGGGTGCTTATGGCACAGATACTGATTCTGATAGCTGTGGCTTAGTCTGCGCAGACTGAATCATGGAACAGAAAAATGCAGTGGAGATAGCGGATTTCATAGCCCGCTATCTTTCTTATATGCTGGGGGCAGGAGTCCACACGTCCCGGGTCGTGCGCAACAGCAAGCGGCTCGGAGATGCCCTTGGAGTGGATGTGAGCATCCATACATCACAGAAGACGGCCACTCTGACCGTAATGGACAGGGTCGGGAATATCAAGGACACGAGAGTCCTTGACATTCCTGCCTTCCCTATCAGCTTTGAATGGAATGCAGACCTCAGTGCCCTCAGCTGGGCGGCATACGACGGAAATATGACTCTGGATGAAGTGAAGGCGAAGTTTGAGGAGCTTGTATCCAAGCCGAAGATGAATCCTGTCTTCGTGCTCTTCATGGCTTCTCTGGCCAATGCGTCATTCTGCAGGCTGTTCGGCGGTGACATCTGGGCCATGCTCATCACTTTTGCCGCGACGATGATCGGCTTCTTTACCCGGCAGCATCTTGCCCGCCGTCATGTCAACCATTACATCGTGTTCATAGTGTCTGCCTTCGTGGCCTCAATCTGTGCCTCGACGGCATTGACGCTTGGCCTGGACTCGGCTGAGATTGCCCTTGCCACAAGCGTACTGTATCTCGTTCCCGGTGTCCCTCTCATAAATGGAGTGATAGACATCACCGACGGTCACATCCAGATAGGCATAAGCCGCCTTGTCAATGCGCTGATGCTCATCGTGTGCATCGCAATAGGAATGTCAGGGACACTGATGCTCGTTAAAGACAGTTTGTTATGATAGCAGTCGACATAATATCAGACGGGCTGTTCGCAGCCGTCGCCGCCATGGGGTTCGGCTCAATTTCGGATCCTCCGATGAGGGCTTTCAAATATATCGCCCTGCTTGCTGCCCTCGGACATGCAGCCAGATATTGTCTCATGACATTTCTCGGTGTTGACATTGCCTCCGCATCCTTTGTGGCGGCCTTCATCATAGGTACAGGCAGCGTATGGGCGGGAAAGAAAGTGTTCTGCCCTATGACTGTACTCTATATCCCGGCACTTCTGCCCATGGTTCCCGGTACTTATGCATACAAGACAGTGTTTTCGCTCATAATGTTCCTGCAGGGAATATCTTCTCCCACCCAGGGCAGCGAATATCTGCAGGCAATGATATTCAACGGGGCTGTTTCCTTCAGTGTCATCTTCATGCTGGCTGTCGGAGCTACCGTTCCGGTTTTCCTTCTCAGGGAAAAAGCCAATTCAATGACACGTGGATCACGATACATTTAGCGTCATATTATGGAAGCATTATGGAACTCAATGGCCGCCTACAATGCGGCGACATGGCCATGGCAGCTGGCTTTCATGGCAGTTGCAGCAGTGTTGACGCTGATTCTGCTTTTCAGGCCATGCACATGGGCGAAGATTGCCATGAAGGTGTATATGGTGGCGGTTTCCCTTTGGATAGCCTTTGTATATTACATGAAATTCGGGAGCGGGAGGGAGTATTCGTCCGTGCTTACTATCTTCTGGTGCATGATGGCCGCCGCCTGGACATATGATCTTGTGACGCACTTTTCCACTTTTCAGAAGAACAAGAGATATCTTCCGTGGGGGATTGTAATGCTCCTGCTGCCTCTGGCATATCCTCTGGTCTCTGTGTCCAGGGGACTTGAATTTCCCGGCATTACCACTCCTGTGATTCCGAGTGCCGTAGCCATGTACATGCTCGGAATGCTGGTGACATTCAGCGGCAGGATAAATTTCTTCGCCCTGATATTCATATTCCAGTGGTCTGTCATTGCCCTGTCGAAGATTGTGCTTTTCGATATTCCTGAAGACCTTCTGCTCGCGGTCTCCTGTCTTCCGGCGATGTTCGTTTTTTTCCGGGATGCCGTCAGGTCCGGGGAGGAGGACAAGAAACCGTCACAAAGGACAATAACAATTCTTATATTTTTTATAATGGCGCTTATAGGCGCATGTGTGGCAATACAGTATGTTTGATTTGATTTATCCGGACGAAGTCGCTCCGGAAATGCCGGCGCCGGATGCTTCATCTGCAGAAATGAGACTTTCAGGTGCAGGTCCGCTGAGCAAGGAGTATTTCCCTGTCATTATGCCGAACGGGATTGTCATCGGCAGGGCCCCGAGGGAGTATTGTCATTCCGGGGCAAAGCCGTTGCATCCGGTGGTGCATCTGCATGTCCTGGACCGTTTCGGCAGACTTTATCTCCAGAAACGCTCAATGAAAAAGGATATCCAGCCCGGGAAATGGGACACTGCCGTAGGCGGACATGTGGACTATGGGGAAAGCATTCTTGAGGCTCTGTACCGCGAGGCTTCGGAGGAATTGGGCTTCAGGGAATACAATCCCATATGGCTGTGTTCATACGAATTTGAGTCTGAAATAGAGAAGGAGATGATCAATGTGTTTGCTGCCGTCGGCAGTTTCCGGCTTTCTCCCGACAGAGACGAAGTGGATGAAATACGGGGCTGGACCGGAAATGAGATAACCGATAATTTGGGAAAATCACTCTTTACCCCTAACTTTGAAGAAGAGTATCGGCGGATAAGTGACCGCCTGTACGCACTTCTGTAGCAAAATGGACAATATAGAATGTTTTATTCCGGCGATGTCAGGCGATGATCTGTCGTCTGTCGCCTCTTCTTTCAGCCGCAGCGAAGCCTTTGCAGGCTTTACCGTTCTTACCGGCGAATCCTTCAGAAGCACATCGGTGCTAAGAAAAATTGCCGAAGGCGCCTCTTCCCGATTTATTCTGCTGTGCATCAAGGCTGTGCCGGTGGAGATGGGGCTGTATGCCCTGGACCGGTTCGTGTCAATAGCTGAAGACACCGGGGCGGACATGCTGTATTCAGACCATTATGACATTGTCCCTGACGGGAACGGAGGATTCGGAAGGACAAGACATCCTCTGACAGACTGCCTGAAAGGGGCATTGAGGGATGACTTTGACTTCGGTCCCGTTCTCGTGTTCCGCACGTCTTCTTTCAGGAGGGCGGTTCATGCGATGACTGAAGAATACCGCTTCGGGGCTCTGTATGACCTCAGGCTGAGGATGAAGACAATAGTGCATGTGAATGAATTTCTCTATACTGACATGCCGTATGACCTGAGGAAGAGCGGGGAGAAGCAGTTTGACTATGTGGACCCGAAGAACAGGGAGACTCAGCTGGAAATGGAGAGAATCTGCACTGCCCATCTGCGTCGCATCGGGGCATATCTCCCGCCGCATCCTAAGGAAGAGGCCGGTGCTGATTCGGATATGGCAGGAGCCGGCGACGGGGCCGAAGGCAGATTCCCGGTAAAGGCTTCTGTGATTATTCCGGTCTACAACAGGAGGCGGACCATAGGGGAAGCCGTGGCAAGTGCAATGTCGCAGGAATGTTCATTCAGCTATAATGTCATTGTGGTGGACAATCATTCTTCCGACGGAACGACGGAACTCCTTGAAGAACTTGTTGCCGAATATTCCCGGGGACAAGGGAATCCGGACAAGGGAAAGACTGGGCCGCAGCTTCTTCATGTCGTGCCTGAACGACATGATCTGGGCATAGGCGGATGCTGGAATCTTGCTGCCGGGGATCCCCGCTGCGGGGAGTATGCAGTCCAGCTGGACAGTGATGACATTTATTCCGGTCCGGATACACTTGAAAAGATAGTGCAGGCATTCCTTGTCCAGAAATGTTCAATGGTAATCGGCTCGTATATGATGACGGACTTCGGAATGAATCCGATTCCTCCGGGAGTTATAGACCATAGGGAATGGACAGATGACAACGGCCATAACAATGCTCTCCGCATAAATGGGCTCGGGGCTCCGAGGGCTTTCAGGACAGCCCTGCTTCGCAAATACCGCTTCCCTAATGTCAGCTATGGTGAAGATTATGCCATGGGACTGAGAATCAGTCGGGAACATAAAATCGGAAGAATCTGGGACGTACTTTATTTCTGCCGCAGATGGGAAGGAAATTCAGATGCCGCTCTTGACATCGCGTCGCTGAATGCGAACAATCTATACAAGGACAGCCTCAGGACATGGGAAATCGAGGCAAGGATAGAAATGAACAGGAAAAGTGAAAAAGAAGCAGTTGGATAATTTTACCAATGACCAGCTTTCTGTCTGGCCACTGGCCCGGGACAATTACCGCGCATTGAAAAATGTCTGCGTCAAGACCTTGTCTGTCGGTGGACTTGACATCAGGGTGCAGCACAATCCGGCAAGAATGGTTTCCGCCTCGGCGGATGTCGGCAAGGAGGCAATACTTGGTCGAAAATGTTTCCTGTGCAGGGACAACCGTCCCCCGGAGCAGATCCGGCTCAAATTTGAAGGCAGAAAAGGAAGAAAATATGACATTCTTGTCAATCCGTATCCGATTTTTCAGGAACATTTCGTCATAGCCATGGACAGGCATTGTCCGCAGTCCATCTGGAAACGCTATGTGGACATGCTGGATATGGCCAGGACATATCCCGGATACACATTCATGTACAACGGGCCGAAATGCGGGGCCTCGGCTCCTGATCACCATCATTTTCAGGCGGTTTCCCGCCGTATACTCCCTCTTGAATGTGATGCTTCGGGGCTGCTTGACTCTTTTTCCGGACAGACTGATTCCTTTTCTGTGGAAGACAATGCCGGAATCCTTGAATATATTGCTTCTGTGAAAGAAGCGCAGCTGTATCATTACCATAAATTTACCAGAGGCATTTTCATTCTTGCGGCATCGACTGCCAAGTCTATGGCCAAGCTTTTCTACAGGCTGCTTGACTGCGCACCTGCCGGAGAAGACGGGGCGGAGCCGATGTTCAATCTTCTGACATGGTATGAACATGGGGAATACAGGTCTGTGGTGATGCTCCGGGGAAAACATCGTCCCCGCCATTATTATTCGGAGGGAGAAGATCATCTGACGGTAAGTCCCGGCTGTGCGGACATGGCAGGATTCTTTGTCGTTCCGGACGGAAATGATTTCGGACGGATTGACGCGGAGACTCTCACTGAAATTCTGGATGAAGTGTCAGTCTCGGCGGAGGATGAGTCTCTTGTCGTCCGTCGCCTGACCCGTACCCAGCCCTTGTTGTCCGTGGGGATAATGTCTGCTCCGGAAATCACTTTTGAGATTTTGTCGGACGGGGCGGGAGTCAGGAAAGCTGTGTTCAGGGAAGGTAAGATAGAATATGACGGGGCGCTTTATGATGAGCTTTATTTTGAGGAGCAGACCCTGTCCACAATGTTCGCCGAAGCGGGATTTGTCCTCCATGATGTCACTATAGGCACGGGATTCCATTGGGAAAGGAAAGAAACCCAGAAATTTGCCGGTGCCCTTAAAATAATTGTCTCCGGGAAAAGCCTGACTGCAATAAATGTAATCGGAGTCGAGGATTATCTTGTGAGTGTCATATCATCAGAGATGAAGGCGACAGCTTCAGAAGAATTTCTCAAGGCCCATGCCGTCATTTCTCGTTCATGGGTCATGTCGAAGATTCTGTCCCGTTCATCCGGGCATGCAGGAGAGAATGGGCTCCCTTCCTGGATTTCCGGTGTGCCGTCACTTGTCACTCATCTGGATACAACCCGTGCCGCGGACGGCAAAGGAGATGCTCCGGTTTCAGAAGGGGGGCTGCCTGTCTGCAGAATCATGAAATGGTATGACCATGAGGACCACAGACTCTTCGATGTGTGTGCTGATGACCATTGCCAGAGGTATCAGGGCCTTTCAAGGGAGACAGGAGGCAGTGCCCGTAAGGCTGTGGATGCCACATGGGGAGAAGTGCTGACATTCGGAGGCGAGATATGTGACGCCAGGTTTTCCAAATGCTGCGGAGGCGTGACCGAGGAGTTTTCTACCTGTTGGGAGGACAGGAATGTCCCGTATCTGTCTTCCGTCCGCGATGTGCCGGAGCATGGCCCTTCTCAGGCTTTCTGCGATACTTCCGATACAGAGGTGCTGTCACAGGTCCTCAATGACTATGACCTTGAGACTACGGATTTCTTCAGGTGGACGGTCTCATATGGCGTCCGCGAACTTTCTGATCTCGTGTCAAGGCGGTCCGGACATGACATAGGCATGGTCCGGGCTCTCATCCCTGAGCACAGAGGGCCGTCCGGGCGCATCGACAGGCTCGGGATTGTGGGGACAAAAGGAACCCTGATTGTCGGCAAGGAGCTGGAGATAAGGCGGGTGCTGTCGGAGTCCCATCTGAAGAGTTCTGCCTTTGAAGTTGAATATTTTGATTCAGTGGGCATGAAAGTGCCGTCGAAAGCGGTGGAACAGGCCGCCAGAGAAATGTCTTCCGCCGGAAAAATGTCTGCCGCAGCAGATGTCGAAAGGATTGAACTTCATGGTTCCGGTTGGGGCCACGGCGTCGGATTGTGTCAGATAGGAGCGGCCGTAATGGCTTCGCGCGGGTATGGCTACAGGGAAATACTTTCCCACTATTATACCGGGGCTTCCGTAGCGGATGTCACCGGAGAGATTGCCCCGGATGGCAGAAACGGGCAGGGAAAATGAGAACCGCAGGAAAAATATCGCCGTGGACCTGGGTCCCCACTCTGTACTTTGCGGAAGGGATTCCGTATTTCATAGTCAACACCATATCCGTGATAATGTTCAAGAAAATGGGCATGTCCAACGGGGATGTGGCCATGTATACCGGGCTCCTGTATCTCCCGTGGGTCATCAAGCCTCTCTGGAGCCCGTTTGTCGACATTATCCGTACGAAGCGCTGGTGGGTGGTCACAATGCAGATTCTGATGTCTGCCGCATTTGCCGCAGCCGCTTTCACTCTGCCACACCCTTCGTCTGAAGTCATCGCATCCGGTCATGCTCCGGTATCCCTTTTCACGGTGACTCTTGTGCTTTTCTGGATTGCTGCCTTTGCTTCCGCTACGCATGACATTGCGGCAGACGGCTTCTATATGCTTGCCCTTGACCCGAGGAACCAGTCCCTTTTTGTCGGTATCAGGAGCACATTCTACCGTCTTGCCTCTATTTTCGGGCAGGGGGTACTGGTCGTGGTGGCGGGACTTCTTGAGACAATGACGGGAGACATTCCGAGGTCATGGTTCATCACAGTCCTGATGAGTGCTGTCATGTTCGCCTGCATAACTCTGTATCATGCCTTTGTCCTGCCGTATGAAAATGTCCGTCCGGGTGTTGCCGGAGGCGGAGACCGGGAGAGGACGGAAATCAGAAAGACTGCAGAGGAAATTTTCAGGGAGTTCGGACGGACATTCTCGACATTCTTCAGGAAGAAATATGTGTGGGCAGCCATAATATTCATGCTGCTGTACAGGCTCCCGGAGGCATTTCTCCTTAAAATGATGAATCCGTTCCTTCTTGACCCCGCAGACGCTGGCGGCCTCGGCCTTTCCACGGAGAATGTGGGCATAGTCTACGGGACTGTCGGAGTGGCGGCTCTCACGGTCGGCGGCATCATAGGAGGCATAGTCGCGTCGCGTCTCGGGTTGAAGAAGTCCCTGTGGCCGATGGCCATGGCCATGACTCTTCCTTGCCTGACATTCGTGTGGCTTGCCATGGTACAGCCTGACAGTCTCCTTGCAGTCTGCATCTGCGTGCTGGTCGAGCAATTCGGCTACGGCTTCGGGTTCACGGCATACATGCTTTATATGATGTATTTTTCCGACGGGGAATTCAAGACGGCGCATTATTCCATCTGTACCGCGTTCATGGCCTTGAGCATGATGCTTCCCGGGATGGTCGCCGGATATATTCAGGAATTTGTGGGCTACCGGTGGTTTTTCTGGATTGTGATGGCATGCTGCATCGCCACCGTCGCCGTGACATTCTCCGTCAGCCGGCATGTGGAAGACTGACGGCATTGTTTTCCTTCCATTTTCTGATTATCTTTGACAGGATTATTGGTAAAATTGAACTGTCATGAAAAAAATCATTTCTTATATGGGAATCTTTACCGGTGCATTAATGCTGACAGGGTGCGGCTCTCCACAGCCTTCAGTGCCGGCACAGGACGGGTCAAGGACAGACTTTGCCCTGACTTTTTTCAGAAACGCCGTGTCGGCTGAAGATGCCGATGCCAATGTGCTTGTGTCTCCGCTGAGTGCGGGTACGGCGCTCTCAATGCTTGCTGAAGGGGCGGAAGGCAGCACAAGAGAAGAACTTATGACAGCTCTCGGAGGAAAGACATTTTCCGGTGACGTCCTGCTCCCGGATTCCCTTGCAGATGTGCGCTCGGCCAATTCTGCGTGGCTGAGCTCCGGCTTTGAAGTCAAGGATGCATACAGGAATATGCTGGAGACCTCTTATTCTGCATGGATTCAGACAAAGGATTTCTCAGACCCGTCCACAAAGGATGCAATCAATGCATGGTGCGCGGACAATACGGAGGGAAGGATAACCGAAATCGTGGACGAGATAAGTCCTGATATGGTCATGTTCCTTGTAAATGCCCTCTATTTCAAGGCTTCATGGCTTCATGAGTTTGACCAAAAGCGTACGGAAGACAAGATATTCCATGGTTCGGCAGGAGACAATGAAGTGTCCATGATGAATATTTCAGGGCGGTTCCGTTATGCGGAGCATGACGGCTCCCAACTCATTGAACTTCCATACAAAGGCCGGAAATATTCAATGCTTGTGGCTCTTCCTGCAGAAGGCATTGCCATGGACAAGGCCGTCGGCTGTCTTTCCGTATCCGCATATGAGGCTGCTCTTGAGGGACTTGAATACAGAAAGGTTGTCTTGTCACTGCCTAAATTCAAGTTTGACACGGACATGGTGCTCAATTCCGTGCTCATGAAGATGGGTGTCAGGAAAGCATTCGGTGCAGGGGCTGAATTAGGAGGCATTGCGGACGCTCCGGTGGCGGTGGACCAGGTAAGGCAGAAATGTTTTGTAGAAGTCAATGAGAGCGGCACCGAGGCTGCAGCCGTGACAAGCATCGGAGTACGCCTGACATCCGCTCCTCCCGTGGATATTCCTGTCGTGATGACTGTCGACAGGCCTTTCCTTTTTGCGATAGTCGACAATGAGGGTGACAATATCCTTTTTGTCGGAAGGGTGATGAATCTCTGACCAGGAATTGGGTGAATCTCTGATTTGAAGTTTTCCGGGCAAATGCATAATATCGTGTCGAACATCGGTGCCGCTGCGGCCAGGATTCTCGTCCCGGCGGTCATTTCCATCCTGTCGTATTTTTCCATATCCGTTGAGGCGGAAGCCGGGACGCCGTCTTCTCACCCGGTCAAGACCGGTATTGAGGTCCTGCGGGACCGCAGATTTGAGGGGCTTGTCGGCAAGCGTGTGGGACTTGTGACCAATCCGAGCGGTGTGGACAGAGATCTGCGTTCGACAATAGACATACTGTACAATGCCCCGGGGGTGGATCTGGTGGCTCTTTACGGACCTGAACATGGGGTCCGCGGGGATGTATATGCCGGAGGCAAGGTCTCCGATTCGCGCGATGCCCTCACCGGCCTTCCCGTCTATTCCCTGTACGGCCCGACCAGAAAGCCGACTCCCGAGATGCTCCGCGGCATTGATGTCATGGTCTATGACATCCAGGACACCGGGGCGAGGTCATATACTTTCATCAGCACGATGGGGCTGGTCATGGAAGCCTGCGGGGAACTGGGCATAGAAGTCATGGTGCTGGACAGACCGAATCCTCTCGGAGGACTCAAGGTGGAGGGCAGTGTCGTGGAGCCTGGTTTTTTCTCATTCGTGAGCCAGTACAGGATACCTTATATATACGGCCTTACTCCGGGCGAGCTCGCCCTGCTCATCAATGCCGAAGGTCTCAACAGGGGGCAGACCGGAAAGCAGGAGCCTGCGAGATGCTCCCTGACCGTCATCCCGATGGAGGGATGGCGCCGTGACATGCTGTATCAGGATACGGGACTGCCGTGGGTGCTCCCGTCTCCGAATATACCGTACCAGACTTCACCCGTGTATTATTGTGCCGCCGGCATCTGCGGAGAGCTCTACGGCTTCCTGAATATCGGCATCGGATATACCCTCCCGTTTCAGGTCTTTGCCGAGGAATGGATTGACGCCCATAGACTGAAGACTGAACTTGACAGCTATGACATTCCCGGGGTGGAATTCCGTACAATCTATTTCAAGCCATTGTCCGGCAGGACAGCAGGAAAACTCGTGCAGGGCGTGCAATACTTTTTCACTGATTACAAGGCCGCGCCTGTCACCCTTGTCCAGTTCTATGTTATGCAGGCGGTAGCAGCCCTCTATCCTGACAAAAGGCCGTTCGAGACAGCCACGGGAGTCGGCCTGTTCGACAAGGTATGCGGGTCTGACTACATCAGGAAAACATTCGGGCAGCGCTATCGGGTTTCCGACATAATCGGCTGGTGGCAGAAGGATGCCGAGGCATTCAGGGACCTCTCTTCGGCATATTATCTGTACAGATAGTCCCGGGCCGGCTATGTTCCGGCATGTAACAGATTTGTAATTGTCTTAACCGTTTCTTTGCCATCCTTAACAATCCGGTAAGATTCCTTAACAATATTATAGAAAACCGTTAAAATATATTTCACTTCGCTCCGGTAATTTTGCCGCCGGATTGATAAAGTGAAATATATGGAGAAAAGGAAGAATACAGCAGGCCTCAGGAATACGACTCAGATGTTGTGTCTCATGATGTGCCTGATGACCGCTGCCGTCGGTCTGGCAGGAACAGGCCAGAATTGCCTTGCGGCAGAAGTTAAAGCCGCAGTTTCAGCGGAAAGAAAAGTTAAGGCGGCAGTATACGACATTATTTCCGGCGAGCCCCTCATCGGTGCCGGAGTCCTCATCCGGAACACGGCGACAGGGGCTGTGACTGACCTTGACGGGGCCTGTGAACTTGACCTTGGGAACGGAGAACATGTGCTGACAGTATCATATATAGGATATAAGCCGGCCACTGTTGCCGTGAATGTCTCAAGGAACGGAGTAAGCGCCACAAATGCCGGAAATCCGGATGAAGACGGCTCTTTTGTGTCGGTTGAGAACGGAATTGTCCGTATATCGATAGCTTCAGACGAGAGGGTGCTTGACAATGCGGTGGTCACTGCCAGGAAAAACCTGGAGTCCCTGCAGGCGCTCCAGAATGAACGCATTTCCTCAGGCTTCGCCATAGAGAACATGGGGGCGAAGGAGATGAGCATCAAGGGCATATCCAACGCCCAGGAAAGTGTTGCGAAACTTTCCGGCATCTCGATTGCCAGCGCCGGCCAGCTGATTGTCCGCGGACTCGGCGACAGATACAGCACCACGACTCTCAACGGCCTCCCGATAGCTTCCCCTAATCCGGACAACAAGCTCATCCCGCTTGACATATTCCCGGCATCCACCATCCAGAACATAACAGTGAGCAAGGTATACGAGGCAAGTTCATTTGCCGACTATTCCGGCGCACATGTGGACATCAGCACCAAGGAAGGCCAGAGCGAGGACTTCTTCAACATATCGTTCTCCACCGGAGGATATTTCCACACCCTCGCCAATGATTTCTACAGGATGGACGGCAAGAGCCTCTTCCTGACCCCAAGACTTGACCCTACGGCAAATAATATAGCTTACAGTGACTTTGACGCATACTCGAAGTCAAAGGACATCTTCGGGACCTCATTCCGTACCTACAGGAGGAATCCTCTCCCAGACCTTGACGGCGGCATCGGCTTCGGCAAGAATTTCAAAGTCGGAGGCCAGACCTTCAGCCTGGTAGCTTCCGCCAGCATCAAGACAGGGGACGAGACCATGACGGATGCATTCTACAGGACATATGAGGCCAGTTCCGAAGGCAGCATGCAGAGCGACTACAATTACAACAGCTACGGCCAGAAGATTGACATTGCGGCCCTCGTGGACCTGGACTATACGCTCCGGGAGAGCGACAACATCGGCATCACCGCTTTCTTCGCAAGAAATGCCAAGGACACACACCTTGACCGCCAGGGAATGGACTATCAGGAGTCATACGACCTTGTCGGAAGCAATCAGGTGACACACATCTATACGCTTCAGAATTATCAGCTCTCGGGCCACCATGAAGTTGAAGACTGGCTCATCGACTGGGGTGCATCCTATACCATGACATCGAGCGATGAACCGGACAGAAGGCAGGTGATGTACCGCCGCGGAGCCGACGACCAGTGGTATTTCTTCAAGCTCAACCAGCAGGAGACCCAGAGATACTTCGGAAAACTCAATGAAAACGAGCTTGTAGCCGACATCAGGGCCACATACAATTTCAGCGAAGATGACAGAATCCGCTTCGGCCTCACGGCCAAGGACAAGATAAGGACTTTCCGTTCCACAAGATTCTATTATGACGTCAAGGGAATCAACAATTCCATCTCTGACTTCCACAACCCTGACGCATATCTCAATTTTGAAAATATCCAGAGCGGGCTCATCTCTGTGAACCGCAGCAAATATGACAGGGACCAGTATGATGCTTCAAATCTCATCGGGGCCGCCTTCGTGGAGACAGACCTGAAGTTTGGTGAAAAATGGTTCCTCAATGCAGGGCTCCGCGTGGAGGCAAGCCGTCAGAGCGTCGACTACAATGACGATGTGGAGGACCTTACCCGCAATCTCGATGCCATCGACCTCTTCCCTGCTGTCAACATCAAATATGACCTTACGCGCAGAAGCATCTTCCGCCTTTCTCTTTCGAGGACAGTCACAAGGCCGTCATTCGTCGAAATGGCTCCGTTCCTCTATCAGGAGAGCTTCGGAGGGGCGCAGATACGAGGCAATGAAGACCTGCAGAACGGCTACAACTACAATTTTGACCTCAAGTACGAATTTTTCGCCGAGAAAAACACCGACATGTTCTCCGTGACGGCATATTTCAAATATCTGGAAAACCCTATCGAGCGGACACAGAGACTTTCCGGCGGTGCCACGGAGCACTCTTTCCAGAATGCCGACAACGGGCTTGCGGCAGGAGTCGAGGTGGAATTCCGGAAGGAAATCGTGAAGGACCTCGCTGTCAGTGCAAATGCCTCCTACATGTACACCAATGTGATACTGCCGGAAGGAGGGGCCTACACCAACCAGCAGCGCTCGCTCCAGGGAGCGTCCCCGTACCTCGCAAATGCTGACATCAGTTATACCCCGACTTTCAGAAACGGCTCCGGCCTCAGTCTTGCCCTCCTGTACAATCTCCAGGGCCCGAGGATACATGCGGTCGGCATCATGGGGCTCGGTGACGTGAAGCAGATGCCTCTCCATACTCTTGATTTTGCGGCAACCTACAAGATCAACAGGCATTTCTCTGTCAAGATGGCATTCAACAATATGCTGAACTCCACAGTCAGGTTCAGACAGGACATCCCTAATGCCGGAAGGACGGTGGAAGTGGAGCAGTGGAGAATCGGCACCGGTTTCGAGGTCGGCATAAGCTGGTCCCTGTGACAATGGACATGGATTCATGACAGGAATGGACTTGTCAGACAGATATAATGGGAAATACAGACATTAACAATATTAACCAATTTCCAAGTATGAAAACAGTTAAAATTTTCGCGGCAGCCCTCGCTGCAATGGGCATGGCTGCATGTTTCACTTCATGTGAAAAAGACAATGGAAACGACGGCGGTGAAGCCGTAGTTCTTGAAGGCGGAGAAATCAGCGGCCGCTATTCACAGGATGTCACTCTCAAGAAAGGGGAGTACAGACTTACGGGAAGCCTCCAGATGGAAGCCCCTGCAACTCTCACAATCGAGCCGGGCGTGACAATCACTTCTGAAGTTTCTGACGGGAAAATCATCTACATCCTTATCGAGCAGGGAGCCAAGATTATGGCAGAAGGAACAGAGTCAGAGCCTATCACCATGACTGCCGAGGACCGGAGGGCAGGTGCATGGGGCGGCCTCCACATCTGCGGATATGCCCACACCAATGCAGGAGAAGGCACAATGTCTGAAATCGGCGGCGCCCCTTACGGCGGCAGCAACGACGCGGACAATTCCGGAAGCCTCCGTTATGTGCGCATCCAGTATTCAGGACTTGCCCTCGATTCAGAGCATGAGGCCAACGGCCTTTCCCTCTATGGCGTAGGAAACGGGACAAAGATTTCATATGTCCAGGTCATCGACGGTTCCGATGACGGCATCGAGTTCTTCGGCGGTTCAGCAAACATCGACCACTGCGTCGTGGAGAACTGCACCGACGACTCATTCGACTGGACTGAAGGCTGGAACGGAACAGCCGAGTACATCGTTGCATACCAGACAGTAGCCGAGTGCGACTGCCTCATGGAGTGCGACAACAACGGCGACAACAACGACGCCGCCCCGGTAGCCCATCCTACCATCCGCTACGCGACATTCGTCGGCAACAACAGTTCCGACAACAAGAGAGGCCTCCGCTTCCGTGAGGGAACGCAGGTTACTCTCGAGTATGCCCTCGTTACCGGCAAGCCGAGCCCTGTCACTCTTGAGACTTCCCAGACAGTCGCCTCATTTGACAACGGCACATCTTCAATCAAGAATACCTATATATCAGGCGCGCTTGTGAATGAGGAAGGATCAGGCTATGACAACAGCGACTTCGTTGCGGCCGGCAACACTGCGAACTACAGCAGCTTCAACTTCACTTCAGGCTTTGTAGGCAAGGTGGGTCAGAGCGGGGCCGTTGATGCCTCCGACAACTGGACATCAGGCTGGACTCTCTAGATTTCACAAATATCAATTAATTCGCTGGGAGGACGACCGTGAGGCCGCCCTCCTTTTTATGTGCATTTTTATGTGTGTGTTTATGTGTTTTTTTTATGTGTGTTTTGTACCTTTTTGTGCGGCAGGCATATTTTTGCGGAATTTACCGGATATTGGATTAAATTTGCATTTCCAATGGCGACAATAGGAATATTTGACTCCGGGGCAGGCGGACTTTCCGTCTTCAGGGAGATTTTCAGGATTCTCCCCGGGGAAAACTATATCTACTGGTCTGACAATGCCTTCTGTCCATATGGGGACAAGCCGCGGGAGTTCATAATAGACCGTGCCAGGGCAATCACGGACTTCATGCTTGAAAACGGGGCGGACATAATCGTCGTCGCCTGCAATACTGCCACCGCTGCAGCAATCAATGTCCTCAGGGCGGAATATCCCGTAAAATTCATAGGAATGGAACCCGCAGTCAAGCCTGCTGCTGCAATCACGCGCACCGGTGTGGTCGGTGTCCTGGCCACAGCCGGAACACTTGCCGGAGAGAAATACCATCTTGCCCTGTCCCGACTTGCGCCAGGGGTAAAGGTCGTAGAGCATGTCGGCCGAGGATTCGTGGAACTCGTCGAGAGCGGCGTCACATCAGGACCGCAGGCCGAGGCCGTAGTATCAGCCAGCCTTCAGCCCCTTCTTGATGCAGGCGCCGATGTCATTGTCCTCGGCTGCACCCATTATCCGTTTCTTTCGGATGTGATAAAAAAGATTGCAGGTCAGGAAGTTACAGTCATTGACCCGGCTCCGGCAGTAGCCCGCCATCTTGCCGAGGTGATGCGGGAAGAAGGCCTGCTGCCTTCCTGCGGCACGCCGCCGGATGCCGGACGCCTGTCTTCTTGTGGAGAACTGCCGGCTAATGTCCGTCTGTTTTCGTCCGGCTCCCCTGAGACATTGCAGAAGCTTTTCAAGTCTCTGGCTGAATAAACGGTATAATTGACATTCTGCAGCGCGCCCGTTGGAGACCCAAAATGCTGTCCACCGGGCGCGGTTTTGTGGGTTTTTCGCGCCCGTCGGCATTTTGAAAATGCCATCGGCCACACTTTTGCGGGAAAATCGTGGCCGTCGGAGGCACTTTTACCTCTCCAACAGTCACGGCAGAACCGACTTTTAGGAGACACTGGCGCCTTCTTATTAAATTACGCCCGGTGGACATCGTTCTTTGTCCGCCGGGCGCACTTCTAAATTCTCCTGCTGTCCAAGCAGCTTCCCGTCTATTCCTTTCCTCCGCCGAGGGCCTGATAGAGGCTGACCACGGACTGAAGCATCGTGAACTGGTCATTTACTGCATTCAGCCTTGCGCTGAGCAGAGACTGTCTTGCGGAAAGGAGTTCCAGATATGTTCCTGTCGACCTTTCGTAGAGGAGTTCTGATGTCTGCACGGTCCTTTCCAGGTCTTTTACCTGAGACAGATGCTTGTTGTACATTTCTTCGGAAATCTGTACGGCGTAGAGGGCATTGTTCACCTGTTCTCCGGCATTGAGCAATGTCTGGCGGTAGTTCATCAGCGCTATTTCTTCCTCGGCCTTGCTCACTTTCAGATTGGCCACGAGCTGTCCGTGATTGAAAATCGGCATTGTAAGCTGTCCGAGAGCCGAAAGCAGCCAGCCGGCTGGATTGCTGATAGCCTGTCCGAGGCTGTTGGTCCATCCGGCGCTGCCGGAAAGGCTGATTTTCGGATAGAAGGCCGACCTTGCCTGATTGGTGCTGTAGTATGAGCTTGCCAGAGCCATTTCCGCCTGATAGACGTCAGGGCGGTTGGACAGGAGCTGGAGCGGAATGCCGACACTTATTTCAGACGGTACGGCCTGTTCCGAGAGCTTGCCGCGTACAATCGGCATGGACGGCTGCCCGAGCAGGGAGCAGAGTGCATTCTCGGCTTCCTGCTGCTGCTGGAGGAGGGCGGCGTATGACGCTTCCAGTCCGTAGAGGTTTGCCCTGGCCTGGGTCACGGCATTTTCAGTGGTCTTGCCGGTCTTCAGCATGGCCTCCATCGTCCTGACCTGCTCCTCGAAGATTCTCACGTTCTCTTCGCTGATGGTTACCTGGTCGTCGAGCATCAGAAGAGAGAAATATGTGTTGGCAATCGTGGCTATGAGCTGTGACCTTACGGCCTGCTGATATGCCTGCTGCTGGAGCAGGGCGGCCTGGGCTCCTCTCTTTGCGTTGAGGAGTGACCCGAAGAGGTCGATGTCCCAGCTGGCCGAAGCCCCGACATTGTAAGTCCATGATGCCTTTCCGGCATTGATGCTGTTGAGTCCGCCCTGAGGTGCAAGCATGATTGAAGGGGCATATCCCCATTTGGCCGCAGACAGCTGGGCCTTGGCCTGCTCTACCCTCAGGATGGCGCTCCGGAAGTCGACATTGTTTTCAAGACCAGTCCTTATGAGGTCCTGGAGACAAGGGTCGGTGAACACCTCTTCCCATGACATATAGCCGAGGGAGTTGGTGTCCGGCTCATCTGTAGCCTGTGCTTCTGGTACGAGTTCCGCGCGGTAGAGGCTGTCAGTAGGCAGGTCCTCCGGCCTGTGGTATTTGCGGTAGATTGAGCAGCTGCTCATCATCATGATCAAGGCTGCGGCAAGGGCTGTCTTGCCTGCGGCCGCATATAGTGTCTTTTTCATTATACTCTGTCCTCCTTTCTTTTGCCCATCACTTTCTCTTCAATGTACTGGAATATCACAAAGAATGTAGGAGTTATGAACAGCAGGGCGATTGACCCGACGATAAGTCCTCCCACCACACCGACTCCGAGTGACCGGTATCCGTTGGCTCCGACACCTGATGCAACCACCAGCGGCAGCAGACCGAATACCATAGTCATGACAGTCATGAGGATAGGCCTGAGTCGCAGACCAGCCGCAGCTACTGCGGAGTGGCTGAGCGTCATTCCCATTTTCCTCCTTTCGACAGCATATTCGGTGATAAGGATGGCCGTCTTGGAGAGCAGACCTATGAGCATGACTATTCCGACCTGCATGTAGATGTTGCTTTCAATGCCCCACCATCTTGAGAAGAGGAAGCTTCCCATGAGTCCGAACGGCACTGAGCAGATGACTGCCAGAGGCAGGAAGAAGCTTTCATAAAGTCCGCAGAGAATGAGGTAGATGAATATCACGCACAGGATGTAGATGATTGTCGTGGTATGGGACTCCGCGAGCTCGGCCTCTTCCCTCGTCATGCCGGAGAACTCGTATCCGAATCCGGTCGGCAGCACTTCGGCTGAGACTTCCTGCACTGCGTTGATGACATCTCCGGAACTGTAGCCCTCGTTAGGCATACCCATTACGGTGATTGACGGGAACAGGTTGAACCTGTTCAGGATTTCCGCACCATATGACTTGGTCAGGGTGACGAACTGGCTTACCGGAGCCATCCCTGATGCAGTCTTGACATAGATGTTGTCGAGGGACTGTATCTGGTCGCGGTCTTCAGGACGGGCCTGGAGGATGACGCGGTAGAGTTTCGTGAACCTGTTGAAATTGGATGCATAGTAACTTCCGAGGTATCCCTGCATCACAGAGAGCACCTGGTCGGCCGTCGTGCCTGCCCTGAGACATTTTGCCGCGTCAACATCCACTGTATACTGAGGGAACTGCGTACTGAATGAAGTGTATGCCATCTGGATTTCAGGCCTCTGGTTAAGGGCAGCAATCACTTCGTTCGTCACTTCGTTCAATGCCTCGATTCCTTTGCCGGAACGGTCCTGAAGGTCGACTGAGAAACTGTTTCCTGTACCGTATCCGGAAATCATAGGCGGAGCGAAGATGAATATCTGCGCATTCTTGATTCCTGCAGTCCGGCGGTAGATTTCATTCATTACGGCGGTGTTGCTGTGCTCCTTGCCTTCACGCATTTCCCAAGGCTGGAGCTTGACCATCATCATGCCGTGCGAAGCACCGCTTCCTGCGAAGGAGAAACCTGCCACCTGGTTGAATGTGCGGATTTCCGGTATGTCTTCAATGCATTTCTGCATTTCTGTAAGTATCTGGTTGGTCTGGTCCAGTGTGCTTCCTGCCGGGGCATCGACGCTTATGAAGAGGGAGCCGGTGTCCTCGTTAGGCACGAGGCTCGTCTTCGATGTGCTCATGAGGTACATCAGGGCGGCTACGGCACCGAGGAGACAGAGACCTGTCACCCATTTGTTCCTGATGAAGAATGTCACTCCGAACTTGTATTTCTTCACGAGCTTTCCGAATGCGGATTCGAACGCCATGCGGAATCTTGTGGAGAACTGCTTAGGCTTTTCGCCCGGAGCCACTATCTCGTTAGGCTTGAGGAGCAGGGCGCACAATGCAGGGGACAATGTCAGGGAGTTGATTGCCGACAGACCCACGGACACGGCCATGGTAAGACCGAACTGCTTGTAGAACACTCCTGATGTTCCTCCCATGAATGACACAGGGATGAACACCGCCATGAAGACGAGAGTGGAAGTGATGATGGCGGATGACACGCCTGTGACGCCGTCCACTGCAGCCCTGTAAGGGGACTGGTAGCCTTCGTCGAACTTGACCTGCACCGCCTCCACCACAATGATGGCATCATCGACTATGGTACCGATGGCCAGCACAAGGGCGAAGAGCGTCAGAAGGTTGATTGAGAAGCCCGCCACGACAAGGAAGGCGAATGTACCTATGAGGGCGACGAAGATACTGATTGTAGGGATGATTGTCGACCTTACATTCTGAAGGAAGAAGTATACCACGAGGACAACGAGAAGGATGGCCTCGAAGAGGGTCTTGATTACCTCGTGGATTGAGGCGTCAAGGAAGTCCTTGGTACTCATGATGTCCACGAACTCCATTCCTTTCGGAAGGTCCTTGGCTGCTTCGGCCAGATATGCGTCTACCTCGTCAATGATTTCATTGGCGTTGCTGCCGGCGGTCTGGTTGATCATCATCGTCACTCCCGGAGCACCTTTCACACGGCCTTCGTATGCATAGCTTACCGCGCCGAGCGTGATGTCTGCCACATCCTTGAGCTTAAGAGTGCGGCCGTCTTCATATGCCCGGAGTATGATTTCGCCGAATTCAGCTTCCTCGGCAAGACGGCCCCTGTATTTCAGGGTGTACTGGAATACATTCTTGGAATCCTCGCCGAGAGATCCTGTGGAAGCCTCGATGTTCTGCGCGGACAATGCAGAGATGATGTCCGAAGGCTGGAGCTCGTACTGGGCCATCACATCAGGCTTCATCCATATACGCATGGCGTAGTCTCCTCCCATGACATTGGCCTCTCCGACTCCGGAAATACGCTGGATTTCCGGCTTGATGTTGATGCTGAGGTAGTTGGTGAGGAATGTCTCGTCGTATGTGCCGTCAGGGCTGGCCAGGGCGAACACCTTCAGGGTACTGCTCTGGCGCTTCATCGTCTCGACACCTACCCTCGTTACCTCCGCCGGAAGCAGCGACTGTGCCCTTGATACACGGTTCTGCACGTTGACGGCAGCCATGTCAGGGTCTACGCCCTGCTTGAAATATACTGAAATGGAAGCACTTCCGGTGTTGCTGGCCTCGGAAGTCATGTAGGTCATGTTCTCCACTCCGTTGATTGCCTCCTCGAGAGGTACAATCACACTGTTCTGTACTGCGGCTGCATTGGCTCCGCTGTATGTGGTGCTGACCCTGATGGTAGGAGGGGCTATGTCCGGGTACTGCTCGATAGGGAGCACGGCAAGTCCGATCATACCCACCATCACGATGAATACCGATATGACAAGAGACAATATCGGCCTGTCGATAAATGTCTTAAGATTCATGATTATTCTCCTTCATTTGTTGCTTGGGCACCTGTGGAGGCATCTGCTGCTTCTGTCACGGTGCCGGCCGCAGCTGCAGCAACCGGTGTGCCTTCCCTGAGGAGTCCGGCGCCTCTTGCCACAATCACATCGCCTTCGCCGAGGCCTTCTTCAACTATGTATTCTTTTCCGTTGTTGATTTTGAATACCTTGATCTGCGTGGATACGGCCTTGCCGTCGACTACCTTATATGTGAAAATCTTGTCCTGTACTTCAAAGGTTGCTTCCTGAGGGATGACTATGACACCTGACCTGTCATACGGGATGTTGATGTTGCATGAGCCCCCGCTCATGAGGAGCCCGTCTGGATTCGGGAAAATGGCCCTCAGTCTCACAGTGCCTGTGGCCTTGTCGACGATGCGGCTGATTACGTCAATGCTGCCCTTGCTCCCGTATGTGCTTCCGTCATTGAGCGTAAGGGAAACTTCCGGATATGCGGCAACGGTCTTGTCTATTGAGCCGTATTGTCTTGTGAGACCCAGCACTTCCTTCTCCGGGAGAGAGAAATACACATACATCTGCGAATTGTCGGTCACATTGATGAGAGGCTCCGCCATTGAGGCGCTGACAAGTGCTCCCACACGCACTGAAGTCATGCCGGCAACTCCGTTCACCGGGCTTGATACCTTGGCGAACGAGAGATTGTTGGCTGCACTTGCCTCCTGCGCCCTTGCCTGGGCGAGGGCGGCTACGGCCGTGTTGTAATTGTTTCTGGTAGTCTGGAGCTGGAAGTCAGAAATGACTTTTTCCTTGTAGAGCTCCTCGTCGCCTTCGAGTGTGAGCTTTGCCGTGGCCATCTGCGCCTCGGCTGTGGCGACTGCCGCCTTTGCCTGCTGATAAGTGGCGGCGTATGGAATTGTGTCAATGATGAAAAGCGTCTGTCCTTTTCTTACTTTGGCGCCCTCCTTGACGAGGACATCTGTCACGAAGCCGGAAACCTGAGGTCTGATTTCCACATCCTGTTTTCCTTCAATCACAGCAGTGTAGCTTACTGTGAGGGTTCTGTTTTCCGGAGCCAGCGTGATGAGCGGATAAGTGCCGGCTGTCGGCTGCTGTGCCGGCTGCTGCTTGCAGGAAACCATTCCCAGAAACAGGCACAGCCCGATAGTGATAACATTTAAACCTTTCATTTCTTCTATATGTTTTTCCTAACTAAATTGCGGCACAAAAATATTACTTTGTTTTTCTTTTGACTTGTGCAATTTTCTTTTAAATTTGTCCAAAATTCGCATTAAAACTGCAATACCTATATAATATTTCGGTATTTGTCAAAATGCGACATGTTTCAACAGAAATTGTGCCATAATTTATGAAACACATAGGTATCCAGCAAATCGCGTCCCTCGTCCCGGACTCATGCCGTCTGGACGAAAGTTTTGTTTTTCTTGGCAATGACGGCATTGCAAGGCTCGCAGGATACAATATTGTAGGCTGCCGGCTGCTCCTGATGGTCTCTGACGGCACCCTTGACATGAAAATCAACGGGAAACATGCTGTTGTCCGCGAAAATGACTTTGTGGATATCCTTGAAGGGACAAGAGTGTGCTTTGCAATGCCGGATCCCGAGATACGCGTCATCTGTATGGTGACGACAAGAAAATTCATAATGGACTCGCTTCAGGGGGTGATTCCTGACATCCAGAATTATATCCTGAAAATTCTCACCGAGCCGGTGATGCATCTTCGGCAGAATGAAGCTGATGTCCTGCTTGCCCAGGCCGGCCTTGTCGAGAGTGCCGTCCTTGATGTGCGGCACAGGTACAGAGAGGAGCTTGTCAAGGTGTATTTCAAGGCATTTTCCCTAAATCTCAGCAATATAGTCCTGGACAAATATGACAAGCGCTCCTCCCGTGCGCTTCATGGAATCAAGAAAAGGGACAACCTCATTTCCGGCTTCATGGAGCTTGTATGGGAGAATTTCCTTGAGAACAGGGAGGTGTCGTTCTATGCCAGGGAACTGTGCGTGACTCCGAAGCATCTCTCCAGAGTCATAAAGGAAGCCACAGGCAAGTCCCCGCATGAAATAATAGCGGGTGAGGTGCTGGCTCTCTCGGTGCAGCTTCTTCAGAATGACGACATGCTCGTGCAGCAGGTCGCGGACATCCTGCATTTTTCCGACCAGGCCGCATTCTCCAAGTTTTTCAAGAAATACACAGGCCTTTCCCCGGCCGATTTCCGGAAGGCCGGAAAACGGCTGTGACGGAAGCATACGCCGCGGCCGGTGGAGACCCAAAATACCTGCCATCGGCCGCGATTATATGGCATTTTCGCGGCCGTCGGCATTTTCAAAGTGCCATCGGGCGCGATTTCCCTGCAAAAGCGCGCCCGTCGGACGCCGTTTCGCATATCCACCGGCCGCGGTGCTCTCCGGAAAGGAATCCTCGTATAACTCGTATAAGAAAAGCGGTATTTTACCGACACGCATAATTTTTTAAAAAAGTTAGTATACCAATCAAAAAAAATCGTAACTTTGAACGGTTTGATTGAAAACTGTAACCATAATTAAAAATTGACTATAATAACCACAATCATGAAAACAAAATTATTCTCAATCATGGCAGCATCTGCCGCATGCGCACTGCTGCTTGCATCATGTTCTGAAAAAGAAGACCCGAACAAGGGGGGGGATAAGCCAGGTACCGAACCGCCTGTCGCTGAAGATGTGTATGTGTCATTGCTTCCTGTCGGAACTCTGGAAACATTTGATCTTACTCACACCCAGAACGGAGTCAGCGGTGAGGTGTCGTTTTCCGTGAAGGCCCGTCTTTCCGGAGAGTCTGCAGAAGATGTGACGGTGACATTGAAAGCCGAGTGTGATGGCATCAGTTCAGACAAAATTACATTCTCTTCTCCGCAGCTTACGGTTTCGGCCGGCAGAAAAGAATCCACAGGTGTTACAGTGAGTGTTTCCGACTGGTCCGAACTTGCATCCAACCAGGACGCAGCCGAATATACTCTTACCGTGAGCATAGCTGAAGCTTCGGATGACATAGACGAGAACGCATCTTCAGTGTCTGTCACTATCAACAAGGCAGCATACATTGAGTCCTCATTCCCGGACTTCAGCGGGGACTTCCTCACCTTATCTACTGCTGATGACATTGTTGCCGCCGGCTACACTGAAAATCGGACTGCCGCCGACTGGACATTTGAGTTCTGGGCTACGAACGGAGGAACCATCGAAAACACAACAGGAAATACTCTCTGCGGAGACGGAATTGCAGACCTTGCCATCGACAATGACCTCATCAATTTTATCGTTGACTTCAATGAGGTGAAGACTCTTGGCGGCCTGTATTTCCAGCATTGGGGTACGAGCTTTTGTCCGTCAAAGATAAGGCTGTCGGTCTCTGAAGACGGTGAGACATGGGTGCCTATGGGTGAGATTGGGACGAGTTCCCGGAACTATATCAAGTTCAGAGAGGAAGTCGTGACCCGGTATATGCAGTATGAGATGCTTGAAGCTACTTCTCGTGTTGACATAATGTATATGTTCATTTACGAGAAATAGTCTTTGGGGACGACACAAAACGGGCCTTCCTGTGTTATGCTTGATGCGAAAATCCTCATGTACGGCAGTACACTGCGGTTTTCTTATCTTCGCAGGCCTTGGAATCCCTCTTTTGGAGTCGCCCTTTGAGTGAAAGGATATCCGGACAGCTGTCCGGACAGGGGCCGGAGGATTTTTTCTTCCGGCTCCTTTGTTTTTTGCCGGGATAGTGGTAATTTGCAAAGAATTTTACAAATGAGCCGGGATTCCCGGGAAAATATATGGCATTTCAGATGAAACTTATCGGAAAGATGAAAACAAATTGTGTGAGAATCATTTTATTGTGTCTGATGACTATGGTGGTAGGCGCGTCTGCGGCATGCTCATGTACTGAGACCGGAGGACCGGATGCGGGGCAGGAACCGGGCAGCGGCGGTGAAGAACCGGGAGGCGGAAGCCAGGACGGGGAGTTGCATGAAGGTCTTCTGACTCCTGACATGGAATCGGAGCTCAGGGATTACTTCTCGGATGTGCTGACTGCTGAGTTTTCAGATGAAATTGAGAGGTTTGAAGATAAGTCTGTGCTGGAACTCAAGTATGCGGAAGACAATGCCGGGCTTGTCTGGAAGGCATGGAAAGATGCAAATGATGATTTCGTGGAGGAAAAATTGATTGATATAGGGCCTCTTTCTCAAGGTGTTTCCGGCAGGTGGAGTCTTCCCTCGGGGCTTGAGCCGTCGGCTGTGATGCCGTACTATTTCGGGTCCAAGGGCGTGAAGCCTGAAGAAGGCTGGCCGCTTTTCCTGTATATGCACGGCTCGGGGGATAAGGACGGGGAGTGGTCGGCAGGGCTGACGCTGTGCCGGGAGTTTGAGGATGCCCCGTCGCTGTATTTTATACCGCAGATTCCGAATGAGGGCGAGTGGTACCGCTGGTGGCAGAAATCCAAGCAGTATGCCTGGGAGAAGCTCCTGCGGCTGGCGTTTGTCTTAGGGGAAGTAAATCCAGACAGGGTATATTTCTTCGGTATCTCCGAAGGCGGCTACGGCTCGCAGAGGCTGGCGTCTTTCTATGCTGATTATCTTGCCGGTGCAGGTCCGATGGCCGGGGGAGAGCCGCTGAAGAATGCCCCGGCGGAGAACTGCGCCAATATTGCCTTTTCCCTCAGGACCGGAGCCGATGACACAGGATTCGGAAGGAATACTCTCACGGGATATACTTCCGAGGAATTCGACAGGCTGGAGCAGAAGCATCCCGGACTTTATGTGCATAACATAGAACTGATTCCCGGCTACGGGCATGCAATCAACTATTATCTGACGACTCCCTGGCTGGCGGACTATGTGCGCAATCCTTGGCCGAAGTATGTATGCTGGGAAAATTACGAGATGGACGGCAGGTACAGGGACGGATTTTACAATGTCCAGGTGCTTGAGCGCTCCAATCCGGACATGAGCATGAGGACCGTGTACGAGATGACCGTTTCCGGGAATGCGGTGAATATGTCTGTCCAGAATGTAGCATATGAGACTACTGAAACGATGAACGGCATAGAGATGAAGTTCAGCAAGACCTACAGTCCGGTGACATCGGGCAAATTCCGCATATATCTGAACAGTCATCTTGTGGATTTGTCGCAGCCGGTGACAGTGCGTGTAAACGGTGAGACAGTATTCGAGGGAATGGTTGAGCCGAGACTTGACATGATGGCGGAGAGCTGCGCCCTTTTCGGGGACCCGCAGAGAGTGTTCCCGTGCGGGGTCGACATAGACATGTCGGAATTATAGCATTGCCCCTCGGTAATGAAAATTTGGTAATGAAAATTGAAAGTTCATTTTCATTACTCTCGGCTTCTGAGTATATTTGCAGATTGAACTTTTTGAAATATGATTACATCGGAACAGATAAAGGAATTGCACCACAGGGCGGATGTCCTGAAGAAATGTCTTGACATAGACGGGAAAAGGGTTGAAACGGAAGAGAAGCAGAAGAGGACCCTTGCCCCTGATTTCTGGGACGACCCGAAGGAGGCCGAGAAATACCTGAAGGAACTTGCGGGGGTGAAATTCTGGGTGACTGGATATGACAAGGTGGCATCAGGGGTTGCGGACCTTGATGTCCTTTATGACTTTGCCAAGGACAGCCTGTCCGGGGCCGGGGAGGATGGAGTGACTCCGGAGACAAAGGAACTTGATGCGGCGTACAAGGCCGTTGAAAAGGATATAGAGGAACTGGAGCTGCGCAATATGCTCGGAGAGGAGGGAGACAGCCTCGGGGCAATCCTTACCATCAATTCCGGAGCAGGAGGTACGGAGGCCAATGACTGGTCTTCGATGCTGATGAGGATGTACATGCGCTGGGGCGAAAGGAACGGCTACAAGGTGACTGTCACCGATGTCCTTGAAGGGGAGGATGCAGGCATAAAGTCAGCCACGATACAGTTCGAGGGGGACTATGCCTTCGGCTATCTGAAGGCCGAGAGCGGGGTGCACAGGCTGGTGCGCATATCGCCGTTCAATGCACAGGGCAAACGGCAGACCACATTTTCTTCCGTATTCGTCTATCCTCTTGTGGATGACACCATCGAGATTGAAATAAATCCCGCCGACCTTGAGTGGGACACCTACCGGTCCAGCGGGGCGGGCGGACAGAATGTCAACAAGGTGGAGACCGGAGTCAGGGTGAAGCATATCCCTACGGGAATTGTCGTCGAAAACACGGAGACGCGTTCTCAGCTGGACAACAGACAGAATGCCCTGCGCATCCTCAAGTCCCGTCTCTATGACCTTGAACTGAAGAAACGCCAGGCCAAGCAGGCGGAGCTGGAGGGCCAGAAGAAAAAGATAGAATGGGGCTCCCAGATCAGAAGCTATGTGCTTCATCCGTACAAGATGGTCAAGGACCTGAGGACAGGATATGAGACTTCGGACACCCAGGGAGTCCTTGACGGAGACCTCAATGAGTTCATGAAAGTCTATCTCATGGGAGGCGGCGACAGGAAGTGACAATGCCGACAGGAAGTGACAATAATTAAATCAAGACTATATGGTAGAGTTCAAGTATGCACCTATGTTTCAGCTTGGAGAGGACAAGACTGAATATTATCTCCTGACGAAAGACTATGTCTCAGTCGGAGAGTTTGAAGGCAAACCTATTCTGAAAGTTGCCAGGGAAGGCCTCACTGCCATGGCAAATGCCGCTTTCAGGGATGTTTCATTTATGCTTCGCCCGGCGCACAATGAGCAGGTGGCGAAGATTCTTTCTGACCCTCAGGCAAGCGAGAATGACAAATATGTCGCCCTTACTTTCCTCCGCAATGCTGAGGTCGCCTGCAAGGGCAAGCTTCCTTTCTGCCAGGATACGGGCACGGCCATTATCCACGGAGAAAAAGGCCAGCAGGTATGGACCGGCTATTGCGACGAGGAGGCCCTTTCCCTCGGCGTGTTCAAGACCTACACCGAGGAGAATCTGCGTTATTCGCAGAACGCCCCTCTTACAATGTACGATGAGGTGAACACCAAGTGCAATCTTCCTGCACAGATTGACATAGAGGCTACGGAAGGCATGGAATACCGCTTCCTCTGCGTGGCAAAGGGCGGAGGCTCCGCCAACAAGACCTATCTCTACCAGGAGACAAAGGCTATCCTTAATCCGGAGACCCTTGTCCCGTTCCTCGTGTCCAAGATGAAGACCCTCGGGACAGCAGCCTGCCCTCCGTATCATATCGCATTTGTCATCGGCGGCACTTCGGCAGAAAGGAACCTGCTCACTGTCAAGCTCGCTTCCACGCACTATTATGATACCCTCCCGACGACAGGAGACGAGACCGGCCGTGCTTTCCGTGATGTCGAGCTTGAGCAGCAGGTGCTTGAAGCTGCGCATAAAATAGGTCTCGGAGCCCAGTTCGGCGGCAAATATTATGCACATGACGTGCGCATCGTAAGGCTTCCGCGCCATGGCGCCAGCTGTCCTGTAGGACTCGGCGTAAGTTGCTCTGCTGACCGCAACATCAAGTGCAAGATCAACAGGGACGGCATCTGGATAGAGAAGATGGACGACAATCCGGGGCGTCTGATTCCGGAGGAACTCCGCCAGGCCGGGGAAGGCAATGCCGTCAGAATCAATCTTGACCAGCCTATGTCCGAGATTCTCAAGGAATTGACCAAATATCCGGTATCGACCCGCCTGAGCCTTAACGGCACCATCATCGTTGCCCGTGACATTGCCCACGCGAAGATCAAGGAGCGTCTTGACAGGGGAGAGGAGATGCCTCAATACCTCAAGAATCATCCTGTATATTATGCAGGTCCGGCGAAGACTCCGGCAGGAATGGCATGCGGCTCAATGGGTCCGACAACCGCAGGCCGCATGGACCCGTATGTCGACCTCTTCCAGAGCCATGGCGGCAGCATGGTGATGCTTGCCAAGGGCAACAGGAGCCAGCAGGTGACGGACGCATGCCGGAAGCACGGCGGATTCTATCTCGGATCAATCGGCGGTCCTGCCGCGATCCTCGCCCAGAACAACATCAAGTCCATCGAATGCGTGGAATATCCTGAGCTCGGAATGGAGGCTGTCTGGAAAATCCATGTGGAAGATTTCCCTGCCTTCATCCTCGTCGATGACAAGGGAAATGACTTCTTCAAGCAGATAGGACTGTGATTCCGTCTGGTCTGCAATCCATGAAAAAAGAAATTGTCATATAAAAAGAGAAAAGATTTCAAAAAAGAGAAATCATTCTGTTCAAAAAGAGAAAATCCCGCAGGCCGCGGGATTTTCTCTTTTTGCATTTGGCTATATTCGCAACTGGTTTTAAGTATTTGTTGTCTGGACAGGATCCGCTCTTTTACTTTTGTTAAACAAACTGAATAATGTCTAATCCTCGTTTTGCCAGGGTCCTGTCCTTTTTATTGACAAGCAGTCGGGAAAAGCCTATTTGCCGTTCCATCTGAACATTTTGAACAGTTCAACGACAACGAGAGGCACAAAGGCAAGGCCTATGATTGTCCACCACTGCATCTGCCCGAGTTCTGCAAACTGGAATGCTTCCCTGAATGACGGCACCATCAGTACGGCCAGAGAGAATACCAGCGACATGAAGATGGCGAATATGAGAGGCTTGTTCCACAGCGGGTTGAATCTGAACCTCGATTCAGTATTGGAGTGCAGGTTGCCGGCATGGACAAGCTTGGCTGCAATCAGAGATGCGAATGCCATTGTCTGTCCCAGGGATTCTGCGAGGTCGGCATTCCCTCCGTATATGTCCATTCCCATGTCTTTGCCGATGATGAATGCCACAAGGGTGATGGCGCCCATCATGACTCCCTGATAGCTGATTCTCCATATCATACCCTTGTCCATGAACTGCTTGTTCTGCCCTCTTGATTTCTTTTTCATGATGTCCTTTGAAGCAGGGTCAAGGCTCAGTGCAAGGGCCGGGAATGTCTCGCTCACAAGGTTTATCCACAGTATGTGTATAGGGAGAAGCGGAATCCCCATGTTGAAGATGGATGCCACAAAGAGCAGGAGCACCTCTCCGAGGTTGGTGGACAGAAGGAAGAGTATAGTCTTGAGGATATTGTCATAGATTCTTCTTCCTTCAGACACCGCAGATACTATTGTGACGAAATTGTCGTCAGAAAGCACCATGTCCGATGCATCCTTTGCCACTTCTGTACCTGTGATTCCCATCGAGACCCCTATGTCAGCCTGCTTGAGGGCCGGAGCATCGTTTACGCCGTCCCCTGTCATGGCGACTATCTCTCCTTTCTTCTGCCAGGCGGTCACAATCTTCACTTTCTGCTCAGGGGCAATCCTGGCATAGACCGAATATTTGCCGACATTCTCTTCGAATGTCCTGTCGTCTATCTTTTCCAGCTCCGTGCCGGTGATGGCAAGGTCGCCTTCATTGTAGATGCCTATTTTTGAGGCTATGGCGAGTGCGGTGGCCTTGTGGTCTCCCGTGATCATCACTGTCCTGATGCCTGCGTCATGGCATTCCTGTATGGCCCCTATGACTTCCTCCCTTTCCGGGTCAATCATGCCTGTGATGCCGACAAAAATAAGGTCTCTCTCAACTTCTTCCATCTCTGATGACACCTCGTCAGCAGGCCTGTATGCCATGGCAAGCACCCTCAGCGCGGATTCTGCCATCTTCTGGTTTTTCTTCTGCAGGTCGCTGATGTCTGCAGGGGCAATGTCCCTCACTCCGTCAGCAGTTTCTATTTTTGTGCAGACCGAAAGCACTTCGTCAAGTCCTCCCTTGACATTTATCTGCAGAGAGCCATCCTGCATCCTGTTGATTGTAGACATCCTTTTTCTTGATGAGTCGAATGCCACTTCTCCGACGCGCGGGCAGGCTGTGTCAAGTTCCGCCTTCTCCACTCCGTTCTGTCTTCCGAGGTCAATCAGTGCTATTTCCGTAGGGTCACCAACCTTGGTGATGCCTCCTTCGTTGTTCTTGACTTCCTTTGCGTCGCAGCAGAGAACTGAGATCGTCACCAGCCTGTCAAGGTTTCCGCCCGGAGTATATTCCTCCACGACGGTCATCTGGTTTTTGGTCAGAGTTCCGGTCTTGTCGGAACAGATGACGGTAGTGCAGCCGAGAGTCTCGACGGAAGGCAGTTTCCTGATGATGGCATTGTGCTTTACCATCCTGCGCACGCCCATCGAGAGGATAATGGTGGATATTGCCGGAAGCCCTTCCGGAATGGCAGCCACTGCAAGGGACACTGCCACCATGAACATCCCGACCGGATCCCTGTCATTCAGAATACCTATGAGGAATATCACGACGCAGATGACTACGGAGGCTATTCCTATGATTTTGCCGAGCTTCTCAAGCCGTACCTGCATCGGAGTCTGCGTGTCGGATTCTCCGCCGAGCATATCAGCAATCTTTCCTATCTCGGTGTTCATCCCTGTGCCGACAACGATGCCTTTCCCGTGTCCGAAAGTCACGACTCCGCTTGAATAGGCCATGTTGGTGCGGTCTCCGAGCGGAATGTCCGTACCCTGGAGGATGTCTCCGGTTTTTTCCACCGGCACTGACTCGCCGGTCATGGAAGACTCCTGGATGCTCATATTGACAGATTCGGTGATTCTTATGTCCGCCGGCACAATGTCGCCGACTTCAAGTTCCACCAGGTCTCCGGGAACTACATCCTCCACATTCACCACCATCGCTTCCCCGTCCCTGACGACTTTAGCCATCGGCGCAGCCATCTTCTTGAGGGACTCGAGGGATTTCTGGGCCTTGAACTCCTGATAGGCGCCGATTATTGCATTCAGCAGGAGGATTCCCATTATGATATATGTGTCAAGCAGTCCTTCTTCTGTCTTCCACCCCATGTAGCCGGAAATCGCGGCGGCTATTATGAGGAGAATGATCATAAAGCTTTTGAACTGCTCTATGAACATCAGCATGAACGGCTTGTTCTTTTTCTGCACGAGGGTGTTCTTCCCGTATTTTTCTATTCTGGAGGCAATTTCTCCGCCTTTCAGTCCTTTCTCCGGATCCGTCCCCATTTCCCTGGCGACATCCTCAATCGACTTGTTGTAGAATTGTTCCATTTCAACCTGAATTTTATCTGTCTGCAATAATTAGGTATGCAGTTAATTGTGTGCAACAATAATTTCCGGTGCAAAAGTAGTCGGAGTGACAATATATATTATTATGTTTGCAGAACAAAAAATGTTGAAAAAGTCGGATTATCATGAGAAACAAGTCAACTCGCAAGTTTGAAAGTATAGATATAGGCGATTTGTTTGAAACAGGGAAACCCCGTTCAATCAAGAATTTCTATATGACGGACTATGGGGCTGGCCGTCATTTTTTCCGGAACGGTTCTTCATTTATTTTTAATGGTTTTGCCATAAGCCTGTGCCTTTCCGGCCTCTGTTCCATGAAGGTCGGGGGAAGGCATTACGATGTGGCCGCCGGTTCATTTATAATTCTGTCGCCGAATCTCCTTGTGGAAATAGTCGGAGTGTCCGATGATTTCAGTCTCAGGAACATCGTAGTTTCCCTTGATGTCATCCTCGAGTTCCCGAGTCCAGTGGATATCAATATCATGAATTCTTCCCTGAAGAATCCCGTAATCGCGTTGTCTGATATACAGATGAGGCATCTGACCGAATATTATGACTTTCTTGGCAAGCAATATGAAGAGACCGGCAATGCCTACAGGGAGGAAATATCCAAGACGCTCCTGTATGCGCTGATGCTTGAAATCTGCAACATCTACAGGGGCATATCTGGTGAAAATGACCAGGTGGCCAGACCCAAGCCCGAAAAGCTGACCGATGATTTCTTCCTGCTCCTGAACAGGTATTACAAGACGGAGCACAATGCCGGGTTTTATGCCGACAAGTTGAACAGGACTCCCAAATACCTTTCCACCGCCATAAAGAAACTCAGCGGCCGCTCCGTCTCCGACTGGATAAATTCAACATTGGTCAGCGAGATAAAGCTGCTTCTGAAGGTCACGGACAAGACCATTCTTGAAATATCGGAGGAGCTGAATTTCTCCAGCCCCTCCGTCTTCGTCCAGTTCTTCCGCCGCAATACCGGCATCACCCCGCTGCAGTACCGCAAACAGTTCTGACGCAGTGCTCCCGGCAGGAAGCATTTTCAGTCAGTGACCGGCCTTATGCAATAACCCATGTACCGGAATTGGTATGGTGAATAATCGTTGTCTGTATAAATTCCTTTGGAAGTGGAAGAAACAATCAGCGAGTATGCATCGGTCGTGTCGCCCTCTGTCGGGGTAGAGGACCAATAGTATCCGCCATGAGTGCGGCTCAGCCAGAAATAATCGACATATCCTGCCGCCGGGAAGTAAATTGAATTTCCGGAAGGTCCGGTAACCAGCATGCCGTTATTTTCGGTCCCTTCTATCCATTTCCAGTCGCACTTGAGAGCAAGTTCTTTGCATTCCTCATGAGTCGGCAGCCTCCATGAGCCGCCCCAGTTGGCGCGGGCCGCATCGTATTGTGGATCACCGGAGATGTCCGGAAGCTCTATCCCGTATGTGAGACTGTTTTCTTCTGTGCAGTAATCTCTCGGCGAAATCTCGCCCCAGGCGAAATGGTCTCCGTCCTCCTCCGGGCTTTCGGCGCAGATGTTGCAGGCCGCCCACTTGACGCTGAGGCCGAGGTCCACATATTCATGGCCGTCGATTGTCGGATTTTTTACAGTCACCGTACATTCTGCCCTCAGCCCTCCGTCAGTGGTGGTCGCAGATATGATTGTTTCCCCGGCGAAGTACCCCCGTACCTCTCCGTTGTCACTTACGGAAGCTACATCAGGTTCAGATGATACCCAGTTGATGCTCTTGTCCTCAGCATCTTCGGGATAAACCGTTGCCGTCAGTGCCGCGGCCTTTCCGACTTCAATGGTCAGCTCTTTTTTGTCAAGACTTATGTCCTCAACGAATATCGGGCTATTTGATTTGGCGGAGCCATTCTGTTCCTTTTCGCATGAAGCGAGGCTTAGGAATGCAAGCGGTACTGCTGTCAGACAGATTGCGAGTCTGTTCATGATATATGTGATTATAAGGTTATTTGAAAGGTTTCAGTGTCGGGTTCATCCGCTACTTGGAAACTGTTCTTGCTGAAGCTACTCGGAAACTGGTCTTACTGAAATGGCGTAGTGCTTCAGATCCTGAGCCAGAGCCTTTGGCCCATTGAAGAAGAACAGGCTGTACGCCCTCTCTGTGTCTATAGGAGTGGAGCTCCAATAACTGCCTTGAATGCCATCAGAAGAAACTGGGAACCCATAAGGCTCGTAGCCTGCGGCGGGAAGGAAAATTGAGTTCCCGTTGGAGCCGGTGACAATGTAGCCGTTGTGTCCGTTCTGTTGCGTCCAGGTCCATTCGCACTTGTCAAGAAGTTCCTGACACTCCGTCCGTGTCGGCAGCCTCCAACTCCCGCCCCAGTTGGCGCGGGCCGCATCATATTCAGGATTGCCGGAAATTTCAGTAATTTCTTCGGCGGGGTCTCCATAATCACTGGGCTCGGTTGCCCCCCAATAGTAATAGTCTCCGTACTCATCTGGAGCCTCTGCGCCCACATTGCATGTCGCCCATTTGACGCCCAGTCCAAGGTCTGCATATTCATGTCCGTTGTAGTCAACGACTTTTACCGTACATCTGGCTCTTATTATTCCGTCGGCAGCGGTGGCGGTAACTGAAATCACTGCTTCCCCCGAGGTGATTCCGCTGACCAGGCCGTTGTTGTCCACTGAAGCTACTTCAGGCCTGGATGATGCCCAGACAAGGCCATTGTCCGCGACGTCTTCCGGATAGACTGTCGCTGTCAGTGTCGCTGTCTCCCCGATTCCGATTGTCAGTTTTTCCTTGTCAATGCTGATGCCTGGTGCGGCAGGAGTGTTTTCTTTTTTGCACGAGGCGAGGCTTGTCGCAACAAGAAATGCGCAGACAAGCAGATTTGCGATTTTTTTCATGGTAATTTATTTTGTTTGTTTGAGTTGTCTCATCCGGCCGACCACGAAACAAAAATATACAAAAAAATCAGGGGGGGGCAAATTTTTCTTTATATTATTGAATAAAGAGGAGAGCAAAGGAATATAAAGAGAAAATAGATGCTTATCTATGCTGCATCCTAAAATCGTCAGGTGGGGGCTCCACCGGGCGCGGTTGCGAAATCAACATGGATTTCCCGTTGATGCCTTTGGGGCAAATAGCACACCTTGATAAAAATAAATCTCTGCTAATCATCTGATTAGTAGAGATTTTCTGTGCGGGCGAAGGGACTCGAACCCATACGCCTCACGGCACCAGATCCTAAGTCTGGCTTGGCTACCAATTACAACACGCCCGCAAGACTTTCGTCTGAAAAGGTTGGCAAAGATAGGGATTTAATCCGGGAAGGCAAAATTTTTTCCCGCCACTTCACTACGGCAACCCATTGGCCGCCCTTTCCCTGCCTCAGGTTACAGCGGCTTCCTGAAACCGGCGCGGCACCAGTTGTCCATGGAGTCGCTTTCCGTGAATACAAGACCGCAGGCTTCGGCGACGCCGCGTATCATCGGGAGGTCTTCCGTGTAGAAGCCGCTGACGAACAGCAGTCCGCCTTTGCGGAGTGACCTCGAGTATGTCGGAATGTCCTGGATGAGGATGTTGCGGTTGATGTTTGCGAGCAGGACATCATATTTGCCCATCTGGAGGAGGGAGGCGTCTCCGCAGTAAGTCTCGACATGCCTTGACACGCGGTTGAGCCTGGCATTGTCAAAGGCAGAGACGGCAGCGACAGCATCTATGTCAATTCCGTAAGTGTGGGCAGCGCCCATCTTGGCGGCAAGTATGGCAAGAATTGCTGTACCGCATCCCATGTCCATGATGATTTTCCCCTTGATTGCGGCTTCATGCTGCAGCAGGGCCCGGCACATCAGGTATGTGGTCTGGTGGTGGCCTGTGCCGAAAGCCATCTTCGGGTCGATGGTGATGTTGAACCGTGTCTTCTTCAGACCCTTGTGGAATGAGGCCTTTACAGTGCATTTCCCGTCCACGACTATCGGGGTGAAATTGCTTTCCCACAGCGCGTTCCAGTTGGTGGCGGGGATGAGCCTTGCGGAGAAGTCGGTTACTCGGAACGAATCTTCCTCAAGTCCGCTCAGAACGAGCCTGAGCATCTGGGCACTGTACTCGTCCTTGGGGAGGTAGCATTTCAGATATGGATTTTCAGACTCAAAGGACTCGAACGGGAGTTCTTCAAGTTCTGCCATCAGGATTTCCGCATTCTCGTCGCTGTACGGTTCGATCCTTATCGACACCTCTATATATTCCTGGCTGTTCATGACATGAGTTTTATCTCGGCAAATATACGCAGAAGCCGAGAGCAATGCAAGCTTGCTTGCAATTGCCGAGGCGCAACAGTATAAATGATTACCAATTGCTGTCGTTTCGACCGTAGGGCATGAGGCGCCAGTATGGTTTTTATGTAAAATGCATTATACAGAATTCATTATGAAATTTGCATAATGAAAAATTCATAATTATATTTGTCATATAAAAACTGATTGGCAATGAATCCATTTGTAATTACAGGGAATATTCCGGAAAAGCTTTTCTGTGACAGGCGGAAAGAGTCACAGAGAATAATCAGGGGGCTTTCGGGCGGAGACAATATCTGCCTGATATCACAACGCCGGATGGGCAAGTCAAAATTGGTCAAGTTCTGCTATGACAGGCCGGAATTGTCAGAAAGCTGTTACACATTCTATGTGGACATCTTGCATACGAGCAGCCTTCAGGAATTCAGCTGGCAGTTCGGCCAGGCGGTATTTTCGCAGCTTGTATCTCAAAGCAGGAAAATGTTGGATGCGTTTGTCAGGGGGCTGAAGTCAATAAATGCGAAGTTCGGATTTGATCCCATGACGGGGCTTCCGACATTCAGCCTGGAGCTTGGAGATATTGTCCGCCCGGACTATACGCTTGCGGAAATCTTCGGATGCCTTGAAGCGGCGGACAGGACGTGCATAGTGACATTCGATGAGTTCCAGCAGATCGGAATGTATCCGGAGAAGAACATGGAGGCCCTGTTGAGGTCACACATACAGCATTTGTCAAATGTGCATTTCATATTTGCGGGAAGCGAGAGAAATATGGTGTCGCAGATGTTCCAGTCTTCTGCACGTCCGTTTTATAACAGCGCTTCAATTCTGGAACTGCTTCCGATAAGCCGGACTGAATATTTCCCGTTTGTCACAGGTCATTTTGCCGAGGCGGGGAAAAGCATCGCAACAGAAAATGTGCAGAAGATATATGACCTTTATGAGGGTAATACATATTGTATGCAAAAGACATTTCATGAGGCTTTTGATGCTGTGCCGTCCGGTTCTGAATGCTCATTGGACAATTTGCGTCAGACTGTAGATTCGATTCTGGAGGAGGCCGGGTCCGGTTACCGGCTGATGCTGTCAGGTATACCGACAAGACAGAAAGAACTGCTTTATGCAGTTGCATCGGAAGTACGGGCGGAAAAGATAATGGGGGCTGATTTTATCCGCAGATATTCCTTGGCTTCAAGCAGTGCTGTCCAGACGGCTGCCGCAAAGTTGAGAAAAATGGATCTTCTGACTGTCCGGGACGGTGCCTATCTTATACCGGACATAATGTTGAGGATGTATCTGCAGCGAATTTCGGATCCGGGGAAACAATTTTTGTAGAAATGAATTGAAATATTTGAAAATATTTCCGATAAACTTGATTTTGCTTAAAAAATGTGATAAATTAGCAAGATGTTGTAAAAAATAACAATCAAAAAATCGGAAATATGGAACTGCCTTTTGCTGAATCCTACAGGATCAAGATGGTGGAGAATCTCCACAAATCCACCCGGGAAGAACGGGAGAAATGGATCAAGGAAGCCAAGTACAATCTTTTCAATCTCAAGAGCGAATATGTCTACATCGACATGCTGACCGACTCCGGGACGGGGGCGATGAGCGACAGGCAGTGGGCTGCCATAATGGAGGGGGACGAGAGCTATGCCGGGGCGACTTCGTTCTACAGGCTGAAGGAGTCCATCATGGACATAACCGGTCTGGAATATGTGCTCCCGACACATCAGGGCAGGGCTGCCGAAAATGTGCTTTTCTCCGCCATTGTGAAGGAAGGGGACTATCTGCCCGGAAATTCGCATTTCGACACCACCAAGGGGCATATCGAATATCGTAAGGCCCACGCCATTGACTGTACCATAGGCGAGGCTTCCGACACAGAGCTTGAAATCCCGTTCAAGGGAAATATGGATCTCGGAAAGCTGGAAGATGTTCTGAAGTCCCATCCCGCCGGGAAGATTCCTGCCGTCGTGCTTACAATCACCAACAACACCGCAGGAGGGCAGCCTGTGTCAATGGAGAACATCAGGGGCGTGTCGGAGCTATGTCATAAATACGGGGTGAAGCTGCTCATTGACTCTGCCCGCTTTGCCGAGAACGCATATTTCATCAAGACCAGGGAAAAGGGATATGCCGACAAGAGCATAAAGGAGATAGTCAGGGAAATATACTCCTACGCCGATTATATGACAATGTCCGCAAAGAAGGACGGAATCGTCAACATCGGCGGCTTCCTTGCTTTCAGGGACGAGAAGGACATGCAGAAATGCCAGATGTTCAGCATCATGTACGAGGGTTTCCTCACATACGGAGGCATGGCGGGGCGTGACATGAATGCCCTTGCCCGGGGGCTTCAGGAAAGCATGGATTTCGACTATCTGTCCACCCGAATAGGTCAGGTGGCATATCTGGCGTCAAAACTTGATGAATACGGCATTCCTTACCAGCGTCCTGCCGGTGGCCATGCCATATTCGTGGATGCCAAGAAGATACTGACGAATCTGCCGAAGGAGCAGTTCCAGGCACAGACTCTTGCCGTCGAGCTGTATCTTGAGGGCGGCATCAGGGGCGTGGAGATCGGGGCCCTGCTGGCGGACCGGGATCCGGAGACCCGTGAGAACCGGTATCCCCGTCTTGAACTCCTGAGGCTTGCTGTGGCCCGCCGGGTATACACGAACAATCATATGGACTATGTGGCCGCCGCACTTAAGAATGTCTATGACCGCAGGGAAAGCATCAGGACAGGATACCGCATAACCCGGGAACTGCCTGTAATGCGCCATTTCACAATAGAGCTGGAAAGAGTGCGTCAGATTTGACGGAGGCGGAATGTCCTCCGGCCAGGGCGCAGGTCATTCGATCTGCGCCTTTTCTTCTGCAGACAGGGAGTCAAGCTGCTGGTCTACTGCCTGGCGGTAATTGATTCTCTGTTTGTAGTCCTCTATGATTCTCTGCTGCTCGTTTTCGGAGACGGCCTTGTCCACACCTTCCTGGAAAATGTTCCTGATGGATTCCCGGAGGTTGATTCTGGTCTTGTCTATCACGCCTGAGAATACCGGGACATCCGCGCTTTTGTATTTCGCCTTCCCGATTCGGAACTTGAAGTCATCGAAGGTTCCGGACAGGTCTATCCCGAGTCTGAACGGAATCGGGGACTGGATGACGGACACATGGTATCTGAAGCTTGAGTCAAGGTTCTGGATGCCGCTCATGGCAAGGGTATACCGGTCCACTTTGAGAACGAACGGGAATATTTCCAGCCTGTTGTCGGAAATGAGTCCTTCCACCGACATGTGGTCAATGTGGCCTCCTCTCCTGTCCTTGAATTTCAGTTTCCTGGCAATCTCCGAGAATGCCGTGCTTTCCGAGAGTTCAAGATTTTCCCCGGTAATCCTGAGCACTCCGTTGATTGTAGGTGTCTCTATGCTCATCAGGGTGTCAATGGCGGCTGTGGCTGACATTATGCAGTTGAGCCTTCCCTTGAATGATTTGAGCATAGGCATTATCGAATCAACTGCCGGCATCATGTCTATTACCTTTTCTGCCGTGACATCTGACAGCGTCAGGTCGAATCCGGTCTTCATGTCTTTCTTCGTCCGTGTTGAATAGAAGCCTTCGAATCCGATATTCCCGATGTCGGAGGTGGCGACTGTATTTGTGAGCTGGACACATCTTTCCTTGACGGTAATGTCAGTCGTCATGCTGTCTATCGTCAGATTGGAATAGGTGACATCGGATGCCTTCAGACTGAGGCTGGCAATGATGTTGGCCGGGACAACAATGAGAGGCGAGGCCGCCGGGACAACATCCGAAAGCGTGTCGGTCGCAATCATTTCGAGATATTCGTCGTCATCAATGTCGAGTGATGCGGCAGAGACATTTTTCGGCACAAATTCCGCTCCCAGCGAATATGCTCCGAGCAGTTCGTTGAGGTTGAGGCGCTCTGAACGGACATCCAGTTTCAGATTGATGAATCCTCTGCCGAGAAGGGCTGCGCGCAGCCCTGTCAGCTGTCCGTGTGCCGAGAGGTCGGACGAGCCGCTCCTGAGTCTGAAACTGTCAAACCTTATTTCGTTGTTGTTCATTGAGGCGCTGACATCGGAGAGACTGTTGCGCAACGGGAAATACGGACTCATGAGCATGGCTCTTCCAAGAGTGAATTTCCCGTCTATGTCCCATTCCCGGAAATATTTTGCCATTGTGTCGCTGAGCCTCAGATTGAGGTCCTGTTTCATGAAATCCTTTTCGCTCAACCAGTCAGGCAGCTGCCTTGTGCCCCTGATCTTGCGCAGGTGACGGAACAGCGAGTCTCTCGGGATGTCCGGATACCGTTTGGCGAGGGAGTCTACAAATGCCTTTGCCCTCTGTCTGCGTTCTATGGAATTCATTGCGGCTGTGGCATTGATGTCCATGTCCCGTATTGCGATTCTGTTGACCGGCCCGCGCATGAAGATTCTGCCGTTGGTGCTGTTGAGGGTCAGCACAGGTATCTTCGGATTGCTTTCTTTGGGCGAGATTCTGAATGTGCTGCCGGAGTTTGCGACAGCCACGAAAGAAGTGTCGGCCCCGACAAGGGACAGCCGGCGTATGTCAAGCTTGCCTCCGAACGGATAGAAACGGGATGAATCTGCCTTGTTGAGGATGGCTGCGGAGTTCTGTGCTTTCAGTGACAGGTCTTTCCCGACAATGCGCATCCTGTTCTTGTATGATATGAATGTGCTGTCTATTGAAGCAGTGAAGGCAAGCATCCGTTCTCCCTGGGCTACCGAAGAATCCCTCGTGTTGCCCACTGCCCCGAGCCACAGGTCGAGGCTGTCGGCGAAAAATGTCAGAGTGTCCTTCTCTGAAATTATTTTCAGACCTTTGCTTTTGGCCTGTCCGGAGATGTCAGCCTGTGCGAGCTGGTACGGATCAAGTTGCGAGAGATTGGCCTTCCCTTTGATTCTGGCATAGAAGTCCCCTCCGACAGTCAGTCCGCTGTTTTTCTTCATGAACCGGGACAATGTGTCGAGGCTGATTCCTGCCCTGGCATCGAGGTCTACCGACGGGTCTTCTCCGAGGATATCCGAAGCTGAGCCTGATGCGGCTATGCCGAGAGCTTTGCCCCTGATATGAAAATCTTTGAGCGACACATTGACTGTCCCGTCTTCTTTGCCTGTGATACTTGTTTCCAATGCTATCTCATGGCTGACATTGAACATTCTGTTGCCTATTTCGGATGCGGGCACCGACACTTGTGCCGTGAAGGCCGGAATCTGTTTCCTTTCAGGGTCATAGAATCCGTCAAATGATGCTGACAGACTTATTTCGGCATCTGTCTCAATGTCGGCTGCCGCCTTCAGGATGTTGTGCCTGAAATAATCAAGCACATCATTTGCCTTGCATTGCCTTATGCCGGCGCTGCCTTTTACATAGAGCCGGTCAGAGTACCTGACGAGGGCGTCGGCCTTGAAGGGGATATCTGCGACTTTTGCCTCAAGGTCTTTGATATTTACGCAGAATACCGAGTCCTTCGGGAACTCCAGGTCGGCTTTTATGTCCATAGGAATCCGGATTCTTCCGTAGGATCTTGTCGCCATGAAGGCCGTGGCTGATGCCGTTGCCCCGATTTCTCCGCGTCTGGCCCGTATGCCGAACCTGTCCAGCCTGAGGGCAAGCGTGTCGGACGGAAGTCTTCCTGCGACAAACATGCTGTCTATGCTGAATCCTATTCTCTGCCGGTCATTCCCTCCGACGGAAAGTCTTCCGTTGAACCTCATCCTCTTCAGGGTTACCATTGCGAAGACGGTATCTGCAGGCGAAGAGTATACGATTCTCGGATTGCCCAGCATGGTGATTTTTCCCAGGCGGATATCCGGCATCCCGGATGATGCGGAGTCCGTCTCTTTTGTGCCTGTTGTGTCCGCGCCTGTCTTGAATATGTTCCAGTTGGCCTTGCCGTCCGGATAATTCTTGGCGAAAATCCGCGGCTTGTCAAGCAGGAGTCCCGGAATCCTGATGTTGCCGAAAGCGAGGGCACCTGCATCTATGGAAGCATAAAGCCTCTTGAATGAGGCCAGGGTGTCTGCTGTCGCCCCCTTTCCCTGACGGGAATAGAAATCCTGTCCTTCTTCCGGAAATCTGTCAGCCGGATATGTTACGGACACATCGGAGAAGCCGATGTTCAGATAAGGGAAACTGCGGAATACGGAGAGCCTTACTTTGCCGAAAGAGACATCTCCGTCGATGTATTGTTCTGCAAAATTATTCGCAAGGCGAGTCAGGACGGCAGGAGACAGCGCCACCTGGACAATAATCAGCAGTACGGCCCAGATGCCGGCAATCCACAGCAGCACCTTCCATACTGTCTTCATCTTTTTTTTCTCTGTTCCCATGAGATACTGTTTTCCGTTGACCCGGGCATGCTCAGACTGCTGTCGCGCCGTCAATCCCGGATGATGACAAATTTAGAAAAAAATACGAAAAAAGGTGACCGCAACGGGTCACCTTCACATATATTCATCAATGCTTCAAAAATTCATCAATGACTCTATGTCTTCCGGAGGCTGGGACTATTTCTCGTCCATCAGCTGCATGTGCTGGACATAGATGGCCTTCTTGATCTCTTCTCTCCTCTTCACTGACGGCTTTACGAATGCCTTTCTCGCACGGAGCTCACGGATGGCACCGGTCTTCTCGAATTTCCTTTTGAATTTCTTAAGAGCTTTCTCTATGTTCTCGCCCTCCTTTACAGGAACTATAATCATCGCTAAATCACCTCCTTTTTATTTGCGGCTGCAAAGGTAGTCAAATTATTTTTTATTCAAAATTTTATTTTCACCAGTCAATGTCCGCGGCCTGTCCTTCCGCGGCTGTCATTTGCCCGGGCCGGCTTGTCCAAGCAATTTTACAAACTGCTGCATCCCTTTGGTCGCAACATCCTTTATGTGCACAATCCTTTTGTCATGGGCCGGAACATCTTTCGGGTCAATGATGTAGATGGGGGTGTCAATCCCGGCATACCGGTACAGGCCTGCTGCCGGATAGACCTGGAGTGATGTGCCGACAATGAGCATGATGTCCGATTTCTCCACGGCATCCATTGCCTTGACAATCTTCGGTACTGCTTCTCCGAACCATACGATGTGGGGCCTGAGCTGTGCTCCGTCCGGACCTTTGTCCCCGAGATGTATTTCTCCGTATCCGATGTCGAATACTCCGGCCTCGGAATATCCGTCGGCATCATTGCAGCAGTCTTCCGGACGGACTTTCGTCAGCTCTCCATGCAGGTGAATGACTCTTGTGCTTCCGGCCCTTTCGTGCAGGTTGTCCACATTCTGGGTGATGACGGTGACATCATAGTCATTTTCAAGTCCGGCTATTGCCAGATGGGCGGCATTCGGCAAGGCTGACTCAAGCTGTTTCCTTCTTGCGTTGTAGAAATCCAGCATAAGCCCGGGGTTCTTTCTCCAGCCGTCGATGCTGGCGACATCTTCCACATTGTAGTTTTCCCAGAGGCCGCCGCTGTCCCTGAATGTGCTTATGCCGCTCTCGGCGCTGACTCCTGCTCCTGTGAGCACTGCGATTTTCTTTTTCATTTTTATTCCATTTCAAAATAATCCCGCCGGAGCCAATACTCAAAGAGAGGGTCGAGTATCACCGGTTCGTCTTTTTCATTGAATGTTATGATTTCCTTCTTCTTCAGTGCGTCTTTGACTCTTCTGACATTGGCGGAAGAATTGAGGCCGTACTTCTCGATTACATCAGACGCGCTGAATTTAATTTCTCCGTCCAGAATCGCTTTGACAAGACTCATCTGATGATCGGTCAGATTGTTGGTCATCGAGAAGAATTTAGGTTCATGAATGGAAATTATGATTTTGAGGGCCTCCATAAGTACCCCTTCGTTGATATATCCTTTTGACAGGGAGTCGCAGATGGAAATGAAATGGTTGAGATACCAGATGTTTGACCTGAAGAGTTTCACAGCTCCGGCAGCAAGCTCGCGTTCAATGACTTTCCCGCTCACGAGGAAACCTTTTACTATGTGCTCCACAATCTCTTTCTCGTCAACCGGCTGCAGGGGGAGATGTTCTGTCAGACGCCAGAAATATTTTTTCTCCTCAAAAATATATTTCATGGCATTGATCATGGAGCCGGTCAGAATGAATGTCGGGCAGTATTCTTTCCCCTTGTCCTTCTCCTGAAGCACGGTCTCCATTGCCTTGAAGATTTCCTCATATTCAGGTATGGACATGAGATTCTGGAATTCATCGGCAATGATATAGATTCCTGTCTTTTTTTCTTCGGCGAGTTTCATGGGAAGCCTCATCATGGACAGGATGTCATTCATGTCGGCATCCCAATTCAGGGATACGACTTCATCGGAAACGGAGAAGCGCTGCCTGTCAAACACAAAATGAGTGTCAGGGAGCAGTCCTGCAATGATCGCTTCATATTCTTCCGGAGTGGATGCTACAGCCCGAATCACAGAGGAGCCGAATTTCGTGAGAAAACGGTTTTTCTCCCTGACATTGAACAGGTTCAGTTCGCATACTGCAAACCTGAGTCCGGATATTCTCATCCCGAACAATGCCTGCTGTATGATTGACATTTTCCCGCTTTTCGGCGGTTCGTAGATTGCCACATCCTCTTTTCCTGTAAGAAGATTCCTCAGCGTGTTGCATTCGGTCTTTCTGCCGATGAAATTTCTGTCGATGACATATCTGTCATATACAAACGGTGTCTCCATTCTGAAATTCACATTTGTCGTGCAAATTTATAAAAATAACAAAAAGGTTTTTATCAAAAATTATCTTTGATATTGATTTTCTGACCCGGAGTGGGGCGGAAATTTGAAACCGTAGGACAAAGCAACGATTTTTCTTAAATTTGCATCTGATATTCTGTGGAAATCAGATGCTTTTTTCTGCACAACTTGATTATGTTCAATTATAAATTTTGTGATTATGAAAAGATTGTTTGCTGTTCTTGCGGTGCTCGTGCCGCTGCTTGCACTTTCTTCTTGCAAGAAAGATGAAACTTCCCGCCCGTCCATTGTCGGCACATGGCAGCTGACGAAAGCTTCAATCCTGTTCGATGGGGAGGAAATGGAATTCGATGCTACCGAGAGGCTGCAGGCGGAAATATCTTTTGTATTCAATGCGGACGGCACCGGAACAATCACTTCTGTCGACAAGACGACAGGGCAGTCCGAGCAGGACGGCTTTGAGTGGTCATTGGAGGGGAATACTCTTACTGTCATCGAATCCGGAGAGTCTGTGGCATGTACACTTGAGACCCTGACAGACAGTCAGCTGGTATTTTCATTCCAGATTCCGGATGACTTTATTACAGGTGAGGTGACATGTACTTTTGTGCGGGTCTGAAATTCTGCTGTCTGAAATTCTGCTATCTGAAATTCCTCCGATAAGCCTTCAAGATTTTTTGCACTTTCGGCGAAATGTGTTATCTTTGCAGACCCAAAATATTTACATGATTGTCAAGCCATTGATAAAGAGTCTGTTGCGAAACGGACCGCTTGCAGTCGGAACACTTAAGTTTGTTTTAATTTATGTACGCAATCGTAGAAATTGCAGGCCAGCAGTTTAAAGTTGAGGCTGGCATGGAGATTTTTGTTCAGCGTCTTGCTGCTGAAAAAGGCGCTGCAGTGGAGTTTGACAAGGTGCTTCTTGTCGATAATGACGGAGCCGTCAAGGTTGGTGCTCCTTATGTTGACGGAGCTTCGGTCAAGGCTACCGTGCTTGACGACACATGCAGAGGCAAGAAGGTGATTGTCTTCAAGAAGAAACGCCGCAAAGGCTATCAGAAGCAGACCGGTCACCGTCAGAATTTCACTAAAATCCAGATCAACGAGATCGCTTAATCAGACAGGAGGAAACAG